>PNAJ01000160.1 GCA_003170295.1 Bryobacterales bacterium | reverse complement strand
CCGATAGAATCCTTCTCATTATCAGAATCTGCTGGCCGGGGCTTATATCCAGAAAATGCGCGAGACCACCGACTTCAGCTATCTGGATCGTGCCGCGCAGATTGTGGGCAACGTGATTTCGGCCGACAGCCAGAACTACGAAGCCTTGCGGCTGCGGAGTGAGATCGAACTCGAACGGCACCACTTCAAGCAAGTGGCCGAGTATTCGCGGCAGTTGATGAACATTTCTCCGAACGGTCCGTGGAATTGGGGCACGCTAGGCGATGCTTTAGTGGAG
The DNA here is from genome assembly GCA_003170295.1 of Bryobacterales bacterium. Classification (GTDB taxonomy): domain Bacteria; phylum Acidobacteriota; class Terriglobia; order Bryobacterales; family Bryobacteraceae; genus Palsa-187. The sequence continues at coordinate 66,623 of PNAJ01000160.1, read as the reverse complement.
ATGGGCGATTACGATGGCGCGGCGGAGGCATATCAAAAGATGGTCGTGCTGCGGCCGGATCTGGCGAGCTATAACCGCGCCGCGTGGTTCCGATTTTTGTCGGGCGATATGCCCGGTGCAATCGACATCATGAAAAAAGCAATCGGCGCCGGGAATCCGCAGTCGGAAAATACGGCGTGGTGCTGGGTGGAACTAGGTCACCTGTATCTGAAAAATGGGCAAGCGGACGAGGCGGAAACAGCGTACGCGGAAGCGGTGCGCGCATTCCCTGGCTATCACCCTGGATATGCGGGAATGGGTCGAGCGCAGGCGGCGAAAGGCCAGTTTAAAGCGGCGATTGCAAGCTTTGAACGCGCGCAGTCGGCGACTCCGATGCCCGATTACGCGGCAGCGCTTTTTGACCTCTACATGCATCAAAAAGATGCAAAAAACGCCCACAAACAGGCCGAGATGCTCGATGTTATCGACAAAATAAACAAAAATAGCGGCGAAGTAACCAATCGAAACGTCGCGCTGATTTTCGCCGATCACGATTGGCATGTGGATCGGGCGCTGGAGCTGGCGACGGCGGAACTCGACGTCCGCAAGGACATTTATAGCTACGACGCGCTGGCATGGGCGCTCTACAAGAACAAGAAATTCGCCGAAGCGGATCAGGCGATGCCGAAGGCATTAATAATGGGCACGCCCGAGCCGGTGTTCTACTATCACGCCGAGCAGATTGCGCTAGCCGTCGGAAAAACCAAAGAAGCCGAGGAATATAGGAAACATTATGCAAATCGTTTTATCTCTATCGCTGTTAGCTCGCATGGTGGACCCGAGCTTGAACGTCGCGCAGCGAAATAACGCGTGCTTCGAGCTGCGCGGCTCGACCGACGCGCAAGTGATCGCGACCATGCGGAAGGCTCTCAACGATACAACCTTTCGCGCCTGCGCGGGTACGAATCTGCGGAAGGCGGGCGCGATTGCGGAGTTGAAGGATGCGCTTACCGATCCAAACTTCGAGATTCGTGCGCTGGCGGCGAGGGAGATCGGAGGGTTCGAGAAGCCGGAGTTGCTGCCGCTGCTGACGGCGGCGGCGCGCGATCCTCAGTTACTGGTCGGTATCAATGCGGTAGAGGGGCTCGCAAATTATCGCGATGAGATAGTGCTGTCGTATTTGCTGGATATCGCGAAGGATGGAGGGCTGGTGGGGACGGCGGCATTGGATCGCGCGCAGACATTCGATGATCCAAGGGTGATCGAGACGGCTCGGAGGCTTCTCGGTAACAAGGATGTTTCGGATAAGCTCGCGGCGATGCGCGTGATCGGAGCGAAGGGCGACGAGAGCGACATCCGGGGCCTTCGCGAGATTCAGGAGAAAGAGACAGGCATGGTGTCGTCGGCGGGTCGGGGATTCGGGTTGATGCCGGCGATCAGCTTGTCACGGGCGGCTCAGACGACGATCGAGAAGATCGAGGAGAGAGCCGCCCGATAAGCTCAGACACTAGCGGCGGAAGCCGCGGTCATACCCGCGACTGTCCTGGCGGACATTGTTGTTGCGCGTCTCCGGGCGGTAATCGTTGTGCACATCGCGGCGCACTTCGTTACGACCGAAGTCGCGGCGCTCGTCGCCTCGGTAGCCGCCGGTGAAGTAAGCGCCGCCGCCGTATTGCGGAGCTGCCCAATAACCGTTGCACCAGTTGCCGTAGGCATCCCTATAAGCGTCGACCCAGACATAACCTGGGCCGGGGTAGGCAGGACGGGCAACCGCCCCAAATCTCGCCTGAAAAGGTGCTCCTACGTTTACACCCACCGAAAAACGCGTCTGGGCAAACATGCTGCTGCCTGCCACCAAGAGTATCGCCAACAGTTTCGTTTTCATTTTGTTTATCCTCCCTACGCAGCATAGAAGGGCATCCGGGATGCCAATTGTAACAAGCTGAAAATAAACGAGATGATGGTTTATTAATGGTCGAGGTGCACCACTCTGGCGGTGGAGTTCGGCCACCACTCTATACAGTCCTGCTCCGGATCCTGTATCTAACTCCCACCGAATCAGATGGATAACAACCACATAAGAGTTGATCTGCCGGGCAGCGTCTCCATACTTATGGTGCAATGTTGCTGGATACACTGGTGCGGGCGGTTTCGGTGACGGATTTGCGGTCATGGAGCGTTAATCCATTGGTTGAAATGGGGTTGCCGATGCGGAGGGTCACTCGGCCGCGATGGAAGGTTGCCGAATGCATGGCCAGGATTTCGTGGGTGCCGGAGATTGAGAGGGGAACAACAGGAACTTGAGCCTTAATCGCAATATAAGCCGCGCCGTCTTTGAACGGTTGCAGCACGCCGTCGTGGGAGCGGCCTCCTTCGGGAAAAATGAGGAGTGAAATATTCCTGGTGCGGATGCTCTCGGCGGCGAGCGTCATTGTCTTGACGGCGGCGCGGGGATCGCTGCGTGGCACGGGAATGTGGCCGGCCTGGCTCAGATGGGTGCCGAGAAGAGGAATCTTGAAGAGTCCGTCCTTGGCCATGAATCGGAAGTCGGCGGGAATGTTCGCGAGGATGACGGGCGTATCCATATAGCTCAAGTGATTCGACGCGAATACATAGCTTGCGCCGGGGGTGAGCTTTTCCAATCCTTCGACTTTCACGCGGACGCCGGCAATTCTAAGGAGCGAACGGGCCCACAGGCGGGCGGGCCTCATCATGAACTTGCCCGAGGTAAACAGGCTGATCACTCCGAAGAAAAGCGTGGAAAGAAAAATGAGCGGGATTACGAAGACCACGCTCCAGAGAAAGGCCATGAGTGTTTATTGTACGAAAGCGCTCGGGCCTCGCCGACCAGGAAGAGGGATCCGGTGATGACGATGACGTCGTCTTCGGAGACTTCCAGGCGAGCGCGTTCGAGAGCTGCAGCGATATCTGGAGCAACGCCGCCGTGGTCGGTAAGTTCGGCGAGCGCTTCGGGGCGCAGTGCGCGGGCATTGTCCGGTGCGGTGAGAATCACGTGGGAGGTGAGAGGGAAAAGGATGCCTGCGATCTCATCGACGGACTTGTCGCGCATGGCTCCGAAGATCATCCAGATTTTCCGTCCCGCGTAGAAGCGCTCGAGATAACGTGCCAGGGCTCGCGCGCCCGCGGGGTTGTGCGCGCCATCGAGAATGATGTCGGGGTTCGGAGAGATGCGTTCCAGCCGGCCGGGCCATACTGCGTTTTCGATTCCTTTGGGAGAGATACTGAGCGCTTCTAGTGCGAGGGCGGCGGCTAGGGCGTTTTCGATTTGATGCTCGCCCGCTAGGGGACATTTGATGCCGGAGAATTCGGAGCCTCGCGCGGTTACTTGGAGGTCGCGCACCTGGAACTCGCTGGTGTGCTTTACAGGGATTTTAAGTTCCGCTGCGCGGCGGTCGAGCACGGCCTGGGCCTCCGGGCGCTGGCGGGCGAAGATCGAGGGCACGCCAGGTTTGAGGATGCCCGCTTTCTCAGTGGCGATCGCCTCAATGGTGCCGCCCAGGAATGACTCGTGATCGAAATCGATGGGCGTGATTGCGGTGAGTATGGGGTTGAGGACGTTGGTCGCGTCTAGGCGTCCTCCCAATCCGACTTCAACTACTGCGGTCTCAACATGCATCTCTCGAAATAGCCAGAAGCCCATGGCGGTTACGGTTTCGAAGTACGTGGGGTGGCAATCGAGGTCGAGCTCGGTGGCGGCTTTATGGACGGCGTCGAAGGCGCGTTCGAATTGACGCGGGGTGACGGGCATGCCGTCGATGGCGATGCGCTCGGTGGGTTCGATTAAGTGGGGCGACGTGAAGAGGCCGGTGCGGATGCCGGTGGTGCGCAGTCCAGCCTCGATCATGGCGCAGGTGGAACCTTTGCCGTTGGTGCCGGCTACGTGGATGGAGCGGAAGGAGTGATGAGGGTTGTTCAGCGCCGCTAAAACTAAACGGATTCGATCGAGTCCGAGTTTCGCGGTTTTGATTTCGTTGCCCAGTGCGTAGAGGAAGCGCACGGAGTCGGGGTAGGTCAGCATGAAGCGGTTACTGCTATTATCCCCTCCCGAGATCTCGATGGTCCCGGGGCGTCGACACGAGTGTCGACGCGGCACGCACGAGTGCGTGCGCCACAAGGCGGCTGGGACGTGTCTTGTCATACATGCGGCCGAGAGTTTCGTCGATATAGGAGCCAGCCGGAGGCTATGGCGGCGGCGGTGCCTAGGGCTAGTTTTCCTTCGAACAGCCAGAATTTGGTGACCTCGGGAGGAGGCACTATGGAACAGGCGATCGCCATGAGGCTGACGGCGGTGCCGGAGATCGCAGTGAACCATTTTCGGGCTTTCCAGGCGCTGGCGAATATATAGAGGTAGGGCAGGAAGCCGACGATTACGGTCAGATCGACGATGGTGCGGTAGGCGGTTTTTATGGTGTCGCCGGCTTGGCAGGCGATGAGGAGAAGGGTTGCGACTGCGCCTAGTGAGAGGATGGCGACATGGGGGGTGTTCCATCGCGGGTGGATTTTTCCGAAGGCTGCGGGGAGCAAATGATCGACACCGGCGGCGAAGGGCATGCGGGAGACGGCGGATCCTAGGCCTCCGAAACTGCCGAGGACGATTAGCAGGATCAGGCCGACTACAACGGGAGAAAGCCAGGGGGCCGCGGTGGCGCTGACTTGCGCTAGTCCGTTCATCTCACTGATTTTCTGTGGCGCCATCAGGACTAGCAGGGCGATGGTTGAGGACACATAGAACATTGCGACGAAGGCGGAGCTGATCCACGCGGCTCTCGGGATGGTTCTGGTGGGATCGCGAATCTCGGCGGCCATCATGCCTGCGGCTTCCATTCCGGTGAGGCCGAAGGCGATGGCGGCCCAGGAATTCATGGTGTCCCAGTTCCAGACGGGCCACATGGTTTTGAGATTGATCGGGGTCGCGGCGCCATGGCGTGTTCCAACGACGGCTGCCGCTGCGCAGAGGAGGATGCAGAGAATCCAGGGCATTGCGCCGCCGACATTTTCGGTCCATTTTCCGATGTTGAGGCCGATGATGTTGGTGATGAGGGCGGTCCATAGGAGGAGGAGGGAGCCTCCGATCATGTAAAGGCGATTGTCGGCTAGGTAGGCGTAGGAAGGTCCGAGGGCGTAGGCGCCGATTCCCAAAGAGAAGACCGCTGCGCCCGGAATTAGAAAGGCGATGCCGAGCCAATAGACCCAGAAGTTGAGGAATCCGGGCCAGGGTCCGAAATCGTGGCGGGCCCAGAGATAGAGTCCTCCGGCTCCGGGATATTTCGCGGAGAGAGTGGCGACGGCGATGGCTAGAGGGACGGCGAACAGGAGGGCGGCGAGGATCCAGAGAATGATGGTCCCGGGGCCACCGTGGGCGGCGACCGAGATCCAGCGCGGGCCGACCATGACGGCGATTAGGAAGAGACTGAGATCGCGGAGGCCGAGCTCGCGGCGGAGGTGCGGCTGCGGCTCGTCAGGCATGCATTTGGAGTTTATCTTACCGTATGCTACGCGGCGGCGGATTCGCAGCGGTGTTCGTAGGCTTCCGAGATCAGGCGTTCGCGGTTGCGGGTGCGTATGGCGGCGTCGATTTGCGGTTTTGGAAAAACGAAGCCATCTTCCGACGGATCGTAGGGTTCTCCTGTGGACTCAAGCATCTCGATGACGTCGAGAACGTCGTTCAGATCGTGCTTTTCCTGGGTCAGACGGGTTTTCTGGAGGTCGCGGAGCTGCGCCACGGTCCTTTCAAATTGACGCGAGAGGCGCTGGCTGTGCATGCTCAGATTCGATAATGCTTTCGACTGGCTCTCGAGGCGATCCGCGATAACTCGCAATGCGAGGGCCTCGGCGGAAGCCAGGGCTTGCTTGCGCGTCCGTCCATAGACCGTAACTCCAGGCAGGGCTGGAATGTCGGTGATCCACTGCCCGTCGTCTTCACGGGAGAACTCGACCTTAAGGTTAAACGCCTCAGCTTGAGCCGTGTGTTTCATCGCTTCAGCCTGAGTGTAGTAGAGCCCGTTTGATGCTGGTCTTGCAGTTCACGAATTCTGGCAGCTTTCGGGAGACGTTGCGGCGACGTATAGTCGAAGTAGGTATGTCGATGGCGGCTAAACTTTCCAAATTGGGCCATAGTCTCGACCTGGGTCTTCCGACGGCTGTGAAAGGTGGTGGGTCACCCGAAAGAGACAAGCCGGGCTCGACGCGGCATCGATATCGGCTTGAACAGCTGGTCGCGGGCATCACGAAAAGGAATCGCCATGACGAGGTCAATTGGGGCCGTCGTGTGGGGAAGGAAGTTTTGTAGGGTGGCGCGTCTATCCGCTCCCTGATGGTCGCGGTTCAGTGGACGTCGGCTGAAGCCGACGCTGCAAGCTGAAGCTCGCGCCACCGAGCGCATCGGTACCGAAGTTTTTCACACGAGTGCCGACTTTTTTGACGGAGACTGCGTCTTTATGAACGGAGCCACATAGTTGATCTTCCGCGAGGTTGAAGATCGGGACCTGATTGCGAAGGCGCGAAAGGGGGATGTGGAGGGGTATAACCTTCTGGTCTCTCGTTGGGAGAAGCGCGTCTTCAATTACCTGTTGAGGCTGGTTGCGAATCGTGAGGATGCGCTTGACGTTAGTCAGGACGTGTTTTTGAAGGCTTATCAGAGCCTCGGTAAGCTCGACGATCCGGGGCGGTTTGGGGCTTGGTTGTTCCGGATTGCGCATAACGAGGCGTTTTCGATGCTGCGGCGGCGGAAGCCTGAGGGGGAGATGCCGTTTGAGCGGGGCAATCCGGTGCGCGGGTCGGAGTTGCTGCCGATCGAGCTGTCGCTGGCGGTCGAGAGGGCGCTGGGGCGGCTATCGGAAGAACAGCGCGAGGCGGTTCTGCTGAAGGTTTATCAGGGGTTCAAGTTCGAAGAGATGGCGGAGATCCTGAGCTGCCCGGTTTCGACGGTGAAATCGAGGCTTTATACGGGGCTGGAGCTGCTGAAAACGCAATTTTGCGAGGTGAAACATGAGTTGTGAACAATACGACTGGAAAGCTTACGCGCTCGGGGAACTGGCGGCGAAGGAACGCCGCGAGGCCGAAGCGCATGCCGGCAGCTGCCAGGGCTGCCGTGGGGAGTTGGCGGATGTGCGGCTGACCATCGACACGTTGTCGGCGTTGCGCGAGGAAGAAGTCCCGCGGCGGATCGCGTTTGTATCGGATAAAGTTTTTGAGCCGCGCTGGTGGCAGATGTTTCTGCGGCCGTCGTTTGCAGCGGCTTTGGTGATTGCGGCTGCGATCGTGATGCATGGGTTTATGATGCGTCCGGCGGTGGATAGCGCTGAGATTCAGGCGCGGGTCGATCAGGCAGTCGGCAGAGCGGTTGCCGATGTGGAGCAGCGGAATGCGGATTTGGATAGAAAGGTCACGACGTTATACGTCGCGACTACGGGGATCGTACGACAATGAAAAAAATATTGAGTTTTCTTCTTGTTGCTGCTGCCATTTGTGCGGCTGCGACTGCGCCGCGGCTGAGCGGAAATTTGCTGAAGTCGGTTGAAACGAGTCTTGACGACCGGATTAAAAGCCTATGGCAGGATAACCCTTTCTCGATCATCAGACCTGCGCGGGGCCTTTATTTAGAAGGTTACGGAGCGGTGTTCACGGTGGACGTGAGCCCGGTGCTATCGACGACCTCGATGATGCATCCGACGGCGACTAAAGATGAGGTCGTGAAGGCTCATAAGGTGCGTGTCGAGCGGATTCCGCAGTTGAAGCAGGCGATGCGGCTGGCGGTTGCCGATGCGGCGGCTTCGCTTGATCCGATGCCGGCGGATGAGCAGGTGACGCTGGTGGTTTATCTGGCACACCATGAATGGGAAGATGTGAGTGACACGCCTGGTCAGTTGACGTTCCGGGGTAAGAAGAAGGCGCTGATCGACGCGAAGCGCGCGGGTGGTGCGGCGCTGGCGCAGGCTGTGACGGTTACCGAGAACTAATGGTCCGTACCTCCCCTCAGTTCACGTCGACACGAATGTCGACGCGGCACGCCTGGAGGCGTGCGCCACAAGGCTACTGGATTATGCGACGGGGCGAAAAATTGGGGACAGCCCGCTCTGTCCACGCGGCGGCGAATGGGACCGCGGTTTTCCAGGGACTGACCGCGCCTTGGGACAGAGTAGGCAGTCCCCAATTTTTCGCAGGCTCTACTGTTTTCGAGGGTGCGCGCGCCACGTGCTCGCGGGCAGGCAGGGGACACTAAGAATATGCGATTGGGCGAGATCCTCCTCGAGAGAAAACTGATCACCGGCGAGGATCTCGATCGCGCGCTCGAATTGCAGAAGGAGCGGCCGGGAGAAAAGCTCGGGAAGATTCTCGTCGATCTTGGCTTCATAGCGATGCGCGACGTATTGAGTGCACTGTCGGAGCAGTTGCAGGTTCCTCTGCTGGCGATCGACGGGCCGCCTGCGATGTCGCCTGAAACGGAGACGCTTTCTCCGAAGTTTCTGCGGCAATTCCGATGCCTGCCGGTGGCGCTGCACGATCACACTGTGACGCTGGCGATGGCCGATCCTTTGGATTTCGAGACGCGGTCGACGGTGGAGGCGTGCACGGGCCTCGCGGTGCGCGCGGGGATCGCGAATGAGCAGGAGATTCTCGACGCGATCGATCGGTTTTACGGCCGGGCAGAAGAGAACGACGCGGAGATAACGACCGCGGGCGGCGATGCGGAGGATCTGGAGCATCTGCGCGACATGGCGAGCGAAGCTCCCGTGATTCGACTGGTGAACGCGATGGTGGCGCAGGCGGTCGAGAAGCGGGCGAGCGATATTCACATCGAGCCGTTCGAAAAAGAGTTCCGGGTTCGGTATAGGGTCGATGGTGTGCTGGTGAATCAGGATTCTCCGCCGCGCGAGATGAAGGCGGCGATTATTTCACGCGTGAAGCTGATGGCGAAGCTGAACATCGCGGAACGAAGGCTGCCGCAGGACGGGCGTATTAAGGTGAAAACGCTGGGGCGCGAGGTGGATCTTCGCGTTTCTACTTTGCCGACGCTTTATGGAGAGAGCGTGGTGATGCGCTTGCTCGACCGGTCGGCGGGGGATTTTTACGATCTCGAACGGCTGGGGTTCGACGCGCACATGTTGTCGAGGATGCACTATTACACGTCGCTGCCGCACGGAATTTTTCTGGTTACTGGGCCGACGGGAAGCGGCAAATCGACGACGCTGTACTCGGCGTTGAAGCGCATCAATCAAAGCGATAAGAAAATTATCACGATCGAAGATCCGGTGGAGTATCAGATGGACGGGATCAACCAGATCCACGTGAATACGACGATCGGGCTGACGTTCTCGTCGGGGCTGCGGCATATTGTGCGTCAGGATCCGGACGTGATCATGATCGGGGAAATTCGCGACCGCGAGACGGCGGATATTGCGATTCGGGCGGCGCTGACCGGTCATTTTGTGTACTCGACGCTGCATACGAACGATGCGCCTAGCGCGATTACGCGGCTGACTGACATGGGGGTCGAGAATTATTTGCTGACGTCGTCTCTGGTGTCGGTGCTGGCGCAGAGGCTGGTGCGCATGATCTGTCCGGATTGCAAGGCTCCGGCGGGGACGGCGATTACGCCGGATGGGGACCTGATTGAAGTGTTTCGGGGCAAGGGCTGCGAGAATTGCTTCAACACCGGGTATCGCGGACGGATCGGTATTTTTGAATTGATGGAATTGAGCGAGGAGATTCGCGGGATCATCATGCGGAATGAGGACGCGACCAAGATCACGGCCGCGGCGCAACGCAATGGCATGCGTAATCTTCGCGACGACGGATGGCTGAAGGTCCGCAACGGAGTGACTACGGCGGACGAAGTGATGCGCGTGACGCAGGAGTTTTAGGGATGGCGACCTCGTTCTTCTTCCGCGCTGTCGCCTCCGATGGGAAGCTGCGGACGGGCACGATTACCGCGGAGACTGAGAAAAAGGTCGCGCAGGAGTTGAAGCGGCAGGGGCTGATTCCGGTTTACGTCGGCTTCGAAAAGAAAAAGAATTTCGAGTTGCAGATGCCGACGTTCGCGCGCGGGCATCGCAAGGACGTCCTTTTTTTCACGCAAGAGATGTCGACGCTGCTGAGTGCCGGCGTGCCGCTTGATCGCGCGTTGGGAATTACGGCGGAGCTGACCGAGAAGAGCAGTTTCCGGCCGATTGTTCTCGACGTGATGAGAATCCTGAAGGGCGGGAAATCCTTCGCCGACAGTCTGGCCTCCTATCCGCAATATTTTTCGGAGTTGTATGTGAACATGGTGCGCGCGGGGGAGGCTTCGGGTTCGCTGGGTACGATTTTCGAGCGGCTTTCAGAGTTCGAGCGGACGCGCGACGATTTGCGGGGCTATATCATCAGCTCTTTGATTTATCCGGCGCTACTGACGCTAGTGGGGCTGGGCTCGATTTTCGTGCTGCTCGATTTTGTGGTGCCGCGGTTTGCGCAGATTTTTTCCGATCCGCGAATGAAGATCCCGACGCCGACGCTGTTGCTGATCCAGACTAGCGCTTATGTACGGGCTTATTCACTGCCGGCGTTTATCGTGCTGGTTGTTTTGATCATCGGGTTTCAAGCGTTTATTCGCACAGCCGCTGGTGCGCTGTGGTGGGATACTTTGCGGCTGCGGGCGCCGGTGTTGGGCGATGCGCTGCGCAAAGCGGAGACGGCTCGATTCGCGCGTGCGATGGCGACGCTGGTCGCGGCGAGCGTGCCTCTGGTGCAATCGATCGGAATCGCGCGCGGCATTTTGAACAATCGGAGAATCGCGGGGACGCTGGAACAGGTGTCGCAAGGGGTGAAGCGCGGCGAAGGGATCGCCGGACCGATTCTGCGCGCTGGCCAATTTCCTCCGTTGGCGAGTCATTTATTGAGCGTGGGCGAGGAAACCGGCAATCTGGAAGCGATGTTTGGACGCATGGCGGATATTTACGATGCGGAAACGCGGACGGCGATTCGACGCTTTACGGCGTTGTTCGAACCGGTGATTATTTTGGTGATGGGTGTTTTAGTAGGCTCTCTCATTCTGAGTATGATGCTGGCGATTACTGGCATCAATGACGTGGTGATCTGAACATGAACAATCGAAGAACAAAATCTCAACGCGGTATCACGCTGATTGAAATGCTGGTGGTGATGGTCATCATCGGGCTGTTTGTCGGTCTGGTGAGCCTCAACCTTTTCAAGAAAGGCGACGATGCGAAGCGCATGGCAGGGCGTGCACAAATCAGCACGTTCATGCAGGCTCTTGGTCTCTACAAGCTCGATACTGGGACCTATCCAAACACCGAACAAGGACTGCAGGCATTGCGCGTGAAGCCTGAGGACTCGCCGCAATGGGCTGGCCCGTATTTGAAGTCGGATATTCCGCTCGATCCCTGGGGGCGTCCTTATCTATACAAGTATCCGGGCGAGCATGGCGACGATCCCGACGTGATTTCGCTTGGCGCCGACGGGCAGCCGGGCGGAGAGGGGAATAATGCCGACATCGTCAGTTGGAGTAACAAGTAAACAGCGCGGCATCACGCTGATCGAGATGTTGATCGTGATGGCGATCGTCGCGCTGCTCGCGGGACTGAGTTATCCGTCCGTCTCCGCAGGGCTCGATTCGCTGCGGCTACGCTCGACATCGGATGCGATCATCGGATTCCTCAATACGGCGCTTGCTCGCGCCGAGACGCGGCAGCAGGTGGTCGAGATCCTGATCTCGCCGGCAGACGGAGCGATGACGGCGCGCAGCGGCGATCACGGATTTTACAAGAGCTTGGAGATTGCGAATCCAATGAAGATTCTCTCGGTGCAACCGGCGTTGGCGGCCGATCTAGAGGAGCAGGGCCAGACGCGGAGATTCCTGGTGTATCCCGGAGGCTCGGTGCCGAAAATTACGATCGAGATCGGCAATTCGAACGGTCGAAAGCGTTTCGTGAGTATAGATCCAGTAACGGGAGTTCCGCAGTCAAATGCGCAGTGAACGTGGATTTACGTTGTTGGAGGTTCTGGTCGCGACGGCGATCATGGGGATCGCCGTGGCTGGGATTCTCAATACGATATCGGCGGCAGCGCACAATGCAGCGCGGCTGACGCAGTACGATCGCGCGGTGCTGCTCGCCAAGTCGAAAATGGACGAGCTTCTTGCCGAGCCGAAGTTGCAGCGCAACGCTCCTTTGGCCGGTGAATTCGATGCGGTACGGACTGGCGGCGTCCCCTGCTCCTGGCGAGCGACGGTCCGTCCTTTTGAGACCGCTCCAGGAGCGGTTACGGGATATTGGGTCGTCGACCGCATCGAGCTCGAAATCGATTGGATGGATGGTGCGACGAAACATAGTTTCTCGCTCGAAGGGTTCCGGCGTGGAATTTTGCAGGACGGAGATACTCATCCGTGAGGTGTCAAAAAGGGTTCACGTTGATCGAGCTGATGATCTCCATCACCCTGGTCGCTGCGCTTTCGACAGGGATGCTGATGGCGATGCGCACCAGTCTGCTGTCGCTCGAAAAAATAAATTCGCGGCTGCAATTCAACCGCCGCGTGATGGGGATGGAACGCGTCCTCACGCGCCAGATTGGCGGCGTGATGCCTGTGACCAGCGATTGCGGATCGGGGCGCGTTCCCATTTTTCGGGGCAATCCCGATTCGCTTCGGCTGGTGTCGAGTTACTCGATGGCGGAGGGCGCGCGTGGCTATCCTCAGTTTGACGAGTTTCAAGTGGTGAAGGGCGAAAATGGTCTGCGGCTGATCGTCACCGAACATCTTTACACGGGGCCGTCGAGCACCAAGCCTTTTTGCGGCGGTGAGCTGCTCCCTCCGGGGCAGGCGAATCCGGAGTCGTGGATTTTGGCGGACCGGCTGGCTTCGTGCAGTTTTTTTTACCGCGAACAGCTTCCCGATCAGCCTCCGTCGTCGAAATGGCTCACATCGTGGGACAAGCCGGATCTGCCCGGGGCGGTGCGCATTGAAATGACGCCGCTCGATTCGAGCCCGGCTTTGCTGCCGGTGATGAACGTCACCGTGCCGATTCACATTACTCGACAGGTGAGGCCTTGGTATGACGATGCGTTGTAGCAGACGTGGCAGCGCGTTGCTGACGGTGCTGTGGCTTTCGGCCTGTCTCGCCGCGATTGCATTCTCCGTATCCTCGAGTGTGCGCGCCGAAACGGATCGCGTACAAGCGGGCTCGCATGGCCTGCGCGCCTGGTATCTGGCGACGGGCGCGGTGGAGCGCGGCATTCAGTGGATGTATTGGGGGGAGGACTACCGCAACGGGGATGGCTCAGTGCGCTTCTGGCAGTACGGTGCGCCGAGGATGAAGATGACATTTCCCAGCGGCGACGCTGTGGTGGAAATAATTCCGGAGTCGTCCAAGCTCAATATCAACCACGCGAGCCCCGACGATCTGGCGAAAGTGATTACGGCGGTTAGCGGCGATGCCGGTCGCGCGCGCGAAATTACCGCGTCGATTCTCGATTGGCGGGGCGGCGCGCAGGGTCCCTCGCCGAACGACCAATATTACTTCAGCATCAGTCCGACTTTTCGGGCCCGGCACGCGTCTTTTGAAGATATAGAGGAATTGTTATTCGTGCGCGGTATGACCCCTGAGCTGTATTACGGAAATTTTGTCGCCGACGACCAGAACGCTTTATATGCCAGCGGCGGCCTGCGCGATTGCCTGTCTGTGTGGGGGTCGATGGGGCCGTTCGATGTCAACACAGTGAGTCCGGCGCTGATGGCAGCGATCGGAGTGCCGCCCGATGGCGTGGCGGCGATTGTCGCGCGCCGGAACGCGGCACCGTTTAAAAATATGGACGCGGTGAATTCGCTGGGCGCTTCCACAGGGCGGATGAGGGTCGGCGGAAATGTCATTTGGACATTGCGCGCTTCCGCACGGTTGAGACGGCCCGACGGCACGCCGTCAGAGGTGGTGCGGACGGCCTCGGCTACAGTGAAGCTGCTCGATCGCAGAAAATTTGAGGTTCCGATCCATATTTTGCGGTGGTATGACGATGCGTGGTCGGAGTCCGCGCTTAGTCCACCTGGTTTGGTCTCGCCACAACCATGATTCCCGCAAGCCTCAGAAAGCTTCTCGCCTTCGGTAGCGGCGTGGGCATTGAAATCACCGGCGCACGCGGCTCCGAGACGCTCCGCATTTCGGCGGTGCGGGTTCGTCCCACGGGAGCGCGCGTGCTGGGAGGATTCTCGATCGAGAACGCCGCGCAGCAGCCAGCCGCGGAATGGGGACAGGCATATTCCGCATTTGTGAAAAAGCTCGGATTGAAGCATATCGTGGCGACAGTGCTGCTGCCGCGCGAGGACGTGATTCTCCGGCAAGTGACTGTACCCGGCGTCTCCGATAAGGATCTGCCGGCCGCAATCGGCTTTCAGTTGGACGGCTTGCATCCGTACGCAGAGGACGACGTGGTCTCGAGTTGGGCACGTATACCGGCGACGTCCACTGTTCTGGTGGCGATCGCGCGCCGCGCGGCGCTCGAACGTTATAACGCGTGGTTCTCGGAAGCGGGTATCAAGATTGCAAGCTTCACTTGTGCTCCGGCCGCGATCTATTCCGCGCGGCGTTTATTCGCGTCGGGTCCGGTCCCCGAGGTTCTCGCGCTCGAGGAAACAAATGGCCGCGTGGAACTGTACGGGGAGAGTCCGTCGCATCCTCTGTTTTCCGCGGCCTTCGATGCGACACCGGAGCGGGCGATCGCGCTTGCCTGCGCCGAGCTGCGGCTCGATCCATTGACGGAGACGCGATCGTTCCACGCGTTGCTGGGAGCCGAGCCAGCATTGCCATATGCGGCGGCGCTGGCGGGGGCTTGTCCGCACTTATTCCTCCCTTTGAATTTGTTGCCCGCTGAATTGCGGGCGTCGAGCTCACGAGCCCTGTGGATCCCGACTGCGGTGGCCGCAGGGCTGGTTCTGATGGCTGCTGCGGCGCTCGCGGCTTATCCGAAGATTGAGGATCGCCGGTATCTTCGGTCGTTGAATGCGGAGATTGAGAAGATCAAGCCGCAGGCCATGCTGGCCGCGAAGCTGGACAAAGATATTGGGACCACAAGGCAGAGGACTTTCCTGCTCGATCAGGTGCGGAGACGCACCAAAACGGATATCGACGTTATCGGCGAGATGACGAAAATCCTGCCGCCTCCGATCTGGTTGAACACGCTCGAAATCACCCGCGCGCAGGTTTCGGTCGCGGGGGAAACGGATCAGGCCGCGCCCTTGCTGAAGCAGATCGACGCGTCTCCGTTCTTTGAGGCGTCCGAATTTTCGATGCAGCCCATGCGCACCGGGGCGGGTGAAGTGTTCCGCATCCGCACGAATCGGGAGCCGGGGAAATGACGCTGTCGCCTCGGTATCGCCGATTTGTCTGGTGGTCGGTGGTTAGCCTGATTGTAACGGGGATCTACACGTACTGGCAGCAATCGAGCGAGCCTGCCGTTGTCGTGGCCGCTCCGATCGATTCTGTCACGATGGCGGAAAGACAACTCGCCAAGCTTCGGGAGGCTGCTGCGACGGTGCCGCAGAAGCAGGAGATCCTCAAGCAGGTTTCGGGCGATCTTGCGCTGCGTGAAAAAGGAATCATCAACGCCGATACCGCGCAGCAGGCGCAAGCGCAAATCATTCAGGTGCTGCGCAAATTGGGCCAGGATGAGCGTCCACCGGTGGAGTTCCGGACGCAGGAAATCGGCGCGGTGCGGCTGCTCGAGAAGAGCGATGTCTATGGAGAGGTGCTGGTTTCGGTGCAGATCGAGTGCGGGATCGATCAACTGGTCAATATTCTGGTTGGGCTTGCGGCGCGGCCGGAACTGATTGCCTCCAACGATATGCGCCTCACCAGTGCGAACCCGAAAGAAAAGACGATTGGAGTGCGATTGACGGTGAGTGGCGTCGTGCCGCGAAAACTGGTCCCTGGGAAGAAAGGAGCGGGCACATCGTGAACCGCAAACTGATCCTTCTAACTTTTGTGCTGCTGGCATTGGCGGGCTGGCTTTCCTGGATGCTGAGATTGAAGTGGATCGAGCTGCACACGCACGAGCGTGCGGTCATCGCGTCGCGGCCCAAGGGTGGCCCGCTGTTTCCACCATCGCCGACGCCGATAGTCAAGCAGATCGCGGCAACCGACTATATCGCAATTCCGCAGAACGCCATCTTATTTAAAGACCGCAATTCGAATGTGATTATCGATCCGCCGCCTCCACCGAAGCCGCTGCCTCCTCCTCCGCCGATGCCGGAGCTGCCGGCTTACTTCGGCAGTATGAGTTTTGGCGGCGATCCAGTGGTTCTGCTCAAGGTACCGAAGGGAGCGCAGAAAAAATACCATGCAGGAGACCAGGTTGGTCCGTTCCTGCTGGTGAGCTTCGATCGCGAAAAGATCGTTTTCGATTGGGACGGTAAGACGGTGGAACGCAAGCCGGAGGAGCTGAAAGAGAAAGAGTCCACTCCTCAGGATACGCAACCGAATCCTCCGCCGTCGGTCGCGCCCGTGACTGGCGGATCGAACGTCAAGTCCCTCAGCGGACCGACCACCGAAGCGCCGGCGGTTTCAGACCTGATCGGTAAGGATAACGGCGGAGGGGTCCGGATGTGTGTGGCGGGAGATAAGTCGCCTCCGGGCACGCTCAAAGACGGATACAAGAAAGTAGTTACGACAAATATGTTTGGAGAGACGTGTATGTGGCAGCTGGTGAATCCATGATGAATTGCAACAAGATAATTACCGCCCTCCTCGGGTTAGCGGTATTAGTGAATGGGCAAGCGCCGGCTGCTCCTCCGGCCGCGACCGCGCCCCAGGCTGCGCCGAAGCCAGCGCCGATGGGCAGTCTCAATCTGGAGAACGCCTCGCTCACGGCTGTGATCGATCAACTCGCGCGACTGTTGAAATTGAATGTCATTGTCGACCCCGCGGTAAAAGGCAGCATCACGCTCAACACCTACGGCGACACCGCGAACCTGGATCCGCGCAACCTGCTCGAAATGATTCTGCGCATCAACGGTTTCGGATTGATCCAGGATGGCGAACTGTACCGCGTCATCCCGCTCAAGTCGATCTCGCACCTACCGATGCATCCCGAGATCAACCCGAAGAATATTCCCGAAGACGATCAGACGATTCTCAATCTTGTTTTTCTAAAGTACGTGAGCGTAGACGAGCTAACCAAGGTGCTGGGGGAGTTTAGCGGGGAAAACTCGCAGATGTTTCCCTACGCACCCGCGAATCTTCTTTTCCTGCTCGACAGCCGCCGGAATATGCGGCGCACCATGGAACTGATCGCTCAGTTCGATAGCGATGCGTTCGCCAATCAGCGCGTCCGGTTGTTTGAAGTGAAGAACGTCAAGCCCAGCGATGTAGTGAAGGACCTCGACAACATTCTCAAATCGATCTCTCTCGACGCGAAGACGTCTACCGTTCACTTTCTACCGGTGGATCGCATCAACACGTTGATCGCGGTGGCTCCGAATCCTGGGGTGTTCGACACCATCGCGGATTGGCTGAAAAAACTGGATACTCCGGTGAAAATCACTGCCGGTACGATCGAGAATTATGTTTACAAGGTGTATTACGGCCGTGCGGAGTGTCTGGCCCAGGCGCTTACACAATTGTTCAATCCTGGTTATGGGGGGGGTGGCTACGGGAACGGCGCCAACGGCGGGTATGCGAACAACGGTTACGCAAACAACGGTTATGGCGGCAATCAGACGTACGGCAACACCTACGGCGGCGGAGGAGGCGGCAACGGCGGTGGCTACGGCAATCAGAACAGCTTCAATAGCGGATTCGGTGGAGCCGGCGGATGCAGCGCGAACGGAATGGGCGGAGGTGGCAATTACGGCTCGGGTTACAACGCCGCTCAGAGCTACGGGGTTCCCACGTTTGGCGGTTATGCCGCCCAGGTACCCGCCGCGAATGCTACGGGTCTGCCGGTTGGGTCGGCCGCCGCGGCGACCGCTGCAACGCCAGCCACTCCCGGAGTGCCGGCTGTAATCCCGCCGCGGATCATCGCCAATCCGCTCGATAACAAGCTGATCATTCAGGCCGATGCGCAACAGTATCAGAACATTTTGAAGATACTGAAGGAGCTCGATGTTCCCCCGCGCCAGATCCTGCTCGAAGCGAAGATTTATTCGGTGACACTATCGGATTCGTTCACCAGCAATATTACGGCGCAGCTGGCCAAGAACGGAGCCGCCGGTGGGTTCGCACACCAGTTGCTGGGAACGATATCGAGCGCGCCCTCTCTCACCGCCGGTACGATCGTCGGTCAGAGCCGTCAGTTGCTGTTGACGCTCGCGGCGAGCGAGAATCGTCAATTCTCAAAGCTTCTCTCAGAGCCGAGCCTGATTGCCACCGACAGCATTCCAGCCAGCATCAACGTGGGCACACAGATTCCCGTCACCACCGGTTCGACGGTGATCCCCTCCGGCGGCAACGTCACGAGTAGCTCGTCTTACTCCTCGGAGAACACCGGTATCACCCTGCAAGTGAATGCCCGAGTGAATTCCAGCGGCGTGGTCACACTGATCATCAACCAAGAGATCAGCAATGTAAATAGCAGCGCGACGTCGAATGCCGCCACGCCTGCATTCGATCAACAGGTGGTGCAAACGCAGATCACCATGATGGACGGCGATACCATCGCGATCGGAGGTTTAATCTCCGAGAAGTACGACACCACCACCACCGGCATTCCGGGATTGATCCGCATCCCCTGGATCGGCGGACTGTTCGGTTCCAAATCCGTCAGCAAAGAGCGCAGTGAGTTGATCATGTTTTTCACGCCGCACGTGATCTTCGATGAAAGTAACCTCATCGAGGCGAGCGATGAGCTCAAGGGTCGAGTCAAGATGCTGAAGCGAACCATCCGCCGTCTGTAACGACCTGTTTTTGGAAACAGGAAGGCGCGAGATCCGTCTACAATAGGGGTCTTCATGCAATCGCGCCTGCGCCTTCCCATCGCCGCTCTGCTTTGCGCTTCCGCTTGCGCGCAGACGATCGATGTTGGAACTGGCGCTCCCACACCCACTATCCAGGAGCTTTTCCTTCAGGCTTGGGCTCGAAATGGCTTCAATCTGCTGGTCGCCCTGCCGCCGCTCGGCAATGTCAGGAAATTCGGAACTGCCGGCTATGTGCAGGAGTTTCAACAAGCACTCCAATCGACCAGCGCGAAGCTGGCGATTGTTTACAACCCGAATCTCAACGCCGCGTTTCAGGAACCGGCCGCGATGTACGCTTTCTACAACACAACGACTCCCGCGACCGCCGGTTATCCAACCATTGACACCACCAACTGTCCGGCGCTGATCACATTCCAGGACAGCAACAATTCCTGCCAGTATCAATTTTTCGACAGCAATTACGCGTTGTTTACGTACTCGGCCCTGCTGCTGCTCAACTCCCAGACTTTCTCGATTGCCGATCCTTATTACACGAAGTGGGTGGCGTTCGGCGGAGTCGCGGCAAACAGCGGCTTCGCGCTCGGGCCGCCCCTGACGGCTCAGACAGCAGTGACCAGTTCGTTCAGTTCCAAGGCGACCTTGCAGACGTACGATCGCGGCGCGATCTACAACATCACTTCCGGTACCTTGAATGGACGCCTTCTTGCCGTGAAAGAACCGATCTACGATCTTTATGTCGTTAACGGATTGCATGGAGGTTTGCTCGGTCTGCCTGCAACCGAGGAACTGATTCTGCCGAATGGGATGAAGGAGCAGTTGTTTGAAGGTGGCGCGATTGAGTATGATCCGGCCACGTTAGTTCCCGTCCTGCTTTCTCCGGTGGGATCGGTGTCGATTCAGCCCAGCTCCCCGGCACGATTGAACCTCGGGGACACGCTGACCGTCACCGCGACGGTCACTTCGAAGCTCGGCGTGACGCTTACGGATCGTGCCGTGATCTGGAATACCACCAACGGAAACGTGGCGCAGATTGCGTCGGCCTCCGGCCTTACCGCAACAATTAAAGGCGTCGGCGGAGGGGTCGCGTCGATCACCGCAACGTCGGGTGGGAAAACCAGCGCGCCTCTGTCGGTCACCGTTACCGCTCCTTGCTGCCAGGTTGGAGAAGGCGCGCCAGCGGCGTTGCAAAGTGCATTTCAAGATGCGATCCTGCGCGACAGATTGACCATTGCTTTGCCCGCGGCAACGGCCGCACTGCGAGTCGGCAATGGATACGTCCAGCAACTTCAGAGCGCCGACGCCACGCCTGTTCCTTACCTTGTGGCCGTACCCGATGGATCGAGCACTGGTTACGTTGTGGCAGGGGCGATTCTATCCTCGTATTTGAATCTTGGTGGACCTTCGGGATCTCTCGGCTACCCAACTGCCGATGCAACGTCCGGCGGCCGGCAAATTTTTCAGCACGGAGTGCTTGCGGGTCTACCGGTGCAGTTGGTCAATGGCGGCATTCTCACCAAGTGGTCCGCTATCGGGTTTGAGGGCGGAGTGGCGGGCTCGCCCACCGGCCCCGCCGCGAATTTTCTGACATTCCGCGCGACCTCCGGGATGTCGCAATCGTTTCAGAGCGCGATGATCCTGACCCACACCAGCGGTTCATTGACTGGGAACACGTTCGCCGTGACCGGCTTGATTCTCGCGAAGTATATCGCCGCAGGTGACGCCTCTGGGAATCTCGGCGCCCCCATCGGCGACGAGTACACCGCTTCAAATGGTTTCCGCCGGCAGGACTTTGAAGGCGGTTATGCCAGCTACAATCCGGGCGACGCGTCGGCGAACGTGGTGATTTCGCCGCGCGTGCCCGTCGTTACCGCGACCCCATCGTCGGTGCTGAGCGGTTCCTTCGTTCATTTGACCGTCGGCGGTTTCGATAACAATACTTCCGTGCGTGTCTCGATTACCGGTCAACCGGATTTTCTCGCGACGCTGTCCGGTGGTGCGTATACCTGGGATGTCTATGTGCCTCCCAGCGCGTCGAGCGGAACCGTGGTGGTCCGCGCCGTGCAGGTTTCCGGCGCTCTTGCCGCTCAAGTGTCGTATACAATTCGCGCGGCGTCTTCTGTGGCGCTGACGCTTTCCGTGTCGAGTGGAGATGGCCAGACTGGCGCGCCTGGCGCGGTGCTCGCGACGCCGCTGACCGTCGTATTAAAGGATAGTCTTGGCAACGCCGCGCCCGGACAGGTCGTGACATTCACCGCGTCGCCCGGAGCACAGCTTGTTTCGGCCTCGACGCTTACCGACGCGAACGGACAGGCGAGTGCGGTGGTCCGCTTGCCGTCGTCAGAAAGCCTGGCCCTGGTCACGGCCCAAGCCGCACATCAGGTGGTCACCTTCAGCGCGCGCGCCGCGGCCTTCTCGCTGACCAATTTTCCGGCACTCTCGCAAGCTGTCGCGGGAACTCTTGGCCATGGGACAGACACCATCCGCGCCAAGGGATCGCTTCTCACCGCCGCAGCCTCGATCATCCTATATCATCAGTCGCGCGGCGAGCTATCGTCACGCAATGGTTTGGCCGATCCACTCATGCTTAATGTTTTTCTCCAATCGGGCGACGGTTTTGTCTCGCTCAGCGGTTCGACGGAGCAGACCGTGAACCTGTGGCGCGTTGGCGGATTCGTTTCCGGGAACATCGACGTGAGTATCGAACAACCGGACCTAAATTCGATACGCGCTCTGGTGGCCGCGGGCTCTCCCGTGCTGCTCGCACTCGCCATCTCCGGCAATCAGGGATCCCATTTCGTGGTCGCGACCGGAATCGCCGCCGATGGCAGTCTGCTCATCGCCGACCCAGACCCATCGTTTGGACGGACCAATTTGAACGACTATCTCAGCGGCTTGGCGACGCTGGTAGGGGCGGTGCGATTGCTGCCGCGAGCTCCTGTGTTTCCAGGTGGATTCGTGATCGTCTCCAACGCTTCCATGCAACTCTCATCGGTTGCCGGGACATGCGGCACAACGCTCGCGTTTCCCGATGCGGCGGCCGTCGCCTCTGTCCCTCCGTCGACGATTCCTGGCACACTATACTTTCGCCCATGCGCCGGAGCCTCTTCTGTCTACGAGCTCGACGGCAGCGGCGCGGGGTTTTTGGACGATCTGACTACGGCGAGCACCCACGTTGCTTTTTCTGGCTCCTCCGCGGCGCAACAAATCGCTGGTGCCGCCGGAGCCTGGACCATCTCGCCGCTCACGACCATGCTGTTTAACGGTGGCATCGTCAATGCGGCCAGCTTAACCGCCGATCTCGCGCCCGGCGGCATTATTTCGATCTTTGGCGCGGGCCTCGCGCTGTCTTCCGTGACCATAAATGGCGAAGCCGCGAAAATTCTCGCTGCGCTTCCCTTCCAGATCAACGCGCAAATTCCATTCGATATCGCCGCGGGCGCCGCTACCGTGGCCGTCACCTCGGCCGTCGGCAGCGCTTCGGCGCAGGTTGCGATTGCCGCGGTGGCGCCGGAGACTTTTGTCCTCTCGTCCATCCTCTCCTCCACCCAGGCCGCGATCACTAATCAGGACAACTCACTTAACGCCACATCAAATCCTGCGTCACGAGGGACATTCATCGTTATATATGGGACCGGCTTTGGCGCGGTCGGCGCTTCCGGCGGTCTGAGTCCCGTGAAGACGCCCCTTTCGGTGGAAATCTCAGGTATTCAACTGACTCCGGTGTTTGCCGGACTCACTCCCGGAGCCATCGGATTGTATCAGGCCAACGTCGCATTACCTGTAACGCTTCCCCCCGGCCTGGCTCTTCCCCTTTATTTAAAACAAGGAGCCGCCGTCAGCAATATCGTGACAGTGGCTATCCAGTAACCGCAGCGGACGCGGAGGAATCATCCGCTCAGGCCCTCTGATTCTCCATTCAGGTTGAATTTGCCTCCATTCCCTGTTGGCGCTTGACCTGAGGCGGCCGGACGTGCTCGAATAAGAGAACCCCAGTGGGAGAATCGTGGGTAGCTTTTGGAGTGCAACTACCACTTTATGCTTGACTTGATCGGGCGGAGAGTGGTATCAATGATTTGACTGCGTCCAGGGTTTAGAAGCAGTTTAGGCGGATTCATTGACCGTGAGTCCCGCGAGCACTAGAAAAAAGAAGTCGAAACGAGAAGTCTTAAAGTAACGATGAGCTTAGTTAACACAGTAGTCGAGCGAAGATCAGCCAGAGTGAAGCGGTGCGGCTGGGAAGCTCGGTTCCCGAGGTTCTTTAAAGCTGAGGGGATTGCAAATTGAGGCTCAGGTTGAAAAAAAGAACTTCCATCAATTCAATTCCAAAAATTCACAAGGAGAAGGAAATGGCAGATTTTCGTAAATGGTTATTCGCACTTGCCGTAGTAGTGCTGCTCGCAGGGCTCACTGTTCCGGCCAGTGCTCAGATTCAGTCAACGCCCGTATGTAACTCTCAGGTGGCGACCAACTACCTGGCTCGCGCCGAAGGTTACACGGAGCAGGTTGGCGACCTCATCGTGACGTGCACGGGTGGGAGTCCGACGGCTGCGGGCCAACCGGTTCCACAGGCCGATATCACCGTGTTCATGTCGCAGAACGTGACCAGCAGGATCACCGGAAGCGGCGGTGGTGCGGGCACCTTCTTGGACGCGCTGCTGATCATCGATGAGCCGAACTCGTCGCAGATCGCGGCCAACTCGGCAATTCAAATCTTGAACTGCGGTGCGCCAGGCGCGGTCGAGAACAGTGTTGTGGGCAACGCTGGTCCGGGAGTCTGCGAAATTATCTCCGCAGGTCCCACGGCCGGCAATTCCTCGCCGTCCACTTACAATGGCGTCCCGTCGGCAGCCGTTGCAGCGTGCGCGCCGGGTGCCGGGACTATTCTGGGTACTGCTGCTGCTTCTGTTTGCACGGGCCACCCGAACGTCTTCCAGGGCCGCCTGGGGCAGACAGCCAATTCCATCGTGTTCCATGGCGTGCCGTTGGATCCTCCCGGAACCACGACGCGTATTCTGCGTTTCACCAACATCCGTGTGAACGCGAATGGAGCTGGTATTGCGCAGGCCAACCAGACCTCGCTGATCACCATGAGCATCGCTTCCGCGGGTAACAGCACTCTTCAGATCGCCGTCCAGGCGCAAGCGGTTGCGACGGTTCAGAAGGGTCTCACCAGCAGCACGGTGTCCTCGAACCTGAGCTTCTCGCAGTGCAACAGCGTGTCGTCGGGATTGTTGTCGAATTCGCTGCCGCCTTTCGGTAGCACGGGATCAAGCTCGAGTACCACCGGTTTCGACTTTAGCACCGGCAAGACTCCAACGATTCGCTTCTCGGAGGGATTTGCCAGTTCGTGGAAGGTTAAGAACGTCGCCTACACGCTTAGCAATGGTCAATACACGGGCGGCTTCGGTGGAGCAAACCCCTACGTGTACACAACTGCAATAAGCGCAACAACCGGTGGCCCGATCAACCCAAGTGGCACTACGGTGCCGGATTTGAATCAGAACGTGCCTGGCGTGAGTTACTTCACGGAGAGCAGTTTTGAGTTCCAGTCGGTTGCTCAGAACCCAGCGCCAAATCCCCCCCCGGGCTTCCAGGCGGCTGTGACTGTCACGGGTGATACCCAGGGTGGTGTTGCCGGCGGTTTCCAGGATGCGGCAGGGACGGGTATCAACAATGCGGGGCTCGCAAACCAGGGCACTCGGCTAGCCACTTCGCTATCCAATATTCCCAATGGACTCTCGCTCTTTGTCGCGCCGGTCATCTTCCTTTTCCGGCAAGGCACCACGTACGTTCAGACGAACCTTAATAGTGGGGCTGGAGCCACCGGTGTAATGGTTCTGACCAACACTGCGTCTGACGGTTCGGGCAGCTATAACCCACCCTCGGGCGTTACCTCTGCCTACAGCACTCAGGTCCTACAGCCGGTTAGCATCACCAACGGCGCGGCCCTGGTGGTCTACGAGATCCTCTTTACGGATCCGTTCTCGCTCGAATACGCCGACGTTCCGTTTGTCGTGTCGTATGCGGCGAATCTCTCCGCGAATGCGCCGATTGGCTTGCCGCAACCGAGCGTGATTGCGACGTATGCAGCCGGCTTCGCGCCGTTCTATAGCACTTCGGCGGCAACACTGGCATCCAGCAGTCTGCCGATTCCGCGCTTCGTGTTCACGGGCGCTGCCACGAACTTGTTCGGCATCGTGAAGTGCTCCTGCAACCTGCTCTTCCCGTACGTGACGCAGGCGCCGGGTTATGATACTGGCATCGCGGTCGCGAATACTACAGCTGATCCATACGGAACCGCCAACCAGTTTGGCGGCGTACAGATGTGGTATTACGGCACTCTCAGTAATGGTGGAGCTGCTCCGGGTACGCAATGTACCAACGTTGCCAGCCCCGGTACTTGCCCCAGCACGACGACCGTCGCTGCTGGTCAGGTCCTCACTTATACGCTGTACAATGGCAGCGCTCAGTGGGGTCTTGATAATCGTGGTGCCAGCTTCACTGGCTACATGATTGTCCAAACGCAGTTCCAATACTGCCACGCGTTCGCCTTCATCGGCGGTCTCGGCGGCGGTCCGGCCGTCAACTCCTCGACCAACGGATTGTCGGAAGGCTATCTGGCGCTCATACTTGATGACAACACCAAGTGCTGCCGCGGTACGGCGGGTGAGAACTTAGGCCACTAAAACTGCCTGGTTGTAAATCAGAGAGGGAGGGGCTTCGGCTCCTCCCTTTTTTGCTTTTGGTCCGTTGTGTCCCTCCAGCTTTTCTGTAACAGACATTTTTCACTTGCCGTGTTTTTTGCTATCCTTAAGTACTTACGGGTATGGTACACTCGATGTTGTTCCTCCCGCGTCCAACTTGTCTCCGAGAGGTCCCCTCATGTCTATTAGAAATTTAACCCTTGCGGTTAGTGTGTGCCTCGCCGCGAGCGTGGCCGCGTTTGGCCAGCCAGGCGCAGGCTATGTCTTCCAGTTGCCTGGCCAAAATACCACCAACGCACAGATCGTTGGCTATCCGTACGCCGCCAATCCACTTACCGCGAGCATTAATACCCTCGGTCCCAACGGCACTTATCAGATCGTGGCCAAGCCGGACGGCACGGGGTATTACGTTCTGGGCGCGACGCTTCAAATCGCCAACCCTGCCTTCACCACATTCACCACGATCAACGGGATCGGCAATGCGCCCACCGCGGTCGCGGCTTCTCCGGACGGTAACTTTGTCGTCGTCGGCGCGGGCGATGTGTACATTCTTTCCGCCTCGTCGAACCAGATTTTGCTGGATACGACCACCGGCGGAACGATCGTCGGCATCGCAATCAGTCCCGATTCCAAGTTCGCCTACGTCCTGAGCAACGCTCCTTTCGGTAGTTTAGTCACGCAAATTAATCTGACTACCCGCACCAAAGTAGCGTCTCCCCAGTCCCCGCTGCAGCTCACCGGTGGCGCAACCTCCATCGCGTTTTCCCCACTTGGATTGCTCTATGTGGGCGCTGTCAACCGCATCTTCGAGATCAATCCAACGACGCTTACTGTGACGGCCAACGGCACCATGACTCCGAACGCCACGCCGGGACAGCTTCGATTCACGCCCGATGGAGCCTATCTATACTTTGTAAATCAGACCTCGAACGTCACCGGCGGATCGATCGTTCAAATCACTCTCGCCACTTACGCATTGGTAGCATGGCCTAACACATTCGGAACGACCGCCATACCCTTGGACGATGTTTTGATCGCTGGCAGCGGGAGAATCTTCGCGATTTCCTACTCCACCACGACTCTTTTCGACGTCTCAACCTCGCCCCTCGGCTTGACGGTGAGTTCGCTAAATAGCGTTCTTAACAATCAGGCGCAAAGTGTGGTGGCCGCGGCCATCTCGAACGAGCTTCCTTCCGCCCTCTATCTCTATCTTGTTATTGCCACCGGCGGACAGAACAGTCTCTATCGGATCACTCTCGCCACGAACCAAGTGAGTACCCAAGTGAACGCCCAACTATCGGGCGGAATATTGGAATTTGTCGGAGTCCCTCCGCAGACGGGCGCGGGTGCATTCATCCAGTACAACAGTAATCTAACCGTCGCGCAGGGCGCCACCTCACTTCCCCTCATGGCCCAAGTCCTCGATCTCACGGGACGCCCTGTTTTCAACCTGCCGGTCAGCTTCAGCACCACCGCAGGCAACGGAATCGTAATTAACACTCCGAACCCGACCACCAACGCCAACGGCTTCGTTCAGACCACCATCGTCGCGCCCGCTGTGCAAGGCACCTACACCATCACTCTCACCGCAGGTACCGCCAACACCAGCTTCATTATCACCGTGCCCGGCGCGGGTGGAACCGGCGGGCCCGGCCCCGGCGGCGTCACCCAGGTCTTCATCGTGAGCGGAAACGGGCAACTGATTCCGCAAGGATATTCCACAAGCAACGGCTGCCTCGGAGATCCCCTCACGGTCCTGGTCACTGACGTCAACGGCGTGCCCCTTCCTGGTGTCGCCGTTACCTTTGCCGTCACATCGGGCACTGGAAATCTTGCGACGTACTACAACTGCGACAACAGCAACACCCTCCTCAACACGACGGATGCCAAGGGGCTTGCTCGAACCGACTTTGTCGGCCAGCTTCCGGCCGGGAACTTTGACTTTGAAACCGAAACCATCGTCGCCAGCACTCCGTATGGCTCGGTGACCTTCACAGAAATCGAATACGCCTTTAGTCAGAACACTTCCGTCAAGGAATTTGCCCCAACGATTGTTCTCCTGACTCCGACGGTCGACTCGAGCCGCACCGTCACGGTCGCTGAAGGAGGCGTTGCGTCGAACGCCGTGACCGCCCTCCTGCTAGCCAATTCCGTCCCTCAGCTCAACTGTCCGAATCCTGTGCCGGGGTATGGCTGCCCTATCCCCGGAGTCGCGATTCGCATCGTCGATCCCAACAACATCCCGAACCAGTCTCCCTACGCCAGCTGCAATAACAATACTCTGTCCGATCAGACCGGCACTGCGCACTGCGACGTTGTCGCTACCTGTGGCCATGGGCTCGGAAGCTTCCCCGTGGCGTACATGATCGGAGATCAGGTCTCCTTCGGCGGCACTGTTATCATCACGCCCGGCACTGGACAGACGTTGTCGATCGTATCTGGAAATAATCAGAGCGGTCCCGCTGGCCAGGTTTTGCAATCCCCGCTCGTCGCGACCGTCACAGATGGTTGCGGAAGCCCCGCCTCAGGAGCGCCGGTCTCCTGGGCCGTCACGCAGGGCTCCGCGACGCTATCGAAGGTGGTAAATACCTCAGGATCCAGCGGCCATGTCAGCGCCAATGTGACTTTCGGATCGGCCGCGGGACCCGTGCAAGTGACCGCGACATTTGGGAGTTCCATCGTCACCTTCACGTTAACCAACCAGGCAGTGGTGAGTACGATAACTATTCTTAACGGGAATAATCAGACCGTGACGGTGGGCAGCGCGTTCCCTCAGTCGCTCACCATTCAGATCAAGGACGCGAGTAACAATCCCATCACCGGTGTGAGCGTCAACTTTGCCGTCACTTCCGGAAACGCCAGCATCAACCCGACATCGGCTGTGACCGATTCGCAGGGCCGCGCCTCCACCATCGCCACTGCGTCACAGAACGCTGGATCGATCGTCGTCACTGCGTCGTACGCATCGGTGAGCATCCCCTTCTCGCTCACCGCGGTTCCGCAGGGACCCGTGGTAACAGCGGCAAACTTCCAAAATGCCGCGAGCTTCCAAACTGGATTGGTCCCCTGCGGCTTGGCGACCGCGACCGGCTCGAATTTGGCTCCGGGCATCACCGACACCGTCTCCCCCCCCAGGGTTGGACCCTTACCCTATAAGTTTCAGGGCCTTTCTTTAAGCGTGAATGGCGTGCCCGCGCCGATCTACCAGCTCAGCAACACCAGCGGGAAGCAGCAGGTGACCTTCCAGACTCCTTGTGAGGTCTCACCCGGCAGCGGCACTGTCGTGATCCAGCTCAACGGAGGTGTTACCACCGTGAGTGGCGTTACGATCGTCCAGGCCCAGCCCGGAATCTTCTACTACACCGGTTCGAATGGCACAGCCTACGGCCAAGTCATCGACTCCACCGGAAACTACGTCACAGCATTGAACCCAGCCAAGCGCGGCGGGAATTACTACCTGATCGCGACTGGTCTGGGGCAAGTGACCCCTGCGACTGCTACGGACAGGGTGGGAGTCAACGGTCAGAGTGTAAACCTGCCGATCATCGTCGGAGTCTCGGGCTCTGGCGTTCCGGTCTTCGAGCAGATCTATCAACCAGGAGAGTTTGGTGTGTACGTCATCGGCTTTACCATTCCGTTGACGAGCCCAACTGGAGTCGACCAGGCGTTGACACTGGGAGTCACACTGCCCGGACAAACGCTCCTCAACGTGGTTTATCTGCCCTCAGTCCAGTAGTCGCTTTGCGATCGAACGGCCGGATCTTAAGATCCGGCCTTTTCTATGTCGCCGAGTCCGTCTGCACCAGAGGATTTTGAATCGTACCAACGGCGAAAGCAGTAGAGACCTGAATCGACCCGGGCGGCGGACTCGCGGGATTGTAGCTGTTCGGATTATTCGGCATACTGAGGCCCGGTCCGACCGCAATGTTGCTCTGCCCATAAGAAGGCACCCAGGCATATCCCTGATTTTCCCGGACCGTCATCGTCATCTGCGGATCCCAGCCCCACACCATGATCTGCGTGTCGATGGAATAGCCTTGATTCGCCAGGTTCAGCGCAAGCCTGTCCTTTGCTTCGCCGTCCGGCATGTGCCGGAGCGCCTGCACGGCGGAAGGCTGCTCGGCCCAATAAGCATCCCCTTCAGATAGGGGAGCGGCATTCAGCGGCTGCGGGTTCGTCACCTGCCGTGCGACCGGAGCTGTTCCCGCCACCGGCCCCATCCCTAACATCGTCGGAATCCCAGCCGGAGTCGCGGGCGCCGGCGGTCTTACCGAAGGCACAATCGGGCCAGGTCTGAAACCGCCAGTCGAGCCTGTGCTCGTCGTCACCGCACCCGCGGCACCCGGCGTCACGGTGACAAGAAATTGGCTACCGCCAGAATTCTGTCCCGCAACTTCACTCACCTTGATATCAAGCTGGGACCCGTTTTTCGATTGATTGAGGTACCCCTCGAGCGCTGTAGCCAGTTGCTGCGCAAAGGAATTCGTTGTGATGCTCGCGCTTGACGAGCTAAGCGTAGGACTGGTCAGCGGACTCGCCGCCTCCACCCTCATATTTGAAGAAACCATGCTCTTGTTGACTCCCGCGGTTAGGAATAGCAACCCGAGCGCCAATCCAAAGCGACGCGCTATTTCGCTGCCGTGAACTCAACGTACAGAGGGAACACCCGGTTGAACGGCGCAGCAAAAATACGGAACGGAATACTCCCCTTCGGCTCCCACACATCCTTAGGGCTACTCTTATCGGATGGATCGTAGTGCAAGGTCAGCGTCGCCGTACCGTGCCCCGGCACTGTGGTCTTATCCAGCTTCGTCGTCAGACCACGGACCACCGGCCCGTCCAGCGCGATTTGAATCTCGCCGTCGGCTCCGTTCGTAAACACCACCTGGATCGACGACGCCTGGTCCACGCTCATCGTTACGGAGGACTTATCGAGACCCATCGTCTGCTGCTCCAGAACAGACAACCCAGCGATCCGAATGGCCTCCGGTGAGACATCCTTGGGTTTCACCGCGGCGGTTCCGGTCTCCGTCGCGCGCGGAGGATTCGCTCCACCCATCGGCGTGATACTAACGTCAGCGGGATTATAAGTCCAGCACCACTTGCCATTCTCAATTTTCCAGTGGTTATCGTCAGGGGCATCCATCATCACTACTTGGCCCGCAATCAGCCGTTCCATCTTCGCCACCACCGTGACTACCGCCTTCGTGAAATTGTCCGAATACGTAATCTTGCCGATCTTGAACGACTCATAGTGTCTCTTGCCGGCATTGTAGTAATACTCCTTCGTATCCTCGGCCACGAAAGGCTCCGCTTTGCGCGGCGTACCGTCCACAAAGTTTTGATAAAACGCGCTCACTCTCGCGCGCAGTTCCTGATCCACTTCGGGGGGTGCCTGTGGTTGAGCCAACGCAAGAACGGGCAGAAATAGCAGACACGTACGTGAAATCATTGAAAATCGCTCCGTGAGAGAAATACGCTGGGAAGCTGTGGCTGGGAGACAGGGACTCGAACCCCGATACGCAGCTCCAGAGGCTGCAGTCTTACCATTAGACGATCTCCCAGTATTCTTCTTCATCATACTATGATCGACTCACGATGCGCCCTTTTGGTCTCGTTCTTTTCTCCATCGCAATTCTCTCCGCCGCCGACCACTCTTCCACCCGCGACGACGTCGATACGCACGCTCCGCCGCATCTGGGAATTCGCCGAGGGCGGCTATAAGGAAACCAAGAGCTCCGCGCTCCTCGCGAGTGAACTTCGCGCGGCCGGATTCCAAAAACCTCCGCTCCACTACCGCGATAATCCGATCGCCAGTGCGGGGCAATAGATCATCGAGCCGATGACTCTTCGAAAAGCACCGAAGGCCGCTGTATTGCTCTTGTTTCTGGTCATCGCTATCGCTTTCGGCGGAATTAGGGGGCCTGGGAAGTACAACGGTGTCGTAATCTTCGACCGGTGGGGCTCATGCCACCTCTACAGCGGTATTTACCTCATGGAGATCTCGGAGAAGGTGAAGGAGTCCCTCCGCTCCTTCCAGAATCAAGCCGTATTGATCGACGTGAAGGAAGTCTACCAGCCGATGAATCCGGGTGACGCTCTAATCACGAAGCTCCAGGTCTTAGGACCCGCTCAGGTCTTAGGACCCGCTAAAGAAGCAGATGGATCGCACCGTGCAACGCCCCCGAGTGTGCAGCGCTTAAGCCTGAGCGTCCAGGCAAGCTTCCCGCCAGACGGTAGAGATGAGCTGATCTTGGAACTGCGCAACGACGATCACACCAGTCGCGAGATCGACCTGAGCCTGCTTGGCCTCACGCTGTTGTCCAAGAAGCAAGGACTGGAATGCCCGTGGGATCCCAGCGACGGCCCCTCATATGCCGCTCTTACCCGGACCAATGTCGATCTCCTGAACGAGTATCCCGGGGGAGGATCGTGCCTTGTGAACGGAAAGGGACGGACCGTCAAGCTATTCGTAGTAGCCGGAGCTGCCGTCTCGAGGCGCGTGACCCTCGATCCTGGGGGAACGATTCAGATACCTCTGCGCTTCGAACTCTCGCCCGGCGAATATGAGTTTCTGGCAGGCTACGGTGGCGGCGTTCACGAGACGCGCCCGCTCGTTAGTAATGAGCTTAGCTTCGACGTGGATGAAACCGGGAGAGCACATGTCGCCAAGGATGCGCGCGCCTCAAATGACGGGCACTCACCGCGCCGCAAGGAATAATAATCGTTCACGCCTTCCATGTCCGTCTGGCCACTGGCTACATCTGCCTCACTCCCCCCGCAGCGCAATCGCCGGATCGATCCGCGTCGCCCTCTTCGCGGGAACATAGCAAGCCAGCGCCGCCACCATCGCGATCGTCAGCGCCACTCCGCCCAGCGTCACCGGATCGGTCGCACTCACGCCCACCAGCACACTCTTCGGGGCCACAGGGACAGCCTGACGCGACTCCTTGCTTAATTGTACGAAACCAGCAGACTGCTCTGTCCCTTTCGCCGTTTTCGGCTTATCGGCGATGCTTCACCAAGCTCGGCAAACACAATCCTACAGGTTTTTCCTATCATCCAGCCGCAAATTCAGCGTTGAAACGGGAGTGTGGCTGCGGATCTCCGTGATGGTCTGCCCTTCCGGGACGGTTCCCAAACAGGATATTACGATCTGGCACCTAAAGACGGAGCAAAAGGCCGAAAATGACGAAGGGGGCAGAGCAGTCTGCTTGTTTCGCGCGAATCGGGAAGGAGTCACGTCAGGCTGGCTTCCTTCTTCCTCACTCCCCCCGCAGCGCAATCGCCGGATCGATCCGCGTCGCCCTCTTCGCGGGAACATAGCAAGCCAGCGCCGCCACCATCGCGATCGTCAGCGCCACTCCGCCCAGCGTCACCGGATCGGTCGCACTCACGCCCACCAGCACACTCTTCAGCAAGGACGCGATCGCCAGCGCCCCGCCAATCCCGATCGCGATCCCGGCCGCCGTTAGCTTCATCCCTTGCCCGATCATCTCCCGCAGCACGATCGCCGGCGTAGCGCCCAGCGCCATCCTCACGCCGATCTCATGCCGTCTTTGCGACACCGCGTACGCGTTCACGCCGTAAATCCCCACCACCGCCAGCACCAGCGCCAGCGCCGCGAACGCGCCCATCAACTGCGTCTGAAACCTCGGCTCAGCCGACCGCGTCACCAGCGTCTGTTCCAGCGATCCTACCTGGCTGATCGGCTGCTCCGGGTCGAGCGTCGCCAACTCCCGCCGGATCGCCGCCGTCAACCCTGTAAGATCCATTTGCGATCGCATGGTGAAATACACCGCCGGAGACCACACATTCTGCGCATGCGGTACATAAAGAATCGGATCGCCCGCAGCCGCCAGATCGGACGTCTTCACATTCGCGACAATCCCCACGATCTCTGGGTGAATCGTATCCTCAAACCCGCTCGGCAGCTTCGGCCGGTCCAACAGAATGTGTTTTCCCACCACATTCTCGCCGCGAGAATATCGATCCGCGAACGCCTGGTTCACAATCGCCACGGGCGGAGCGGTTTCGTTGTCCGACTCCTCGAATGCTCGCCCGCGCTTCACCATGATCCCGAGCGCGCTAAAATACGCCGGACTCACCGTGATGTAGTTCACGTCCGGCCTCTCCGCCTGCTCCCTCGGAGCCGACTCCGTTTCCAAATCGAACGGCGCACCCATCAATGTTTTCTGAAGCGGCAAATTGGTGCCCAGCGCCACGCTCTTCACACCCGGCAGCCCCGCCAGGCGTAGCAGAGCCTGCCGGTGAAATTGGAGCGCGCGCACTGCGTCGTATTTCGCCACGGGAAGAAACAAGCGCAGCGACATCGCGTTCTTCGGATTAAACCCCAACTCCGTGCTCGTCAACGTTCGCAGGCTCTCGATCATCAACACTGCGCTCGCCACCAGCATCAGCGCCACTGCGACCTCCACCGCCACCATCGCCTGCCGGAACCTCTGCCGTCCGCGGCCTCCCGTCGTCCCTCTCGCAGAATCTTTCAGCGTCTCCTGCACATCCGGCTTGGTCGCCGCCAAGGCCGGCGCGAGCCCGAACAACACTCCCGTCGCGATGCTGATCGCCAGCGTAAACAGCACCACCGCGATGTTCAACTCGATCGGCGCAGCCGCAGGAATCGCGTTCGGAGGCACGAACTTCGGCGCCAGGAGAATCAACTGCCACGCGAGCAGCAGCCCCATCGCTCCGCCCATCACCGATAGCAGTACGCTCTCCGTCAAGAGTTGACGCACCACGCGGCCACTCGTCGCACCCAACGACAACCGCACCGCAATCTCGCGGCTCCTCCCCGACGATCGAGCCAGCAGCAGACTCGCCACGTTCGTACACGCAATCAGCAGCACCAGTCCCACCGCTGCGAACAGCAACAGTAGCCGCGTTTTGAAGCTTCGATTGATCAGCCACTCCTGAAAATCGTCCACCTCGACCGTCCAGCCCTTGTTGCTCTTCGGATAAGCCTCCGCCAGCGCGCCCGCGATTCCCGCCATCTCCGCCGAAGCACCCGCGCGCGTAACACCCTTCGCCAATCGCGCGACAACCGTAAGCGAATGAAAATCGCGATTCTGCTTATTCAACGACGCCGGAGTCCATATCTGGTGCGGCCGGGAAATAAATTGAAACGTAGGCGGCATCACGCCAATAATCGTATACAATGCCGAATTCAGCTTCAGTTGCAGACCCAGCACGTTCGGATCCGCACCCAGATTCTCGCGCCACATCCGATCGCTGATCACCGCGACCTTTCTCGCTGCCCCCGGAACCTCGATGCCGTCCTCCTCCGGAAGAAACGTGCGGCCCAGCGCCGGTTTTACGCCCAGCAAGTGGAAGAAATTCGCCGTTACCGCCGCTCCGGAAAACTGTTCCGGCCGGTCGACGCCGGTCCTAACATAGGACGTCGGAGTCCACCCTGCGAACTCCTCGATCGATTTCGACTGCTTCCGCCAATCGATAAAATTTGCCGGCGAAGCGCTCCAAGTCACGGCCTGCGGGTCTTTATCCCACACGATCGCGAGCGACGCCGGATCGCGATATCTCAGAGGATTCAGCAGCAGTGCGTCCACCACGCTGAACATCGCCGAATTGGCCCCGATCCCCAGAGCCAGCGCCACAATCACCGCGAGCGTCATGGCAGGCGACCGCAGCAGTATCCGCGCACCGAACTTCAAATCCAACAACAGCGCTTCCATCAATAAGCAACATCATAGCCGACTACTGGCTACTGGCTACTCCGTGAGCAGCTCACGCCGCCCCAACCCCTCCAGCGCCCCGTCGAGGCAACTCTATAGAACAATCCATCTCCCTAGCCAACTCCGCGCGATCGCGGCTCCCTTCGAGCAGCGTGATTAGTTTCCGCGCCGCCTCATCCGCCAGTTCTATCGTGCGATGCCCCAGCGTGGTCACCCGCGCATCCCCCCCGCCCCGCCTGATACCGCGCAAACCGGCTCGCCCTCGGCCGCTCGCCCGCCAGCCGCGCGACCCCTTCAAACCCGTGCAGCTCGATCATCCCAACCCGGTGCAGTTCCCGAGCCAGCCCCGCATCCTCTGCCGTTACTGTTTCCGAGCGCGGCCACAAGCCCATCAAGCGTCGCAAATACTGAACCGGCGCCGGATGCTTCGTCGTCATCCGCGTCCCCGACGCACCGACGAACACTCCGTCTTCCTTCTCTTGAGCGGAGCTCGCCGCGCTACACCCCGCCGCGCTTCCCTCACGCAACGTATTTCCGGCATGACACAACAGCGTCTGCCGGAAACGCCGTGTTCGCGCAAAATCGAAATACTGCTCTTCGGCGATGCGATCTCCGGCCGCCATTTCGCGCACCCGCGCAATCGCCTCCGGAGCAATATTGCGCGGCTACGCCTCCTGCGGATTCGCCTCACCCAGGTACTGCAAATCGTGCCCCGCCGCATGCGCCGCGAATTCGTGAAAATAGACCGGCTCGTAAATGTCGCACAGATCGTCGTGATAGAGCGCGCTGTCGGTCCGCTCCAGCAGCTCGACTGCATACGTGGCCACCGCCGCCTCCAGGGTATCGGGCTCCGGCCGCCCCATCGCGATCAGCCGCAGCAATTCTCGCGCCTTCTCGAGGTGGATCGCCGGATCCTCCGCGCCCCCGATGTGATGGAGCATCATCTCCCGCACCATTGTTCGCACATGCCCGCCCGGCATCGTGTTGTAGCTCACGAACGCGACGCCTTGCCGGTGCGTGTGCGCCCTGGCGATGGCAAGTATCTTATCGCGCACCGCCACCGGCGTCCATGAATACAATCCGTGCGCGATGATGTAATCGAACTCCCCGAACCCCTCGTCGACTTCGAGAACATTCATCTGCCGCAGCCGGACATTGCCAAGCCCCAGATCCGAAATCGTCTTCTGCCCCCGGCGCAACTGGAACCTCCGCCAGCTCGATCCCCACAAACTCGGCCGACGGCAGCACCATCGCCATCCCGACGAGATTCTCCCCTTCGCTCGCCCCTATTTCGAGCACCCGGCATCGCTCCACCGCCGGCGGATCGAGCCCCGCCAGCCGTCCCATCACGAACAACCGGCTCGGATGCGTCTGCGCATAGGGCGAGTTAATATAACGAATTTGATTGTAGGCGCTCATGACGCGGCCATCATACTGCATCCCCGGCTTTTAGGGATAATGCTCAAAGGAGATTCGCAGCACTAACGGTCTAACCATTCCAATGTTGGCCCGTCTGTCACCACAATATGCTCCAAGACCTGATCTTCGGCATCCGCATGCTCCGGCGTAGCCCGGGCTTCACGATCCTGGCGATCCTCTGCCTGACCCTCGGGATCGGCGCGACCACCTCCGTCTTCAGTTGGATCGAAGGAATCCTGCTGCGTCCGTTCCCCCTGGTCGCTGCGCAGGACCGTCTGGTCGCCGTCTCCGGAATGGATCGCGGCACGCGCACCAACGTTTCCTGGCCTGACTTCCAGGATTTTCAGAAGAACTGCACGCTCATCGACGCCTTCATCGCCGACCGCATCATGGGTACCACGCTCAGTATCGGCGATCGCGCCGAGCGCGCCACCGGCAGCGTAGTATCGGCCAATTATTTCGACGCACTGGGAGTCCATCCTGTCATGGGTCGCGCCTTCCAGCCGGGTGAAGACTCCGGACGCAACGCCCATCCAGTGACCGTGATCGCCTATCTGACCTGGAAGCAGCGCTATTCGAGCGATCCCGCCATCATCGGCAAAACGCAAATGCTCAACGGCGTCCAGCACACCATCGTCGGCGTCGCACCCGAAGGATTTTACGGGACCTTCGTGGGTTACGCGTTTGCATTCTGGGTCCCTGCGTCCATGGAGGAAGTATTCGACGCCGGCGGATACAAGCTGGAAAATCGCGGTGCCCGCTGGATTGAAGGCTTCGCAAAACTCAAACCCGGCGTCACCATCGCACAGGCGCAAGCCGAGATCTCGGCCGTTGCCAAGAGGCTCGAAAACGATTATCCGGCAACCAATCGCGCCCGCGATATCAAACTTTACCCCTTATGGCAGACGCCTTTCAACGGCGCGGGCACTCTGCTTCCCACGCTCCGGGTCTCGCTCGTAGTCGCGAGCTTTGTGCTTCTCATCGCCTGCGCGAATGTCGGCAATCTGCTGTTGGTCCGGTCCTTCGCGCGACGTCATGAAATGACGGTGCGCCTCTCTCTCGGCGCAGGCCGCGGCCGCCTGTTGAAGCAGCTTCTCACCGAAGGTCTGATTCTGTCGACGCTAGCCGCTATCGGCGGCCTCTTCGTGGCGAATTGGTGCCGCAACGTAATCATGCTGATGTACCCGTCGCGACCCGGAGTCATCGTGAATCTCCCCGCCGAACTCGATTGGCGCGTACTCGCCCTCAGCGCCGGTGTCTGCCTTTTGTCGACGCTCGTGTTCGGCCTGGTACCCGCACTGCAAGCCAGCCGGATCGATCTTGCCTCGGCCATGAAATCCGAATCCGGTAGCGTAGTCGGGGGCCGCGGAAAAGCGTGGATCCGCTCCGGCCTGATCCTCGTACAAGTGTCGCTAAGCTTTGTTCTTCTAGTCGGCGCGGGCCTGCTCCTCAAGAGTCTGCAAGCGATGCAGGAGACCAACACGGGCTTTTCAACGAAAGGCGTGCTGACCACCGGAATCGACCTGGTATCGGCCGGATACGATCCGCAGCGCATCAAGACCTTTGAGGACGCACTGCTCCAGCGCGTCCAATCTACCGGCGGCGTGGAATCGGCGGCGTTCGCGCGCGGCACTCCGTTCAGCTATCGTAGCTACTCTTCGTCTCCAGTCATGGTCGAAGGCTATGAAACCGTGCCCGGCGAGCAGCCCACCGTCGATTTCCATGAGGTCGGTCCCGGATATCTCGCCACCATGGGAATCCCCTTGGTTTCCGGCCGCGAGTTTACCATCGCCGACAATGAAGCGGCTCCACTAGTCGCCGTCGTGAATGAGGCCATGGCGTCCCAGTTCTGGCGCGGTGAAAACCCAGTCGGCAAGCGCGTTCGCGTAAAGGACCGCTGGATGCAAATCGTCGGCGTAGCGAAAAATTCCAAGTACCGAAGTCTGATCGAAACCCCCAAGCCGTTCTTCTACGTCTCGATGCGCCAGAACGAGCTAGGCCAAAATCTGGAAATCCGCACGCCCCTAGGCCCGGAGACGATGGCCGCAGTCCTGACCCGAGAAGTGAAAGCGTTAGACGCAAATCTGGCCCCCAGCGAAGTGATCACCATGCGCGAACAAGTCGACCGCATGTCCTGGACCGAACGCGGCGCGGTAATTTTACTTTTCATCTTCGGTGGATTGGCCGTGGTATTAGCAGCCATCGGCCTGTACGGCGTGATGTCCTACTCGGTGTCCCAAAGCACCCGCGAGCTCGGCCTTCGAATGGCGCTAGGCGCGGATCAATCGGATCTGTTGCGCCTCGTGATGTCGCACGGCTTCGCGTTAACCGCGGGCGGCATCCTCGTCGGCGCCGCAGCAGCGCTGGGATTAACTCGTCTGCTGGGCGATCTGCTCTATAAGGTGAGTCCGCGCGACCCCGCGGCATTCGGATTAGCATTCCTGGTAATGGCCATCGCCTCGCTGGCAGCATGCCTCCTCCCCGCCTGGCGCGCAACGCGCATCGATCCAGTCCGCGCATTGAGGGACTGACACTTAGATTGTGCAGCGCAGTGGGCACAGATTTTAGATGCGGGGCGTGGGCACGGGCCATGCCCTGGCCGAAGACCTTGTCTCTCACGCCTACGGAGCGCAAGACTATTGCGAAAAAGGCTAGGGAGAAATGCCGGGGCGAGAAACTGGCGATAGAGAGAGGCCACTTGCAAAACGGATCGAACAAACCGACACCCTGATCGGTGACGCGTCGTGCGGGAAGGGCGTGAAGTCTCAAACGCTGGGAAACCACGTCTCTCTAGACCTATGAAAGTTGAGCGATAAAATTTCAGATGCGCAGGAACTTCACTCGGTCAGACCTAGGAACACTGTGATAATCTGTATTCGTGACATGGGCCAACGCTTACCGGTATACGGCCGGAGACAGTAAAGATATTGTTTACAATGTATTAAAGACTGATACGGGCTGGCGTATCGAAGCAAAACTTCCCAAAAGGGTACCCTCTACGGATCGAATTAAGGTTTTGACGTGGCTCGATTCGTACGCGAACCAGGTACGCATTAGGCATCCTCGATGGAACACGCGTTTCCGAGCGACAGACCGAGCTTACTTCGTGGAAATTCACCAACTAGACACCCCTGCTGATGTGGCGAAGGCCACGCAAGCACTGGAGGGTGAGATGTGGCAGCAACTTACTCTTGACTATGCCCGATGATGAAGAGAAGCAATCTAAGTTAAATCTCTCGCAACCCACCGATGCCGAGTTGCTTCCTCCGGTGGTGCCGCCCGATACGAAAACGCCTTTCACCTTCAATCAGCAGGTCAACATTCAAAACATTCCGTCCCAGGCATGGGACCGGCTGTCGCCAGATCAGATCGTCGATCTGTCAAAAACCATCATCGATCAAGTGGACAAAATCGATCGACGGCATTTTCAGTGGGCGATGGACCGCGCTGGTCGTTCGGAGAAGAATCAATACCGAGCTATGGCCATTGGCGGTGCAATCGCCATAGTCGGAATAATTGGAGTGGTGTTCCTTTCGTCCCAAGGCCATGAGGTAGTGGCTGCGATTCTGGGAACGTTCTTAGCAACTGTAGTCGCGGTCGTTCTCGGAAACCGCCTTCTCCGTTGACGCTGTCCGCGGTCGGTGCAGCGCATCAAATTGCCAACTGAAAAAATTGGCCGAAGGCCAGTTTTTAAAATAGACCCACTACCGTTTTCATCAACCTCTCCGCCACCCTCGTAACCCCATGTAAATCCGGTTGACAACCACCCCCGCGCTTGATAGCTTTGATGCACGGTGGACTACGTCAAGTCTGGGCTCGTTCTCCTTGTGGCCGCATGGACCCTCTCCGGCCAAGATGGCAAACTCAGCGCCGAAGAGGCCAAAAAACTAAAGAACCCCATCGCCTTCACCAAGAAATCCATCTCCCAAGGCCGCGACATTTTCCTAAGAAACTGTGTCGGCTGCCACGGAGATAACGGGAAAGCGCTCATCGACGTAGTCGCCGACGCCACCGATCTGACCGACCCCAAAGCCTTCCGCGACGGCCTCTCCGACGGCGAGATTTTCCGCAGCATCCGCGATGGCGCGGGCGCGAGCATGCCATCCTTTAGGTCCCAGATCGACAAGGAAGCCGACCTATGGCATCTGGTCAATTTCATCCATAGCCTGTGGCCGCCAGAGTCGCAGCCCCCGTTACAAGAAAAGGAATAAATAAATGTCGATCAAACCCTCGCGCAGGAATTTCCTCCGTCCCGTAGCCGCCGGCGCAGCCGCCGCAGCCTTCCTTCCCCAAGCCAAGCTGAGCGCCGCTCCACCCATCCTCTCCATCACCATCCCGAAGGACCTGCCCACATCCCTCGGCGAAAACCCCAAGGTCGGCACCTTCGAGGGCCGTGGCATGACCGGCGCGGAAATCTTCGCCAAGCTCTGCAAGGATGAGGATCTCGCGGCCCTGTTCTGCTGCCCCGGCAATTACACCGTGATCAATGCCATCGCCGCCGCGGGCGTCCCCGCATACGGCGGACGCTCCGAAGGCTCCATGTGCGCCGCCGCCGACGGATTCTCCCGCGTCACCGGTGAAGTAACCGCCTGCTCCGGCACCGAAGGCCCCGGCTTCACCAACATGATCATGAATATCGCCGCCGCCAATGCCGCGCGCACTCCTCTGTTGGTGCTCGCGAGCAACATGGAGCTCGCCGGCGACGATCGCGAGAAATTCATTCAGACCGGCTATCAGCAGCCCACCACCACCGGCATGAAGAAGTACGGCAAGCGGATGATCGATGCGAGTCGTGTTTGGGAATACGGCGCCTACGCATTCCGCAATCTCAAGACCGGTATTCCCGGCCCGGTGCACCTCGATTTTCCCACCGAAGTGGCTCGCACACGATTCACCGATTCAGCCAAGCTCACCGACTATTACACCAAGGACAAATACCGCACCGAATCCCGCGCGCAGCCCACCCGCAAGGAAGTGGAGCAGGCCATGGACATGATCAACAAGGCCGAACGGCCGATCATCGTCGCGGGCCAGGGTGTGTTCCAGCGCAAAGCCTGGGACCAATTGAAAGTGGCGGCCGAGAAAAATGAAATCGCGGTTGTCACTTCGGGCCCGACCTCCGGCCATTTCCCCGACGATCATCGCCTTTCCGCGAGCCTCGCTCACGATGCCTTGATGAGCGCGGACCTCGTAGTTTTCATCGGTCAATACGCCATGCCCGGCCGCACCGAATACCATTTCAGTCCCGACGCCAAGACCATCCGTGTTCATCCCGTGGCGGAGGACATCGGCCGCAACTGGCCGATCGAACTCGGTATCGTCGGCGACGAAAAAGGATTTCTTGACATCCTGGCCAGCGAAATCCCGCGTAAAAAGCGTGATGCCTGGGTCGCCGAACTGGCCGCTTCGAAAGCCAAAACCGAAAAGCGCGATCTCGATCATTATGAGCTCGGGTTGAAGCACAGCGCCGCAACCAATCGCATCCACCCGGCCGTCATGGCGAAGGAAGTTCACGACCTTCTGTACAAAGGCGACATCGATCCCAAGCAAACCGTAACCGGCGTCGGCGGTTGGACCACCGGAATTTTCACCGGCCGCTGGCTCCGCGCGAATCGCCCCGGCCAAAGTGTGGCCTGCGTTTATCAGTACGGTGCGATCGGCCCAGATATGGCCATGATGATCGGCGCGAGCGCAGCAGTGCAGCGCGGCATCGGTCCGCAAGCTCCGTATAAAGGCGCACCGACGCTCGTTGTAACCAGCGACGCCGGCATCGCCTACAGCATGTTCGAATTGGATACGGCGGCCAAGTACAAAATCCCGATCATCGCGGTCGTTTACAACAACAACTCCTGGGGCATGTTTCCGGCCGCGAATGGTTCGCCCCGGTCGCTGCATATGTACCTGTTCCAGGAAAACCTCCGCTACGACAAAATGGCGGAAGGCCTCGGCGCGCGCGGCGAATACGTGCAAACGCCGGAAGAGCTGCGCGCCGCACTCAAGCGCAGTTATCAGATCGCGGCCAAAGAGAATATCTCTACCCTGATCAACGTCCAGGCGCTGAAGGAATTCACGGACGGCTCGAAGTTCGCGCCGGGTATCGCTCTGCCGGTGGAACCGGGTGCGGGAGCCTTTGCGCACTAAGATCGATTTAGTAACAAGAACGCTCGAATTATACGCCGCTAAGGGTGTTTTCAGATCGTTCTCTTGCACTTTAAGGTCGAATAAGGCCTCGCATTACCGCATGCAGTGGCACAAAAACCGGTTTTACGACCTGGTTTTCGACGCAGCGAAACACTCCCTGCGTTTTCCCGTAGTGCTGCCGAAAGTGCCGCGCCCGATGTATGAAGCCTTCAAGGAATTCGTCGCCGGTCGTCAATCCGAAGAGGTTGTAGCGCATCGCCGTATCGACCCGAGCAAGGTCCGGATCTCCTGTTCGCTCAAAAACGGCAACATCTCGCTTCTTTTCATAGCTAAGGACCGCGATTACGAATATGCCACCCAAAAGCTGATCAACCTCATGCACGAGGTCTTCCTTGTTTTTCTACAAGATGGCC
Source organism: Bryobacterales bacterium (assembly GCA_003170295.1). Taxonomy (GTDB): domain Bacteria; phylum Acidobacteriota; class Terriglobia; order Bryobacterales; family Bryobacteraceae; genus Palsa-187. The sequence continues at coordinate 23,344 of PNAJ01000160.1, read as the reverse complement.
TCTACTACGAGTACATGATCGAAACCTTCAACCTCGATCGCGACCAAATCTAGCCGCGTCCGATGAACGGCATTTTCGTCGCCATCACCGTCATGAACAGTACGTTGGCGTCGAGCGGCAAGCTAGCCATGTAAACCACTGCATCGGCAACATGTTTCACGTCCATCCGAGGCTCGATATTCGCCATGCGCGCCGTCATTTCCGTCGCGGCATTGCCGATGTCGATCTGCCCGCAGGCGATATCGAACGGGCGTCCATCGAGAGAAATACTCTTCGTCAAGCCCGTAATTGCGTGTTTTGTTGCAGTATAAGGCGCCGAGTTGGGGCGCGGCGTCGTCGCGGAAATCGAGCCGTTGTTGATGATGCGGCCTCCGCGCGGGTCCTGCGTTTTCATGAGTTTCATGGCGTGCTGCGCGCACAAAAACGAGCCCGTGAGATTGACGTTCACGACGGCGGTCCATTGCTCGAAGGTCAACTCGTCCATCGGAACCGCGGGTGCGCCCATGCCTGCGTTGTTGAACAAAAGATCCAGCCGTTTGATTTTTGAAAACAATCCTTTGACGCTTTCCGGATTGGTCACATCGGTTGGAACGGCCAGCATATTTCCCGCTCCAAGCGACGCCGTTTTTTCCAGCTCCTCCGCGCGCCGGCCCGCGAGCACCACCGAAAATCCGGCGGATTCGAGAGCAAGGCTCACAGCACGGCCAATTCCGCTTCCCGCGCCGGTGACAAGCGCGATTTTAGGGGTCATGCGGACCATTGTCGCCTAAACGCGCAATGTTGCGCGATGAAGCGCAGGCGCGCTGTGGAAACTGATTCAATCCACGGCCACTATCTTTGGCTGCATGCGTGCTCCTCCTCATGCATGCTCATGCGCATCACGCTTACTATTTTCGCGCTGGCGGTTGTTGGTCTCGGCCAGACGATTAAGACCGTTCCAACGAAGCCGACTTCGCCAACGTCCGGCAAGGAAATGTTCAATGAGTACTGCGCCGTGTGCCACGGCAAGGACGGCCAGGGCGGTGGCCCCGCAGCCACGGCCTTGAAGAAGAAGCCCGCGGATCTGACTCAGCTCACCGTTCACAACAGCGGCAAGTTTCCGGATACCCGCGTCGCCCGCTATATCGAAGGCGAGGATCAGCTCGACGCCCATGGCACCCGCGATATGCCTATTTGGGGGAGTATCTTTAAGTCCATGGCAGGCGGCAGCGCTACTACCAGGATGCGCGTCGCGAATCTCACCGATTATATTAAGTCGCTGCAAGCCGCGAAATAAGGGTCACGATGCATACTGCATCAGGGTCATGAATCCCATGTCCATGTGGTGCTGATGATGGCAGTGGAACAGCGTAGCGCCGGGATTGTTCGCGACGAAGTCCACTTCGACTTGCCTCCAGGCTGGTACCACGACGACATCCTTCCGCACGCCCGATGACGGCTTCCCGGCGAACCGGACTATCTCGAACGTATGCCGATGCAGATGCACCGGGTGCGCCATCGCGCTTTGATTATCGAAGACAAGCCGGTAGCGCCGGTCCAGCCGCACTTTCAGAATGTCAGTATGCGGGAAGGACTTGCCGTTGATGGTCCAGCGGTCGCCTTTTTGCTTGAACTCGAGTGGAATCCTGGCGTCGGGACTAGCCGCCGCTTCCGCGCCGCCGAACGCCGTATAGTCCCAAGGGACGTCGGGCGCGGAAACCCATCGCGGCGGTCCGTTGCGATCCGCATACTCAACGACGATGCCCATGCCGCGCGTGCGCTGCCGGTCGTCCATCTCGCCCAGGATCCACACACCCGGATTGTTCATTTCGACGATCGCGTCGATTCGCTCTCCGGGAGCTAACTCGACCGACCGCACCTTGCCCGGATTCGAGACCGCGTTGCCATCCATCGCGATCACCTCCAAACTGTGCCCCGTCAACGCGAGCCGATGCGTCAGGGTCGCGCTCGCATTCACGATCCGGAACAAGATGCGTTGCGATGGGCGCACGCGGACCGGTTCCCCCGCACCCAGCATCTTGCCATTGATCGAAAATAAGTTGTATTCCACGTCGTCGCGGACAACGCGCGGTTCCCATTCATGTAACAGGATGGGCACTTCCAGGTCATAGCGGGCCGCGCCGCTCGATGGCTCGATCACAAACATCCCAAACTGACCGGAGTAGGTGGCGCGCGTAAGACTCTTGCCCGCCATGATGTGGCTGTGATACCAACGCGTTCCGGCGGGGGTCGCGGTGAAACTGTACTGGCGGCTGCCGTGAGCGGGAATGGGAGGCGTGCCCTCCTCATGCGAGCCGTCAACCTCCGGCGGAATATGGAGCCCGTGCCAGTGAACGATCTCGTGCTCGCCGGTGTCGTTCGAAACATCGACTGTGATCTTCTGGCCTTCCTTCACGCGAAGGAGCGGGCCGGGCACCTGGCCGTTATAGGCGATCGTTCGGACGGACCGCTTCGGTGCCAGATCGAGGGTGATCTCTCCGATGCGAAGGGAAATGTCGGCCGGAGCGGGCTGCGGACGGGCGCTCGCGCACATTGCCAGAGAGAAAAGCTGCCGGCGGGTCACGTTTAGCATTGTCCCTTGTTGACGGTGGGGCAACCATCGAAGAGCCACCTGAAAGGGCGGCTGCCCGCAGTTTTTTCCAACGCCTCCGCGCGGCGTCCCGCGAGCACCAGAGAAAATCCAGCGGAGTGCAGAGCAAGACTCACGGCACGACCAATTCCGCTTCCGGCGCCAGTTACCAGCGCGATCTTAGACGTCATGCGGGCTATTCTAGTTCTTTTCCTACTGAGGTTGTATTGTAATCAGATCACCGGCGGGCGTTGTCACTCCTTGATATGTGCAACTAAGCTCGCTACTCACTCCGTTCGCCGGAACGATTATGTTGAGTTGGTAAAGCCCGGGCCCGATTAAACCCGCAAACGACACGATCGCCGGCGAGCTTCCCATCCGACACACCGGCATCGATGCCAGAGTTCCGCTCTGTGTGGAAGAGCCATTGACCAGCGGCGTGGAAGGCAGTCCAAAACCCACCGCGTAAAAGACCAGCGTTTCGCCCGGTTTGGCTGGGGTCGTGTACCCCGGATACAACGTCGTGGGACCAACCAGCGTGTTGTCCAGGTGAGTCGCTACTACGTAACCGTCCGCACCGTACAGCAGGAAGGAGGGCGCGGCGGCTTGCATCTTCACCATAAACGGCGCACTGGAAGTAGCGCCGCTCGTGACCACGATTGGAACTGTGCCCACCGTGCCGTCCAGCGGAGTGAGCACGTTGAGCTGGTCGGTTTTACAGGCCGGAGTTGTGGCTGCACTGCAGTAGAAATACACGAACGCCGGTTTTCCGTTCACCGTGACGCTCACTCCGTTGAGTTGAGTGGGCATGTGACCGGTGGCAAACTCCGGCGCTTTGTTCCAATTCACGCCGCCCGCTGGGGTGGTGGCCGGGACCAGACTGGTTCCGTGGATTTCGATATATGTATTTTGAGCGATGGCCCCCGCCGCGCCCGCTGTATTGACGGCGGTGATGGTCGCTCCCGCCGCGGGATATTTCTTATTGGCGATGGTTCCCGTGACGTTGTAAGTCACCGGCTGCGCTTCGTTATTCAAGGTGCTGTTCAAACCGACTTGGTAGGTGCCGGTCACGGTACTCAGATTGGCGCCCCCCAGCGTCAGCGTATAGAGTGCCTGCACGGCTTGAAAACCGGCGATCGGGCTCGTGCTGGTTCCCTGAATGCTGAACGAATTGTGCACCGTATCGAACGGTCCGGTTGCGGGAACCAGTTGCGAGCGATCCCCCGTCAAAGAAACCTGCGGGCCGGTCGGCGCACTCGCAAGCGGTTGGTTCGACGGTCCCGTCGGCCCTCCAAGTCCGGAGAAGGTGGCAGTTGCATTACCGGAGGACAGTCCGACAAACGATGCACTGTCAAACGGATCGGACGTTACGGTAAAGTTCATATTCAAGGTCATCGAAGTGGGGAATCCGGTGTAGGTCACCGGGGGCAGGTCGCTGCAAGAAATTGTTGCCTGATGGCTATCCGTCTGGGGATGGACGTAGAGCGCGGTCGGGTTGGTGTCGTGATATCTCTTCAAATGATTGTCGTCCCACACCATCAGAGTCACTACATTTGTTCCTGCAATCGCGCAGGTCCACGATGTGGTGGGCCCGGCCGCATCCTTCTGGTCGAAGGTAGTATTGATCAGATCGCGGTCGGCGTCCATGTTGGTGGTTGCCGCCAGTGCGGCATCGGATCCCGGAGGCACGGTCTGGGGCTCGATGCAATTCGAAGTACAACCTACCGCTCCGTTCAGGTCCCAGAAGTAATAGCTCGGGAACACTATCGGGAACACAATTGGGGGGGCGGGCGCGGGAGGAACAACTTGAAAGTCAGCCTGATCCGCGTCAGAAGATCCGAAGGCCGAAAAATAGACAGTGGATCCCGTGGGCACGGCAATCGAATCGGTGGGGTTGCTGCATGCTCCTCCGCCGCTCGAAGCCGGGTAGATTCTCATGCCGGACGGCGCAATCCCGTAAAGGATGTGGTTATCGGCAACGGGGTGATAGTAGCGTTCCAGGAACTTAGACCAATCTGTATCCTTAGTGAACTGCAGACCCGGTGTCACCGGTTCGGGCCACTCTGTCGCCGGGTCGAGGGCGCTTCCATCTTCTCGATCTCTCGATTTCAGCGGGAGCATATCGTGATTCTCCGCATAGATGGCAAAGTGCGAGTTCCCGTTGGTTTGGCGCGTGTAGGGCAAGTCGTAGTCATCATAGGATTCCGGCCCCTGCTTGCGATTCCGCGGAAAATAGATATGCATCCCCTTTGCTATGGGAATTTCGCTGCTGTGGACTTCCGTTACCACCACCATTCCGTTGAGCAGATTCAGAATCGCCGGAATGGGAGTCTTGATACAGCCGGGAAGGTTCCCGTCGTTGTTAATGCGCTGAGCCAGGTCATACAGATCGACGAAGTTCTTATCGCTGAACTGCTTCGTTGCCGCACGATCGTACTTGAGCAATACCTGAACGTTGTCATTCGGATCGTCCCTTCCTTGAAAGAGTCCCGCACCAATCTTCAATAGTCCGGACCACGTATTCATCTGTTGGACGAGACTTGTCAACTGCTGCTCATCGATGAGCGACAAGGTCCAGTTGGTAAGATTCTGGTAGCGAGAGGCATAAAGCTTTACAATATTCTTCCCGAGATCGAGGCCGGTCCATGTGGGATTGCTCTTCAGCGCTGCCGTGAACGTATCGTAAGGGAAGCCATAACCGGGAATCACTTCCTCGGACGCCACGAAGTAGGACGTAAAACCATGTAACTGGTCCGCGACTTCGATCCCGGCCATCATGCAAGCATCGAAGCCGATCAGGTCGAAGTATTGGCCGGCAAGAGCCGTCCGAAGTTCTCCCATATAAAGGTAATCGGGGCCGTGGGTCCCTTGCGAAGTCTCGTCAGGGCCGTAGGACTTCCACCCATCACCATGCGCACTAAGGATCAGGGCGTAGTGGTCGGCCGGATAATTGGCCTTCACCCAACTAATAAATCCGGCCAGTTCGTTCGGGTCTCCCATATCGCGCTCACCGATCTGCACGGTGACTCCCGCCAAGCGCTCGAGTGTCAGTTTGGTTGGGTCCCCGCCCCCCGCCGGGATCAAACCACGTTGTGTGCCTTTACTAAAGCGCTTTCCGTCATACATCACGACATAGTTGACATTGTTGTCGGATCCCAGGCTCCTCTCGATTTCCTGAACATTATCGTAAATGTACTTTTCGAGACTATTATCCGCGTTGAAGTAAAACATGACGGTCCATTTTTTTTGACTTGGCGTAGCCAATGCATGAAAGGCAGGCGTAGCCGGAGGGTCCACCTCGACGATCGTAATCTGATCCAGATTCTGCCGGTTCGGCGAATTGTCCAGCGCACCAACTCCCCCGTGAGGTTCGAAGTCCCCAGTGGTGTCGGTATCGGTGGAATCGGGATCGCGCCCGATCGACATGCCCAGCGCGACCGGTCTTGGTTTCTCAAAGGCCAGAACCTGCACGCCGTCGCTCGCCAGCGCCGCATTCGGCGTCCAGATGTTTGCCGTTACCGCGTCGTTGTGAGCCGTGCCGGGTGAGTAGGGCACGGATTGGCTGCCCCAGGCGATGAAGTCCACGATTCCAGCCGTTGCGTAGAGCGCAACCTCATCCATATTGGGGTTCCACACCTGGTTGGCATCCTGCGTATAGAAGTCGTTGGCGCCATTGGTTCCTTGTGACAGATGGAGCACGAGATACCCTTGCGCGGCCAGCGTTACCGCCGGCAGAGGGCGTGCCGACGCGCCCGACGCTCCGTCCCTCCCGGAAACTTTCCAGCCGGTCAGATTGACGGGTGCAGCCCCTTTGTTAACCAACTCCACCCACTGCTGCGTCTTCAGCGGGTCGCTGTTTGCCGGGTCTACCCGGTAGAGGACTTCGTTGATGACCACTTGTGCAACTCCCGCAGGAGCAAAAAAGAAAAACAGCGATGCCAGAACGGCAAGAAAAACCGCGCGTTCAGAAATGGTTAGCCGAGTTGTCATGAACTGGGTCCCTCCTAACCTCGTACTTCACGTCACGAAGCCATCGATCCGTAAGTATCATGCACGAATTAAAGAACCATTGCAATATGAATCGAGAGGCACGCATGAGCGCGAGCGAGTCCGGGAGCGCGTGATTTCCCAATGTTGTTTGAGCGTGTGCCGCGCGGGTCCTGCGTCACTGAACTCGTTGTCGGCCTCCTGCTCGATTGCGTGTTCGATTGGGCCCGACGCGCCCGTCTCCTGTTCCGGATTCCGGCGGGCGTGCGCCATAACGCCAATGTCCCGGTGCTGGTCCAGGTCGAAGACAAGCAGACGCAGCCGGGCGTGACGCTGGCTACGAAGTAGGCGAATCCCCTCAAGGCGGGCTATCAACCCTCGGCAGGCTGCAAGAGAAAACTCTGATGACCTTCGGAAACCAAGTGGGGTGGACCTCCTGGTCCGCCTGTTCGTCCGTCAGCAGGCCTGGTTTTATCGGTCAAGAGCGCGATCGGGGGATTGCACGGACCAGGGGGGTCCGCCCCACCCTTACACAGCGCTGCTGGCACTGGGAATTTTGGCGTGCTGGTTCAAGGGTGGGGCGGAGCCCCTAGTCCGTAGCGTTCATATGCGCCACTTGCATCGATGAACTTCATATGCAATACAAGTGCCCCTGCCTCGCAACAGAAGCGTTTTCTGGAGTGATCCAAGCGTCCGTTTCGATGTGCCGGATTCGTTTGTATTCAAGCTCCCACAAAAAAGAAACAATTTCGCCCACCTTGCGCTCTTTCTCCTGCATCGTCTGACCATGCATCTCCAGGAATAGCGCCGGTTTATGCAGCTTCAGCGTCTCGCGAGCCCCTCGGAGAGCTTCCAGTTCCCAGCCCTCGATATCAATCTTGATGAACTCCGGTGCTGGCAGGTTGGCGTCTCGGATCTCTTCGTCGAGCGCGATAATCGGGATTTCCTCGGTCACCACTCCCACCCCAGTCCGCTCCAGATGCTCAACCATCTTGCCGTCCACGCTTGAGCCTCCCGGCATAAGCGGATCACCGACCATCTTCAGCGTCTCGCGCCTGGAGCCAACTCCGGTTGCGCGGACGACAACGTTCTCAATGCCGTTCAATGCCAGATTCTCCATCAGGCGCTCGCGGTTTCGCTTGTTCGGCTCAAAACAAACGACCGCTTTAGCCCTTGAAGCGAAGAAGAGAGTCAGCAGGCCGTGAAAGGCTCCCACGTCATAAACGGTTTTTCCGCTAAGATCGAGTCTTTCCCAAAAGTTCTGCTCTGCCGTCACTGAATTGCGCGAGAGCTTCTCGGGAGCCCACCCTAATCCGCCCTTTCTCCTCATGCCCCTCAATAAGCCGTGGCGAACGGTGTAGACCGCCGAGTCGAAAAGATTGCTGCTGACCCATGCGATTATGCGGTGCTTCAGTGGGTAATGAGCGAACGGACTGTTTTGTTCGGATTCAGGCTTCAAGGCATCGCCCAACTCTTGTGAGTAAATTGTACATCACGACGCGCACCCTCAGGTGCGTCGGCGGGATGTCGCGACGAGGGCGTCCGCCCCACAAGAACTCTAGTGCCCGTCGAGACAGCCGTTTTGGCCGCTGCTGTTCGGATACCCGGTTCCCGCGGTGTACGCCGCGTTCGACCATTCTCCTTGCAACTTCCACATGGTCCCGCCCGTGAACGCGACAGAAGGCACGTTAAACGTCCAAGCGCATTTGTCGCCATTCTCCGCGCCCCGAGAGTCGTACCACCCTCCCGAGTTCGGATCCGAGCGAGATTCCGACAACTCATGAGCGCTGACATTCGCGAGCGCCGCCAAGCCTTGCGAGTGACCTGTCTGAGTGTCCACCGGGTCGCAGCCCGCATCGCCATCCAGCTTGAAGAAGAACGCGAACTGGACCACGGTCGAGCTGCTCGGGCAAGTGCCCGCGCTGTGATACGCGCAGTACTTCGCGTGTCCTCGCGGAACGTCGGTATACACCGGATAGTAGCCGTTCCCGCTGGAGTTCCCAGGACCAACCAGCTTGCAGACTTCGGCGAGTATCTCGGAAGGGCGGCTGCCGTTGGCGGCCGCGGTGCCATCCAGCAGGTGTCCGGTGTAGGAAGTCGCGGCGCCCACCTGCAGCCCCAATCCCGTATATTCGTCCACCGTCTTGGAGTAGTTGGAGTTGCTGTGGCCGGTGTAAAAGAGATCGAGGCCGCTGATCTCGTCCGAAGTATTCGAGGCCCAACTCGGTCCCCAGAAGATCGCTGTGATTGCGGCTGTGGGCAGGATCTTGCCACCGTGGTAGGTCATCAGCGGGCTTTGGGTCTGGCCGCCGGGCTTCGCGTCCTTGGCCCAGTCGTAGTAAACGGTGTTTTTGTCTTGCTGGTCGTCGGCGAGCAGCGTAACACCGGTGAATCCGAAAATGGCGATCCCAATAAATAATTTTGGTGCAAAAGGTTTCATAGGCGGTCTTGTCCCCAATGGCGAGAAGTATAATGGGCACGGCACAACGTGTCAATACTTGGCGGACCAGGACTTCTACTTAAGAAGGACTAGTGTACGCGCTCAACCGCGCGGCAGGTATACTTCCTTTTAATGCAACCCGGCCAAGAGGTTATCAGCGGATGGACCGGTTCCGCGCCGTACTGGGAGAAGCACCGCAAAATCATCCGGCAGATGTTTGCGCCGGTCTCGCAAGCTCTGGTCGATGACGGGCGGATCGCCAGTGGGCACGCGGTGCTGGATATCGCCACGGGTCCCGGAGAACCGGCGTTGACCGTAGCCGCATTGGTCGGCCCCGAAGGCAAGGTGGTCGGGATCGATGTGGTGCCGGAGATGGTAGAAGCCGCTCGCCGGGCGACAGACCGTCTTGGCGTCGGGAATGCACAATTCGAAGTCGCCCCTGCGGACCGTCTGCCGTTCCCAGACGATACCTTCGACGTCGTAATAAGCCGCTTCGGTGTGATGTTCTTTCCATCTCCCGTGGGCGCGGTTCGCGAGATGTTGAGAGTACTTAAGCCAGGAGGGAGACTGGCGCTCGCGGTCTGGCATTTCGCCGACAGAAATCCTTTTCACTACTCGCTCGCGCGAGTCATCGACCGGTATGTCGATTCGCCTCCACCTGCGCCCGATGCTCCCGACGCATTCCGCTTTGCAAGTCCAGGCAAGTTACGCGACGTTCTCACCGAGGCTGGCGCGATGGCTCCGCGCGAGCGCGTGCTGCAATTCACGATACAAGCGGCGCTCCCGGTCGAAGACTTCTGGACACTGCGACGCGAGATGTCTGAGAAGCTTCGCGAGAAGATCGCGACGCTTCCAAAGGAGCAGTTAATTGAAGTAACGCGTGAGGCGCTCGAAGCGCTACGCGAGTACTCCACCGGCAGCGGGATGAGTTTCCCGGCTGAAGTTCTTATCGTCAGGGCAACTAAGAACGTCTGATTTAGAGTGGACTATTGCGCTATACTCAAATGCAATTTCGGAGGCTACAATGCGTGTGACATTTATACTGGCCGCGGCGCTTCTACTGGCCGCCGCTTCCTTGGCGTTCGCCGAGACCAAGCTGCCGCCAGCCGCTAACAGGAAAATCGATTTTGAAAAGGACATCCAGCCGGTCCTTTCGCAGAAATGTTACTCCTGCCACGGTGAAGAAGCTCAGCAGTCCGGACTCCGCCTCGACAAGCGTCAGAACGCACTTCGCGGAGGCGATTATGGGCCGGTCATCAATCCGGGCAACAGCGCCGAAAGCAAGCTTATCCGCCGGCTTGTCAATGGCGACGGAGGCTTGCAGATGCCTCCCACTGGTGCTCTCTCGGATGAGGAGATCGGAATTTTCCGCGCCTGGATCGACCAGGGCGCCGATTTCCGCATTCAAGTCGAGGATACCGCGCCGCCGAAGCCCGTAAATCCGAAACTCGCGGCGCTCATTACGGCGGTCCGCTCCGGCGACACCGAAGCCGTGGGAAAGCTGATCGCGGCGACTCCTGAGCTCGTCAATGAACACGATCGGGCCGGGAACACGCCGCTGCAGCACGCGGCCGGGTTCGGCAACATCGCGACGATGAGGCTGCTCCTCGAACATGGGGCCGACCCGAAGGCCGGCAACAAACGAAAATCCACGCCGCTCTTCTGGAGCCTGCACGACGTTGCCAAAGCTCGATTGCTGCTGGAGCACGGCGCCGACGTCAACGCCAGAACGGTGGATGGGCGCACTCCGGTCTACCAGGCCGCTTCCATGGCCAACGCCCTAGCGGTCCTGCGCCTGCTGCTCGATAAGGGCGGGGATCCCAACTCGAAAACGATTAATGGAATGACGCCGCTGATCGCCGCCTCCCATAGCCCAATCGAGGCGATGCAACTCCTGATCGACAGGAAAGCCGATGTGAACGCAAGGAACGGAGCGGGCGGCACCGCGCTGATGGCAGCCGCGCAGACCGGAAGGCCTCAAGCTGTTCGCCTTCTGCTCGCAAACGGCGCCGATCCGAATGTGAAGACTAAGCGGAACGAAACCGCGCTGGCTGAAGCGGCCACGGCTGGTAACGAGGAAGCTGTGAAGCTCCTGCTCGATCGCGGCGCGGAGGTGAATGTCCAGGATATTCGCGGCTACTCGCCGTTACTGTACGCTGCCGGATCGGACACCATGCCTGCCGGTGTCGTGAAGATGTTTCTCGCCAAGGGCGCCGACCTCGATGCGAAAGGCGACGGCGAAACCGCCCGCATGCTCGCCGCCAAGCGTGGCGATACGGAGGTGGCGCGCGTGCTCGGAGTTCCGGAGGAAGAACGGATGCAGCTTGGCGTCGCGCCGGCTCCCAGCGGCAGCGGAGGCGAAAGGTCCATCGCTGCATCGGTCGGTCCTGCGCTCGCGCTGCTCGAAAAGCAGAGCCATAACTTTATCCGCATCGGCGGCTGCAACTCCTGCCACGCGCAGGATCTGCCCTCGGCCGCGACAGCCATCGCCCATCAGCATGGGCTCCCTGCTCCGAAGGAAATCCCGCAGCTTCCGCAAAGCATGCATGCGCTGAATCCGGAACGTATCCTGGACCTCGCCGTCATCTCCACGACTGGCCTCGGTTGGGAGATGTTCGATTTCGGAAACAACGGCGTCCCGAGAGATGAATACACCGATGCCTCCGTGCGGTACATCAAGTCGATGCAAACTGCCGCGGGCAATTGGGATGCTTTCGAAAGCCGCCGGCCGCCGATGAATTCGGGCGTCTATCAAGCCGCCGCCATGTCGATCTATGCGCTCAAGATTTATGGACCACCGGCTGAGAAGGCGGACACGGATAAAGCGCTCGCACGGGCGGCCGCATGGCTCGAAGCCTCTAAGCCGGATAACAATCAGGACCGTGCTTTCCTCCTGATGGGGTTGGCGTGGGCGCATGCAAAACCCGCTTCGATCGCCGCCGCCCAAAAGGCGCTTGCCGCATCGCAGCGCCCGGATGGAGGCTGGAGCCAGTTGCCGTCGATGGGCTCGGATGCCTATGCCACCGGTGAAGCGCTCTATGCGCTCAACGCCGCCGGACGGATGCTCGCAACCGATCCGGTCTACGCCAAGGGAGTGAAGTATTTGCTGAACACCCAAGCCGCCGACGGCTCCTGGCACGTGAAATCGCGTTCCATCTGGCTGCAACCCTACTTCGACAGCGGATTCCCGTATGGCACCGACCAGTGGATCTCCGCCGCCGGAACAACCTGGGCCACTATGGCGCTCTCGCTCACGGTCGAGCCGCCGCACGGCGAAACTTACGCCGCTGCCAGTCGCCAGTAAGCTGTCCCGGTTAGTTCGTTAGCACAGTGTTCCGATCCTTGTCCACTGCTTAGGCCAGTCTCGACACGGAACCGCCATGCGTAAGCATGCGGACAGGTGTGATAATCCGCGCTAACAGCTGGGACAGCTTACTAGTCGGAGGGTCGCTTTCCCAACAGAGGCTTGTTCAGCAGCTCCACCATCGGAGCCATCGCGCGAAATCGTTTGGCGATTTCCGATTTCAACTTGGGCGATGTCGCGAGCTTCGCGTCCAGTTCCACCCACCAGACCCACTGCTTCATTTTGATGAGATCGACGGCGGGATGCGCGGGATCGAAACCTTTCGGCACGCGCGTCAACGTCGACCCTTGTAACGGTCCCATCAGCTTATTCGTCGTGCGGAACAATTTGTGATTCTCAGCGATAAAGCGCCGGATCTTGAGCAACTGCTCCGGCCCCGGCGCATACGCTCCGCACGCGATTCCAATTCCTTTTGCGGATAAGTGAAAATAGAATCCCGCGGCCGCATCCTTGCCGAGACCGCGGCGCGGAAAGATAGCGGCGAGATGAGTTTTGTAAGGCGTCTTGTCCTTGCTGAAACGAGTATCGCGATAAATGCGATAGACGGCCTTCTTCGGCTCCGTGATGTGCTCCGGCGCGAACTTTAGCAGCTCGGCGTTCATCGATTCGACCAGTTCCAGCATCGGAGCCTTCACCTTCGATTCGAAAATCTCCTTTCGCGGCTGGAACCAGTCGCGATTGTTGTTTTTCTCGAGAGCTTTTAAAAATGTGATGGCTTCCGGTGGGAACATATAATTAGAACTGATGCTCTTTCGCCTTTCGGCGATTCCCAATGTACAGCTTTTTGTGAACGCTCCGCTAGCGCAGTATACGCGCTTTGAAATCGGCGGACCCGCGCGCATGCTGGCCAATGTTTCGACAGTCGATGCGCTCGCGGAAACATTGCGGCTGGTCAAAGCAAGCGGCGCGCCGCACACCATCATTGGCGGTGGCACCAACCTGATTGTCGACGATGAAGGATTCCCCGGCGTCGTGATTCGCTACGTAGCGAACGCAATAGAAATCGACGGCTGCCATGTGCGTGTCGAAGCAGGCGCGGTGCTGCAAGAGCTGGTCGACAAAACAATCGATGCCGGTTTGCGCGGTCTCGAAACGATGACGGGGATTCCGGGCTGGGTGGGCGGCGCGATTTACGGCAACGCGGGTGCATACGGGCGCTCCATTCAGGAATGCGTCGAAAGCGTGCGTTTTTTCAATGGTGAGAAAACGTGCGAATTAAGGTCAGAGAAGGTAGATTTCAGCTACCGGAAGAGCATTTTTAAGTCATTTAAGGACTGGATTGTGCTGGATGCCACTTTAAGGCTCGATCAGGCCGATTCCGCGGAATTGCGCTCGACGGCCGACGGAATCCTCAAAATACGCAATGAAAAGTACCCTCCCACGATGAAATGCGCCGGCAGCATCTTCAAAAACCTGCTGCTGGCCGAATTGCCCTCCGGAGTGGAGGTTCCGGCGAAAATTGTCCGCGAAGGAAAGGTTCCGTCGGCCTATTTTCTCGAAGCGGCAGGCGCGAAAGGCTTGAGCGTTGGGGGGCTCCGGGTAGCGGATTATCACGCCAATCTGATCTATAACCAGGGCGGCGGGACCGCTCGCGATTTGTGGGATCTAATTGAAACCTTGAAGGTTGGCGTCTGGGAAAAGTTCGGTGTGCGCCTGGAAGAAGAAGTGCAATCGATCAGAAAACCGTGACCGTCACGCCCGCCTGCGTAGTAAATGCGCCGACGCTGACAATGACCGGCAGAGTGCCTCCTGAAAAATAGCCGGAGGGCGCTTGCACGTTGATCTGGAACATTCCCGGGTAGTTACCGGCTGGGCCGGCGTAAATAATGGTGGCAGCATAGCCTCCGATCGAGACTGAAAACGGCAATCCCGTGACACCTTCGCCTGTTCCGAAAAGAGCGATGATGCTGCCGCGTGTGGCCGGATTGGAAGGACTGTTCAGCGTCCCCTCCTGATTGATGGCGGAGGCCTGGCCGCTCGCATTCGCGAACAAAGCGGGAGCGGCATCCACAACATTCGCCGTGATTTGCGCGATCTGCGCACTCTGATTATTTAGCGTGATCTGCACCGTTCCGGCAACCGAGACCGGAACGCGCACCAGCACCTCAGTAGGAGTGATCGCGAGAATCGGCGCGGAGAGGGTGTTAAACAACACTTGTGTTTGCGCAACATCGTTGATTGTCAATCCAGTACCGAGGAGAGCCATCAGCATGCCGGGTGCGATCGGCCCCGGTGTGAGGCTGGCGGCATTGACGGCGCTGACGACGAGAATCGGCGCGACGGTGACTTGCGATGCCGAAGGCACGAGTTGGCGCACGCGATTATTCCCGGAATCCGCCACATAAATCGAGCCGTTCCATGCACCTGACGAACTCAGCAGAACATCGGTGGGCGCGTTCAGTTGAGCCAGCAAAGCAGAGCCTCCATCGCCCGCAAATCCTGCCGATCCGGTGCCCGAAACCGGGAAGACCTGGCCGAACGAATTGATGCTGAGCACTTGCGCTAAGCCGCTATCGGCGACGATAAGATTTCCTGCTGCATCGATGGCGATGCCTTGGGGCGAACTCCACAAACCGGGAGCAATTAACGCCTGATTTCCGGATGGCGTAAGCAGCCACACCTGCTTGGTTTTGGGCTCGGAGAAATAGAAGTTGCCGTTGGCATCCAAAGCCATTCCGCGCGGCGATTGGAGGCCCGCGAAAATAATGGTCGTGACGCCCGCTGGGGTGACTTTGAAAATGGCGGAGGCATCGGCGATGTACAAATTCTGCGCTTGATCGAACATCATGTACGCCGGCGCCGACAAGGCTCCGGTCGTGACGGGAAAAATGAGGCCTCCCGGCGCGATCATGCGGATGCGGGAGTTGCCGGTATCGGCGATGTAGAGATTGCCGTTGGAATCGAAAATCAAGGACGTCGGACCATTGAAGGTGGCGATAGTGGCGGGTCCGCCGTCGCCGGTATTTCCGGATGCTCCGGTCCCGGCGATGGTGTAGATGGTGCCGTCCAATCCAACGCGGCGGATACGGTTGTTATCGTGATCGGCGATGTACAAGTTTCCGAGCGAATCGAGCGCGAATCCCGTCGGGTGATTGAGGCGTGCCTGGATGGCGGGTCCACCGTCGCCTTCGGCCAGATTTCCTCCACCGGCGATGACTTTCGAGGACGATCCAAAAAGACTGACGCGGCGGACGACAGTGCCGTCGGCGACGTAGAGATTGCCGTCGTTGCCATAGACGACGTCGCTGACCGAAACATTCATGGCGGTCGCTGTTCCGGAGGAGAGAGGGATTTCGAGGATCTGCGCGGCGGAATGGTCGGCGACAAAGAGCGTCGATCCTCCATCGAAGGCGAGGCCGGTGGGAAGAGCGGCGCGCGCGATGGACGCGATGCGTCCGCCGGATACTTTGCGGATGAGATGATTCCCGCTATCGGCGATGTACACGGCTCCCTGATGATCGACGGCGAGCGCGGTGGGAAAGTTCAACTGGTTGAGCGCCGCGACGCCATCGCCCGAATATCCAAGCGATCCGGTTCCGGCGAGCGTGGTGAGCGTTCCATCGGCCGCCATTTTGTAAACTCGGTGGGCTCCGAAGTCGGAGATGTAGAGATTGCCGTTGCCATCGACTGCGATATTGCGGGGCGAGATGAGGGAGACAGAGGTCGCCATGCTGCCCTCGTTCGGGCCTCCCGCGGATAGAGAGCCTCCTCCCGCAATGGTGGTAATTGTTCCGGCGGGAGTGATGCGGCGGATGCGCGCATTGCCGAGGTCGGCGATATAGAGATTGCCGGCAAAATCGAACGCCATGCCGTAGGGGGAGCTGAGCCGCGCAGACGAGGCTGGTCCATTATCGCCCGCGAAACCAGCGACGCCGTTTCCGGCGATGGTGTGGATAAGGCCGTTGGGGGCGATGCAGCGGACGCGGTGATTAGTGGCGTCGGATATATAAAGGTTGCCTGAATTGTCGGCGGCGATTCCTTGGGCTTGCATCAGAATGGCGGAGGTCGCGGGGACGTTTTCGCCGACCCAATCGCTGCCGGCGATGGTGGAGATATTGTAAGAGCCGGCGAGGGCTGCTGGCAGCAGGCAGAAGAAGAGAAACCGCATGAAAGTTGACGGAATACCCCTGAATTCACTGAGTGCTACTAGCTGAGGGATATTCTCAAGGGGATTTTATGAGACAACTGGAGCCCATACGATTCGTGCTATCATCGATTGTGATTTATAAATCACAAGGCGAGGGGGCTTGGACGGCCAGTGGAAGGCACGCCGCGAATCCTGCGCCAGTACCAAACTGAAGAAGGGGCTGAGCCTTTTCGTCGGTGGCTCACGGGACTGCGGGACGCCGAGGGTCGAGCCGTCATTCGGACGAGGCTCAATCGAGTGGCGGCGGGCAACCTTGCGAACTGCCGATCCGTTGGAGGAGGAGTGCACGAGTTGAAAATTAACTTCGGCCCGGGGTATCGCGTCTATTTTGGCGTCGATGGCAACGTCGTGGTGCTACTGAACGGCGGGGATAAGGATTCCCAGAGTCGTGACATCCAAAGGGCAAAGGAATACTGGACAGACTACAATGCCTAAACGAACAACCGATTACCGGAGCGCCCTCCTCGATGACTTGAAGGATCCTCAAGAAGCCGCTCACTATTTAAACGCGGCCCTGCGCGATTCAGAGGAAGGCCTTCTGGTGGCATTGAGGGACGTGGCGGAGGCGCGGCAAATGGCGAAGATCGCGGAAAGGGTGGGCGTCAGTCGAGAGAGCCTTTACCGGATGCTTTCCGCTTCGGGAAATCCAACATACCGAAACTTCTTCGGGATTCTCAAGGCGCTCGGCGTGGAATTTGGAAACGTTCGGGCTAGTTCGGGGCGAGCCAAGTCCAGGCCGTAGCAGCCCGCACAGGATGAGTTGGGATAGACTAAAAAGGACGCCGGATATTCAGACAATCAGGCACCTTATGAAAAGCCCAGCTATCGAAACCAGCAAGGTCGGCAAGCGTGGCACGGTGGTCATGCCTGCGCGATTGCGCCGCAAGTTCGGTATTGAAGAAGGCAGTTTGGTCATCGCGGAAGAGCGAGAGGATGGTATTTTGATCCGGCCCGCCGTCGCTTATCCGATCGAAATCTACACGCCTGAACGCAAAGCCGAGTTCATTCTGTCAAGCGCGGTGGACAAAGAAGACTACAGGGTGGCACGCGAGGCCGTGCGCAAGATGGGGCTTGACCCTGACCGGATCGAGCACCTTTCTCCGAGCCGGCGTTGACACTTTCGAGGGACATCGTATTCCTGGATGCGAGCGTGCTTTTTTCCGCTGCCTACAGGCCTGAAGCCAAGTTCCTGAAGCTTTGGCAAATGCGGTACGTGAATCTTGTCACGTCCCCGTACGCAGCCGAGGAGGCGCGACGCAATCTGGAGAAACCGGAGCAGCGCGAGCGCCTCGAAAAATTGTTGCAGTCTGTCGAGCTGATTTCGGCTATGCCGGGTAAGGCATTGCCGGAAGGAGTCGATTTGCCGGCGAAGGACGCGCCGATTCTGCTGGCCGCCATCGCTGCGAATGCGACGCATTTGCTGACCAGCGATTTGAGGCATTTCGGTCCTTACTATGACAAGATCGTCGAAGGTGTGTTGATCCTTTCGCCCGCGGGATATTTCAAGAGGCGGCCGCCGGAATAGGAAACCTTGAAACTTGGTAAACACGCGGGCTGTCACCAGTTCCATTTCCAGTCCTGAGCATCGCGGGCTCACCCAGGAAGGTCTGGCGAGGGCGTCCAAGGTGTCGCGGCCGATGATTGCGGCCATTGAGGCGAGGCACAAAAAAGGCGGGACTGAGACGCTGAAGAAGCTCGCCGGGGCGCTTTAAGGTCGATCTGGAGCATCTGGTGTGAACGGCGGCTGTCCCGGGAGCAGTGCGAACCGGTTACGGTTATACTGGAGGACTCCCCCGAAGATGGAGCGAAAACAGCAATGGGAGTGTTTCTCAAAGCCGCGTGCGCAGTTCTTCAGGCGGAGCAGGTGCCCCTCGGTGCAGCGGAGATAACTCAACTGGCGCAAGAGCGCAAGCTGCTGGCTTCAGCCGGCAAGACTCCATGGCAAACGATGAAGTCGAAGCTATCGACGAATATCCTCAAACAGCGCGAGCGTTCGGTGTTTATGCGGGTCGATAAAGGAAAGTTCGCGTTGCGGGAGTGGCAGAGAATTTATCCGGAGCACATCGCAGACCGATATCAGAAGGCGCTTTTCGACGAGGACATTCTTGTTTTCCCCGCGCGTTCTCTTAAGCGCTACGTTCCAGGAGTTGGCCTTTATTCCGGAGAATTTGACAAGGCAGCGTTGCTGGACGAGTGTAGGCCGATGCAGAGACGATCAGCGGAGGAGGACTTCTCAGTCATTCAGTTGGTATCGGTTTTCATCATACGCCACCGAGATCGATACCTGACCTACAAGCGCACGAAACGGCTGCCTGAAAGCCGACTTCACGGCGTCTATTCGATCGGATTTGGGGGGCATCTCAATCCCACCGATTCGGCGCCGCTGCTGAATATTTTTGATCCAGCGGTCGGAGATCCTTTACTCGAGAGGGAGTTGTGGGAGGAAATCAAAATCAAATCGCTGCGCTCCCCAGTCATCGAGTACAGAGGGCTGCTCTACGATGATTCTCGCGAAGTAAGCAAGCAGCATCTCGGGCTGACCTACCAGGTGCTATCGGATTCGGAGATGTTTGAAATCGGTGAGCGAGGCTTCTTGATGGACGCCAAATACGAGACGCTCGAAGAAATCCAGCGCCGCAGTGGTGAGTTCGAAAATTGGTCGCTTTTGATCATGAACGAGGAGCTCAAGTGCAGGGAGCAAGCGCGGATTCTTCAGACTACTCACTAGTCATTAGCCTCGTCGCGAATTTCGTGTATGGACTCGCAGTCTTCCTCGCGGACTATTACGAAAAGACTAGCGCCAAGCGAAATCCGCTGTCTCGAAGGATACGACTTCTAATAACTGTAGCCGTGGGTGTGCTTCTGGACATCTGCTGCGCATTCTTTCTTACGCATTGGTCCCTTGTTCTGCCTGTTCTTTTCACCATTGTCGTTTTAGCCTTAGTGATCTACAAGGAACTGAATCAGTTTTGGCAAATTGGGATCGTAGGCGCTGATCGCCAGGTTGGGACGGGGGTGGATTATCGGACGGCGCTCGGGATGTGCCATCACTCGTTTCATTTCCTAGGTATTGGTGCGTCAAAGTTGACCCGAGATAGAGAGGCTTTTGGCGATGCGATCAGTCGTTGTAGTCGCGACGGGTCGCCAGTCAAGCTTTTACTCGGCCGTCCGAACTCGGACGAACTGGTGAAATTTGCTCAAATGGCGAATAAGGACAAGGCTTCCTATCAGCATGCAGTTACCGAGTCCCTGCGATTCGTCGCTGAACTGCGCAACAATGAGAGGAAAAACATCAGCGTTCGTTTCTATCAGACGATCCCAGCGTTCCGACTGATGTTCATAGATGACTCAATCTGCTTGATGAGCTACTACTTGATGGGAAAGGGGGATGGTTCAAATCTCCCCCAGTTGCATGTAATTAAGACCGCAGGTTCAAGAGATATAGATTCTCTCTATTTTGCTTTTACCGAATATTTTGCCAAAATGTGGAACGCCTCCGACGATTGGGATTTTAAGGAATACTTGTGACAACGGGATCCGTTCACGGTCGATTTCAGCCATTTCACAATGAGCACCTCGAATATGTTCTTGCCGCAAGCAAACTTTGTGACTATCTCTGGATCGGGATCACAAAATATGACATAACCCGGATCGATTCCAACCCGCTTGGGCGCCATCGCGAGCGACCAGAGAGTAACCCGCTGACGTTCTTCGAGCGGATAAACATCGTTGGTGATGCGCTGTCAGATGAGGGTATCGATCGTACGCGATTTGGCTTCGTCCCGTTTCCGATCGAGACGCCGCAGAGGCTCCCAGCGTTCATGCCCGTAACGATTCCCTGCTATACGACCGTATGTGAGGACTGGAATCGAGAGAAAATCGAGGTTCTAAAGAATCTTGGCTATGATGTGAGGGTCTTATACGAGCGGGACGTTAAGAAGGTAAGCGGCGCGAAAATCCGGGCGGATATCGCTGCGGGAGCGGACTCCTGGAAAAGCATGGTTCCAAGAGCTACCGCACGAGCCGTAGAGAAACTTAACCTTCGGACCAGGCTGATCACGCTTGGGCAGTTCGAGGGCGGGTTTCCCTCGGGAATACAGGCAAGCAGCGCTGAATCAGGACAGGACCGAACGTGAGATGCTGCGAGGTCCGCTAAGTCCGTTCATCAAGTGGCCCGGCGGCAAGAGATGGGCCGCCTTGCAGATTAGCGAGTTGATATCATCCAGCCTTTCAGGCACCTACTACGAGCCCTTTTTGGGAGGCGGCGCTGTTTTTTTTCATGGACTGCCGCGGCGTGCCGTTCTGGCCGACATCAACAAGGACCTCATTGCCACCTACAGGACGATTCGGAACGATCCCGCTCGGGTCATTCGGGTTCTACGACGTCGGGCGGTAACGGAGGAAATGTACTATCGGGTTAGAGACGATGAACCGAAGGATGCCGCAGGAAGAGCGGCACGCTTCTTATATCTGAATAGAACGGCCTTCGGGGGTATCTACCGCCTTAACATGGCGGGCAAGTTCAATGTCCCATACGGCGGTGGTGACCGCACTCCTGAGGTGCTATGGAAAACCGAAATATTGAGGCTAGCGTCGAGGGCGCTTCGTAGGGCGAAGCTGATAGTAAGCGATTTCGAACCAGTAATCGAAGCAGCTGGAACTGGGGATGTTGTCTACTGTGACCCCACTTACACGGTAGCGCATGACAACAATGGATTCATTAGGTACAACGAGCGCAATTTCTCATGGTCTGACCAAGAACGGCTCGCGAGTGCCGCCTTCAGGGCCGCTGATCGTGGAGCGATGGTATTGGTGAGCAACGCCCATCATCGGTCGGTAAGAGAGCTTTATCGAGGCGCTTCCATCGAAACGCTTGCGCGAATGAGCACAGTTACCCCCCGCTCGGATCTTCGGCGACCGGTAAAGGAACTACTGATCAGTATTGGGGGATGCGGGCGTCCAAGCGGGCCACCCTCAAAATAGCATAGGAGTAGTGAGTTAACCGTATACTGTCTCAGGTGTAATGGTGCCGGGATTTTCTCATCGAGGGTCGATGGGAGATTGTGGTTACTATTCGCCGGTCGTTTTTGACCTCAATCCTCCTATCCGGGGTCGCCCTCGCGCAGACCTCTTTGATTCTCAAAACACGCCGCGTTGCGACGGAACCGTCGCAGGTGGTTCTCGAGGCGCAGGGGCCGAGATTATCGGGCGCCGGGCATCTGTTGATGCAATTCAACCGGCCGCCATCGGCCGAGCACATCCGCGAGTTGACGTCGCGCGGGGTTACCGTTTTGGCCGACGTGCCGGAGGACGGTTTGTTGGTTTCTGTGACAAGTCCGGTGATGCTGGGGGGGCTCGGGGTTCGTTATGCGGCTCCGATTCCGGCGTCCGATAAGATCAGTCCGCTGGCTGCGGCGAATGTTAACGGTCATCTGCTAGTCGAGTTTTATCCCGATGTGAATTTGGACGACGCTCGGGGAATGATGCTGAATGCGGGCGCGGTGTTGAGCGAGAATCCCGATCTGGGGCCGCTCGTACTGATGATCCGTACGAGTGATGCGGTGCTGATTCAGAATTTGGCGGGTCTGGATGCGGTGGCATATATTTTTCCGGCATCGGATGAATTGGCGCAGGGATTGCCGGTGCGTCCGTGCTCGGGCGCGTTGACGACCAATGGCGCGACGACGCAATCGATTCCGACGTATGGCTATGGATGGGACGGGCCGGGGCTGGGCGCGGCGACGGTGTTCTATTACTACAGCAACGTGACCAGCCAGTTGAACGCAGCGTCGGCGAAGGCTGAGATCGCGCGGGCGATGGCACAATGGGCGAATGTCGTGAAGGTCACATGGGCGGCGGGGACGAGCGCGACTGCGCCACGCACGGTGAATATTCTGTGGGCCACTTACGCGCATGGCGATTCGAGTCCATTCGATGGACCGGGAGGAGTGCTTGCGCACACGTTCTATCCAGTGAATCCGAATCCAGAGCCGATTGCGGGCGACATGCATCTGGACGATTCGGAGAACTGGCACATTGGCACGAATGTCGACTTATTCAGTGTGACGCTGCATGAGCTGGGTCATGCGCTGGGGCTGGGTCATTCCGATAATCCGAACGACGTGATGTATCCGTACTACAAGATGGTCTCGGGGCTGGCGGCGGGCGACGTGGCGGCGGTCCAGACATTGTATGCGGCACAGACGAGTGTCGGAACACCGGCGCCGACGCCTACTCCGATTCCGCCCACAGTTGGTCCATTGACACTGACGGTGAACGCGACCGCGGCAACGACTACGGCGTCGACGGTGAGTTTGTCTGGGGTGGCGTCGGGCGGGTCGAGCGCGATTTCAGTGAGTTGGTCTAATTCGTCGATGGGGGTTTCGGGAAGCGCGACGGGCACCGCGGTGTCGTGGACGATCTCGAATGTCGCACTCGCGATGGGTGTGAATACCATCACAATGACGGCGTCGGCAGGGTCGAGTCACGTTTCGCAACAGGTGACGGTCACGAGGCAGGCCGCGCCTCCGACGACCGGCGGCACAGACACGACGGCTCCATCGTTGACGATCGGATCACCGGGAGGTACTTCGGTTTCCACGTCGGTGTCGACGATCGCTTTTAGCGGAACGGCGAGCGACAACGTGGGAGTGACCGCAGTCAGGTGGTCGACCAACACAGGTTCATCGGGGATGGCGAGCGGGACGACGAACTGGTCGGCATCGATTCCGCTGCTGGTCGGGTCGAACGTCGTGACGATCCGGGCGTACGATGCGGCGGGAAATGCCGGATGGCGAAGCGTAGTCGTTAAGAGATATTGAACTAAGCCGCTAAAGC
>PNAJ01000077.1 GCA_003170295.1 Bryobacterales bacterium | reverse complement strand
ACGATCGAGGATCCGGTCGAATATCAGATTAAGGGCATCACGCAGATTCCGGTCAATGAAAAGAAGGGTTTAACGTTCGCGCGCGGGTTGCGCTCGATTCTGCGGCACGATCCGGACAAGATCATGGTGGGCGAAATTCGCGACCAGGAGACCGCGCAAATCGCGATTAACGCGGCACTTACGGGTCACCTGGTGTTTACGACGGTCCACGCCAATAACGTCCTCGACGTATTGGGACGATTCTTGAACATGGGAGTCGAGCCGTACAACTTCGTTTCCGCGCTTAACTGCATACTGGCGCAGAGGTTAGTCCGCGTGATCTGCGCCCATTGCAAGAAAACGGTGCAGTATCCGGACTCCTATCTGGTGGAGAGCGGTCTCAACCCGGAGGAGTGGCGAAACGTCACATTCTATGAGGGTACGGGCTGCTTCGAATGCGGTGGAACGGGGTTTCGGGGGCGCAGCGCGATCCATGAGCTGCTGGATTTGAGCGAACGGATTCGCGAGATGATTTTGGACAAGCGGCCGGCGTCAGAAATCCGTCGTCAGGCGGCCAGCGAAGGCATGACATTCTTGCGGGAGGCGGCGCTCGAGAAGGCGAGAACGGGCATTACGACGATGAAAGAGATCAATAAGGTGACCTTTATTGAGGCTTAAATGCTCATAGAGTGCCTTGTGCGAGACCTTAAATGACCATAATTCACGCCATTTCGCGCCTGATAAAAGATCCTCCGCCGGAGCACGCTTTCGAGATTTCCGAAGCGGGGATCTCTTATGCGTCGGGAATGCAAACTGGCTTCCAGGCATTTGAGCCGGGCACGATTGCGGTGTCGCCCTCGACCGATAATATTTTGCGGCCGGAGATGGTCTCGTTCATGATCGGACAGATTGCGCCAGCCAACGGAGCGAAGAAGAGAAGGCGCGCCGCTTTGATTTTGCCGGATTATGCGGCGCGCGTCACGGTGCTGGATTTCGATTCGTTTCCGACGGTCGCGGCGGAGCAGGCGCCGCTGGTGAAATTCCGCATTAAGAAAACGGTTCCCTTCGATATCGAATCGGCGGCGGTGAGTTTTTTCGTGCAGCCTGCATCTGGAAGTAAGAAGGTTGAAGTTTTGGCGGTTACCATGGCGTTCGATATCGTGGCTCGGTATGAAGCGTTGTTTCGCGCGGCGGGGTTTCATCCGGGCGAGGTGACGACTTCCACGCTTGCGGCATTGAACCTTTATCGCGGCGAGGGCGTGGCGGTGGTAGCGAAGTTATCGGGACAGGTGCTGACGGTGACGGTATTTTCCGGGGCCACGATCAAGCTGTTCCGGTGCGTGACGCTGGAGGGGTTGGGCGATGACGAGCTGCTCGCGGTGCTGCATCCTACGTTTGCTTATGTCGAGGACGAGCTGGCGTCGCCGGTGCGGAAATTGATTTTGTGCGGATTCCCGCGAGGGGTGCCGGCGGAGTTGAGATGTGAGACGGAACCGTTGCGGAGCAGGTTGGGAGCGCCGGGGGAGTTTAACGCGGGGTTGCTGGGATATTTGGAATCGGTGGTGAATTGAAAGCAGTAGCCAGTAGCCAGAATGGTTGCATCTGAAGTGTGTGGACTAACTAAGAAAAAAGAAGATGCGGATTCCGATTAATCTTTCTACGGAGCCGTTTCGACGGGACCGGCCGATGCTGGTGGCTTCGAGCGCCGGCGCGGTGGTGCTCGCGCTGCTGCTTGGCGTTTTCGTATTTTTGATTCTCGCCGATCGGGCGCGGGTGAAGGATACTCGCGCGGCTGTGGCCTCGCTCGATAGCGAGTTGCAAAAGATTTCCGCGGAGCAGGCGCAATTGAATGCCACGCTGCGGCAGCCGGCCAATGCGGAAGTATTGCAGCGCAGTTTGCTGCTGAATGCGCTGCTCGAACGGAAGTCGATTAGCTGGACGAAGATTTTCGCGGATCTGGAAGGAGTGCTGCCGGCCGATGTGCGGTTGATCTCCGTACGCTTGCCCCAGATCACTTCGCAGAACGAGGTGGTGCTGGATTTGCAAGTTGGGGCGAAGGCGCCGGAGCCGGTGATCTTGTTTCTGGTCCATTTGCGCCAATCGCCTCTGTTCGGTCCGGTGGATTTGAAGAGCACTCAGCCGCCCACGCTGCAGGAGCCGCTTTATAAGTACCGAGTGACGGTGAATTATGCTCAGAAACTTTAGGCGCCAGGCGGACACGAAGCTGGTGCTGCGCGTCGTGCTGGGCGTGTTATTAGTTGCGAGTTTAGTTGCGGCCGGGATGTTGTTGTTTCCTCCGGGCGGGTCGGCTGAGGATCTGGAACGGGAGTTGGCTAAACTTCAATTGCAGGCGACGGCGCAGAGGGCGACGCTTGAAAAAACGCGGCAGCATGTGGCGGCGGTGGAGATGGGGCGCGCCGAAGGCGATGAGTTTTTGAGCAGCTACTTCCTTCCTTCGAGGAGTCGCGCGGAGATGCTGCTTTCGCAGTTGGGAAACGCGGCCAGGGAATCGAAGATCAAAGAAAAAGAGCGGAGTGTTTCGATCGATCCGATCGATGGCTCCGATACGTTAAGCATGATGTCGATCACAGCGAATTACGAGGGCACTTATGCGGACTTGCTGCATTTCGTGCATGAGATCGACCGGTCCTCGTCGTTGATGATTATCGAATCTCTCAATGCGGCTCCGCAAACGGGAACCAACGTGCTTTCGGTGGCGATGAAGCTGGACACGTTCGTACGCGACGATGCGAGGCTGCAATGAATCTGATCCCGGATCGAATCGGCGGGAATCCGAAACAGTTGGCGTGGCTCGGCGGGCTGGTGGTGGTGCTTGCTGTGGTGTATTTCATGGAGCGCACGCCGGATTCTCCCACAGTGACGCCGACTGCGCCTGTTAAAACGCTCGCGCCCATTGCGCGGCAGCAGGCTGGCTCGGAAGCTGCCTCAAGTCCGAAAACGATGACGCGGAGCGGGAAGAGCAAGGACGATAATTTTCGTCCTTCGATCAAACTGCCGGAAGGAATCGATGTCACCAGGATCGATCCGACGCTGAAGCTGGATTTGCTGGCAAAGTTGCAGAAGGTGCCGCTTGAAGGCGGGTCGCGCAGTGTGTTCGATTGGGGGCAAGCGCCGGTGCCTCCGCCGCCGCATGTGGATCCGATTAAGCCGGAGGTGATCGCGGAACAGAAGAGACAGGCGGAGGAGGCTGACAAGTTCGCGAGAGAGCATCCGCCGAAGCCGCCGGTGGCGCCGATTCCGTTGAAGTTTTATGGGTACGCAAACCGGTTGAGCGGACGGGCTCGGCAAGCGTTTTTTCTCGACGGCGACGATATTCAGATCAAGAGCGAGAACGATGTGATTCGCGGGCGGTACAAGATTATCCGGATTGGAATAAACTCGGCTACGGTGGAAGATCTGACGAGTCACGATCAGCAGACACTGCCGCTGGTGGCGGAGTTGAACACATGAGGTTGAAGAAGAACAAAGGTGAGCGGGGATTTGCACTGCTGGTCGTGTTTCTGATGGCTGCGGTGATCGCGCTGTACCTCTATATGCAATTGCCGCGCGTGGCGTTTGAGAGCGAGCGGGACAAAGAACAAACGCTGATCGATCGCGGTGAGCAGTATAAGAGGGCGATCCAACTGTACGTGATCGCGACGAAAAAGTTTCCCGCGCGGATTGAGGATCTGGAAAATACCAACGACAAGCGCTATCTGCGCAGGCGCTATATCGATCCGATGACGGGTAAAGACGATTGGCGGCCGATCCATGTAAACGCGGCGGGGATCCTGACGGATTCGCTGGTCGAGAAGCCTCCGACGGCGGACGGGAAGCCCGCGGATGGGGCACTGGCGTCCACGTCAAATACGACAACTTCAACGCCGGGCAATCCCGCGGCCGCAGCAGCTCCCGATGCGAATGACGTGAACGCGGCGGTGCGGCGGCGTCCTAGCGATGTGGTGGGGCAGGCGTACACGCAGCCGGCGAATGCGGATCCGAACGACCCGAGAACGTGGGCTCCGATCACGATCACGACGCCGACGGGAACGGCGAACGGGATGCCTCCATCGGGTGCGGTGGGATTCAACGGAGGATTGCCGGGCCAGATACCAGGTCAGATGCCAGGTCAGATGCCAGGTCAGATGCCAGGTCAGATACCGGGGCAACCGGTTTTTCCCGGTCAGACGGGTTTCCCGCAGGGAGGCTTGCAAGGTCCGACGGGGTTTCAGTTGCCGGGACAGCCGGGGTTCAATCCGACGCAGAATCAGTTCAAGATCGATGCGAACGGGCAGTTAGTTCCCATTGCGCCGACGCAGACGGGGGCCGTGATTAACTCGCAAACTGGAGGGGTGCAGAATACGCCGACGCAGGGAATACAAGCGCCTGGGATGAGTACGGCTAACGGGATTCCCGCGCAGAATGCGGCGACGGCGGCGATCCAGAACATGATCATGAATCCAAATCCGGTGGCGGGAGCAGGCGGACTGGGGACGGCTACGGGGATGACGACGGGAGGGATTGCGGGGGTCGCTTCGAACTTCAAGGGTCCGAGCATCAAGATTTACGGGGGCCGGCAGAAGTATCAGGAGTGGGAATTTATTTTCTCGATGAACAAGCAGGTGAAGGCGCCGGCGGCTACGAATCCTCTGGGGCCGGCGGGGAACGGTCCGCAGACTGCTCCGCCGCCGGCAACAACTACGGGGAATTAGCCACTCAGCCGCCTCGAAAGGGCGGCTGCTGCCAAAATTGGCGGCCCCACAAAGCAGCTACCGACTCGCGACGTTCATTTTGGGTGTCGCCAGATAACCGACTACTTCATCCTTTTTCACCTGATTGACGACGATCTCATAAGGCTGTTTGCTGTTGGACGTGTAGAGCTGCACGGGCTCGTTGATGGTCTTGTCCTTCTTTTCCACCAGTCTGTCGTCGGCCAACACCGCGATGGTGTAACGGTTGCGCTTGGGGTCGGACTTCTTCAGCGTCAACGTGAGGTTGCCGACCTTCTTCGTCATCTCGCCTTTCTTGAGGTCGAACTCGAAGTAGTTGCGGTCGCCCAACTCGCGCAGGGATTGCAAATCCTTCGAATTGGTGGCGATCAGGCCGCTCAGGACGCCCATGTCGCCGATGGCGCGCCGCAGGTCGGCGCTGGTTCTTTCTAAATCGCTCCGCGTTGCCGAGAGGTCCGTGCGCACCGCGCCGACATCGGTCTTCACGCCGCTGACGTCCTCGTTCAACTTGGCGGTGGCGGTGCTGGTCGAGTCTTTCAACTGCCCAAGCTGGTCGCCGACGGCTTTCTGCTGCTCCGCAAGCCTGGCTGCCAACAGGGCGCTGACCTTCTGGGCATTCAGCCGCGTTCTCTGGAGGGCCAGGTTCGCGGTCTCGTACTTGCCGGTGAGATCGTCACTGAGGGCCGCGAGTTGCTGGCGATCCTGTTCGAGCAAATCCTTGGTGGTGTCGCTGAGCTTGCTGATCTGCGTCTGGGCGTCCTGCTTCGACTGGGCGACCTGATCGTTCAAGTTGTTCGAACGAACCACCAGATACGCATCTCCGGCAAGGGCCAGAACAAGTCCCGCTGCTAATCCGGCGAAAATCCCGGCATGACGGCTCCCGCTGACCTTCTGAGTAATGTTCGGTTGATCCTGGTTCATATAAACCTCTCGCATATGGTGAGGCAAACCAAGCTCCAATCGCTAACCTATTGATTTAACGGAAATTCTATGTCGGAGATGGTCGGCAGTTTTTACCGTTTCGGGAGGTCCTACGGGAAAGAATAGGGGAATACAGGACTGTCCCCGAAGTGGTGAAGTGGTGCGCGAGGTGGTGGACCTCATCTCTCAAGATCGAAATGAGTGCAGACGGGCGTCGAGCACTAATCCGAGTTCGACGTCGAGACGCACACTGGCGATGATACACCTAACGGTCCGCTCCACGACTACGATAAGCGGGCCGTTCAGTGCCACGTCAGGCGCGATTCGCTCCGCGCCCAAGAGGAGCAACCTCAAATGGCGTGAGTTCATGGGTTGGCGGTGGATCGAAGAGCAAGACGCACATGCCCGTATTGACTCGGCGGGATGAAGTATCCCCGTGAGGTCGGGGGAAATGGACAATGGGGACACAACTCTTGTATTTTGCATACGCTCCAAAAATGAGACAGCCTGCCGCGCCTTTCCAATCTGGCCGGGAAATTGGTGGTGATCCTGGTTCATTCCTCAAAAGTCCTGTGAAAGCACACAGGATACCAACAGGGTAAACTACTGATTACAAATAGTTTGCTTAAAATCTGCTAGAAGGTAGTTTTTACTGGTCCGGGAGGTCTTACTCTATGAAATCTGGAAGAACCTGTAATTTGTACTGATTGCGCTCGAACTATTGTGGATTCGCCCTCGCCGGGGCTATCCTGAAAGTTGGACCCTTACCGCCATGAGCGAGTATCCGAGAGCATCCGGGAGGAGCTCGACGAATTGATCGCTTACGAGATGTCGGACCCGCGCGTGGGCAGCGCGACGGTGACGGAAGTCCTTATTTCGCCTGATTATCGGAAGGCGGTCATCCGGTTGGCTCTGCTGGGAAAGCCGGCAGAGCAGGCGGCTACGCTCGATGCGTTGAATCACGCTAAACAATTCTTACGTCATGAGTTAGCGGAGCGGCTCCAGCTCTTCAAGACGCCCGAACTGCACTTCGAAGCGGCGCTCGCGGCGGATCTGGCGGCAAAAGCCAAGAAAATCCTCAAGCGGATCGAGCGGGGGCGGCCGAAGCCCGATCTGGGCGAAAAAAATCCGATTTCATGAAGGTCGCTGTGCTAACTTTGTTGATAGGGCAAGTGTTTTTGTCCTATGCTGAGGCACCGCAAGGTGCGCTGACTCAGCGAGTTGAGGCCAATATCGACGCCATGGGCTCCACCTATTCGGTGGTGGTTTATGGTGACGATGAGGCAAGGTTGCGGGCGGCGGTCGAGGATGCTTCCGAAGAAGCGCGACGGCTGGACCAGTTGCTATCCAACTACATCCCGGCGAGCGAGTGGAGCCATGTAAACCGAGAGGCTTCGGGCAAGCCGGTTCGAATTTCGACGGAGTTGTTTCAGTTGCTTGCGGCGTGTGTACGGTACAGCCGGGAAAGCGACGGAGCTTTTGATATTACAGTGGGTCCTCTCATGAAAGTGTGGGGATTTTACAAGGGCTCGGGGCATTTGCCGCATCGGGCGGAGGTTCGTGGGGCGATGGCGCACGTGGGATATCAGAATATTTTGCTCGATCAGAAAAACAATACGGTGCGGTTCGCGCAAGACGGGGTCGAGATGGATCCCGGCGGAATCGGCAAGGGCTACGCGGTGGATAAGATGGTCGCGATTTTGAAAGAGGACGGGATTACTTCGGCGCTGGTTTCGGCGAGCGGGAGCAGCATCTACGGAATCGGTGCGCCTCCTAATGAACCCGGGTGGAAAATCAAGATTCGCGATCCGAAGGATGCGTCGAAGTCGGTGGCGGAGGTGGTGCTGCACGACAACTCGCTCTCCACATCGGGCAATTACGAGAAGTTTTTTTTCGCCGAAGGGAAGCTGTACAGCCACATCATGGACCCTCGCACGGGCTATCCGTCCGAGGGGATGCTATCGGTGTCGGTGGTATCGCCTAAAACGATCGATAGCGAAGCGTGGTGCAAGCCGTACTACATTCGCGGTCGCGCCTGGGCGGCGCAACACAAAAACCCGGACTTTAGAGTCTTCCTTTGCGAAGACAAAATAGGGAGTGACAAATGCGTGTGGCTCCAATGAACAGCCGCTTTCTCGATGCCTGCCGGCGCCGGCCGACCGATGTTCGGCCCGTGTGGTTTATGAGACAAGCGGGACGGTACATGAAACCGTACCGCGACATCCGGCAGAAGCACGGGATTCTGGAAATCTGCAAACGCCCCGATCTGGCCGCCCAAGTGACGCTACAACCGGTGGAGATTCTGGATGTCGACGCGGCGATCATCTTCGCCGATCTGCTGCTGCCGGTCGAGCCGATGGGTTTGCGTTTGCGTTTTGCGCCCGGCGAAGGGCCGGTGATCGACAACCCGGTGCGCACGTCGAGCGATATCGACAGCCTCTCTATTTCGAATACCGATGACTTGGGGTACGTGGGCGAGTCCATCCAGCAGGTGGTGAAAGCCCTGGCCGGACGTGTTCCGGTGATCGGATTTGTGGGCGCGCCGTTCACCATGGCGAGCTATATGATCGAAGGCGGGCCGTCGCGCACGTTCCTCAAAACCAAGACGATGATGTATCGCGACGAGACGCTGTGGCGGCGTTTGATGGGCAAGCTGGTGGATGTGCTGGGGTCGTTCGCGGTGCTGCAAGTGGCCGCGGGGGCGCGTATTATTCAAGTTTTCGATTCCTGGGTGGGCGCGCTGGGGCCGGACGATTATGTTCGCTACGTGGCGCCGTATTCGCGCGCGCTGATCGAAAGGATTCGCGCGGCCAGCGTTCCGGTGATTCACTTCGGCACCGGCGCTGCGGGATTTTTCCGCGAATTGC
The DNA here is from genome assembly GCA_003170295.1 of Bryobacterales bacterium. Lineage (GTDB taxonomy): Bacteria > Acidobacteriota > Terriglobia > Bryobacterales > Bryobacteraceae > Palsa-187. The sequence goes on along the minus strand of PNAJ01000077.1, from coordinate 161,862 downwards.
ACGCCGCCGGAGGCGATGTGATGGGCGTCGATTGGCGCATCAATATCGACCAGGCGTGGATGGACATCAGCTACCGGTCCGCGGTGCAGGGCAATCTGGATCCCGCGGTATTGATGGCGCCCATTCCCGAGCTGCGGGCGCGGGTGCACGAACTGCTGAAGCGCACGGGAACGCGGCCGGGGCACATTTTTAATCTCGGCCATGGTATTTTGCCGGAGACTCCGGTGGAAAACGTGAAGGCCTGTGTCGAGATTGTGCGCGAATTTAAACTGTAAGCATTTTGATAAATGGCTGATAAAGATCATTTGTGGGGCGGACCCCCTGGTCTGCGGCCGACGCCCTCGTCGCCCTTCGCGGATATTTTCGAACGGTCGCGGAGAAGCCGGCCGGGGGGCCGGCTGCGGACCAGGGGGGCCGCCCCACAATAATCAGTTAGTTCGTGGACACTACACTAGAGCATGTCCCAGCACGTCGTCATTATCGGCGGCGGTATCTCCGGTCTTTCGGCCGCATACGATCTTGCGCGTGCGGGAATCGCGCACACTCTCTTCGAAAAACTGCCACGTTTGGGCGGCGTGATTGAAACTCGCTCGCAGGACGGCTGCGTCCTCGAATGCGGGCCCGATAGTTTTCTTGCCGCCAAACCCGACGCGCTCGCGCTCGTCAAAGAACTGGGTCTCGAAGGCGAGTTGATTGGATCGAACGATTCCCAGCGAACTACGTACATATTGAAGCATGGGCAGTTAGTGCCTCTGCCCGAAGGCGTCATGATGATCGTGCCGACCAAAGTGATGCCGATGATCCGGACTCCTCTGCTGAGCTGGGGCACGAAAATCCGCATGGGCTTCGAGCTGTTGCGTCGCCCGAGAAAATATCCGGATCGCAGCGTCGCCGAGTTCGTCGTCGATCACTTTGGGCAGGAGACGCTCGACTATCTGGCCGAGCCTTTGCTCTCCGGCGTCTATGGCGGCGATCCGCGGCAGTTGAGCGCGGCCAGCGTGCTGCCGCGGTTTGTCGAAATGGAAGCAACAAAGGGGAGCCTTGGCCGCGCCGTCATGGGAACGCGTTCGTCCACAGGAGGCTCGCTGTTCAAGACGCTCGCCAGCGGCCTCGGCACGATGGTCGGGGCGCTCGCGACCTACGCCAACGTGCGGCACGGTGAAGTCGATGCGATTGAGAACACCGCCGGCGGCTTCCGCGTGCGCGCCGATGGAGCATGGATCGACGCGAGCAATGTGATCGTCGCCACGCCAGCGCCCGCGGCATCGTCTCTGCTCGCGGGCGTTGATGCGGAACTCGCTCGGCTGCTGGGCGCGATTCCGTACAGCTCCTCCGCCATCGTTTCGCTGATCTTCGACGCTTCAAAGTTCGACGGGATGCGCGCTGGTTTCGGCTTCCTGGTTCCCAAGCTCGAGCGCGATCGCCTGGCCGCCTGCACTTTTGTCGCGACGAAGTTTCCGCATCGCGCGCCGGAGGACCGCATCATGCTGCGCTGCTTTTTCGGAGGCATCGGCGATGGAGCGATTCTCGACGAATCCGACGAGTCGCTGATCACCATCACGCGAGAGGAATTGCGGCGGATTCTGGGCCTGACCACGGCCCCGTTGCTCACGAATATTTCGCGATGGCCGCGGTCGATGGCGCAGTATACGGTGGGCCACGGCACGCGCGTCGAGAACATCAAGACGCGGGTGGCTGCCATCGGCGGGCTTCACTTGGCCGGCAATGCGTATGATGGAATCGGCATTCCCGATTGCGTGCGCTCCGGCAGGCAGGCGGCGGCCAGCATTACACCGATATGACTCCGCGCGTATGAAAATTCTGGTCAGCGACGATCAGGTCGACGTTCTCGAAGCCATTCGCTTGCTGCTGAAGGGCGCGGGACATCAGACGGAAATGGTGGAATCGCCGCGCGCCGCGCTCACTGCGGCCGAGCACGGTTCGTTCGACCTGGTCCTGATGGACATGAATTATTCGCGCGATACGACGTCGGGCGACGAAGGGCTGACGCTGCTCGATGCATTGCTCAATGGGACGCTGGCGCGCGATGGCGGCGTGCCGGTGATTGTCATGACGGCGTGGTCGAGCGTCGATCTGGCGGTGGAAGCGATGCGGCGCGGGGCGGTCGATTTCATCCAGAAGCCGTGGGATAACGCGCGGCTGCTCGCGACGATTGAGAAACAAGCGCATCGCACGAAGGAGCGGAAAAAGAACCGCAGCGAACTGGAAATCGCGCGGCATGTGCAGCAGAGGCTGCTTCCGCAGCACGCGCTGGCGCTCAAGACCGTCGCCTTCGGGGGACGCTGTTTGCCCGCGCAGGAAATCGGCGGCGATTACTACGATTTTCTCGACCTCGGCCCGGGCCGTTTGGGAGTGCTGCTGGCCGACGTATCGGGCAAAGGAGTGGCGGCGGCGCTGCTGACCGCGAATTTGCAGGCGTCTTTCCGCAGCCAGCTCGAACTCGGGATGAAGCATCCGCGCGCGCTGCTGGCGTCGGTCAACAAACTGTTTCACGAGTCCACGCCAGCGGAATATTTCGCCACGATGTTTTTCGCCGAGTATCGCGATCACACGCGCGAGCTGCGCTACATCAATTGCGGCCATCCCGCGGCGCTGCTGATTCGAGCGTCGGGAGCCGTCGAACATCTGGAAGCAACGGCGTTGCCGATCGGTATTTTCGCGGCTTGGAAATGCGAGGAGAAAACGGTGAGCCTCGCGCCGGGCGATGTTCTCGTCGCGTTCTCGGACGGCGTGCTCGAAGCAGGCGTCGAACGCGGCGACGAGTTCGGAGAAGCGAGGTTGATCGGCGCTCTGCATCTGGTCCGCGCGGGTGAATTGGAACCGCTGCTCGATTCCATCGTAGGCGAGGTGTTGCGGTTCAGTCCCGACACGCAATCGGACGACGTGACACTGGTCGCGCTGCGGGCGATCTAGTTTTCCGTCGGCGCCTTTTCAATGTGATCTACCACCAGAACCTCGACCGGCCCTTTTCTGCCTTCCAGCTTCAAGCCGAGTTGCTCCTGGAGGGCCGTGAAGATCGAAGGCGCGGCGGTTCCCCCAGTCGGCAGCATGGCTTCCGCCTTCATCTCATCGGGAGACCACTCCAGTGTGAAATCGAATACGCCCGCGAGGCCAGTCTCGTCCACTACCTGCTGGTGCATGAAACGCGCCAACAGGTCCGCGAAATGTTGCATCGGAATCTTGGTTGCCTCGAATCGGCCCGCGCGGCCCGAGGTTCGCGGCTGACCATTTTCTACAGCGTGAATCTTCGGCCCATTCTTCGCCACGACCAGCACGTAGATGGGTAGCTGTCTGGTTTCCTTGTGCAGCGCCAGTTTGAACCGCTCGGCGAGAAGCGCCTGCGTCATCGGCCGCACCTGCTCCGGCGGAGTATCGGCGGGGAACTTTGCCTGGAGATCGAAATGTTCCGTGGTGAGCCAGTCCGGACCGGCGAGCGCGTACTCACGGTCGTCCGGGATGCCGTAGGCCCACAGAGTGACCTTCTTGAGAGAAACGTTCTCCATCGTGATCCGGCCAGTCGAGCCGCGAATGGAACTCGGGCCTCCCTCCGAGCGGTTCGGCTTGATGGACGCCACCTCGAACGCAGGCGTCTGCGCGCTGAGTGCGAGCGCGATAGCGGAGAACGGCAGAAGCAGTCTCATACTCATCCCACTACGCAACGGCTGTCCGGGATGTTCCGTTGGCGTGTCGAAGCCGAAGCATGCGATCCTCAAAGCCTGTGCCGAGGAGGAAAACCAAGTGACCCCCACTCAAGATCACTTGTCCAATCGCATTAAATCCCTCGAGAAAGAACTTCGGAGTGTTCTAGAGGAAAAGGAACGGGCGTTTCAGTATCACTGGGCCCACGGGAGAACTCGCTTCGAACCAGCGGCGCTTGCGGAGCACCGGAGCTTCAAGCTGGGACTCCCCTCTTACCTTCTGCACTCGCGTTTTTTGGCGTACCTGACGGCGCCCGTCATCTATTCCGCCATCGTTGCGTTCTGCCTGCTCGATCTGTTCCTGACAGTGTACCAGGGCATCTGCTTCCCGGTGTATGGAGTCCCGAAGGTGAGACGCGCGGACTATCTTATCTTCGATCGAGGCGGGCTCAAATATCTCAACCTTCTGGAGCGCCTCAATTGCGCCTACTGCTCTTATGGGAATGGTGTGCTCGCCTATGGGACCGAAGTAGCGGCTCGAACGGAGCAGCACTGGTGTCCCATCAAGCATGCGGCTCGCCTCCGGTCGCCTCATTCGCGATATTCGCATTTCTTCGACTACGGGGACGCCCGGCAATACAGCCAGCAAGTCGAAACCGTACGCAATGATTTCGTGGACCTGCGCAGTATTAAGTAAAGCTATTTCTCGAACCAAGCCTCCATCCCGATGTCGTCCGTCCGCACTTCGGCCTTCTTGAAACCGATGCCTCCCAACATTTTCTCCAGCTCCGACTTCGTATATGCCCGCTTCAGCAGCATGAAACGGAATGCCTGCGTGGTGAGCCATCGGCTCCAAAGACCCAGGTCCATGCCGTCAACGTGCCGCTTGATCTCCGTCATCGAGACATCGCGCCGCAGATCGATAATCACGCCCGTACCGCCCGGACGCAATACCCGGAGCATCTCGCGGAGCGCCCTCTCCGGCCCGGAAAAATTTTTGAACGCGGCTCTGCACACCAGCAAATCGAAGCTGTTCTCCTCGAAGGGCATATCCGACGCATTCCCTTCGCGAAACTCCGCGCGAACACCGGCCTCCGCCGCGTTTTTCCGGGCGATCTCGATGAAGGTCTTGCTGATATCGAGGCCGATGACGAAGAACCTGCTATCGCGCGCCATCTCGATCGCCAGGAAACCTGGCCCGGGCGCGACCTCCAGCACATCGCCGCCATCCGGCAGAGACGCTTTCAGACGGTCCGCCAAACTGTGAATTTCGCCCAGGTTCTTGCGCGCCCTCTTCTCATACCAACGGGCAATGGACCCCTCCATGCCCAGTCCCTTGTATCCTTTTTGCACGGTCGCTGGCGTCATGATCTCTTGTATCCTGCGCGCGCGGGATCGGGCGAAGAAACTCGGCGAATGGCGGGAAATGCAGGACGAACAGCAGACTTCAGTATATTTCCGCTGGGCGAATCCTGTAGACTGACTGCGCGCAGCGGGTCAATTCACAGCGGGCACAAGCCCTAATGCGCAGCGCCAAAACAATAGAGGACACCGCGGGTCCGCACGTAAATTCGACCTTCGCTGAGCGCAGGCGTTGCGTGGACTTCCTCGCCCAGATCGTTCACGCTCAAAATCTCCCACTCCCCGCTGGCCTTCAGCACGGTGATCTTACCTTCGCCACCGGTCAAAAATATTTTGCCGTCCGCGGCCACGGGCGACGCGTAATATTCACCGAGAGCCTCGCGGGTCCGCCCTTCTTTCAATAGCCGGCCGGTTGCCGGATCGAGCGATGTAATGATGCCTCCGTCGCGCACCATGTAATACACGCCGTCGTAAACCAGCGGCGCAGGAATGTACGGCAGGTTTTTCTTAAAACGCCAGCGGACGGAGGACGGCTCCAGTCGCCCGCGCGCCTTTTCCGGCTGCAGAGCGATCGCGCCGTACTCGCCGATTCCCAGGCTGCGGGCCTTGTTCCATTCCGCTTCAGTGACGAAGCCGTCGCTGTTCTCATCGATCCAGCCGAAGTGTTCGCCCATTTCTTTGTCGTCCTTGAATTCGGCTTGCGACAGGCGCCCGTCGTGGTCCTTGTCGTACATCGTCAAGACCGACGCAAAAGTCGGCATAAACGGCTCATTGCTGCCTGCGGTCGAGACTAGTAGAGTGCCTCCCGTCGCGACCGGCGTGCCGAGCGAACCGCCCGATGCGACCGGCATCCACCACCGTGACTCTCCCGTCTCGAGGTAGTACGAATCGAGCCTCGTCGACCCCAGCACGATCAGTTGCGCGGGGCCTTCGGACGGGCGAAATACCATGGGCGTCGCCCAACCGATGTCCAATGCGGGCCGCTCCGTTCTCCAGCGTTGGCGTCCGGTCTTGCGGTCCACGGCAAGAAGGAAGGAGCCGCTCTGTTGATCGCAAACCTGCACCAGCAGGTCTCCCGCAAGAATCGGCGATGCCGCCATGCCGTAGAAATTCTTGAATGGACCCAGAGGCACGCTCCAGCGATCTTTCCCTTCGGCCGTGTACGCGACCAGCCCGAACTCCGCAAAGAACGCCACGATGCCGTTCTCATCGGCCACCGGAGTAGGCGACGCCGGATCGTTGGCCCGGAAAATCGCCTGCGCCTTCTTGCGAGGAATTTCCCGCCGCCATAATTCTCGGCCGGTTTTAGCGTCGAGACAAATCGTCAGCAGCTTGTCAGCTTCGCTCGCGGTCAGATAGACGCGTCCACCCGCGACGACCGGAGAAGATTGTGCGTACGGAACCGCCGTTTTCCAAACGACGTTTTTTGTGGGCGAGAACTCCACGGGGTATCCAGTCGAAGAGTCGACGCCGGACCCGTTTGGTCCGCGAAATTGCGACCAACTGCCGTCGGCGGCGATCAAGGCCACAACGGGCAACACGCAGAGTGCGAAACAGTTCATTGATCCTCGTTACGAATGAGCCAATTGTACGCCCTTGCCCTCACATCCGCGAGCAGAAAACCCACTTCTTCAAGAACGACCTAGCTATATCCATCAGGAATCTCTGTCAACGTCGGCGTCTGCGCGGTAACTAAGTGCCAACTGCATCCGTCCAAGACAACCTCACTTGACGGGCTTCGCGTGCGCAGCCACCTCAACGATCCGGTCAAGCTTTGCAATGATTTCAGGATCGATCTTCTCTTTTGCGACCAAATGCGCTTGGACATGATAATCGGTCTTCTGCATCAAATTTGGCAGATCGAGCATTTCAAAGTAGCTCTTGAAGAGGGGGCCCAGAAAATCGTCGCTAGCCTTCACCTCGGGACCAAACGGGTCTGGCTTGCCCAAGACCTTTAACGCCGCACCCACACTGTCCATCGACTCCTGCATTGCGGTCCTCTGCTTTTCGCGCTGTGCGGGCTCGAACAGAGGACCGAGTGAATCGTCGGTTCGTTCAGCATAGGCGAGCAGCGTTTCCGGGTAACACAGATAGTTCTCAAGTTCCCTTCTACGCCATTTCAGCTCACAAAGGGGTCCATTCTCGTCCAGTTCTTGTGGAATCGAATCGAACAGAGCAATTCCAAGCAAGTCCGGTTTCGCCTCGCGCAGTCCGAAGAAGTGGTCCCTAGCCTTAGTCGGCTCATTCCCGACGTAGTGAACGAACGGTTGTTCGAGGCTCTTTTGCGCGGGATGGCCCAGGCGCTCCGCCAAAGCCTGAAGAATTGCCAGATCTGTCGAACCTTCCAGGTAGAGAACCCACCCCATTTGCTCGGCCTGATAGTATTGCTCAAAGCCAATAGCACGTAGGGACTTAAGCACCTGGTGACCGCGGTCGTCGATACGATGGGGTTTCCCCACGAAAGCCACCACGATATCGCGGTCGGCAGCTTCATTCAACAGTACCTCGGAGTGGCTCGCCGCAATTACCTGGCAGCCCTGCGACTCAGCAGTTTCGGTCAGAATCCGATAGATCTGCCGCTGCCGTAAGATTTCAAGGTGGGCATCTGGTTCGTCGAGCAACAAGACGGTTCCAGGATGTGCGTAGAGATGAGCAAGCAGCAACAGGGTCTGCTGGAGACCCCGACCGGAGGAGACGAGGTCCAGCTCGGTATCACCCTCGCCGTACGCCATCGTAATCTGCCCCCTCTCTTTGATGAACTGAGGGGGATGCAGAGTCACGCCGAAGAGACTCTCGATTTGCGAAACCAAAGCCCTCCAACTGCGCTGGTCCGGAGCCGAGTGGATCTGAAAACAGAGGTTCCGCAGAACCTCCGCCGTACGACCTTCGCCTATTCGGACATTAATGGCTCCGTCCTGAAGCCGATCTTCTGTCGCGGCCATGCCCGACATCGGGGGAAGGAAAGCAATGCGGACTGAGTCCGCTAATGGCGGGACAGCCAAGCGAACCGGCTGTGAGTCTTCAGTTGCCCTCAGAGGACGACAATAGAAGGATTCTTGATTTGCGTAGTCGAATTCAAAACCGCAATCCCACTCCTTGCCATCTGTGACGCCTGAAACGACGATATCTATCCGAATGTTCTTAGTTTCCGGCTTCTTCTTCCCCTGCTCATCGATCGTCTGACGCACGGCCCGCACGTGCAGGTCGCTCCACAGCAGGTTGGCATCTGGAACAGGTACGGCAAAAAGATCTCTTCGGTTTATTGTGGCGCCCGGTCTCTTCTCAGGTGTGTCTTTGGCAGATCTTTTTTCCAGCCATTTCCGCAGGCCCGTTTCCCAGAGCGCAAGCGCCTGAAGAGCTGTCGTCTTGCCCGAGTTATTAGGGCCAACGAAAACCACAGTCCTGCCAAGTTCGATTTCGACGTCTTGGAGCCGCTTGAAGTTCTTGACTCGCAGCTTTGTGAGCACTCTCGACGATGGTACCGCGGTACACGCCTGGAACGCTGCCGCGGCCTCATGGGCCGAGACCCCTCGGCCCTCCCGCTACATGCAGATCTACTTCATCAAGAACGGCCAATGCTTCACCAGATGGAAGTGATACCTCGTCACCATCACCCATCCGACAAGCGCGAGGATCGCGAGCGCCACCAGGAGCCACAGCATCACTTTACCCCACGGGAACGTCTTGTTTTCGCGCTTCAGCACCAGCAGGTAGCCCGCGAAAACGCCGACGAAAAACAGCAGGCACATCGGCACTGCGAACAGCATCAGGTTGAACACATCCGGCGTCGGCGTGATAATCGCCGCGATGATCACGATGGCTAAAATGGCATAGCGCGAGTGCTCCATCAGGAACTTCGGCGTCGCGAGACGCAGCAGAACCATGAAGAAAATGATCACCGGCATTTCGAAGATCACCGAAACGCCGAGCATCACGTCGACAAACAATTCAAAGTACTTGTCGATCGAGATCATCGGCTTAATGCCCGCGAAGCCGCCGAGGCCCAGCAGGAACGTCAGCCCGAAGCGGAACGCGATGAAATACGCGAACAGGCCTCCGCTGATGAACAAGCCAGCCGTGGTCAACACGAAGGGAACCGCCCACCGGCGCTCGCTCTTATAAAGGCCGGGCGCGATGAAAGCCCAGATCTGATACAGGATCCACGGCGACGCTAAAAAGATCGACGCGACCAAAGGCGTCCACATCCAGAGAATCGAAAACTGCTCCATCGGGTCGATTCCCACCAGGCTCCCGCTGACTTTGGGAGTGTTCGCAGTTTTCACCGCCTCCGCGCAGGGGCCGGAGGTCGCCTGAGTGGCGGGCGGCTTGCAGACTTCCTTGACTCGCTCCTCGTCGGCCTGCTGCGCCTGCTCCACCAACCGGTGGAACGCTTCCACTGCCGGCGCCTGTACAATCAGCCACAGCTGATTGGAAAAAACCAGGCAGACCAGGAAAACAACGCCGAAACCCACCAGGGCGCGGATGATTCGCGAACGCAGCTCTCCCAGGTGATCGAGGAAGGACATGCGGAGCATCCCATCGTCCTCGTCATCGTCCCCGACGCCTCCATCGCCGCCACCAGGAGGAGGTGGAGACTTCTTACCCCCTCCTCCTTGCGAAAAACGCGCGAGCATCTTCTCAAGCGGGCTGTCGTCGTCGCTTTTCGACACTCCACCGTACGGATCGTTCGGATAAATGTCCGGATGCTGAGGCGAGTCTCCGCCTTTGGTTTCGTCCATGCTTACTTGTTTTAAAAAGCTAACCTAACTATTGTGCTGGGACGTTTCCGTAGCCGGCGTCTCCACGTGATCCGCGGCAATATCTATTACCTTCGGATCCGTATGCGGAGTTGTACCATCAAGGCGAGGAACGGTTCCCTCGACCTGATTTGGCGCGGCTTCAATGGCCCCATGTGATTCGGCGCTCGGAAGTTCTAAAGCGCTTACTGTGGAAGGATTGGTTGCGGTGGAATCGTACGCATCGGTCCCATAAGAGCCCGAGTCGTAATACGGATAGTCGAAATTGGTGTGACTCTGGATCTCGGACGCAATCGGCTGCATCACGTCTTTGATCGATTCCGTTTCCCGCTCCAGTGACTGCATTTCACGCTCAAACGTCGCTTTAAGATCGCTTGAGGCGCGACGGAATTCGGTAATCGCCTTCGCGATCGTCCGCCCCAGTTCTGGAAGCTTCTTCGGCCCGAACAGAACGAGAGCGACGAGGAAGATGGCGATCATTTCCTGCACGCCAATCGGACCCATCGTGTGCCCTCACTTTCCATTCCATCTTACCAGATGCGACGCGGACTCCATTTGTGATGTACTTGCATATCAAGATGACCAAGTTGCTCTTTGCTCTCTCCCTCGGCGCGGCGGCCGCAGTTGCGCAGGTGAAAATCGCCACTCAATTTGACGACATCCAAATCGAAATCGGCGGTAAACCTTATGCCCAGTTCATTGTGGATAGCAAAGAAGCGATGAAGCCGTATCTCTATCCTTTGCGCGCGGCGTCGGGGACCATCGTCACCAGGCGCTGGCCTATGGAGAAGTCGTCCACGATTGAGCCGGTCGATCATCAGCATCAGCGCGGCGTCTGGTTCGGGCCGGACCTCGTGAATGGGTTCGATTTCTGGAACAACGAGTTCAGCTACAAAAATCCCATCGCCGGGCTGATCAAGCGGAACACCATCGGCGCCCCGAAAACCGGCACGCGGCAGGCCAGCCTGACGGTGACCTTCGATTGGATCGATCCGAAAGGCACAAAGATCGTCTCCGAATCCCAGACGATCATCGCTCATAATGATTCGCCCACCCTGCGCGTCCTCGATTTTGAAATCGAGTTGACCGCGGTGACGGACGTCAAATTCGGCGACGGCAAAGACTGCTGCTTTGGCATTCGCATCGATCCCCAGTTGCAGGAAGACAAGGTGATCAAGAGCAAGGACAAGCCCAACCAGACGATTCCCGGACCGCCCGGAGTGATCAGCAACGCCGAGGGAAAGACCACTGAGAAAGAGGTTTGGGGCAAGCTTTCCGATTGGGCGGATTATTCCGGCGAAATCAACGGCGAGAAGCTCGGCATCGCGATTCTCGACAATCCCAAAAATTCGCACCGGGCCCGCTGGCATGTGCGCGGCTACGGCTTGTTCGCCGCGAATCCGTTCGGGATCACCTCTCTCGGCGATAAGTCGGCCGACGGCAGCGTGACGCTCAAGCCTGGCGAGAAACTGCACTTCAAGTATCGAGTGGTGGTCCATCCAGGCGATACGGACATCGCGAAACTGTGGTCGGAATACGTGAAATAAGGTCAAATAAGGGTTCCTATGAAGCGTTTTTTAGTGTTTTTTGGCGTTTTAAGCGCGCTTTATGCCGCGAAACCGGGTCTTGATACGGGCACTATCTGGGAGATGCGCTCCGTGAGCGATCCCCAAATCACGACGGACGCGAAGAGCGTGATTTACGTGCTGAGCTGGTCCGACAAAATGGTGGATCAGCGCTACACCAACCTGTGGATGGTTTCAGGCGACGGAAAAGACGATCGCCCGTTGACCACGGGTGCTTATAAAGACACCGAGCCTCGGCTCTCGCCCGACGGGACGCGACTGGCGTATCTGTCGAACCGCAGCGGCAAAACGCAGATCCACGTCCGCTGGCTCGATAGCGGCCAAGAAGCTCAAATCACGGATTTGCAGCAAGCTCCGAGCAATATTACGTGGTCTCCGGACGGAAAATGGATCGGCTACGAAGCCCGTGTGCCGGCAAAACCGGACTGGGCTCCGAAGATGCCGGAAAAACCAGCCGGTGCGAAATGGGCGGACCCTCCGATTGTCGTGACCAAACTCCGCTGGCGTGAAAATGGAGTCGGTTTGATTCAACCCGGCTATACGCACATTTTTGCGATACCCTCAACAGGCGGAACTCCGAAGCAGATTTCGAGTGGCGACTACAATCACGCGGCCGCGTTTGCGTGGTCGGCGGATGGGAAGTGGATTTATACCTCGACCAACCGGATTCCGGATGCGGAGTATTCGCTCGAAGGCGGCGACATTTACGCTTATTCGCTAGAAGACGGCACTGTAAAGCAGTTGACGACGCGGAAGGGTCCGGACCTCGATCCGGTGCCTTCGCCTGGCGGCAAAAAAATCGCGTATTTAGGCCACGATTGGAAATTCCAAAGCTACACGGTGAACCATCTTTACGTGATGGATTCGGATGGAAAGAATCCGAAAAACTTGACGGCATCGCTCGATCGCGATGTGCGCGCGCCGCATTGGTCTTGGGATGGGAAGACGCTGTATTTTCTGGTGGACGATCACGGCAACACGCAGCTTTATTCGGCCGATCCGGTATCGGGCGAGGTGAAAGAAATCACCAGCGGCGTGCAGCAGTTGGGAGGGACGGGAGGTTTTTCGCTCGCGAATAATCTGATGGTCGCGACAGTGCGGGCGACGCCGACGGAGCCGGGCGATATCGTCATGGTTCCGGCGTACCGGCGGGGTCCGGCTGAAAAGCTGACGCATGTGAACGATAGCTTGATGTCGCAATATCAATTGGGCACGGTCGAAGAGATCACTTACGATTCGTTCGATGGCAAGAACATGCAAGGTTGGATCATCAAGCCTCCGTACTTCGACGCGTCGAAAAAGTATCCGTTCATTCTCGATATTCACGGCGGGCCGCATGCGATGTATGGCGTCGGGTTCCAGCACGAATTGCAGATTCAAGCCGCGCGCGGATACGTGGTGTTGTATCTGAATCCGCGCGGGTCGACCGGTTATGGCGAGGAGTTTGGCAACATCATCCACACCAAATATCCTGGCGACGATTTTACCGATCTGATGAAGGGCGTCGATCAGATGATCGCCAAGGGCTACGTCGATCCGAAGAAACTGTGCGTCACCGGAGGCAGCGGCGGGGGCTTGCTGACGGCGTGGATTATCGGCCATACGGATCGCTTCGCGGCGGCGGTTTCACAGTATCCCGTGACCAACTGGATCACGCAGGCGGGGACGGCCGACGGTGGGTATACGCACTCGGCGCTGTGGCTGAAGGCGTTTCCGTGGGAGCAGCCGCAGCAGTTCTTAGAGCATTCGCCAATTTACTACGCAAAGAATTTCAAAACGCCAACGATGGTGATTACGGGCGAGGCCGATCTGCGCACGCCGATCGCAGAAAGCGAGGAGCTGTACTTCGCGCTGAAAGCTCAGAAAGTGCCGTCCGTATTGGTGCGCGTGCCGGAGGAGTTCCACGGCATCCGAGGGCGCAACAGCCACTACATCGAAAAAATCGAACACATCATGGCTTGGATGGAAAGGTACACCAAATAGATGGTCCTCTCGGACATCGATATCAAGCGGTACATCACAGAAGGAAAAATCAAGATCACGCCGCCACTGCCGCCGGAGCAGTTTGGAAGCTGCTCGGTCGATTTCAAATTGGGGCACGAGTTCAGCGTGTTCGAGCATAGCAAGCACGCGCTCATCGATATTCACGAAAAAGCCGCGATTCAGGGGCTGATGCGCACAATTACCGTCCCGCCGGGCGAAGCGTTCATTCTCCAGCCGCACGAATTCGCGCTGGCGATTACCGAAGAAGTGCTGGAGCTGGACGACGATGTTTTGGGAAGGCTCGAAGGAAGGTCGAGCCTGGGGCGAATCGGAATCATCGTACATGGGACGGCGGGATTGTTCGACCCGGGCTGGATCGGGAAGGCGACGCTGGAGTTGAGCAACCTGGGGCGGATGCCGGTGGCATTGTATCCAGGGATGCGAATTTGCTCATTCACGTTTGAGCAGCTTTCCACAAGGGTCGCCGTGTCGTATCGGAACAAGGTGGGGAATAAGTACGCCGGTCAAGATCGGCCGCTGGCGAGTAAGCTGGCCAGTGAATAGGGAGATTAAATGGCTTCGAGTTCGCGCTACATTATTCGCGCCGGCGTGCAGGGAAGAGAACGGCTTCGCATTCTCGCGCGCGTGATGCTACCCGCGACCTTGGAATTGCATCGGCGCGCGGGGCTTCAGTCCACGGGTAGGACACCATGTTAGCGAGCCAATTCCACTTGCGACTTCAGGCGGAAGGTGAAGACCATTTCCGCGGGGATCGTTACTTGCTTTTTGCCCGTGATTACCGCTCCGATGACGCCTGCGCCAGCTCCGGCTCCAGCTCCGATGCCCGCGCCTGCTGGTCCGCCTGCGATGGCTCCGAGGCCCGCGCCTGCGCCTGCACCGCCGCCGATGAGGATAAGGTCTCGCTTCTTATGCGCGGCGCTCACCTTGGCGTCGAGCGAGGTCGCGATGGGCACCATCTGCCCATGATATTCGATCGCATCAAGCCGGATCGCGATCTCGCCTCGTCCCTTGAAACGGCCTGACGGTTTACACATGATCACCGTGCCTTCGATGGGCGCGCCTTGCGAGATGATTTCTTTGCCATCCACGACCATAGGTGCGGCTAGGGAGGCGTGAAAACGCTGGCCGGCGCGGCTTCTTCCGGTGGAAAGCGTTTCGTCGATGCGCGCTTCAAACGTGGTGTCCGCAGGGATGACGAACGGCGGAGGAGTAACAGGCGCAAGGCCCGTCACTGGCGTTCCCGCGGCACCGACTTGCGGATTCTTACAGGCCACCGATACAAACATCAGTAGCGTTGCGGTTGCAGCGATTGTGAGAAGTCTCATCATTGATAAGAGACCGCAGCGGAGCAAACTGTTTCAGACCGATTTACCTCTATAGATAGCTGAGCCACCAGTCGTTGCGGCGCTGCTTTAGTTTCGAGTACCACAGGCACATGGGGTAGAGCGCGCCGACAACTCCGATCCAGATTATGTATACAGTCCAGAGGTTGAAGCCGTATCCGGGTGGGAAATCCCTCGTGAGCGAGTTTACGAGGAAGAATTTGCCGTATTGCAAAGATCCGAGAATGATTGCAAGAAAATGGATTACGTACAGGTGGACGAGAAAGTAAAAGAGAGGCACCCGGCCGAAAATCAGCAATGGGTTGGTGGGGCGGAACTGAAGTTTATCGAGGAGCGAAAGCAGGAGGAGCGCGGGCCCCAGCGTCATCAGGAGGAAATCGAGCGACGGTGGATATTTATTGCATCTCAAGAAGGAGAGGATTCCGCCGGTCGAGCGGACTGGATCGCCATAGATGTTGATGGTTCGGACGATCAGGAAGGCTGCGGTCAGGGCAATGCCGATGGGAGCCATCCATTGTTTGTGCTTCGTGAAGACTTCGCCGAAGCAGAAGCCGGCGGACATCACGGCAAACCAGGGGATCAGCGTGTAGGAAATCACAATGGTCGCTCCGCCGATTTGGAAGAGTCCGAGTTGGTGCAGTCCCGGGAGGTTGATGGGGTCGGCGAGATTGTGCAGAGCGATGACTGCGACGCTGAGGACGGCGAGCGCGCGGATGGGGAGATGGATCAGCAGAGCGAGCGCGATCATGGCCCAGCCGAGTCCCCAGAGCACATTGATCAGGAGCGGGCCTGCACCGAAGGACATGGCGAAGCGAACGGCGGTTAGGTCGAGGACGATCAGCCAGAAGCCCCGCTTGGTGAGAAATGCGGAGAGCTCAGCTTTGGTGCGGCCGCGCTGGAGCCAGAAATATGCACCCATGCCGGCCGTGAACATGAATACAGGCGCGCAAAAGTGGGTGATCCAGCGGGTGAAGAAGATCGCAGCGGTGGTGCGCGTGAGGTCCTCGGGTTGGAAGGAGAAGGCGGCGGAGTGGAAAAAATCGCGGACGTGATCGAGCGCCATGACGATCATGATCAAGCCGCGCAGCGCGTCGACGGATTGGATCCGTTGTGTCATCAGCGGCCGGACGAGCCGAAGCCGCCTGCGCCGCGCTCGGAATCGCCCAGGTCGCCTTCTTCCCAGTCGATTGCTTCGTACTTCGCGACGACCAACTGTGCGATGCGGTCGCCTTTTTCGATTTTATAATCGGCGCGGCCGAGGTTGAACATGATGACGCGGATTTCGCCGCGATAGCCAGGGTCGATGGTGCCGAAGTTGACCGTCAGCGAGTGCTTGAGCGCCATGCCGCTGCGGGGGCGGACTTGCGCTTCGTACCCCGGAGGCAGTTCGATGGCGATCCCGGTGGGCACGCCTTGCGCCACGCCGGGCGCAAGCACCACGGATTCGACGGCGCGGAGGTCGAGGCCGGCGTCTTCCTCGGGTCCATGGGCGTAGATGGGAAGCGCGGCGTCGGGATGAAGTTTTTTAATACGGATTTTCATTGGAATCGCTATGATAGCGGTTTGACCTTAAAAACTCCACGTGTGCTGGCGGTCGCGCCGATGCCTCCCGAGAAAAGCGCGTATGCGCTGGCGCGGTATAGCCGGTCTCCCGATTCGATTCAGAAGTCGATTGAATGGGTGCGCACGCACGACTCGGCGAAGTTTCTCGAGAGTTTTTATTTTCAATACGGGCATGCGTCGATTGCGGATTTGGGGCATGTCGTATTGTGCTTCGAAGGCGTTTCGGAACTGGCGGCGACGGAAATTGAAGACGAGCAGTTGTGGGATGGGCAGGCTCGCTCGTCGCGGTATCAGGATTTTTCGAAGGCCGGATTTATCACGCCTCCGGGATTCTCAGAGATCGAGTCGGCGGCATACGGAGCGGCGGCGGAGAGGCTGCTCGCGGCTTATCACGAGATTCATGCGCGCGCGAAGGAGCATCTTATTGGAAAGCTCGCGCGTCCTGACGACATGAAGCTGGACGCTTACGATCGCAACATTACGGCTCGGGCGTTCGATGTGGCTCGCTACGTATTGTTCTTCGGAATCCCGACCGGCGTGGGGCAAGTGACGAGCATCCGCACGCTGGAGCGCCAGATTCGACGGCTGAAAGCGTCGGAGTACGCGGAGGTTCGCGAACTTGCGGACGAGATTGCCAGTGCGTGCTCGACGCCGCCTGCGTGTCCATGGGATGAGGCTTCCGCGATGGAGCCGGTAGCGCCGACGCTCGCGCGGCATGTCGATGCGGATGAGCACTCGGCGCAATCGCGCACGGATTTACAAACTTGGGCGAAGCAGAATTTACCTGCGTGGATGGGCACGGAACGCTTGGAATCGATGGATCTGATTCGGCCTTCCGACACCCATGCGGAGATTGCGGCAACGCTGCTCTATTCAGTAACGGACTGGCCGTTTCGCGAATTGTACGAGCTCGCGCGATCATGGTCGGCGGCGCGGCGCAATGAGGTGATCGACGTGGCATTGAAGTCGCGGACGCAGCGCGATGAGTTGCTGCGAGGATTTCGCGGAGGGTTGTACGCGTTTGACATCGTGATGGATATCGGCGCCTATCGCGACCTGCACCGGCATCGGCGATGCCAGCAGTATCGCCAGGATTACTCGGGGCAACTGGGTTACGATACGCCGGAGGCGATGGTCGAGTGTGGCGCCGGGTCGCTCTATAGCTCCGTGATGAAGGAGACGTTCGCCGCGATGAAGGAGCTGCCTGCGCCGGCTGCGCATTACTTGCTGCCATTCGGCGCGCGCTCGCGATTCCTGTTCAAGATGGATTTCGCGGAGGCGGAATATATCGCGCGTCTGCGGAGCGGCGTGAAAGGTCACTTCAGTTATCGCAAAGTCGCGTGGGATATGAAGTGCGCGATGGAGCGTCTGGAGCCGGAGCTGGGGCGTCTGATGGAGGCGACTCCGCCGTGGGTGGAAGATCCGCTGAAGAGGTAGCTATCGGTGCGCTTCGGATTCGGCGGCGACTTCGCGCAGCAGCGCTTCCGCAGATTCGAGCGAAATGGGTCCGGGCAGCGCGGGCGGCGGGGCGGCTTGCGCGGGCGCGAGTGTCGATGTGGTCGTGTTGCGGCGAATATCGGAGAGCAGCGTTTTGATCTCGCCCAGGTCCGACGCCACCTGAAATAGTTTCCAGACGGCCGCGATCACCAGGGCGTAAAAGAACAGCGTCATTCCGCCGGTCATAATGGCTTCCATAAATTGTCCATCGGCGGATGGGGGGAAAACTTTACTCTTGACCGCCGCCGCGACCGCCGCCCAAATGCGCGGGTCCGCGAAAAACGGCGTTGAGGAACAGGAGATTGAGACCGTCCATGTAAGCCCGGTAATTCGGATCGGCCGTGAAGGCGATTACGTTGCCGCGCCCGCTGCGCTCGACGATCACGAACGGCTTGAACGCGAGCTGCTTGCGATACTCGTCCCACATGTAGCCGCTGGCGAGCACGTCGTTGGGTCCCGCGAACACTGCGGCATTGAAGCCCTTATCCATCTTGATAGGTTGATAAATCGCACGCCCGCTGACCAGCGCGTAGACCGTTTCGGGCACACCCGCGGTGATCCAGTGTTCGCGGTCGACCTTCACTTTAGCGAGCGCGCCGTGCAGGCTGCCCGGAAGTTCGTCGCCAGGCTGCGTGGCGAGATCGAAATCGGCGGGAGTCACGAAAATTTTCGGAGCGACACGCGCGGCATCGCCCGTAGGAGGCGTTGCGGGGGCCGCGGCGGGAGTCTCGGGTGCAGCGCCTCCGCGTCCACCTCCTCGACCTCCAGCGGCTGGCGGTGTTCCCGCGGCCGCCGGAATGATCCCTTCTTTAATCCCGTTCTCTTCGGCGGTCGAGAGCAGGCCAGTGGCGGGCGCGACTAAAAACTGAATCGCGCCGCCGATGGCGACCAGCGTTCCGCCCGCTTGCACCCAGTCCTTCAAGCGGCGCACGCCGTTGACCCCGAGCGATGTCGCGTACGCACCGCCGTCGGGAAGAATGACGGTCTGATACTTGGACAGATCCACAGCACCGAGCTGCTCCGTGCGGATCACCGTGGTGGGGAATCCGAACTGGCGCTCGATCACGAACCGCGCTTGCCCGGCCGAGCCTCCCGCAGTGGGACGATCCCACGCAATCAGAATCGCGGGCTTGCGGACGGATGTAAAGTGACTGCTGCCGAACGTGGGTCCATCGTCGGCCCAACTGGTGTTGTGCGCGTTCACGTCGGCGCCGGTCGATTCGGCGAGCTTGCGCACGTCCTCAACCAGCGACGCCGGATTGTCCTTCACCTTGAGAACCAGCGCGCCCAGCTCGTAGCGCTTGCCATCGAGCGTGAAAGGCCGGTCGTTGCTGACGATTTTGTAATTCGAGTGCAGCAGCGCCGTCAGCATTTTGGCCGCGCCTGATGTGCCCCACGGGATGACGTACGCGACTTCGGCCTTGCCATTCACCACGCCTTTGGGCGGCGAGCCCAGCACGACGGGCTCGAATTTTCCGTCGGAAACCGTGCCGGTGGTAACCGACTCGACATTGTATTGCAAAGGCAAGCTCCACGCGGTGACGTCGTAAATCTCCGATGGCTGGCGGCGCTTGCGGCGCGCTTCTTCAGCTTTGAGAAAATCCTCGGCCATCGAAACTTGAGAGTCCATCAGCACGCGGACCAGGCGTTTCGCGGGCTGCGCGAGCGAGATAACGTAGCTGCCGGCGGGATACTGTTTCGCGCCGTTCGAGAATGACGCAGTCGCGCGCTTTACTTCGACGCCGTGCTCGACTAGCAACTGCGCGAGCTTGTCCACCGTGGTCACGTCGCCTTTGCGAGCGAGAATATATTCGCGCACCGGATCCTTCGAGCCTTCTTCGATGGCGGATTTGCGATAGCGGAAAAATTCTTCCAGCAGCTCGGTGCGATGTTGCGCGGTCGTCTCACAGGTGGCGATCGAGGTGATGAAGTGGCGTCGCACGGTTTCGCGAAACGTGACGATGGTGTCGTCGGCTTTTTTCACGACCAGCCCGCGCGTCGATCCATTCTCATACGTCATCGAAATGCCGCCGTAATACGCGGGCCAGCTTGCGCCGTAGCCGGGATAAAACGCGTCGTAGGTTTCTTTAGTGAAATAGCTGAAGCCGAATTTATCGAAATAGCGCGCGTTGTTTTTGCCGAACCAGTTCTGATTTTCTTCCTGCGCCTTGGTGAGATGAGGATTGATGGGATTGGCGTCGGGCGCAAAATAATAAGTCGCCTCGGTGCCCATTTCGTGCAGGTCGACGTAAACTAGCGGCAGCCAATCCTGCAATGCGTGAATCTGGCCGCGAATTTCAGGCTGCGTCATGGCGAGCCAGTCGCGATTCATGTCGAAATAATAGTGGTTGGTGCGCCCGCCGGGCCATGGCTCGCTGTGTTCCGCGGCTTGCGGATTCGAATCCGGCTCCAGCCCCGCGTTGACGTCGTAATTGAAAACGAAACGCTCCCGGCCATCGGGATTTTGCAGGGGAACGATCATGACGATAGTCTTCGCCAGGATCTCGTCGACCATTTTGTCGTTGCGCGAAGCCAGCAGATGATACGCGGTCATCAACGCGGCGTCGGGCGAGGAAATCTCGTTGCCGTGGACTCCGTAAGCCAGCCAGACGATCGCGGGTAGATTGGCGATGATCCGCTTGGCGTCGGCATCCGGCGTCTTGCGAGGATCGGCCAGACGCTTGATGTCGGCCTGAATTTGCGGAAGCCGTTTGATGTTCGCTTCCGATCCGATCGCGGCATAGACCAGCTTGCGGCCCTCCCACGTTTTCGCGTATTCCCAAACTTTCATGCGATTCGGATATGCCGAGGCCAGCGCATCCATATACTGCATGATCTGCGAATGCGAAGAAACGTGGTCACCCGGCTCGTAGCCGAGGACCTTCTTGTGAGTAGGCACGGCAGGATCATAGGTGGCGCCGGGCCAATACTCAAATTTCGTTTGTGCGGAGAGAGCGAAGGCGCAGGCAAGCAGGGCCGCGAGAGAACGGAGCATAGCTTCCCATTCTAGTACTTGATGTGGCGCGAGCTTTAGCTTGCAGCATCGGCAAACTAAAGTTCGCGCCACGAACGGAATTCAGCCTCTAATATCTCGGAACCGCAGGATCGACCACGACACTCCACGCGTCAATCCCGCCCGCCATGCTCTGGCATTGCTCGAGCCCTTGCTGCCGCAGCCAATTCACGACATTCAGACTGCGCACGCCGTGGTGGCAAAACACAATCAGAGGAGCCTCATCGGCCCGCGCTTCGAGCGTCTGCAATTCGCCGGGGACCTGGCGCATGGGAATCAACTCACCGCCTTCGATGCGCGCAAGCGCAAACTCGTTCGGCTCCCGCACATCGATCAGATGAAGTTTCTCGCCCGTATCCAGTCGCCGTTTCACGTCAGCAGGAGCAATTTCGAAGTCCATGAAGAGCAGTGTAGAGCAGAGTCCCAGATTGTTGCAGGAGGAGGCACAGGCTTCAGCCTGTGTTTCAAATACTTAAAACTTTTTCAACTCGTCGATCAATCCGCCCAGCCCCTTCTTGCGATAGATCTGAAACAGCCGCTGCTCTTCGGGCGACGGTGCGACCAAGGCGCGCAATTTCGGATCGTTGAGCGCCGCGCGGCTGGGAATCCAGTACGAGCCGTCGGAGTACTCGACGTTCGAAACAAATCCCGTCATGCTGTCGATTTGCGTCCGCTCGGAGAATCGCAGCGCGGAGTCCTCGGACACCTGCCCCGATTTCCCCGGCGCGAGACTTACGTCCGATGGAATCGACGCCGCCAGAAATTCGCGCCCTTGCTTATCCTTCACAATCCAGCCCATCTCCAGATGCTTCACCGCGCGATCGGAACGGTTCTGCACATTAATATGCGGCGCACGAGCCTCATTGCCCGCGATGCGCGCCGCGCCTGTCGTGGGGTCCACCGGCGAATCCGGCATATGCAGGAACGCGAATTGCAGCTCGCGCTCCGGATCGGTATTGGTCGAGCGCCCGCGCACCATCTGCACGCCCGCCGACGGCCGGTCTCTCTGCCGGTCGATGTTGCTCAGAATTTCTTTTTGCAAGCCTTCGCCGCCCGCCTGCTCCAGCAGCGCCTTGAAATATTTGCGATCGCGGCGTGCTTCCAGTTCCCACACGGTCATCGTGCGGCGTGAATGCAGCTTATCGGACCCGTAAAATGTCAGATCGTCGAACAGCACTCCGTCGAGCTTCACCTCCACCATCGGACCGCCCGCGCCCAAAGGGCACAGCAGCGGCAGATCGATGCGCAGCGGAAACGCTTCGCCCGGTCCCACGTCCAGACTCGGCACCGAAACCGATCCCTTGCCGCCCGGCATCACTTCCTGCGCCAGCACCGCCAGCGTCACGCCGCGGATTCTTCGCTGGCTCGAATTGCGCAGCGAAAGCACCGCGTGAACGTCCAGCAGGAACGCGCCGCCGCGTGGCGTGGCCCGCGTTTCGCTCCAATCGGAGGAGACCGCCGTCACCGGAGAATCCACCGGAAAATCGATCTTGCGCCCCGGCGTCTGCGCCGTCGCCGCGATCGCGGCCGCCAACACGACGATGACGATTTTATTGCGCATAGACACTCGCGATCGTTACTTGCCCGGTATCCTGATTCACGTAATGGGCGCTCGCCGATCCTTCCGTGCTCAACGAAACCCCCACGAGTTGCGCCGAATCCTGCCCTACGCCCAGCGTGCTGCCGTCCTTGCGCAGCTCAATTCCGTCGGAAGAAACTTCAATCACCGGACGTTCGTCGGACATCGCTCTGCGTCCATGCCAGATCGATCGCATCGCCCGGCTCAGCGTTTGCGTGTCCTCGCGAGGCATGTTCAGCCACCACCCGCCAACCAGCAAAACCGCCAGCATCGTCGTGACCAGAGAAGCCAGCGCAAGCGGCCGCCATGTCGCCGGAATGAATGACGGAATCGATTTGCGAGTTCTTCCGCGAGGCGCAACGCATTCCCCAGCCGCCAGGCCGACGCGGATATTCCCCGTCATTTCCGCCGATAAACGCGCCCAATCCAATCCTTCGGGAAGCCCATCCGCCACCTCGCGCAATGCTTTTCGATCCGCGCGAAATTCCGCCACGCGCTCGCGGCACAGCTCGCATTGCCGGACATGCAAGTGAACCGCCGCCCGTTGCCACAGGCGCAAATCGCCCGCTGCATACAACGCCAGATCGGTCTCTACTATGTGCCGCTTCATGCCTGTCCTTTTCGCCGCGGACGCTCCAGATATTTCCGCAGCTTCACCCGCGCGTTCGCGATGTGCGATCGCACCGTCGCCTTGGAGCAATTTAACTGCGCGGCCACTTCGTCGGCCGGCAAACCTTCCACATCCCGCAGCAGCAGCGCGGTCCGCTCCCTCCTGGTCAAGGTATTCAGCCCCGCTTCCAGATACGCGTGATGCTCGCCGCGCAGCAACAACTGCTCTGGACTATTCTCCGGAGCGCTCGTCACCGGCTCCAACATTTCATCGATGTCGGAAAAGCTGACGCGGCCGGAGCGCCGCAAAAAATCGATGGCGGTGTTGCTCGCGATGCGCGACAACCAGTGCGCGGCTTTGTCCAGGTCCTTCAACTGATCCTGCCGTTGCAGCGCCTTGATGAACGCTTCCTGCGTCAAATCCTGCGCGTCGGCGACACTCCCCACCATGCGGTAAATCAGCAGGAACACGCGGCGCATGTTCTGTTCGACAAACCGCGTCTGGTGGTCCGCGGACAGCGGTGCGGCGTCGAATCTGGTTGACCCGGGAGCTTCGCTCATTGCTCTTTCCCAAACCGATAACACGCTCGTAGCCATCTACGAGAATTGACGACGGCACAGTCCCAAGCGTGCATTGCTATCCTAATGATATATGAGAGCCGTAGCCGTGGTTGGCATCGGAAAAACTGCTTTTGGCGCATTCGCGGATCGAGATCTGCGTTCGCTCGCCGTCGAAGCGGGCTTGGCGTGCCTCGCCGATGCCAATGTAAGTCCTTCAAAAGTAGAGGCTTTCTATCTGGGCAACTTCGCCGGACCGTCGTTCGTGGGCCAAAACCATCTGGCTCCGTACATCGCCGGTGCGATGGGCGTCGAACACGTCCCATGTACTCGGTTTGAGGCCGCGTGCGCGTCATCTGGGTCGGCTTTTTTTCATGCCGTCGCGAGCGTTGCCGCCGGGATGTACGATTTAGTGCTGGTCGGCGGCGTCGAAAAAATGACTTCGCAGACGACGCCAAAAGTTACAGAAATTCTCGCGGGCGCGGGCGATATGATGGGCGAAGGGCGCGCCGGTGCGACGTTTCCGGCGCTGTTCGCGATGATCGCGCGCCGCCACATGCATCAATACGGCACCACGCGCGAGCAACTGGCCGCGGTCGCCGTGAAAAATCACGCGAATGGCGCGAAAAATCCCCAGGCGCACATGCGAAAAATCATCACGATGGAGCAGGCTCTCAACGGCAAACCTATTTCTGAGCCTCTTACGGTGTACGATTGCTCGCTGATCAGCGAC
Organism: Bryobacterales bacterium; assembly: GCA_003170295.1. GTDB lineage: Bacteria > Acidobacteriota > Terriglobia > Bryobacterales > Bryobacteraceae > Palsa-187. The sequence continues at coordinate 137,599 of PNAJ01000077.1, read as the reverse complement.
GGCGCGGCTGCGGTGCTGATCTGTCCTCTCGAAAGGGCTTCTGAATTTACGTCAAAGCCAGTTGTTGTGAAGGGGATCGCGCAAACATCCGACCATGTCGCGCTCGACGAAAAAGACGACATCACTACATTCAGAGCGGTCAAAGAAGCAGCGCAAAAAGCCTATAAAATGGCCGGAATAACTGCCGCCGACGTTCAATTCGCGGAATTGCACGATTGTTTCACGATCGCGGAAATTGTCGCGACGGAAGATTTGGGATTCGTCGAAAAAGGCTCTGGCGGACCTTATGTGCTCGAAGGGCGCACCTGCCTGCATGGCGCGCGGCCGATCAATTCGAGCGGTGGGCTCAAGTCGAAAGGGCATCCTGTGGGAGCGACGGGAGTTGCGCAGATCTGCGACGTGGTTTTGCAAATCCGCGGAGATGCCGGAGAGCGGCAAGTCGCGCGTCACGATCTGGGGTTGGCTCAGAATTTGGGCGGTTCCGGCGCGACCGCGGTCGTGACGATTTTGGGGGCCGCATGAAGGGCGTGATTTATACCGAAACTGTCGTTTTCGCGCCGCCCGAGCAGTTCGCCGCCGATGCACCGTACCAGCTTGCGATCGTGTCGCTTGAAAATGGTAAACGCCTCACGGCGCGGATTTTAGGGGACCGTGTGGCGATCGGCGATGCGGTCGAATTGGCCGAGACTCGCAACAGTATTCCTTTCTTTCACAAATTATGAAGCTCGCGCGCAGGATGTCCCGCATCGGCACCGAGTCCGCGTTCGAAGTGCTGCGCCGCGCGCGGGCCCTCGAAGCGCAGGGCCGTAACATCATTCATTTAGAGATCGGCGAGCCGGATTTCCCGACGCCAAAACACATTGTGGAAGCGGGGAAAGCCGCGCTCGATCAAGGCTTTACACATTACGGTCCCACGCAGGGGCTACCGGAATTGCGCGGGGCGATTGCGTCCTACGTTTCGCGGACGCGCGAAATCGAGGTCGGCCCGGAGAGGGTGACGGTGGTGCCCGGCGGCAAGCCGATGATGTACTTTCCGATGCTGGCGCTCCTCGAAGAGGGCGACGAGGCGATCTACCCGAATCCGGGGTTTCCCATCTACGAATCGATGATCAAGGTCAGCGGAGCGACTCCGATTCCGTATCGTGTGTTTGCTAACGGGTCCTTAATTGACCTTATTCGTGCAAAAATCACGTCGAAAACACGCTTAGTCGTCCTTAATTCGCCACAAAATCCGACTGGAAGCGTGATCCCCGCCAGCGACATTCGCGCGCTTGCGGAGCTGCTGCGCGATCGCGACATCGTGATTCTCTCGGACGAAATCTATTCGCGCATTTTCTTCGGCGAAAAACCGCTATCGATTGCGAGCTTGCCGGGGATGCTCGATAAGACGATTATCCTCGATGGGTTTTCGAAAACGTTCGCGATGACCGGCTGGCGGCTGGGCTATGGCGTGCTGCCGCAATGGCTGGTCGAACCGGTGAATTTGTTGATCGTCAATTCCACTTCGTGCACCGCATCGTTCACGCAGCGCGCGGGCGTTGCCGCGCTCGAAGGTCCGCAGGACGATGTCGATCGGATGGTCGCGGAATTTCAGCGGCGTCGCGACGCGTTCTGCGCGGGGCTCAACTCGCTGCGTGGATTTCAGTGCCCGATTCCGGAGGGTGCGTTCTACGCGTTCCCCAAAGTCACGGGCACGGGAAGATCGTCGAAGGAGCTGGCCGACGCGTTGCTGAGCGAAGCTGGGGTTGCGTGCTTGAACGGCGCGGCGTTCGGCGAATACGGCGAGGGCTATCTGCGATTCTCCATCGCGAATTCGCTGGAGAATTTGATGGACGCGGTGGAACGCATTCGCGCGTTTCTGAAGTGAAGATTTTTCTCTACTACATCGGCAAGGCGCGGGACGCGCACGCAAACGCGATGGCGGAGGAATTTATTAAACGATCCACCCGATACGCGACGTGCGAGATGCGGGAGATTCATCCGGCGCGTTTCGATCCTTGGACGAAACATCCGGCGGCCAAGAAAGTTCTGCTCGATCCATTGGGGCGCGATCTCGATTCTGCTGGATTTATCGCGCAGGTGGAGAAGCTGCACGACATGGTGTTTGTCATCGGCGGTTCGGATGGTCTGCCATCCGAGTGGCGGATGCGCGCGGATCTGCTGCTGGCGCTTTCGCCGATGACGATGCCGCATGAGTTAGCGCGCGTGGTGCTGGCGGAGCAGATTTATCGGGCGCTTACCACGCTGCACGGGCATCCTTATCCGCGGTGACGGCGTGCGCGAACACACGAACGGGCCGACCAGGGGGTCGGCCGCGGACCAGGGGGTCCGCCCCACTTGGTTTTTTCAGCAGTCTCCCAAGGGCCTGCGCCACCTCATATATGGTCGATGGTGGCAGCTGGGAAATAGAGGGCGAGAATTTCGCGGAACGTTTTTCCGTTGCGGGCCATTTGCGCCGCGCCTTCCTGGCACATGCCGATGCGATGTCCCGCGACCGGGCCGCGCACGGGACACTCGACGGCGAAATACGGATAGGCTTCGGCATTCCAACCGGCGTCTTCCAGCGTTTGTGTTTTGCCGCCGCAATTTGCGGAGTAGAGTGCAGCGATCGGGCGGCCTTGATAGGCGAGCACCAGATCCCGCGTCTCTTCGGAGGCCTTCGCCGAGGGGCTTCCGGCGGGGGGAGACTCGCGCAGGAATTGGCAATGCGTGGTGTCGCAAAAATCGAACCTGTCATGTCGATGGCGCGCGGCGATCAGGAATGAACGGGCCACGACTGCCTGCGCTTTTCGCGCTTCTAGCGGCGCTGAGGGCGGGCTTTCGGCGGCGACAATCGATGCCACGGCATTTTCGCGCTCCATCCTTACGATGGCGAGGAGATGGCCGTCCTGCTCGCGCACTTCTAATCGCCCATGAAATTCGCGGCGAATTTTGCCGGGGATGCTCAGGATGAATTCGGTCTCCGCTCCGTTACGTCCCGCGGCTCGGGCGGGAGAGCGGAGCTTGATGATGCTCGATCCTTCGAGGGTCTGCTGGAGTCCTTTTTGTTCCACGATTACGACGCTTGCGCGCGCGGGTTGGAGTTGCAGCTCCATAGGATGAAAAAGGCTGAACACGCAAATCGCGACGATCATTGGGCCGCCTCAGCCGAGGGCGTCCCCTCCCTGACGGTCAGGGTTCGGTGGGGGATTTGCGGCGAAGACAGGTGCTGCACTCGGTCCGCGGGACATCGACATGAATGTCGATGCGGCACGCCTGGACACATCGGCTGGTTCATTGATGGCGCTCCTGGCGCAGAATCAGCGCTGCGGATTTGGCGGCTTCCGCGCCGGGCACTCCGTGTACACGGACTAAAATCGCGATGCGGGGAGCCTCGGCAGGCTCGAGCACGATGGTGAATCCGTCGCCAACGTGTTTGCGTTTTGCTACGCAAGGAGCGGTTCCTGTTTTGGCGAGTGAGCCGCGCCCGATCGCACTGGCGGTGCCGGATTCCGCCGCTTGTTTTAATCCTGCGAGAATTTCCGCGACTCGGGGTTCCGCGGAGCGCGCGGTCAGCTCACAATAGGCGCGCGCCAGAGCGAGCGGCGAGATTTCCCAGACATTCCCCAATTCAACCCTGCCAAGTCCGATTCTAGCTTCGGGCGTGTCGACATCGGGCGGAGAAATGCCGAATTTTGCCGCGACTACCATGAGCGAGTTGGCATCGACATTCCGGGCGAGCTGGAGAAAATATGCGTTACAGGAGTTGGCGAGCGCGTCGCGAAATCGCATGGGCCCGTGACCTTTCGCGAGCCAGCAGCGGTCGACGGCGCCGTGGCAGACGAATTCCGGAAAGGGTCCGCTGGAGGCGAGCGCGGTGAAGGGTTTCACGAGCGAGCCAGCGGGAATCGGTCGATCGGCATCGGGCCAGTCTTGCTTCACAATCTGGCGAGTGCGCACGTCGACGACTATGTAATTAATGTCCGCAGACACTAGGACGAGGGTGAGGAGAGCGATCACGGATTCAGTTTATACACGGCGGACTCGCGCAACATCGTGCCCTCATCATGCACGACGATGGTCGCGGTATCGATACGCTTCAAGGTGCGGCCCAGGCTGGCCAGATTGCCGGAGAAGAAGGGCGGCTCGCCTCCCGCTTGGTTTTGGTCGGATGAAGTCGCGGGAAGCTGCGGGAAGTCGATCAGTTTGGTCATGCGCTCGAAATTCGGAAGCTCGCGCGCATGACGCCACCCAGCGGCGTAGGCTGCGCCCGCGAGCGCCGGTCGATTGCGCCGCGCGAAAACCGCATTCACCATTTCAGCGGAGTCGCCGACGATCAACCATTTTCCGTCGGCCGCCATGGCGAGTTTGCCCAAGCCTTCGAGCTCGCGAACTCCTCCGGTGGTTGCGCGCCAAGTCGCGGCTCCAGAGTTGGACCATACGCCTTCGGCCGCGGTGCCGAGTGCGGCGCGAATCGCATCGGCGTCCCACGCGGTCGCGGCCAGCATTGCGATGACGGAGTGCGGACGGACGTAGACCTGGTCCGCATCGAGCCTGGTCGACGAAACGTCGAGCATAGCGTCGATCCGCGCGGCGGCGAGTCTGTCTCGCAGTGCTTTGAATGAATCGCGATTTTCGGTGAACGGCCTTTCGTCGATGCGCGATTCCAGATCCACCTCGCTGCCTGCGTCCGCGGTTTGGGCTACCATTGGCGCGGCCTTCGATTGCGGTGTGGCAGAAGCTACGGCCTGCGAAAACAATTTTTCTTCGATCCAGTGCGTGGCTTGCTCTGCCGCGGGATGGAGCCACGCGCGGTAGAGGCCGGCATCGTCGGGAACGGCGGCGAGCAGTTGGCCGGTCACGCTCTCGCTCGCCTCCGTTGTCTCAGAGGGAGTAGCGCGGAGGAGCACCCGGCGCTCGCGAATCTCACTAGGCGAGCGATCGAGATCGGCGAGGCCTGCCGAAAATTGGCGAAGCTCCGCAACATTTCCCTGTACCCAATGCGAGCGAAACTGGAAGGTGCGCGGGAGGCTCGCCATGTTGTATACGAGTCGCAGATCACCTTGTGCCGCACTGGCGGCCTGCACCGAACTTGTGTACCATGCCTCCGAGGCGACGGAGGGCTGCGCTTCGCGGGCCATCAATCGCAGCGCGCCCACAATGAGATCCTCCTTCGTCGCGAGCAGCAGCGAATCGCCGGTGTAGGCGAAGGCCGCGACGCGATGGGAGGCTTTGTCTTCTTTGATGAAATAATCGGCGTTGCCTGCATGACGCGTCTGATAAGATCCGCGCGTTTTCCAAAGGGACGTGTTCATCGCGCGGGCCGATGCAACGTGCGTCACGTAGAGAAATTCGAGTTTGCCGATATCGTATATCGCGAGGGCGGAGTTCGAGCCCGCGACGGAGGTGAGCAGCGCGTAATCGGGCGGCACTCCGGCGGCGGTGGCGAACTGGGTTTGGGCGTCGCCCAATTTCAGAAAGAGCTGCGAGCGAGAGAACGCGTCGTAATTCGAGCTGGCGAGCCAATCGCGTTTTTCCGCCGAGCCGTTCCAATCCCCGAGCAGCGCGGCGAAATCCCTGGCTTCGAGATAGAGCAGCGCGCCGGCTGGAAAAATGCTCGCCAAGGGCTGCGGCGCGGGCTGCGCGAGCGCCCAAACAATTATCAACGCCAGTGCAGCCGCGGATGCGAACAACAGCCGTTTCATCGGGCACCTACTTTCGGACGAACCAAGCGATCCTGATCGAGGCCGTCGATCACCACGGGCCGTCGCGCTTCGTTGGTAATATAGGCGTCGAGTTGCGCGCGCAATGCGGCGATGGTTCGCCTGGTGGCGTCCGCGGGAGCAAGTTGTTGCGCGATGTTCTGGTAGAGCAAAGCCGCGCGCAGTTCGCCGAGGCGCCGGTGCGCGTCGCCCAGGTCGCGCGCGAGGGAGTCTCGCGCCGCGGTATCCAGATTAGGCAGGAACTCCTTTGCCAGCCCCTCCATGAATTCCGTGTCTTCGCGAAAATATTGCGGCACCAGTTGGCGGGCGGCCGCGACGGCGAGCGAAGGATGACGGGCCTCGATCGCGGCGTGAATGAGGAGGAGGCGGGGAGCGGTGACCCGCGGATCCGCCGCGATGATCGCGAGCAACGCCTTCTCTCTCGCGGCGGCGTCGGTGGGCAGCGTGTCCCATGGATTCGGAGTTTTGGGCGCGGCGCCTTGGGCCTCGGCAAGACGGCGCTTCGCGTCCTGATTCCAGGGCTCGGCTTTGAGAAGCGCCGTGAGAAACTCGGAGGCTTCGGCGGGATGATGGGTCCGTTCGAGCAACGCGGCCGCTGGATCGAGGCCCGTGAAAGACTCGCCCGAGATCAGAACCATGCGGCGAAGGAGCGCGAGCGCGGCGGCGGTGTCCGCGTCTCCAAGCCTCACCTCGGCAAGGCCGAGGAACGTTGTTTGATCGAGATTGCCGGCTTTCAACTGATTTGTGTATACGAATTCGAGCACGCGCCGCGAGGAGGCGGCGTCGCCATCCTCAGTAAGAAGATTCGCCGCATTGCGCAACGCTTCGATGGGGGCGGGGTCCGGATACTTCGACAATTGCGCGGCCAAGGAGTTCGTGCGGGCGGCGAGGCGAATCTCCAGCGAGATGAGGTCGTTGGTCCGGAACGAGCGCGCTTCGAGAGGGAGCATGGCGAGAACCTGGCGGGCGTGGTCGTTCTCTCGTCGTGCGAGCAGGAACTCGGCCCAGCTCATTTCCCAGGTCCAAAGCTGGTTCTGGGCGCTCGACTGCTGTTCGCCGAAGGATTGCGCGACGCGCGCTTCGGCGGTCTCGACGATCTGACGGTACAAGATATTCTTTTGCGCGTCGGGGATCCACGGGCGGTCGATGCTGGCGCCCAGGAATTGCACGGGATCGGCGGCGGCGCGGGACAGCTCCGCAATCCAGGTGGTGCCCGCGGTTGGGTCGCCCGACGCGATGAGCGCGCCTTCGAGAATCCCTTCGATCTGGAACGATCCGTTACGGCGAATGTAGGTGCGCAGGATTTTTTCGACGTCGTCGCGAAGGGCGGGGAGCTGCTTCGCTTCGCCGATGTGGCGCAAAGTGTCACTCAAGTCGGTCCAGAATTTCTGCGGGACGCGAGAGCGGTCCATCATCTGTGAGAAGGAGGCGAAGGCGAGCTTCCATTCGCGCACGGCGTCGGTGGAGCGGCCTTGTTTCGACGCGATGACGGCCAAGCGGTCATGCACGTCGGCGCGCGTCGGGTTGAGCTCCAGCGCGTTTTGATAATCGGAGACCGAGCCCGAATATTCGGCCAGCGTGAAGTACGCTTCGGAGCGCCCGGGGGTGGCTTCGACGATCGCGGGCAAGTAGTCTTCCGAGCCCGCCTGCTTGATCGCGGCGAGGTATTCGCCGTAACGGCCGCCATAATAAAACCACAGGTCGCCGGCGAGTTGTTGGTCGCGGTCGGTAGGTTTGCCGATGCGTGCGCCGACAGTCATGGGTCCCAGAATTTCCGTGAACGCGGCTTTCACGGGCGCGGCGGAGCTGCCGAAATAAAATCCGGCAAGTCCGGTGTACGCTTTGGTCCACAGGGTTCCGTTTTTCTGGCCGCGCGCCGCGATCGCTTGTTGTGAGACGGCGCCGCTCGCATGCTGCAACACGTAGTTCAGCATGGCATTGGCCGATGCGGGTTGGCTTGCGATGGCAGCGGTCAATTGCTGCGGCTGCGCGATCAGCAATTGGGTGTATCGCTCGAGCAACGGTCCGGCGGCTTCGTGACGATCGAAGAGGCGCTTTAAGACTCGCGTCTCAGCCACTGTGTTGCCGCTGGCGCGATAGTCGTCGGCTGCTTCCACGTCGTGAGGCTGAAGATTTGGCGATGGCACGGCTCGGTCGTAGGCTTCCAGCTGCGCGCCCAGATCATCAAACCGCAGGCGGGTTTTTTCAAGCTCGATGATCCGATCCATCGATTTATTCGATGCCGATGTTCCGGGCCTTGCCATCACTGCGGCGAGCCTCCACTTCAGCTCAAATTCGAGGAGTCCGGCAGCCGTCGCCATCGTGATGCGCATTGATTGATTCTCGATCGAGGCCGCAAATTTTGCTTTGTCGCCGGCGGAGTAATTTGCCACGATGGCGCCCACGGTTTGCGCTACCTGCACCGCGGTGTCGGGTTTCAGCGTGGGGAGCTTCGCAAACACGGTTTCATACTGCTGCTGCCTGGCGAGGATGCGCGCCCATATTTTGACCGAGTCGTCCGCTGCGCGCTTCAACGCTTCCTCCGCGAAGATGTGCGCTTCGGCGAGCATGCTCCAGGATTCCAGCTTCTGCGCGACCGTCAAATAATTCTCAGCGCGGTCGGACCGGCCGTCGATCCACGCTTTGTTCAGCGCGGCGACGGCGTCCGCGTTCCTGCCCTGGCGTGCGCGCAACTCGGCGAGTTTTTCCATCCACGCCGGGTTGCGATACGTCAGATCGTAGAGCTTCTGCGCGCTCACCACCGCTTCCTCGAAACGAAGCAGGCGTTCTTCGAGATTGAGACGTTCCTTGACCAGATCGACGCGATCCGGACGCACCACGGCAGCGCGGGTGTACGATGCGATGGCGGACGGATAATCCTCCATCTGCGTTTCGAGACGAGCCAGCACCATCGGCCAATGAAAATCCTTCGGTGAATCCGACGCGGTCTTTACGTAGTAGTCGTGCAGCTTCTTCGCGACTCCGTTCTGCTGCGCGTACAACGCGGCTTCGCGGGTCAGGACTTCGTCATCGGGGAAGCGATTCAGAATTTCAATGTATTGGTCGACGGCCGCAGAATAATCTTTTACGCGGGTGAGGACCGGGATGAGCGCGCGACGCATGGCCGCGACTTGCTCCGTTCGTTCCGCGACAGGAATCGTGGTCGCGCTTAAGAGCGCACGGATTGTCGTGTCGTAGTATGCGCGCAAGCCCTTATCGTCACCTTGGCGCGCATAAGTATCGGCTTTGAGCGCGATGTATTCCGCGCGATAGGGCTGGTCGATCATTTGCAAGTAGCCGACCATAATGCGGGCGCGGGTGTAATCCCCGGCGTCGGTCGCTTTGCGCGTGGCTTCGACGAGGAAGGGCGCGCGGTACGCCGCGGAGGAACGGCCCGATGCTTCCTCCAAAACATCGATCGCGCGTTTCGTGTTTTTATTGCGCCAGTGAAAATCGACCGCGGCGCGCACCACGCCGAGGATCGCCGGATTTTCACGATAGAGCGCGTCGATCACCGCCGCGCCCTGCGCCGTTTGTCCTTGCCCTTCCTCGAAACGCGCCAGGGCGAGCCGCAATCGCATCTTCTCCACCGGGTCGCTCATCAGGACGATTTGCTTTTCGATGGCCGCTTGCTGCGCTTTTGGAAGTCCGTCCACGCGCGCGGTGTTTTCGACTTGGGTGAGGACTTCGAGCGACGTGGTGCGGGACGCGGTGTTCAGCAGGAAGCTCTCCATGTCCTCGCGGCGATTCTGATTCCGCAGCAGAGCGACGCGCAACTGGAACATCCCGGGTTGGGGATTGCGGTCGGATACGAGGTTCAACGTGAGCTGTTCGATCTGCGGACGCAGCGCGGGGCGGCGGGCCAGCAGCAGCAATCGTTGCTCCGCGTTCGATCCCGGCAGCGCGATTGCGCCTTTCGCGTATTCGCGGATGGCACGATCGTAGTTGCGCTGATTTTCGTGGATGGCGCCGGCCTCATACGCGAACAGCAAATCCTGTTTCAAACGTTTGCGGCCTTCCTCGATCCAGCGTAGCGCGTCGTCGTAGCGATAGTAATCCCAGTAAACCGTGGCAGCTTCCAGATATCCATCGGCTTTCGCGGGCTCGATTTCCGGAATGCGATCCCATGCCGCGCGGGCTCTGTCGAAACGCTCGCGCTCTGCTTCGATTTCGCCGATGGCAGTCAGCGTCTGGTGATTGCGAGGATCGGCGTCGCTCAGTTTTTCTTCCACTGCAATCGCGGTGTCGGTGAGCTTTGAGTCGATGGTTCCGAGCGATCGATAGACGGCGGCAGTCCGCGCGCCAATGGTACGATCGGCCGGAAAGCCCGATTCAATCGCGAGAAACAACGGGGCGGCGTTCTCAAAGTGACCGCGCCAGGCTTCTCCTTCGGCCAGCAATCGCACGGCGGCGGGAGATTGATTCATCGCTTCCTCCCACTTGCCGGCTGAGGCCGCCGGATTCGACGTGCGCACCACGGCGAGCTCGGCGTCGAGACGGCCCAACCTTGAAAGACGCTCAAAAAATCGCATTCGCAGATCGTCGGCGTCATACCAGTGACGCCGCAGGACAGCGTCGTAGGCCGCCATGTCGGTCGTGGGTGCGTTGGAGTACGCCGTTAACAAATTGCGCGCGAAGGCCAGGTAATGCGGGAACCGTTGATGCGCATAAAGGTTCAATTGCAGATAGAGCACGGGGCCGACGGGGCGCGCGGGGCTGACGATTTCGCGGAAATATTCGTCGAGCTCCAGCCCCGAAAAAATCTTCACCACATCGCGTGTGAGCTTCGCCACGTCCGCCTGTCTTTTTTCGCGCAGATACCACCGGGCGAGCTTATGCTGCCAGGTATGATCCTGAAATCGCGCGATGGCGCGCTGGTACACCGCCTCGATTTCCGCGCCCATGTCGTTCTGTTCGAGAAACGCGGCCATGGTGTCGTACAATCCGGGGTCCCCTGGATTGCGGTCGATCTCACGGCGATAGAGAGTCAGCGCGTCACGCGTGCGCTTCAATGAAATCAGACGCGCGACATAGCGATCGAGCACCCGCGCGTAATCGGGCGAGCGGAGCGAATCGTACTGCGGCGTTGGCGGCGCGTTCTCCTGGCGCTCCTTCGGCTTGGGCGGAGGCAGTGCGCCGAGCGGAACGCCATCGGCGCGCTTGGCGAGTTCTACCAGCAAGGTGTCGTAGAGCGCGAACTCCTCGACCGTCTTATTGCTGCTGCGCGCGTAGGCGTCAGCGACACGCAGCGCGACGAAGGTGCGATTCGCCGCATTCGGAAAGTCCGCGAGAAATTTCACGCCCGCGCGAATCACGGCATCGCTTGCGCCGTAGACAGCGTAGCCTTCTATGACGCGCTCGCGCAGATCCGTGCGATTCGGCGCATTGGGGAATCGCGATTCGAACAGAGCTACCAACTCGGTGGCTTTCGCGCGACGGAAATATGGGCCCGCGCTCATCTCCTCCTGCTGATATCGATTCGACGGATTGCTGGCATTCAGCAGCAGCGATAAAGCGCCGTTCAAGAATCCCGGATGAGGGTCCATGGCCGCGACGTCGCGATAGAACGTCAAGTTGCCCGATCCCAACCGAATGGCCTGCTCCGGCGCCGACAGTAACAAGCGCGCGAGGCCGCCCAGCGCGGTCGCCGCGGTCTTGTCATCGTTGCGCGCGGCGTTATAGAGGGAGTAATAATTGCGAGCCGACTCATCGTAGTTATGCGACGACTCGTATAATTCGGCGAGTGTGAGCAGTTCTTCCGCAGTCCACGCCGACCGCTTGCTTTCCTTGCGCTGCCGGAATTCGGCGAGCGCGCGCTCCGCCGCGACCGGGTTGCTCTGCTGCTTCCAGTAATGATAGATGCGCGCCGCGCTCGCAAGATCGGCAGGATTCGCCGCCACGCCCGCGCGAGCTTTTTCAAGATACGCGCGCAGCGAGTTCGATTGCTTGAGCAAATCGAAATACTGTTTCATGAGCGAATCTGGCCAAAGAGGCTTGAAGCTGCGGTCGTAGACTTCTAGAGCCCGCGACTGCGTGCTGCTTTTGGCAACCAACTCAGCGGTCGCTTCAATGGGATACTCCTCGTCGCCGGGAACCGCTTTCTTGTACGCCGCGATCACATCGGATGCGACGTCGTAGCGCTCATGCGACATCGCGAATGCGAAGAGACCTCGATAAAGATTGGTTTCCGACGGGTATCGAGCGATCCACTGGTTGTACTCGGCCACGGCGAGAAGAGGATCGAGTCTCGCTTCGCTGACCAGATCGATGGACCGGTTGAAGATTTTCCACGGCCTCTGCGAGGAGGGCGGAAATAGTTTTTCGGAAGGAGGCGGAGGTTCGAACGCGGCGGCGATCAGCACGTTGAACTCGTCGCGAGAGCGCAACCGGCGGTGATAGAAATCCGCCAGCGCCAGACGCGCGGCGCCTTTGTCCGCGGCCACGTCGGCATATTTCTTCCAATCCGTTTCCGCCGCTGCGAAATCAAGCTGCTGTTCGTCTTCGAGGGCGCGAAGCGAATAGAGCTCTCCGTCATTTGGAGCGGCGCCAATTAGCTTCGTCAACTCCGGGCGCGTCTCCTTCGGCGGTCGACGCACCGAGATGAGGCCGCTGGGCAACAATACATTGCGAAAGAAAACGGCTTCGATTCGATTCCCGGCGCTGATGCCTTCCGCCCATTTGGTCAGCTCAGCTCGGGCGGCGAAGACTCCACCAATCGCAAGTACCGCTGCCGCGACTCGTAATTTAGGGAAGAATTTCAATTTCCACCTCCCCACTTCCGATGTTGTGCGCGAAATCTTCCGCGGTCACCGTCACTTTATAGCGCCCTACGGCGAACGTGGCGGGCACCAGCAGTTCGCCGATGTTCGATCCCATCTTCGCATTCCATTTGAGATAAACCGGGGCAGCGCCCTGCATTCGCGCGACGATGGTGCGCGTGGTGTCCGATGCGCTGACGTGCAGTTTCACGGTCTCTCCGCGATGGACCTGCTTGCGATCGAGCCTCACTTTTACGACCGGCGGCTGGCTCGCGATCACGAACGTTTTTGATTCGCGATAGGTGCGCCCCTGCTTATCGCGCAGCAGCAGGCGAACGCGATAGGTGCCGTCGGCGAGGTCCTTCGGTGCAAGAAAACGCGTCTGCCAGGTATCTTCGTCGGTGAGATATCGGAGCCTTTTCACGGTGCCGAATGGAAACATCGCGACCACCGATGTGATCGATTCGTCGGTCTTCACGCGCAACACGGGATCGCCCGGACGAATCAGACGAGGCCGCAGCAAAGCGCGCGGCGCAGCTAAAAACGACGTGTACGGCGTGACGAATTTGTATTTACGCGACAGCCGGATGATCTCGTCGATCGAGGCTTGATCCTCTCCTTCGCGCTCAATCTTGTCGAGCAGTGCATCGACGCGAGCCTTGGCCCAGGCGCGCGGCAGAAACTCGTGCTCGGTATTCTGCGTCGGCAGAGGAACGGTCGCGCGTGCCTGTTGAACCGTAAAGGTCGCCTGCGTGGCGGGCGTCTTGTACTCGCCGACCCACGTCTGCATCGAGCCGGGGAACACGGTTTCTTCAAGGGGATAAATGAGGTCGAAATTCGTGGGCGTCGAAGTTGTGAGCCGCAAATTGTCGACGGGCCTCCTACCGATCTTTGAGAAGAATGCTTTCAGCTTGAAGTCGATGGGTTCGGTGGAGCGCACCGCTTCGAGCACTCCGTTGTTGCGCGCCAGCATGCGGGCGAGAGGAAGGTTCGCATCGTCGCCGACCGCGAAAACATAGGTGCGCGGACGCCGCGTTTCCGCGATCTGTTTCCATTTCGCTGCGTACCATTCGGCGAGCTTGCCATTTTGAATGATGCCGCGCGTCGCGCCCAAATCGCCCAACACGATGATATAGGGATCGCGGGTGAGCGCCTGGGCCAGCGCAGCATCGAGAGCCGCCTCGATGTTCGTGCCTCCGCGCAGCGCCGCTGCGCGCAAAAATGCCAGCGCTTTCTCGATTGCGTCTGGAGCCACCGCGACGGGCCCAGGCGAATACGCCACGACCTTATCGTTATAGATGATGAGATTGAACTCGTCGCCAGGACGCAGCGAGCGAAGCAGTGCTTCCAGCGCCTGAAACTCCCGTTCCAGCTTCTCCCATTGCATCGAAAGCGAGGTATCGAACAGCGCGACGATCGACCGCGGAGCGAGCGGAGCGTTGGTCGCGGGCATTGCCAGCAACGCCGAAGCCTGGAAGAAGCCGGGGTCGGTTCCATCGCGATAAGCGATCACTTCGAGTGCGTTCTTCGACGTATCAAGCGCGTACTTCAGCGCAAAATCCTCGGTGAGCGCGATAGCCTTGCCGCTGAAACTCGCCTTCACCGATTTTGCGTCGCGTGCTGTGGTCTGCATCGCGTACGCCTTGCTGACGAACTGAAAATCGCGCATAGGGTGCGCGGTTTTTATCTCCAGCGTGATCGACAGGCGGCCGGCGGTCTGCGCGCGATGCACGTCGGGACGCAGAGGGATGGCGAGCATCGATTCAGATTGCTCCACGGTCAGCCGCTCCTGATATTCGATCTCGACTCTCTTGGTTCCGTACGCCGGAATCGGCACGACGCGCGCGCTGAACACCGAGCTGCGTCGCGCCTCGTCGGCATCGCGTTCGCCCATCTGCAGCAAGCCCGGATCGAGCGCCTGCGCGCGAATGTCGTTATAAATCTCCTCGGCGCGTTTGCGCTCCAGGATCACGCCGGGGATGCGCGTCGCATCGTCCCAGATCGCGAAATCGGAAATCAGGGCGCGGCCGGGAAGTGCGAATACGTAATTTCCTTCGATCGGCGCGTTGGTGTGATTCGCGAAAATCTGCTGGACCTTCACCTTCGCGTATCCGTTGTCGATAGTGATCGCGATCGACATTTCGTCCAGCGTCAAAACCTTCGGTTCGGGCTGCTTGGCAGTCGACGGAATCAGCACGCCCGCGTCGCCCCAAGCCAGGCACGCCGTCGCGATCAGGAGGGCGAATCTCATTGAATCACCGTACTCTCCGGTACCTTTACCAATCCATTATCCGTTCCGATGTACAGCACGCCGCCGCGCGCCTCGACCGCGGTGACATTGCGCGAGGGCAGTCCCGCCGTGAAGAAAGTCCAGCGTCCCGACGCGATGTTATAGATCGCAAGGCCCCGGTCGAGCGTTCCAGCATACACCGCGTTCGTAGTCGCCACCATCGCGTTCGCGTTAATCTCCAAGGTCCCGCGCAAATCGTCGAATGTTTCCCATACACCTCTATTAGTAAGGCGCAAAACGCCCGCGCCATAGGTGCCCACGAACACATCATTTTCTACTTGCGACATGGCCGTGATCCAGTTATGTTTCAGCGCCGAATTCGATGTGGTGAAGCTGGCGCGCACCACCGGGCCGTCGAGAATCGACAAACCGCCAAGCGTTCCTGCCAGAGTGCGCGCGCCATCCGACGCCAGCGCGTAGACGTGATTGTTCACAAGTCCCTGAAACGCGTAAATGCTGCTGATGCCAGTGGCATCGATAAAACTCACGCCCGCGGGCGTCGCGGCGATGACCGAGCCGTCGGGACGCAGCACTACGTCGGTTACTTGATTGGCGATCAGCCCTTCGGCCTGTCCGATCACCCGCCGCCGTGACGTCGCCGCGTCGAACATCACCAGTCCATTCGCGGTGGCGACCGCCGACACGCCGCGCGCTGCATCGTGCGCGATGCGATTCACGCAGAACAGATGATCGTCCTCGATATGCTGGCCGCGCTCGCCATTCGCGTTGAGGATTTGGAGGCCGCGGTCGAAGTATCCGATCCAGAGGCGGCCGGCGGAATCCATTTTCAGCGCCACGATGTTTCGGTCGGCGAGCAATGCGTCCTCGCGTCGAATCACTGCTTCGTTTCCGTGCCAGAGCGAATCCTCGGCCAGCGCATAGATTTCGCCGTCGATCATGAGAATCTTGCGGATCGAACATCCGGGGCACACGCTCGCGGCGCCGAGCTGCGCGAGTCGTCCGGGATGCGCGTCCAGGGGTACCGAAAGCATGCCCTCTTCGAGCGTTCCGACCCATAATTTGTCGTCCGCGGCGAGCAACGTCTGCGCGAAATATCCGGGAGCGATCACGCGCGCAAGCTTGCCTCTGCGAATTTCCGCGATGCCAACGCCCGTGCCCGCGTAGAGCGTTTCTCCATTGAGAGCGAGAGAAAGGATCTGCTTATCTGGTAGGACGTCGTCGAGCGTATCGAGCGCGCCCGCTTTCCAATGCAGCAGGCCGCGGTCGAGCGTGCCGATCCACAGATTCGCATCGTTACCCGCAAGCGCGGTCACCGGCACATTGGCGACGGAAGAATGAAACTGCGCGAGCACGTGGCCGTCATAGACCAGCACTCCCGCTTTTTCCGTACCGATCAGAATGCGGCCCGTATCGACGGGCAGAATCGCGGTGATCTTCCGCAGCCGCGCGTCGTCGAAACGAATCTGCCGGAACGCGCGCCCATCGAAAGCGGCGAGCCCTTCGCCCCACGTGCCGATCCACAGCTCGGGCGCCTGCGAATCGCCGGCTAGGCCGACGGCAAGCGATGTGATCGGCGCGGGTGGCAGTTCGGCGCCCACGCGGTAACGCCCGGCGATCGCGCCCGAAGCTCCGTCGTATTTCGTCAGGCCTGCGGGGCCGGAGATATATAAATGGCCATCGAAAATAACCGCGTCGTTGAACACCGCGGGCGCGCCTAGCGATTCCAAACCTGGTGGAATAACGGGCACAATCGGCCGGACGGAGAACCGGAACGAAGCGCTGGCGGACACCTGTTCGCGCGCTTCGCGCAATGCGCCGCGCGCGCGCCAGAGTGCGGATCCCCCGAAGATCATGGCTCCCACCGCTAAGATTACCGCGGCGAGCCACACCCATCTACGCCACATGATCATTCAATCATAACCGTACAATAAAGGCGTGTCTCGTTACGATGCGTTGTTGGTGCTTTCCTTCGGCGGTCCTGAAAAACATGAAGACGTTATTCCGTTTTTAGAGAATGTTCTGCGGGGACGCAACGTTCCGCGCGAACGCATGCTCGAAGTGGCGGAACATTATTATCATTTCGACGGCCGCAGCCCGATTAACGATCAGAATCGAGCTCTGATCGCGGCGCTGAAGGACGTCGTCAAGATCCCGATTTATTGGGGAAATCGCAACTGGCACCCAATGCTTTTGGATACCGTGCGGCAAATGCGCGACGATGGGATTCGCAACGCCATCGCGTTCGTGACCTCCGCATTTGGGTCGTATTCCGGCTGCCGCCAGTATGCGGAGGATGTCGAGCGCGCCCGTGCTGCGGTGGGCGACGGAGCGCCGAAAATCGCGAGAATCCGCCCCTTTTCCGGGCATCCGGCGTTCATTGAGGCGATGACGGATCGCGTTCGCGCCGCGATTGCCCAAGTGCCCGAAGGCCGTTTGATCTTCACCGCGCATAGCGTTCCGGTTTCGATGGCGGAGTCGAGTCCTTATGTGGACGAATTGAATCGCGCGTGCGCGGCGGTAGCTGGCGGCGTCGGACGCTCTGATTTGAGAAATGCGTGGAAACTGGTTTATCAGAGCCGCAGTGGCCCTCCCGGGCAGCCCTGGCTCGAGCCCGACATTTGCGATTATCTTCGTGAGATTCGTTCCGATGTGGTGATCGCGCCCATCGGTTTTCTCTCCGATCACATGGAAGTGCTTTACGATCTCGACACGGAGGCGCGCGCCGTGTGCAAGGAGCTGGGCGTGAAAATGGCGCGGGCCGGCACGGTCGAAACGCATCCGGCGATGGTGCGCATGATCGCGGAACTGATCGAAGGGGAAACGGCGATTTGCCCTGCGGATTGTTGTCCTGCTCCGGCGCGGCATCCAGTTACGTCGCGGTAGCTTCCCCGGTATTTGAAGTTCGTGACATAAGTTTTGGTGGGGCGGGCGCCCTCGCCCGCGCCGGACACCCCCTGGTCCGGCTCTACCCAGGGTCACCCAAAGAGGCCGACCGGGGCGTCGACCGCGGTCCAGGGGGACCGCCCCACTCCGACGACTTAATTCCATGAACTTCAGACGTCTTCGCGATGCTCAAACGGTGAGTTTGTAGACGTTGCGCTTGGACATTCCCCGCGCCTTCGCGACTTGCTTGATCGCATCCATTCGCGAGACGCCGCTCGATTCGAGCGCCTGAATCGCATCTTCAATCGGTGTGTCGTCCAACTCCGCGTGCTCCGCCTTGCCGATCAGTAATGTGATCTCACCTTTCACCGACTGGCGCGCGGAAAGCGCCGCACGCAGCTCCACCGCGGTTCCGCGCAAGAACTCCTCGTGAAGTTTTGTCAGCTCTCTGGCGATCACCACCGGACGCTCGGGCATCACCGCCGCCAGGTCTTCGAGCGTTTCTAAAATGCGATGTGGAGCCTCATAAAACACCAACGTGCAGGTTTCGTGTTTCAGCTCCTCGAAAACCTTCTGGCGCTGCGAGGTCTTAGGCGGAAGGAATCCGCAGAAGCGGAAAGAATCGGTCGCGAGCCCGGCCGCCGCAAGCGCGCCCATCACCGCTGAAGGCCCAGGAATCGGCACCACGGTGATGCCTGCGAGCACCGCGGCGGCAACCAGGCGATATCCCGGATCGGAAATCAGCGGCGTGCCGGCGTCGGAAACCAGCGCGATGCTCTCGCCGCGCTCCAGGCGCTCGATCAATTCCGCCGCGCGTGCCGCTTCGTTGTGGTCGTGATAACTCGTCACCGGTTTCGCGATTCCGTAGTGATCCAGCAGCTTGCGCGTCTGGCGCGTGTCTTCGCAAGCGATCAGATCGGCCTCCTTCAATACGCGCAGCGCCCGCAGCGTGATGTCTTCCAGGTTGCCGATGGGTGTCGACACAATGTAGAGAGTTTTGTGCACCGTAGTACGATGAAACGGTACCTGAAATGGACCCAAGCATACAAGCCGTGCCCGGTTACTACGTCTGGGAGGTGCCCGGAAAACCCGTCGCCGTTCACCTTCATCTCGACGTGATCGACCGCATGTCGGCCGAAGTGATGCGCGGATTCGGGGCGGTCCCGAAGCGTGGCGCAGAGGTGGGCGGCGTGCTGCTCGGCGCCATAGAGCAAGGTGCGCCGGCGATTGTCCGGGTCGACGATTTCGAGCAGGTCGCGTGCGTTTACAAACGAGGTCCCTCCTACCTGCTCACCGCGGACGATGGCGCCGCGTTCGACGACGTCTGCGCGCGCTCTGCGCCGAATTCCGAGCGTTCCGTCTACGCCGTCGGATATTTTCGCAGCCACACGCGCGACGGTCTGTCGCTGGCGCTCGAAGATATCGAGTTGATGGAACATTATTTCCCGTCGCCTTCGCACGTCGCACTTCTGGTGAAGCCGTTCGCGACCAGAGTCAGCGTCGCCAGCTTCTTCTTTCGCGAAGATGGCCTGTTTCAATCCGCGGCGCCGCTCGAATTTCCATTCCGCCGGCGCGAATTGACCGGGGAGGAAGCTCCTCCGCGGCGGTCGATGTTGGAGCGCGTCCCGCGCCGCCGCGAGGTTCGAAGCGTCGTACAAGAAGAGATCCCGGACCTCGTTTCCGCCGCGCCGGAGCCTGCCTACGCTTACACGACGCCGTCGAAGTCGCGAGCGCGCAGCGGATGGGTGTGGATTCCGATGTCGTTCGTGTTCT
This sequence comes from Bryobacterales bacterium, assembly GCA_003170295.1. Lineage (GTDB taxonomy): Bacteria > Acidobacteriota > Terriglobia > Bryobacterales > Bryobacteraceae > Palsa-187. Next base: position 118,232 of record PNAJ01000077.1, on the reverse strand, counting down.
TGTTGCTGGGCCTCGTGCTAGGGTTTCAAGCCGCGCTTACGATGGGAACCAAGGCAGCCGGGAGCGGAACCTCGGATTTCTCGTTAGGCCTGACCGTGACCAAGGAAGGCGACAACCTCAGCGTGAAGTGGAACCGGGATGCAGCGGCCGTAAAAGCCGCGGAGAGAGGCGTGCTCGAGATTGAGGACGGAGGCCGCATCAGGCCGGTGGCACTGGATGTGGCGCAGCTCCGCAACGGGAGCATTCTTTTAGAGAACTCATCCGGGTCCGTGCGCTTCCGCCTGACCGTCTATCCGCAAGCCCGCTTGAGCGTGGTGCAGACGATGGAGTGGAAAAACAGTAGCCAGAAGCCAGAAGCCAGAAGCCAGAAGCCAGAATAGGCGGCTCAGCGTCGCATCGTTTGCGCGTACGACTCAATCATTCGGCTGCATTCGTCCGCCAGTTTTTCAATCTCAGCGAGGTGCGCGAGGCCGAGATCCGATGCGAGGATTAAATAGTATCGACTCTCTTCAAGCGATCCCTGGGCAATGTTAAGATAACGGAGCTTGTCGGCGGTGCCCCGCTTCACAAAACCTTCAGCGATATTTGCAGGAACGGAAACCGCCGCGCGGCGCAATTGACTCGTCAGGCCGTAGCGTTCATCGGGAGGGAAACATTTCGTCACCTGATCACGCGCAGCACAAACTGATGCGCTTTCTGCCAGATCAAAAGATCGCGAAAAGTCCGTGCCAGAGTCACAACAAATGGAGAAACCAACGCTCTCAATTTCTCATTCTGGCTACTGGCTACTGGCTACTGGCTACTGGCTTCTTCTTCTTCGCCATCCTCGAAAGCACCGCCATCTGCTCCAGACACTCTTTCAGCGGCCTTGCCGGCGTGCCCCAGACGACCTGTCCCGCTCGCACGATCTTCGACGTCAGCACTCCGCTGCCGGACCCGAGCACCGCTCGCGATTCGATGCGCGCCTTATCGCCAATGCCCACCTGTCCGCCGATCACCGCGTAATCCTCGACAATCACGCCGCCTGAAAATCCGGTCTGCGCCGCGATCACCACGTGCCTGCCAATCCTGCAATTGTGGCCGACGTGCACCAGGTTATCGATCTTGGTTCCGTCGCCGATCGAAGTGACGCCCAACGCCGCGCGGTCGACGCAGGAATTCGCGCCGATCTCCACTCGGTTTCCAATCTCGACCCGCCCGACTTGCGGAAACTTCTCGTAGATGCCGTCAGTCAGCACGAATCCGAAGCCATCCGCGCCGATCACGCAGCCGGAATGCAGCACCACCTCGTCACCCAGCACCACCTCGCTATAAATCATCACCCTGGGATGAATCGTGCAACTCGCGCCGATATGCACGTGGTCGCCGATCACGCAGCCCGCGCCGATCACGCTCCCGGAGCCCACCTTGACGCCCACGCCGATGGTCGCCATGGGCCCAATGGACGCGCCGTACCCGATGATCGTGCCTGGACCAAGGACGGCCGTTGGATGGATGCCCGGCGGTGGGTCGATGCGCGGATAGATTTTCAGGATCGCCCGTGCCGCAGCAGCTCGCGGATCGGCAGTGCGGATGATGGTCCGCCCGGAATCGTTCGCGTAGTCGGTTGGGACCAGCAGACAGCCCGCCCGCGATGCTCCGGCTTGTTTCAGCGCGCGGCCACGCGTAGCGAAGGACAAATCTTCCGGTCCTGCGTCCTCAAGTGGCGCTACTCTGCGGATTTCCCGGTCGCCGTCGCCCTCAAAACTCGACTTCAGCCACGCCGCTAGCTCTTTAACGCGCACACCTAAAGGTACGTCATTTGGGTGCTGAGTGACATAAGCGTTCCACCCGAGCGGTCAGGTGGAACGCTTAGCACACGGTTCGGAGGATCTGATGTATGAGTATCTTTGGAGTGCGAAAATTCTCAAATAATTATTTCAGAAGCGCCCGCCGAAGCCACGCAAACGTGAATTTCCGGCTCCGACCCGTGGAATTTTCGATATTCCTTCGCCAAGGTCCCTTTCAGCGCCTCCACCGCCCCTGGACGCACTAAATTGACGGTCGAGCCCCCAAACCCTCCCCCGATCATCCGCGCCCCGAACACTCCTTCCACCCGCAACGCCGCATCCACCAGGAAATCCAGCTCCACGCAGCTCACCTGGTAATCGTCCCGCAAACTGACATGGGATTCGGTCACGACCCGCCCCATCTCGACCCCGTCGCCGGTTGCCGCAGCCGAAACGAACCTCTCCACCCGGGCATTTTCGGTGACAACATGACGGGCGCGCTTCAACGAAGTACCGTCCAGCCTACCCAACTTGCTCGCCTCCGCGTCCCGTAAACTGCTGACACCAATCCGTTTCGCAGCCTTCGCGCACTCCTCGACCCGGGTCCGGTACGCCGAATCGCCCAATTGATGCTTCACCATGGAATTGGCGGCGACAATCGCCACATCCTCCGGCAGCTTCACAGTCCGCCATTCGAGCGACCGGCAATCGAGCAGCATCGCCGCCCCCTCCTGCCCACTCGCGGAAATGAACTGGTCCATGATCCCGCAAGGCACGCCGACGAAATCCGTCTCCGCCGCCCGCGCCAGTTTTGCCGTTTCCAGGGGTTCGCGGAGCCCGCCCAGCGCCAGAGCCAGCGACACTCCCAGCGCCGCCGACGAGCTCAATCCGCCGCCCACCGGAACCTCGGAATCGATCAGCAGGTTCACCCCACCGAGCTCGACGCCTCGCCGCGATAATTCCCACGCGACGCCGGCCACCCGATCCGTCCAATCGCCAATCGGCGACGCATTCGGAACATCTTCGACCCGCCATTGTGATCCGGAGCCGAGCTGTTCGGAATACACCCGCAGCCAACCGTCATCCGACGATGCCGCCGCGATCCAGCACGCCAAATCGATCGCCATCGGCAGCACCAGCCCGAGGTTATAATCCGTGTGCTCGCCGATCAAGTTAACGCGACCCGGCGCACGCCACACGCGCGGCATTCCGGACGCTGGGTACCGCGCGCGAAATTTCTCTACGATCGCCGCCGCGCGAGCCAAGCCATCACTCCTCCGAACAGCACCATCGAGACTCCCACGTGGAGGTTCACGGGCGCGTCCGTGAGTGGCGCATGGTTGCCCGTCACCGTCAGTAAAATCATGCCGGTGATGCCGAAAAATAAAGCGATCGGAATTCGCAGGTCATTCATAGTTCATTACCAGAACATCACGTTCAGGACCACCAGCGCCACGCACACAATCGCGGCCAGCACCAAAGGTCGCCGATACCAGGGCTCACCCGCGTCGCTGGGAACATCCGTCAATCCATACACCAGGCCGCGCAGTTCCGACTCCGGCCGCGCGGGCGTCATCAGGCTTACCAGGATCGTCACCACGAAACACGTGGACCACGCGAAAATCGCCATCCAGAAGTTCTGCGCCATGGTCGAAGGGAACGTGTGCACGACCGAGATCCAGCCGCCCTTTCCTTCCGCCACCGTCAATCCGTGCGTCACCGCCGCGGCGGTCGTTCCCGCCAGCAACCCCGTGAACGCTCCATGCCCCGTCGTCCGCTTCCAGAACATTCCCAGCAAAAATGTCGCGAACAAAGGCGCGTTCACGAATGAAAACACCAGTTGCAACAGATCCATGATGTTGTTAAACAGCCTCGCCAGGTACGCCGTCGCGATGGACAGCGCCACGCCACCGATCGTCGTCAGCCGAGCCACTTTCAGATAATGCGAATCCGGCGCTCCGCGTCGAATGTAGCCCTGATACAAGTCGTAAGTAAAAACGGTGTTGAACGCCGTCACGTTTCCGGCCATCCCGCTCATGAACGACGCCATCAGCGCGGTCAGGCCCACGCCCAGCATCCCCGACGGATAAAACTTCGCCATTAAAGTGGTTAACGCCAGATCGTAGTCCGGTCCCCCACCCTCTTTCAGAGGAAACGCATACCCCGAGTTCATCTCGCCGAGCGCCAGCGCCGCGAGGCCCGGCAGAATCACGATGAACGGCATGATCATTTTCGGAAACGCGGCAATCAGCGGAGTACGCCGCGCCGCCGACATCGAATCGGCCGCCATCGCGCGCTGCACCACCAGAAAATCCGTGCACCAGTATCCGAACGAGAGGACGAATCCCAGCCCCGCCACCATCCCGAACACTTCCACGCCCATCGAATTTTCCGACGGTTTGTCCAGATAGCGCCACATGTGCGTCATTTGTGGGGCCAAACGCGCTTGCAACCCGCTCCATCCGCCGGCCTTCATCACCGCGAGAATCGAGAGCGGCGCGAAGCCAATCACGATCAGGAAAAATTGCAGAACTTCGTTGTAAATCGCGCTGGTCAGCCCGCCAAGGAAGGTGTAGACCAGAACGATTGCCGCGGAGAGCATCACGCTAGCCGTGAAGTCCCAACCCAGCACAAGTTGGAACAATTTCCCCAGCGCGTACATCGAAATGCCCGACGAGAAAACCGTCATCACCGCGAACGAGGCGGCATTGAGAGCCCGCGTCTTCTCATCGAACCGCAGCTTCAAATATTCCGGCACGCTGCGCGCTTTGCTGCCGTAATAAAACGGCATCATGAAGACGCCGATGAACAACATCGCGGGCACCGCTCCCACCCAGTAAAAGTGCGCCGTCATCCATCCATACTTAGCGCCCGACGCGCACATCCCGACGACTTCCTGCGCTCCGAGATTCGCCGCGATGAACGCGAGACTGGTGATCCACACCGGAACCGAGCGGTGCGAGGTCAAGAAATCCGCACTGGTCTCGACCTTGCGCCGCATCAGGAATCCGATACCGAGCACGAAAACGAAGTAAAGAGCCAAGACTACATAGTCAATGAGCCCAAGCGACATGTTCTCTACTGTAACCCAGTCCGCATTGCATAAATTCAGCTGGGCTGGGTGGCGCGAGCTTTAGCTTGCAGCGTCGGCTTCAGCCGGCGTTTTCATCGGGTCGGACATCGGCTAAAGCCGATGCTGCAAGCTAAAGCTCGCGCCACCCAGTACTAGAAACGGCATTCCTGCTCCAAACGGTGGGAAACGGGGAAAGGTGTCCCCTGAACCGCCATGCGTCAGCATGTGGATAGACGCTAAAATTCAATGCGAAACGAGCGCCGCACCCTCATCGACGTCGCCGACGAGCCGCGACCACAGGGAGCGGTACTCCCGACGCAACATCACGAGATTGTCCGCGCGATAAGCCTATACGGGCGAAAAGGGATGGGAAAACAAGACAGACGCATTTCCCAATAACGCAAGAGAGCAGAAGCCGCAGAAAAATGCGTCTGTCCCCTTTCCCCGTGATACGATGCTTTACCGGACTATATTTCCAATTCTACATTTTGGCCGTCACTAGACCCGAATCGAATAATCAGCATGACACTACACTCCATTCCTTCGCTGCTATTGGTTTCCACCGTCCTGATGTTTGGTCAGGTCCCACCGACCCACATAGGCAAGCACCAAATCAACGAGACGCTTCAGGTGTGGTCCGAACAACAAATCTCGCCGCATCAGTTGGACGAATCCGTTTCCGATTGGCTGAACCTCAATCAGCTAGATTTGAACGACATCTGTGCGAAGCACAGCCGCAACGACACGACAGCGGACTACAAGGCAGTCTGCAAAAGGCTCACTGCGATCCAAAACAAAGGCGCTGGTGAGTTCTTCACCACAAGCGACACCGGACAGAAAGTCGGTTGGCGGTTTGCTGGTGGGAAAGTGGTTGACTACGCGTTCGGTCAACAGTGGCACAGTACGTTTGCCACCAAAGACAAGATCCTGACGATTGCCAACAACAGGGAATATGATTGGCGGTTTGCTGGTGGCAGACTCTCGGAAGTTCATATCACACCAAACTACTTCGCTCAACGACAACAGGACCGTGTTCTGTCCTATAAGGAAGAGGTTGACTTCCTGGTGCAAACCCTTGGCAAGCCGTCGAACGTTAAGACAAATCCGTACCACAATGGTTTTGGAGCACAATGGGAAACCACGTCGGTGTTCTGGAACATGCCGGACGGCACAGAGGTTGTTGCATTTGAAAGTTCCGAGTTCGACAAGCAAGGCAAGCTGCTTGCAATCATCTTTTTGTCTAAGGATGCTGTCGAGAGACAAGCGCAGCAGCCAAGCGCAACGAACCCGTATAAACCGTGATTAGGGCAGCACCGTGGTATCGGGGATTGATTCGAGTTGAACAAGCATTCTCTTGTTTGCGTCCCGAAGCCAAAAAATATCGTTCATCAGTTTGGCTATGATCTCTTCAAAAAACGTTTCTAACATCGCTCGAAAGGGTGAATCCCTCACGACGGCTTTGTAAACAGGGTAATGAGAGTCGTTAGTGTGAACTAGATGTCCGTACATGAAAAGATCGAAGACCCCCTCGTTCGTCCACTCTTCGTCTTGCTTTGTAACCTGTGCTCTGTAGGAAAAAAAGTCGCCCACATGAGCACACGCACGGCTCGCCTGTTCCTTGGCGTAGGAAGTTATTGGCAACCGCTGATAAAGTGAACCCATCTGCTTAAACGAGATGCCATCTTGCGACTGAACGAAGAACCGAATCGTAGCAGCAACAGCCAAAGTAGCGTCCTCGGTGGCACCCCTCTTTTCTACGCTGAGTCCCGCAGACGAAAAGTTCATAGTCATGCCGTGATCGTCAATGTACACCTGCTCGTAAAAAGTGCTCTCACGCAGAACTTGGGCCTTTTCGATGAACAGTTGTAGGGACATCTTGGCCTCGCCTACGGTCTTCGGTGGTGGGGGCATTCCCATATTTTTGATCGGACCTCATCCCATTTTACATCGGACCTGTCCGACTCGATGAGGGAAATTCGGCTGCTGTGCGTTGCGTTCCTCGAATCCGAACAGCAGCGAATTTTTCCCATCGACCACAACATGCACGATCACGTCATCGGCTAACGTCATCTTGAGAATGCGCTCATGATCCTGTATCGCCTGCCAAGCGGCGTCAAAGGAACTCGATGCGAACGGCTGATAGAAATGCGTCCCGGTTCCAATGACGGGGCATCCCCTGATGATAAAATGACCCTGGTACATGTACCAAAACCACAGCGTCAAGACAAACCCGGGACAAACCCGGGACAGCAAAACCCCTTCCTCTGAGTTCCTGTAAGCTCTTGGCAACTTTGGCAGCCATGGGGAAAACGGGGGGGAAACGGGACAGACGAGTTTTCGTGAGCGAACCAAACAGTCCGCGGGTCGAAGGGGTCGAAGGGGACGGTCGAAGGGGACAGCCTGAATTGACTCCTTCGCGAATCCCGAAAACGAGCCTTGCAACATACAGCAACTACCAGTTGCAAACACGAGGGACACACGGCTCCGTCCCCTTGGTGAGATTAGCCACTTTCAGCGCATTTTCAGCAGATGAGAAAGCGGGACGAGTTTTTCGTGAGCGAACCAAACAGTCCGCGGCTTAGGGCCGACGTTCCTTTTCCAATCGCTCTGCAAGGAACACCTTCAGCAGAGATTGGTAGGGAACGTCCCGCTTATTCGCCAGGATCTTCAAATCCTCGATCATCGACACGGGTAGGCGCAGAGAAATCGTGCGCAGCGATGGCTTCAGCTTCGGGAAACGGCGCTTTTGGCCGGACTGCCAGTCGATGAATTCGGTGGAGTCGCTCTTAGCCCAGAACTTCCGCACCTCCTCTTCGGATCGAAGTCTAGGAATTTCCATCTTCATCTATTATGAGGCTTTGTGGCGCGCGCCTCCAGGCGTGCCGCGTCGACATTCGTGTCGCCGCCCAGCGCCCTGCCGACGAACTTCAGTATGATGAATGACTCCGCCATGTGGCCGCAAACTTATACTCCCGTCTCTGACAATCTGCCTCTTTCCGCACTCGTCGCGGCACTACCCGTATTTGTGGTGCTGCTTCTGCTCGGAGTCTTTCGCAAGCCCGCGTGGATCGCGGCGATCTCCGGGCTCGGCATCGCTGCCGCGGTTGCGTTGCTGGTCTATCGCATGCCCCTCCCGCTGCTCGCGAGCGCCTGCGCTTACGGAGCCGCTTATGGAATCCTGCCGATCGGCTGGATCGTGTTCACGGCGCTCCTGCTCTACCGCTTGACAGTCGAGACTGGCAAATTCGAAATCATTAAGGATTCAATCGGCAGCCTCACCAGCGACCAGCGCTTGCAAGCTCTGCTGATCGCCTTCGCGTTCGGCGCATTTATCGAAGGCGCCGCAGGATTCGGAACGCCGGTAGCCGTCGCGGCGGCGATGCTCGCGGGGCTTGGGTTCCGGCCCTTCTTCGCGGCCAGCCTCTGCTTGCTGGCGAATACCTCGCCCGTGGCGTTCGGGTCCATCGGGACGCCTCTCATCATGCTCGCGACCGTGACGGGATTGCCGCTCGGACCTCTATCGGCGAACGTCGGACGCATCTGCGCGCCGGTATCGTTATTCGTTCCCGCGTATCTGGTGCTGGTGATGGGAGGGTTCGGTGCATTACGCGCGGTCGCTCCGGCGGCGGCGGTGTGCGGGATTGCATTCGCAGGCGCGCAGTTCCTGGTTTCGAGCTATCTCGGCCCACATTTGACCGACATTCTCGGGTCGATCGCGGCGATGGGATCGTTGGTGCTGTTACTGCAATTCTGGAAACCGAAAGGCGCGGAGTTGGCGAAGCCGCATGGGCGGCCAGCCGGTGAAGTGCTGCTCGCATGGTCGCCTTATGCGCTGCTGGTTTTTTTCGTCTTGCTTTGGGGACTCGACGCACTGCCGGTAAAAGCGTGGGTCAACCGAGCGACCATCACATTTCAATGGCCGGGACTGCACAACATGATCACGCGGATGCCTCCGGTGACGGCGAAAGCGTCTCCCTACGCAGCCACCTACGCATTCAATTGGCTGGCGGCCTCGGGGACCTCCTGTCTGTTCGCGGTATTCGCATCGGCGGTGGTGCTGCGCGTATCGCCACGACGACTCGCCGCAATGACCGCGAGCACGGCGCGTCAGCTTCTTCTGCCTCTGTTGACGATCTCCTCCGTGCTGGCGCTGGCGTTTCTCATGAACTATTCAGGCGAGACGGCAACGCTGGGACTCGCGTTCTCGGCGACCGGCGCGATGTTTCCGTTTTTCAGCGCATTGCTCGGCTGGCTCGGAGTATTTCTGACAGGCAGCGACACGTCATCCAACGCACTGTTTGGAAATTTGCAGGTGGTGACGGCGAACCATTTGGGATTGAATCCCGCATTGATGGCCGCGTCGAATTCAAGCGGCGGAGTAATGGGAAAAATGATCAGCCTGCAAAGCATCTGCGTAGCCGCGGCTGCGACGGGGATGCCTCAAAGCGAAGAGGCTAAATTATTCCGATTCACCCTGCGGCACAGCATCTTCCTCGCCTGCATGACCGGCCTTGTGGTGGTGTTCTACGCGTACGTGATGCCCGCGTGGGTCAGATAACCTCCGGCGGCTTTGAAATCGGCCAGCGTGGTTGCGCCGTTTTCGTCGTTTAACGCGCAAATTGCATCGGTGACGATTTCTACTCGCTTGCCGGTTTCGAGCAGTCCGAAGGCGGCGAATTTTACGCATACTTCGGTCACGACGCCATAAACAACGTAGCGCTCGGCGGCGAAACGATCGAGCAAATAGGCGAAATTAAGGTTAGATAAGGCGCTAAAAGTCTGCTTCTCGAGCAATATTTGGTCAATTAAGGTCAAATTAAGCGCACATGGCGAATTAGGGACAATTAGGCGCTTTTCGAGCAGTGTCGACGCCGGTTTTTGCTGGCCCACCGTATCCACGACGCAGTGCGGCGGCCAATCGCGGAATTCAGGGTCGTTTTCGCTGTGCGCGTCCATGGTCGAGATCACGGGAATCCCATGCTTGGCCGCGTAATGATTGAGCGTTGCGACAGTCCCGAGGATCTTCTCGGCTCCCGGAGCGTACAATGCGCCGGCGGGAAATAAAAAGTCGATCTGAGTATCGATGTCGAAGAAAACCACCTTGGAAACAGCCGCCTTCATTTCGCGATTCCTTTCCGCACGTTTTCGTACAGGGCTTCGAGCTCGGGGCTCAAATCGACGCGCCATGCTTCGGGGCGCTCAAATAAACTTTGGCACGAAGCCGGGAGCCGCGAGAGGCATTCCGCGGCGTGATTCCGCGCCTCATCGGCGGTGGGCAGAGGCTCGATTAACTGCCCGCCTAGCATGACGGGACGGAGGAGCGTTTCGGGTGCATTAAGGCATTCGCTCGAACGGGCCAGCACGTCGTGGGTTCGATACCGGAAGATTTGTTTCGAGCCCGGCAGAGTGTGCTTGTCTTCGCTGAGTTTCGCGGTATAGCGGCGGTTGCCGGAATCTTCGAGCTCGACCATTTTGTAGACGACGCCGAGCGTCGGCGCATCGGCAGATGTCGAGAGTTCCGTGCCGACGCCGAATACGTCGATGGGGGCGCGGGCGGCGACTAGCTCGTGAATTTTATATTCGTTCAGATCGCCGGTGGCCATGATTTTCGTTTCGCGTAAACCCGCATCGTCAAGAATTTTTCGTACGGCGGGCGCTAACGTGACCATATTGCCGCTATCGAGACGGACGCCCCACAAAGGACGGCCCAACTCGGCGGCGCGGCGCGCGCCTTCCAGCGTATCGTAGCTATCGATCAGATAAACGGTGCTCTCGCCCAGGAGTTTTTGCAGTTGCTCGAAGGCTTGGCGCTCGCTTGAAAACGACATGACCCAGGAATGCGCGGCGGTTCCGAATACGGGGACGCCGAAGCGCATGCCGGCTTCGGTGTTGCTGGTTCCTCCGCAGCCGCCGATATAGGATGCGCGGCCCGCGTAGACGCCGGCTTCGGGCGAATGGGCGCGGCGGGTGCCGAATTCGACCACGCTGCGGCCCAGCGCGGCTTTGACGACGCGCGCGGCTTTGGTCGCGATCATCGATTGAAAGCCGATGGTGGCGAGAAGATACGTTTCCGGGATCTGCGCTTCGACCAGCGGAGCGCGCAGGGTCAGGAACGGTTCGTTGGGGAAAAGAGGCGTACCTTCGGGGACGGCGAACAGGTCGCCTGTGAAGCGAAGTTCTGCGAGGTAGTCGAAAAAGGCGGGGCTGGTGTGCGCGAACTGAGGCAAGGTGCGGAGGTAGTCGATCTCTTCTTTCGTGTAGCGGAGGTTTTCGAGATACTCGACGGCTTGCGCTAGTCCTGCGGCGAGCACGAAATTTCGATTGTGCGGCAGGCGGCGGACGAACAGCTCAAAGGTCGCGCGCTCTTCGAGTTTGCCGGCCTCGAAATAGCCCGCTGCCATCGTGAGCTGGTAGAGGTCGGTGGAGAGGCCTAGGGGCAAGTTACTTCTTCTTGTCGGGCTTCGACGTATCTTCTTTCACGTCCAGTGCTACGCCGCGCAATTCGGCGATGGTGTTGCCTTCGATTTCGTACATGGCGGCTTCGCCTTCGCGCTTGGCGATGAATTTTCCGGCTGTTCCGGGTGCGATCAGGACTCGTTCGGTGCGCTTGCCGTCGTTGGATATGACGGCGATCTCGACTTGCGCTACGCCGAAGCCGGTATCGACGAACTTCGCCGCGGCGAGTTCGCGCAGCTTGTCGACTAGCGCCTGGATGCTGGTGGAATCCATCGTCTTGCTGTTGGATGTCCACTTGTCGCCGGTCTTCTGATAGGACGCGCTGCGGGGGCCGTCCTTAAAATCGATTCTGGTGGGATCGCTGAAGCCGAAGTCGAACACCTTCTTATTGCGGAAGTCGTCGAGCCCTTTGTCGACGCCTGTTCCCAGGTCCTTCGCGACTTTGTGGACGCCTTCGACTACGCTCGACTTGGCGTAATAATCGTCCTTAACTTTACGAACTTCGAGGGTTTGCATGCCGCCCGGGTCGGTTACCTTCACGGTGGCTACGGGCGTCGCGGACGCGAAGGAGGCTGCTGCTTTCTTGGCATCCTCTTCACTGACGCTCAGGTCCATGTTCGCTTCTTTCAATTTGCGGACCAGTTCTTCCACGGCGAAACCGTCGGCGCGCAGGGGCTTGGGCTTCAAAATCTGCCAATCGGTTTGATTGATGCGGCCGAACTCGATCGATTCCTTCTTGGCGTTGAGCTCGACGCGCGTGGTTTTGTCTTGATCGAAAGTGAGCAGGCGTTTGTCGCGCAGATCCTTCGACTCCTTATCGAACGAGGTTTTGGAAGACGACGCCATGGTGTAGAGATGCGGGTCGTCGCCGACCTTGGCGTAGACGGCGTTGCCCGCCGGATTCGAGTCGCCAATGAGAAGAGTCTTGGTCTTGCCGTCCTTCATCTTGAGGATGACCTCCAGGGCGGCGGGGGCGAGGCCGTAGGAAGCCAGATCCGTGACATTGTCATCGATCACGCGGTCCGCTAACAGGTTTCCAGTGGAGGTGACGATACTCCCTACGGCGGACTGATCCGCGGCGAAAGGCTTGGGCGCGGCGATCGACCAGACGCTGGAATCGTTCTTCGAAAGAACAGTGTCGGCGCCGGAGCGTTTTTTGATTTCGACACCGACGATGTCAGCTTCCTTCAGCGCCAGGATTTTTGGAGTTTTATCCTCGGGGGGCTTCTTCGCTTTTTCCTCTTCGTTTTTGTTGGACCAGTAGAGGGCGCCTGCGAGTCCCGCTAGTAGGACGGCGGCGATGATGAGACGGCTGGGCTTCATTGGGGATGTCCTAAAAGAGATCTGCGACACCAATCTGTGGCAGGGCCGGGGACAGACAGCCTTTTTCGCCACGAAGGTCTTCTATTATCCGCAGAGTGCGGGGCGAAAAAGGTGGTCAGTCCCCCGGTTTGGATCGTTACCGGCGAAGCACCTCCGGCGGTAATCACGATGCGCGGCGCTTCCACCATACGCTGACTCCGGCCAGAATGATGAACATTGGGATCAGGATCACGGTGGCGTAGAACACCATCGATACCTGGCGTGCATTCATGTTCAGGCGGCGGTCTTCCGGTTCTTTGGGGCGAATCGAGATGAGGTCTTCATCCGAACTCTCCCAGTTGTAGATGTTCAGAAACAGGTCGCGGTTGCCGTTGAAGCGCAGGAACCCGTTCATGCACCAGCCTGAGGATCCGATGACGACGAAACGGCCTTTGGCGTCACCGCTCGAGTTGTAAGTACCGGCCGCGCCCAACACTAGCGGACCTTTCTTATCGGTCGGGGACTGCTTGATCTCCGGCGATGCGAGATTCATCGTCGCGAAGCTGTTATCCGTGGTCGAGAAGAGCTTTTCGACCGTTGTATGATCGCCATTCTTCACATCGAGCGAGCGTGCAATCGGAAACCCTGTAGGCGTTTCCTTCATGGTGCTCACGATGGCGTGCGACTCATAGGACGTCACTAGAGGGAATTCGGGACCGAGTCCGAAGATCTGCCCGACGCCGCTGGTATCGAGCACCAGATCCTTTTCGACGGTGACGCCCCAACTTGCGAGCACCGCAATCAGCGCGGCATTTTCGTCGGTCTCATCCTTAGCGAACTTCAGAGGAGGATCGAGCATGAACACGGCGTGTCCGCCGCCTTCGACGTAAGCCTTGAGCGCATCGACCTCGGGCTGAATGTAGTCGCGCTTGGGACCGGCGACGGTGACGATGGTGCAGTCCTTCGGGATCTCGGTTTTTTCGAGCATCTTGAGGGTCCGCGTCTTATAGTTGTTCTTTTCGAGCAGGTCCTTCGCGTTCGAATAGCCGCTCCGGCCGGTGTCGTCGATGGAATGCTCGCCCGAGCCCAAAACGAAGCAGGCGAGGCGTTCGCCGCCCTTCATGGCGCGCACGATGGCTCCGGTAACTTCCTCTTCGGTGACGCTTTTCGCTTCCTGATGTTTGCCGCCGTAATCGACGAAGATGGTGCCGAGGTTCTTCACGCCGGCGGCGATGGCCATGGTGCGCTTCTTATCGGCATCCATAAACTGCACGTCGATTTTCGGGGAGAGATTTTTGTAGCGGTCGAGCAGATCTCCCGCGGCCTTGAACTTGGTGGGCTGATCCCAGTAGGTGATGGTCAACGGCTGCTGGAGATTTTTCGCGATCTTGATGGTCTGGTCCGAGAGCGTGAACTTCTTCGCCGATGTGGAATCGTAACTCTTGTTGTAGCGGTTGGCGAAGAAATTGATCATCGCCAGGATCGCAATGACGATGATGGTGTACAGCAAGCCCTGCGTGAGGGCGGAGGTTCGGCGATTGCTATTGGCCGCCATTATGCCCTCCACCGGACGGATTCGAGCGAACGTGAGGTTAGGAACAAGCCCAAAATGATCATGGTGACGTAAAAGACGATGTCCTTGGAATCAAGGACGCCCTTCGAGAAGGATTCGAAGTGCGCCTGCACGGAAAGATATCCGATGACGCGATCGGTGACGGAGCTGCCGAACTCGGAAACCCAGTTCAACACGAAGAGAAGCAGTGAAACCGCGAAGCCGATGGCGCCGGCGACAATCTGGTTACTGGTGCACGTCGAAATGAAAGTGCCGATCGAAAGCAGGCATGCGCCTTGCAGCAGCAGTCCAAGATATCCGACTGCGAGAGGCCTCCAATCGGGCTGCCCGTAGCGGAACAGGATGGCCATGTGCAGTACGGAAACGCCCAGCATGATGGAGTAAAGACCGACCGCGGCCAGCCATTTTCCGAGCACGATTTCGATGTCGTTAATGGGCGAAGTCATCAGCAGTTCGATGGTGCCGCTGCGCTTTTCCTCCGCGAAGAGGCGCATGGTGATCATGGGGATCAGGAAGAGCGCCACCACGTTGACGTTCGAGAGCAGAGGACGGACGATCCACTCATTGATGTCCATGGGGAAGGCTTGTCCCTGCATGGCGCTTTCCATGCTGCGCTGGACGAAGAAGGACAGGCCGAAATAAAAGAAGAAGCCTCCGACCAGAGCCCACAGTGCGATGACGGTGTAGGCGATCGGGGAGCGGAAATAACTTTGCATCTCTTTGTTGCAGATGGTGAAGGTGTTCATTTGGATTCTTCCTCGGCAGAGGGCTCGGCTGGGGCTTCTGCGGCTGCTTCCTTGAGAGCTTCCGCAGCCTCCGGTTTATGGGATGCTGTCAGCTCCAGGAAGATTTCTTCGAGGCTGAGCGCCATGCCGTGCAGCTCATTCAGATTCCAGCCGGATTCGATGACGGCGCGGGCCAGGCCGGGGCGGATGTGACGGCCTTCCAGGCTCTCGACTGTGAAGTGCAGGCGGCCGTCTTTCGATTCCTTGTGAATCACGCGGCTGACGCCGGCGACTTGTTCGAGGCGCGATTGCACGTTGGCGGGTGGTGCGGAACCGTCCTGAGGGATCACTTCGATGGCGACGGTTTCCGATCCGCGGAGGCGGCTGGTGAGGTTTTCGACGGAATCCGTCGCGACCAACTTGCCCTTCGCGATGATGATAACTTTTCCGCAGATCTGCTCGACCTCCGGCAGGATGTGCGTCGAAAGAATAATCGTGTGGTCGCCGGCGAGGCCTTTAATCAGGTCGCGCGTTTCGATAATCTGGTGAGGATCGAGGCCCGAAGTGGGTTCGTCGAGGATGAGCACGTCGGGATTGTGAAGAATCGCCTGCGCGAGTCCGACGCGCTGCCGGTAGCCTTTCGATAACTTGCCGAGCAGCTTCTTCTTGACGTCGCCGATGGCGCATTTCTCGGCCACGTCGTTGATGCGCTTCGGCAGGTCCGCGGTGGGGATGCCTTTGATGCGGCCGACGAAATCGAGATACTCGGCGACCTCCATGTCCGGGTAGAGAGGTGGCGTTTCCGGCAGATAGCCGATGCGCCGTTTCACCTCCATGGGACTCTGCTGCACGTCAAAACCGGCGACACTGGCCGACCCGGAGGTGGGCGGCATGAAGCAGGTGAGCACGCGCATGGTCGTGGTTTTTCCGGCGCCATTGGGTCCCAGAAAACCGACGATCTGTCCCTTCTCCACTTCAAACGAAATGTTGTCGACCGCGATATTGCGAGCGTATCGCTTGGTAAGCCCTTCGACTTTGATCATATATATAACTCAGGACGAGCAAGAAAGCTCTTTGTGAGCGTAGACCATCATGATAGAGGGCTTGGAAGCGAAGTGTCAATCGCGTCTGGACGGTAAACTAGGGGGATATGCTTTATAGTCAGCTTGGCAATACGGGAACCTTTGTTTCGCGGCTGTGCTTCGGCACGATGACATTTGGCGGAGCCGGAACCATTTATTCGGCGATCGGCGGACTGACGCAAGAGAGCGCGGACGCATTGGTCGGACAAACATTAGACGCGGGCGTCAATTTTTTCGATACCGCGAATGTGTATTCGAACGGCGAGTCGGAGATTATGCTCGGGAAGGCGCTGGGCGCGAAGCGGAAAGACGTCGTAGTGGCGTCGAAGGTCTTCGGACGTATGGGGCAGGGCGCGAACGATGTAGGATTATCGCGCGTGAATATTTTGCGCGGAACCGAAGAGAGCTTGGTGCGTCTGGGCACCGATTATATCGATCTGCATCAAATCCACGGGTTCGATCCACTGACGCCGATGGAAGAGACGCTGAGCGCGTTGACGGACCTGGTTAGACAGGGAAAAGTCCGTTATATTGGCTGTTCCAATCTTGCCGCGTGGCAGATCGTGAAGTCGCTGGGGATTTCGGCGCGCGAGCATCTGGAAAAATTCGTCACGCTGCAAGCGTATTATTCGCTGGCGGGTCGGGAGCTGGAGCGCGAAATCGTGCCCATGCTGATAGATCAGAAGGTCGGGTTATTGGTCTGGAGTCCGCTCGCGGGGGGATTTTTGTCGGGCAAGTTTACGCGGGGAGGAGTGTCGGACGAAGATTCGCGGCGCAGCAAGTTCGGATTCCCGCCGGTGAATCTGGAGAAAACGTACGACATTATCGAGGCGATGCAGGAGATCGCGGCGAGGACGCAGGCGACCGTGGCGCAGATCGCTCTGGCGTGGCTGCTCCATCAGCCGAGCGTTACGAGCGTGATCATCGGCGCGAAGAAGGCTGGTCAACTGAAGGACAATCTGGCGGCGGTCGACGTGAAGCTGGAGGCTTCTGATTTGGAGAAGCTCGATAAGGTGAGCGAGCTTGCGCCGGAGTATCCGGGGTGGATGTTCACGGTGCAGGGGTCGGACAGGAGGCCGGGGCAGGTTCGGGATTGGTCGCGGTTCACGGCGGCGAAGTAAGGGGCAGGAGGATTGCCAATCCGCCGCGGGCTGCCAACCTGCACCACAGCTGCGACGCGTCTCTTTACTGCGGCAGCGTCACTGAGTAAATTGTCAAGCCCGCGTTCGATACCGTGTATAGCTTGCCGTTCGATAGCGACATCCCTTGCAGGCCGTCGATTGCGTATTCCGGATAAACTACGAGGCCCGCTGGATTCCGCGCGTCTACGATGGCCAGCGTGGTTGGTGCATCCAGGTCCGCCAAAGGAGGTCCGATGGTGATGGCGAAAAATCCACTGCCAAGCGAGACCATCGCATAGCCGCTCGATGCCTGATAAGGAGTCACGAGAGTGCTCAGGATCGCTGGGCTGAATGGGTTGGAGAAATCCACCAGGTGCAGCGTGAACTTCCCTGCGAACGCATTCACCGGGGTGCCGGTGGCGGGATCGACTGGGAGAGGATTTTGGACTCCCGCGGTATTCCCCGCGACTAACGCCTGCGTGCCCTGCATCGCGAGGTTCTGGGCGATGCTGGCACTGGGAATCACCGTTTGCCCGAGGACCGCAGGCTTCGACGGATTGGTCACGTCGATCGTGGTCCAGAGCGCTTGTCCATTGGTGTTCGCGTTGGTGGCTGAGGTCCCGAGAACGATAGCGGTTTGATTATTGAACACCGTCAAGCCGCCCCGAGGCGAGGTATTGGCGCTGCCTTGCTGAAAGAAGTTTTGCACCAGTTGCGCGTCCAGTTTCGGCAGGGCCGGGTTGGTCATGTCGTAGGTATAAAAATCGCCCGTTTGAGCGGTGATTTGGAAGGATTTCGGGTCGCTTGTGTAACTTTGCGTCGATACATAGGCGGTGGTGCCCGAGAAAAAGGTGTTGCCGAAATAGAACTGATTCTGCGCAATGCGCTGCGGCAGAGTGGGCGTCGCGAGGCTGTAAACATTCAGCAGAGCAGTGGTAGACGCCAGCAAGTCCCCTTGATAGAGTGCGCATCCCTGGCCCGCTCCAATCACGTCAAACTGTCCGAAGTTCGAAAGATACTTGGGCGATGCCGGGGTGGATACGTCGATGATTGCGATCCCATTGGCGTCGCACAGATAGGCGTTGTTGCCGGAGACGACGACGTTCGCGGTCGGGTGAATTGCGCCCTGCAAAGGCGCTACGACAGGCGACGTGGCCGCGGCTAAGGTTCCGAGGGGACTGAGGAACAGGGGCAGCGTGGAAGCGCTTCCTTTCACGGAAACAAGCGCCGACGTGCTTTGGAGGCCGGCCACGGTCAGGATCAGCGGATAGTCTCCCGTGGGGAGAGGAGGGATCGTGACGTTCGCCTGCCCCAGGCTCACGAACCCGGGCGTGAAACCGAGAAACGTCACCGGAGCGTTGACGCCGCCGATGGTGGCGGAGTTGATGTAAACCGCCTGCGGCAACGGCGCGGACGGTGTGTTCACGCCATCCGGGGGAGTATTCGTGACCATTCCAATACCATTGACATACACGATAAGTGTCGAGCCCACCGCGGCGGGAGCGGTCGGGCTATTCAGACTGTAATTGTCGTTAAAATTCTGGGCGACGGCGCGATTCGCTCCGTACTGAAAGATTCCCGGAGCCTCCGCGGCAATGGTGATGAGGGTCGGTCCCACCGTCTGCCCATTGGCGGTGACGATCAAGGGATACGGTCCAATGGGCGTATTCCACGGCAGCAGAAAGTTAATTTGCGTTGGATTGACGTAGTAAATCGGGCAAGGCATTCCGGCCACGGTTACAGTGACGCCTCCCAGCAAAATGGGCACGGGGACGATGTTCGCCGACAAGGGCGCGGTGGTGAAGTTGGTCCCTTTGATGGTGGCGTATGCGCCGGGGGTGATCCTGCCGGTGAAGCTCGCACCGTTTTGGACGGCGGTCACGGTAACGGCGGTCTGGCCGGCGCAGATCATTGCAGTAGCGATTGCCGGAAGCCACCAGCGGATCGGTAATGTCATGGCAGCGTGTTCCTCTCGATATATGGAGTTGGCTTCGTCCACATCTGTTACGTTGAATTACGATTTGTTCGCGAGCGGATTGGGAAACGAGTCTTCGCCGGGCTCCGGCGGACGGTGCAGGCACTGGAAATCTTTCTCAATCAGAAGCTTCAGCGTAGCCGTGGATGCCTCGATGCTGGTTTGATCGCTTTCGATCCAATCTGTGGCGACCGACTGGGGCAAGATGACTCGGATGTTGGCATCGTCGAACGTCGCGTTAACCGCCGAGGCAGCGCCGGTTTCTATCGCATAGAAAAGCTGCTTACCGGGCGCGAAGACTACCGTATCTTCCACTTTGCCCGTCTCGTGCAAGCGCGCGATTTCCGACTGGCTTAAGCGCAGCCGCAGCGATCCGTCGTGGAGGCGTAGTTTCATTTTAGGAATCCCTGTGAACGGTGTCGATCGAAAACGCCGGGAGGCAGATGGCGACGTATTCGGCTCCTTGCGGAGTGCTGTAGCGGACCCATTCTCCTGGTTTCGCGACAATTGCTTGTCCAGCTTTCACGTGGGTCGCTCCGGCTTCGTGCTCGACGATCATTTCTCCTGAGAGAACCAGCGTAAATTCCTCGAAGTCGGGACGCTGGCCGGGCTCGGACCATCCGGCGGGGCTGCGCATATGGGCGATGCTGGTGTGCGAATCGCCGGAATTGACGCGGCCGATGTACTCGTCGAGAATTTTTCCCTGCGGAACGGGAATGCGGGTGGGGGCTTCGATCAGTCTGGGCACTTATTCGTATCGTAGCGCTTCCACGGGCGCGATCCTGGTGGCGGCACGGGCGGGATAGAGCGTCGCGAGCAGGCTCACCGCCATGGCCGCGCCTGCGATCCACAATCCATCGAAAGCTTGCGGGTTGAAGGGAACGAACGGGAGCGCGTAAACCTGCTCATCGAGAGGGATCAGCTTGTAATGATCGAGGAAGTAACACAGAGTGTAGCCGGCGATCAGGCCGATGATGGTTCCGGCAGCGCCAATGAGAGCGCCTTCGAAGACGAAAATATTGCGGATCTGCGAGGCACGCGCGCCCATCGACATCAGAATCGAGATGTCGCGATGTTTTTCCATCACCATCATGACGAGAGTGATCAGAATGTTCAGCCCGGCGACGAACTGGATCAGGCCGATGGTGATCGCGGTCGCGATTCGTTCCATCTTCAGCGCGCCGAGAATCTGATGATACTGTTCCTTCCAGGTGCTGGCGGCCAGCTTCGGTCCGATCAGAGGCTCGGCGGCGCGCTGCACAACGTCCGCGGCATAGATATCGTCAAGCATCAGGTCGATGCTGCTGACCACGTCGGTGAGGGTGAACAGTTTCTGTTCTGCGGGAAGCGACATGTAGGCCCAATGGCTATCGATATCGTAAAAGCCCAATTCGAAAATGCCGGCGACGCGGACGTTCACGTATCTCGGCGCGGGTCCGAAGGGCAGAATATCGGTGATCAAAATGCGCACCCGTTTGCCGTTCACCGCGCCGATCGACTGCGCCAGACGTGAGCCCAGCACCACGCCGGGTAGGTCGTCGTTGGCCGTTAGACCATCGACCGAGCCGGCTTTCAGATGCTTCAGTGCGTCTGGAAGGGCGGTCCCCGGAGCGATTTTGACGCCTTTTATTTCGACGCCGTCGCCTTGCACGGGTCCGCTCATATAGGCGCTCTCGTAGAGGCCCGGGGTCGCGCTGATAACGTGCGGGAGCTTCGCCAGCTTCGCCGCGAGTTGCTCCCAGTTCTCAATTCCTTCGCCTTGTTGCTTCTCGAGAATCGCGACGTGGGCGGTCGCGCCAAGGAGATTTCGTTCGAGCGTGTTCTTGAATCCGTTATTGAGGGCGAGGGCGATCACTAACGCCATCACTCCGGCCGCGACTCCGAGCACCGAAATGAATGTGATGACGGAGATCACCACCTGCTTGCGTTTAGCGCGTAAGTAGCGGCGAGCGATGAAGAGTTCAAACACAAGAAGTAGCCAGTAGCCAGTAGCCAGTAGCCAGAATGGTTTTGTAGGTCATTCCGGCTCCTTTTTGCCGATTGGTCTCATTAGTGGAAACAGAATCACATCCCGAATCGACTTCGAGTTCGTCAGAATCATCGTCAGACGATCGACTCCGATGCCTTCGCCGCCCGTGGGGGGCATGCCGTAGGACATGGCCCTTAGATAATCTTCGTCCATTTGATGCGCTTCTTCGTCGCCTGCTTCGCGGTCGCGGCCTTGCAGTTCGAAGCGGCGGCGCTGTTCCTGCGGGTCGTTCAGCTCCGTGTAGGCGTTGCCGATCTCCATGCCGGCGACGTAGAGTTCGAAGCGCTCGACGAATGCGGGGTCGCTCGCTTTGTTTTTCGAGAGGGGAGATACTTCGACCGGATAATCGTAGATCATGGTCGGCTGGATCAGCGTGGCCTCAATCTCGCGCTCGAATTTCTCTACTAGAGAATGACCTTCTAACGACGCATCGCCGACCGCTTCCTGCATCGACATACGGCGCACGTTGGAAAAATCGAGCGTTTCCCCCTGATACTCGACTACTGCCGAACCCGTCGCATCGATCGCGGTCTGCTTCAGCAGTTCCGCGGTCAGATCCATCAGGCCTTGATAATCCGTGTAGGCCTGATAGAACTCGAGCATCGTGAATTCGGGGTTGTGATGCGTCGAGATTCCCTCATTCCGAAAGTTGCGATTGATTTCGTAGACGCGATCGAGGCCGCCGACGATCAGGCGCTTCAGATAAAGCTCCGGCGCGATGCGGAGGTATAAATCCATGTCGAGCGCGTTGTGATGGGTGACGAACGGGCGGGCGGCCGCGCCTCCGTAGAGCGGCTGCATCATGGGCGTTTCGACTTCGATGAAGCCGCGCTGTTCGAGCTGGCGGCGCAGCGAAGAAATGATTTTCGCGCGCGTGACGAAAACTTTCTGCGATTCCGGATTCGCGATCAGATCGAGGTAGCGCTGGCGGTAGCGGACCTCGACATCTTCGAGGCCGTGAAATTTTTCGGGCAGCGTGAGCAGAATTTTCGAGAGAAACGTCAGCTTCTCGGCATGCACGCTGAGCTCGCCTGTGCGGGTGCGGAAGAGATAGCCTTCCACACCGATGATGTCTCCGGTATCGAGAATCTCATAGAGCTGGTATTCGGTTTCCGCGACCGCATCCTTGCGAATGTAAACCTGGAGCTTCTCGCCCGTCTGCATCAGATGCAGAAAACCGGCCTTACCCATGCGGCGCATGGTCTGGATGCGCCCGGCGATGCACACTTGCGGCTTATCCGCGAGCTGCTCCGCGGTTTTCTCGGAATAGCCGCGCAGAATATCGGGGATAGTGTGGGTGAAATCGAAGCGCTGGCCGTAGGGGCGGAATCCGAGCGCTTCGATCTCCGCCGTACGCTTCTGGCGCTGGACTAAGAAATCGTCTTCAAGGGACATAATTATCGCTGTACGATTACTTCACGCAGATGGTCGCGCGTGAGGAAGAACTTCACCGACTGAAAATCCTGAAACAGCTTTTCGAGGCTGCGATTGTTGAAGAATTGCGCCGGCCGCCTCCGTCCGCGCTCCACCAGCACGATGTTGCTGTGATCGGAGATGCGGTAGGAATAGGTCGGGATGGTATCGATCTTTTCTTCCGAATGAAAAAACGCCAGCATGCAGGAGCCGGGGCGCAGAACGCGATGCAGACGCTCGACGACGATTTGCAGCAGAGGCGCCGAAAGAAACTGCAACGTATCCCACACCAGCGCGCCGTCGAACGACTGGTCGTCGAAGGTTAACGCGGTTTTGAGAAACATTTCGACTTTTCGCGGATTGGTCTGATTGTCGTAAAAATCGCCGTCGCTGAAGCACGCGTCCAGTTGGTGCAAAAAGTCGTCGGAATACAGGCGATGCCCGTAATCGGTGACGAAGGTTACGGTCGACTGGCTGGCTCCGGCGAGATCGAGAATCGACAAGCCCGGGCGTTCTTCCAGAGACGCGCAGAATTGATCCAGCCCGTGACTGTGACGATGCTCCAAATGAGACGGACCAGCTCGGGCCACCTTATCGCTTGGTATCTCCGCCTCCTGCGGCGGCTACGCTGTGCACTCCGGCAATGGGAGTGGCGGGCGCGGAGGCTACCGGCTGGGGCTTCGGCGCGGGTTGCGGCTTAGGGACCTCGGCGCGCACGATATCGATATTGCCCTTGAAATAAGCGCCATCCTCGATGACGACGCGGGCCGTCTTGATGTCGCCCACCAGCTTTGCATCCTTGCGGATGTCGATCTTGTCGGTGGTCTCGACGTTTCCGTGAATCGTGCCGAGCACGATGATCTCACGCGCCTTGATGCTCGCGAGCACCTTGCCGTTCGGGCCGACCGTCAGGCGATGTTCCTGCAGTTCGACCGTGCCTTCGACTTCGCCGTCGATCGTCAAATCCTCGCGGCTTAAAATCTGCCCTTTAACGATGACCGACTTGCCGAGCACGGCGGACCCGCCTCGGGGATTGTCGAAATGAGGCTCGCTGGTGCGTCCTGGAAGTGTAGACATGGGGATTCCCTCCTTTGCAAGCGCGGATGAGGTCGGTGGCGCCGACGCCGGCCTGGGTGTGAATTCTTCATCTTTTCGGCGGTTCCACATTGGGGATCGCCTCCCTTCCTCAACTTAACGTCGGAGCTTCGCCTTCTCCGCAAGAACGAACTCAAGCGACTGTATTTATACTACTACGGCGTCGGCGGCGTCAGGCCAAGCAGCAGCCCTGAGAAGCATTTGCCCCCGCGACTCTTATAATCAAGATATGCGCAAGCGGTACCTCTTCGCCTCCGGCCTGGTTCTGCTCGCCATCTTGCTCGCGCTGATTGAGTGGCAGGTTTCCTTCGATTTTGGCGAGTATAAGCCCGCCGATACCGCGCAGACTTTCGTTTTCTGGGCTGTTTCGACGCTGATCTTTCTGCTGACCGTCACGCTAGGATTCATGCTGTTCCGCACTGGCGTCAAACTTTATTTTGAGCGTCAGAGCGACCGCGAGGGCTCGCGCATCCAAACCAAACTGGTGCTCGGTGCCCTTGCGCTCAGCCTTTTGCCCGTTGCGTTTCTAGTTTCCTTTAGCTACGGCGTATTGAACAGAACCGTTGAAAAATGGTTTACACGTCCCGCCGAAGGGGTGAAGATCAGCCTCATCGATACCGGCGTGGCGTTGGGCGATGAGGTGCAGAACCGGGCGCAAGCGCTCGCCAACTGGATTGCACTGCTTCCTGGAGTGGAGTCCGAGGACTCCGATTTTTCCAGGCTCTGTGTTGAAAATCGCATCTCCGAGCTGCGCATCGGCACGCGCATCCTTTGCGACAGCAAAGAGGAGCCGACCCATCTGTTCACCGCCCGCGCGACGCTGGCCGACGGCGCCACGCTGGTGGTTCGTCTGCATCCGCTCATCGATCTCGAAAAGAAGCAGGCGGAGATTCAAGGCTACGTCCGGCAATACGATCAGCTCGCGGCCAACAAACGGAATATCCAAAAGCTCTACCTGCTGTTCATCCTGTTGATCGCACTCTTTATCCTTTTCGTCGCTACCTGGATCGCGCTGATTCTGGCGCGCCAGATCAGTGTGCCGATTTCGGCTCTCCTGGGCGCCGCGGGCGAGGTGCGGAAGGGCAACTTGTCCTACCGCGTCTCGGTGAAGGCGATGGACGAACTGGCCACGCTGGTGCGCGGCTTCAATGAAATGATGCACGCGCTTGACGCCAACGCCCGCGAGCTCGAAAGCCGCCGCCGCTTCACCGAAGCGATCTTGGAGAGCATCCCCACCGGCGTGATTTCGCTTTCTCCGGACGGCCGCATCCAGCGCGTCAATCGAGCGCTGCACGGTTTGTTCTCCGACGACCAGATCGAGCGCGCAGTGCGTTTGGCCGACCTGTTTCCGCCTGACGACGTTACTGAGATCGAGTACCTGATGAAGCGCGCGCGGCGCACCGGTCTTGCGGCAAGTCAGATCGATGTCGAATCCCCTCGTCAGGTTTTCCATCTCGCGGTGACCGTTTCGGCTTTACCCGCGCACCCGCCCGCGGCAGCCGTGGGATTCGTCCTTCTCCTCGAAGACACAAGCGAACTTCTGCGCGCGCAGAAAGCGGCGGCCTGGCACGAAGTCGCGCGCCGGATCGCGCATGAGTTGAAGAATCCTCTCACGCCGATCGCGCTTTCCGCGGAGCGCATCGCGCGGCTTCTCGATCGAGGCGCGGTTACGGCGGACACCGTGCGTATCATCCGCGATTGCGCGGCCACCATCTCCCGCGAGGTGGAATCGGTAAAAAATCTCGCCGACGAATTTTCGCAATTCTCGCGATTCCCGGCGGCGCAGCCCGTCGCCTGCGATCTCAACGAAATCGTGCATAACGCTCTGGACGTATTTGCGGACCGGCTGGTGGGCATCGACGTTCGCGTCGAACTCGCGCCGAATCTTCCCACCGTGGAGGTCGACCCCGAGCAATTCAAGCGCGTCGTCGTCAACTTGGTCGATAACGCCGCCGAGGCGATGCGCGATTCGCTGCTCAAGCGCCTTCTTATCGCGACGCAGGCGGCTGCTGGCGACACGGTGGAACTGCTGATCGCCGACACGGGCTGCGGTATATCGGCCGGCGACAAGGAAAAACTATTTCTGCCCTACTTCTCCACGAAAGGCCGCGGCACAGGACTAGGACTCGCCATCGTGAATCACATTCTTTCCGAGCATCACGCGCGCATCCGAGTGGAAGATAATCGTCCTGTCGGCGCGCGCTTTTATGTCGAGGTTCCGGCTACGGTCGTGGTCGAAACAGAGGTCCGCGCGTGAAGAACGCGCACGTCCTGATCGTGGACGACGAGCCCGGCATCCGCGAATCGCTTCTGGGTGTGCTCGAAGACGAGGGGTTCCTTTGCGCCGCGGTCGAGACCGGCGAGCAGTGCCTGGAAGAGCTGGCGCGCCAGAACTATGACGTGGTCCTGCTCGACGTGTGGCTGCCCGGCATCGACGGCATGGAGACGCTGGCGCGCATTCAGGAGATCCCGTTCAACGAACGCCCGGAAGTGGTCATCATCTCCGGCCACGGCACCATTGAAACCGCGGTGAAAGCGACCAAGCTCGGGGCATTCGATTTTCTTGAAAAGCCGCTGACCATCGGGAAAGTTACGGTGGTGCTCAACAACGCGGTGCAGCAGCGGCGCCTGGAACTGGAGCTCGCGCATCTCAAGGAATCGGGTGGCGCGAAGTCCAACATTATCGGCGAGAGCGTCCCGATGAAGGCGCTCCGCCAGCAACTCGCGCTGATGGCCGCCACGAACGGGCGCGTGCTGATTATTGGGGAAAGCGGAACGGGCAAGGAGGTGATCGCACACGCGATCCACGCGGCCAGCGCGAGGTCGACGGAAGCCTTCGTGGAAGTGAACTGCGCGGCGATTCCCGAAGAGTTGATTGAAAGCGAACTGTTCGGCCATCGGAAAGGCAGCTTCGCGGGCGCGAGCGAGGATAAGATCGGCAAGCTCGAAAAAGCGCACGGCGGCACGTTGTTTTTGGATGAGGTAGGCGATATGTCGCTCAAGACGCAGGCGAAGGTGCTCCGGGCACTCGACGAACAACGCTTCGAGCCGGTGGGAGCCGCCGAATCGATTCAGGTCGACGTGCGTGTGGTGGCGTCGACGAATAAGAATCTTGAAGAAGAGATCGAGCGCGGCAATTTTCGCGAGGATCTTTTTTATCGCCTCAACGTGATTCCTTTTCACGTCCCGCCGCTGCGCGAGCGCATCGAAGACGTGCGCCTGCTTGCCGATTATTTCCTGAAAGAGTTTACGACCGCTTACGGCCGCAAGCCCAAAGAACTGACGGAGGAGGCGTTGCGCGTCCTCGAAGAGTATCCCTGGCCCGGCAACGTTCGCGAGCTGCGCAATCTGATGGAGCGCATCGTCATCATGAACCCGCAGGTCCGCATCGATGCGCGCCACATTCCTTTAGACCGGGCGCGCCGCGCCGTCTTCGATCGTCCCATGGACCGCTTCGGAAGCCTGCAGGAAGTTCGCGAGGCGGCGGAGCGCGATTATATTTTCAAAAAGCTCGACGAGGCGAAAGGCAACGTCACGCGCACGGCGGAGCTGCTGGGTTTGGAGCGAAGCCACCTGTATCGAAAGATGAAAGCCCTCGGGATCGCGCCGAAGGAATAGATCAGCGGTCTCCGCGCTCACCAAGAGCCTTGACAATGGCGATGCGGGTGGGGTGAGTCAGTGAATGCGATTATTCGCAGGTATGGTAAAACGCTCCTATGGGAGAGCCAAATCGAGCCCGCGCGCGGGAGCTTGCCGCGCAGTTCATTCGTTCCGGCGATCCGACCGGGTGGCTGGAACAGCTTTACCGGGAACACGAACAAGGTTTGAAGGTCGTGCCGTGGGCGGACCTCGGGACGAATCCCAACCTGGTGGAATTTTTCGAACGGCATCCAATCGAGGCGGCCGGCAAAACTGCTTTGACGATCGGATGCGGTTTCGGGGATGACGCCGAGCAGCTCGCAGCGTGGGGATTTGAAACGACGGCCTTCGACGTCGCGCCCTCCGCGATCAGCGCGGCAAAACAACGATTTCCCGGGAGCCGCGTCGACTACGTAACGGCCGATCTTCTCGCCCCTCCCGTGGAGTGGCAGGGCCGTTTCGATTTCGTGTTGGAATCCTACACGCTGCAAGTGCTGCCGCCGGTGCTGCGTCCGCGGGCGATCCTCAGTGTCGCCGGATTCGTGAAGATAAGCGGCATGATTCTGCTGATCGCAAGAGGTCGTGACGAGCACGAAGCGGAGGGCCAAATGCCTTGGCCGCTCACGCGTCGCGAGTTGGATCTATTCAAGGAGGCGGGGCTTCACGAAGAGTCGTTTGAGGATTATTTAGATAAGGAGTCGCCAGCAGTGCGCCGGTTTCGCGCGGTGTTCAAGAAGTAGGCACACTACGGCCTTGAAGATATCGCGAGCGGCCGGCGGTTTAAACCGGCCGCTAGTGGATTGGACTGTCTCTCACAGGGGTTCTCCCTGCTTCGATGCACAGCCTACTGAAGTCCCGGGGTACGGCGATCAACGCTATCCGATCTCCCCGAACTTTATGGGATCGATCCCAAGATCCTTCCGTCGACCCCGTCCATATAGTCGGAGGCGCGAGCCGTCTGACGGGCTCCGGAAGCTCAGGACCACCGTAATACGACATTTCCCGGCCGGGAAAATAACTGTCAAAGAAGCCCCGGTGGAGGCCCCTTCTGATTGGAGAGTACGCTAGGAAACGCCAAGGCAGGTTCACGCAAAGACGTAAAGCTCGCAAAGGAAAGGAGATAAATTCTCGCGCGGGGGAGTGATGAACGGGCGCAGCGAGATCCGTCCGATTGGTACGATGAAAGAAGGGTAAAAATATGGCAGTTCTCGACTGGTCACAATGCCCCGCGGTAGAAAGCGTGCCGGGGAGACGCAGCGGCGCGTGGGTGTTTAAGGATACTCGTATGCCGGTCGCTACGGTCTTTGAAAACCTCGAAGTTGGTTCGAGCATCGAGGAAATGATCGAGCAGTACGATGTGACGCGGGAGCAGATGCAGGCGGTCCTTGAATTTGCCGCTCGCAGCCTCGACGCGCCGCCGGTTGCCCAGCGATGACTTTCCGCATGTAGGGCGGCCAATATTGGCTGCAGCCGACTTTCAGGCGGCTTGGTTCACTGACGGGAGGAGAAGACGATGACCCGCACGCCCATTCATCCCGGAGAAATCCTCGGCGACGAACTAGAGGAGATCGGCCTCTCTGCGAAAAGGCTGGCCGATGCGATCGAAGTGCCGCCGAATCGCCTCTACCAACTTCTCGCGGGAAAGCGCAGCGTGACCGCCGACACAGCCCTGCGGCTCGGCCAGTATTTCGGCATGACGGCCGATTTCTGGATGAACCTCCAGTTAAGGGTTCGATAATCGAACAATCGCACCTCGCTCAATTGTGACTTCGACTGAACCGTCTCGCCTGTGAATTACCCTATAGTAAAGCCATCGACACGTTTCGAAAAGGGTGCGCTTCGGGACGAGAATCGGACGCCCGCAAGATAGGGTGTCCTCCGTCCAATTTCCTTTTCCCTCTTATCGACGCCAATATATCTACGAATGCTCAACCGGCCGCCTCCGCCAACGGCCTCTTCAGCCACACGAACATCCCCGCCGCGACCAATTGCGCTGCGATTCCGAATGCCACCAATGCGATCAGCGAGTGATCGTACAACAACCCCATCACCGCGCTCCCCACGAACCATGCGACTCCGTAGACTCCGTTGAACGCTCCGAACGCGCCGCCTCTTTTGTTCATCGACACTACCTGCGCGATCCCACTCCGCAGCGACGCATCCTGTGCCCCGAGCCCTGTTGCCCAGCACCCGACGCTCGCGAACACGGCCGCGTGTCCCCCTAAAAATCCTAGCGGCAGCGCCAGTAGCGATACCAGAATTCCTGCCGCGAGCGCGTACACTCCGAAGCGGTCGAATAACTTTCCGAAGATCACCGCCGTGATTCCGTTCACGCCCATCGCAGCGGCGTAGAGCAGCGGAATCGTTTCTTTCCCCACTAGTCCGGTCTTCTGGAAATGAAACGCGAGCAATGGAAAATCGACGAATCCGCACGCTAGCAATCCCGCGGCGGCGACGTAGGTCCAGAACACCGGCGGCAGCGTCTGATCCACTTTTTTTGGCGGCTTCACGTCGGTCTCCGGATTGATCGCCCTCGCGATCATCATCGCGGCGAACGCGCCCACCGCCGGAACTCCGAGCCACAAGAACGCCGGACCGAAATGATTCGTCTTGGCGACCGCATACGCGACGAATAGCGGACCCATCACCGCTCCGGCCTGATCGAACGCCGCGTGTACACCGAATCCGAACCCGTGGCCGACCTTGTTCGTCGCGCCGGAGAGCAGCACATCGCGCGCAGGTCCGCGCAAAGCCTTGCCCGTGCGCTCCGCGATGATCAGCAGCGCCGCGGCCTTCCAGTTTCCTGCGAACGCCAGCGCTGGCACGACAACTATATTGATCGCGTATCCGAAAATCGCGATGGTCCAATACGCGCGCGTCTTATCGGCCAGACGGCCCGAGAAAAACCGCAAGCTGGCCGCGAACATTTCGCCTATTCCCGCGATCAGTCCAACCTGCGTCGCGCTCGACCCGAGGTCGCTCAACAGCGGACCAATCACGCTATGCGCGCCCTCATACGTCATGTCCGCGAACATGCTGACCACGCCGAGGCAAATGATAAACCGGATCGCGGCTTTACGACCGCCGTCGTCAACCGGTGTCAAGCGTGACCTTCCGTCAGCGTCTCGACCACCGATAAAATGCCGAGCACCAGCAGCGCCGCCACTCCTACATAACGGACGATTTTTGGCGAGACGCGGTCGACAATCCATTGCCGGATGCCAGCGCCGAGCGTCGCCGCGAGCGCTCCCTTCGTGACCATCGCGCTGACCGCGCCGAACCATACCAGCCACGGCTCAGCCGGATGCGCTACCGCCATTGCCGCAGCGGTGATCTGTCCCACGTCGCCCCATTCGGAGAAAAAGATCGCCGCGAACGACACCATCATCGCCTTCGTGAG
Source organism: Bryobacterales bacterium (assembly GCA_003170295.1). Classification (GTDB taxonomy): domain Bacteria; phylum Acidobacteriota; class Terriglobia; order Bryobacterales; family Bryobacteraceae; genus Palsa-187. The sequence continues at coordinate 87,580 of PNAJ01000077.1, read as the reverse complement.
GCCGCTGTCCCTTCGACCTTCAGACCGTTGGACGTCTTTTCGCCACAGCATTATCGCGACGCCGATGAAACTGAGCATCGTAATCGCGGCGACCAGCAGCGGAGGCAGCTTCCCGATCTGCTCGCCCACCACCACCGCGACGCCCATCTTCAGCATGAACGCCAGCGCCATGCCGAGCATGATCGGCACCGTGCGATAGCGCGCCGCCAGTACGCCCGTTGTATAAAGAAGCTTGTCGCCGACAATTTCAGCTACGAAGACGGCCCCATAGGTCGCCAGAAAAAGTGGAAGCATCGTAATTTACGAAGATACCGCGTCGCGATCTCGCGTGCCCTGCGAGCGCCAGAATGCATACGAAACCATCGCGATAAGAAGGAACATCGTTGCGAATCCCGAGGGAGCCCACCACGCCTTCCAATCCGATCCCAGGCAGATGCGGTTCAGCGCATTCAGGAAAAACACCGCGCTCATCGTGGCCACCAGACCGACCCGGAGCAGCACGAACATCAGGATCGCGTACAGTCCCACGTAAATCGCCACTATCTTCAACCAATTCGGATCGGTGACAACTTCGCCCTCGGTCAATGTGAACAGTACGGAAGCCGCGATCGCCGCCAGCCAGTCTTTCTTCAGCCGGTGCCGCAATCCGAAAATCGCGAAAAAAGCAACCAGACCCAAGATCAGGGCCTCCTTCAAATTGGCCACGTATGCAGCGATCCACTGCCTGGTCCCCAGTAGCGCCCAGAGAGCAACTCCGGCATGCAAATCGTTTTTCGATTCGGCCATCTGCTGGAGGCCAAGAGCCGCCCATGACCCGGCACCCACCGCCGCGCCGATCAATATATGGGAACCCACTTGCGCGTCTTTCCATCGCCCCGCCAGAATGCGGTTCCATGTCACAATTGCGTGCGGCCATCGCGATCGCACCGCGGGCTCCAGCGCCAGATACAGCAGCCATAGCATCGCGGAGAACAGCAAGGCGTCGCCGGCGATTGCGAAAAATACTCCAAACATATCGTCGCTCGGAATCGGATGCACCTGGCCGACCCAGATGATCATTTGGAAGGCGAACATTGCAATCGCAATATGCAGCGCGCCCTTCTTGTCCACGCGTTCTTTTTTCCAGTTTCTTCGCGCCAGCAGAATTGCGAAATACCCGGCCGCACCCAAAGAAGCCATCACGAAAACTCCTCGTAATTTCCGAAACGCCGGCCGCGTCTCCTCGGCTGTGCGAAATCCCGGAAACTCGACGCGGACTTGCGTGATGCGCCCCTTCCAACTCGCGATCTCCACCATCATCTCGGTGTTCGGAATCTTCGGGTGCTCGCCCTTCCAGGCCCGCAGTTGATCCGCCGCGTGTTCCGGCAGCATCAGTGGAGTGGTCTCCGTGAAGGTCTTCAGATCCAGCCCGGCCGCGCGAAACACCGCTTCCATCTCGATGGGAACCGCCAGCGATTCGCCCTCATAAGGAACCGCTGAAAAATCGCGCAACAGGCCGTGCCCGTCGATCCGTTCAAATACCATGCCAGGATTGATGGGAGGCGGATTCGTATCGTCCACATATCCGAACGGAGGCGCCAGCAGCGCCGACTGGCTCTCGCGATAATTGGCCATGATCGGAGCCTCCGCCGCCAGCCACTCGTCCCACTTCCGCGGCTCGGGTTTGGCTTGCAGAAACTTGACGAAATCCCACCGATGGTCCAGCGCCAGATTCGTATCGGCGGGCTTCTTTTGATAGCCCATCGCCACCGCAATGTCGCGCCCCTTCTGCGCCAGAACCTCCGGCGCAAAATCGAGCGATCCATGCATCAGCGTCGTGCCCTGCTGCCGGTAGATCGGCGCCGACAGGATCGAGACCACGGCAACCAGGAAGCACGGCAGCGAGTACTTCAGCGCCATCCCGTCGGTCTCGCCCGCCGCCGCGACTAACTCGGGCGATGGTGTTTCCCCCGCCGCCAGCGCCGCCGCAAGAGGATCTCCGCCCGGCAGGGATGCCGCTACCGCCAACGCATTCGCGGGCCGCTTCAGCGGATCGGGATCGAGACACCTTCGGATCGCTTTCTCCACCGCCGGATCGATGTCCGCCGCGATTGACGTCATGCTCGTCAACTGCCCGGATTCCTGTGCCGACAGCAACTGCGGAACCGTCTTCGCGCCATAAGGCCGCTTGCCCGTGAACAGCTCGTACAAAACTAAACCAAGCGCGAAAATATCGCTGCGAGCCGTGACTTCAGCGCCCTTCAGTTGCTCCGGGGACATGTAGGCCGGCGTGCCGTTGCGCGCCTCGGCGCCCGAAAGCTGATCGGCAATTGCGGCCAGCCCGAAGTCCATGATGACCACGTCGCCGCGCTTGTTCATCATGATGTTGTTGGGCTTCAAGTCGCGATGGATAATCCCCCGGTCGTGCGCAGCCGCGAGACCCGCACAAATCTTCCGCGCCGTCTCGATCGCCTTATCGGCGGGCAGTCGCCCGATGCGCGGCAGCAGCGATGCAAGATCCTCGCCGTCGACATATTCCATAGAGATGAACGGAGCCCCGTCCACCTCCCCCAAATCGTAAACACGGCACACGTTGGGATGCGAAACCTGCCGCGCGACGCGCACCTCGCCCGCGAAACGTTCGAGCAGCCGGTTATTCCCCGCCGCCTCGGCCGGCAAAAATTTCAGCGCGACCGATTGCCCCTGCGTGAGATCGGTGGCCCGATAAACCTCGCCCATGCCGCCGCATCCCAGCAACCCGATGATGCGATAGCGCCCGCCCAGCAGCGTCCCCGCGATGAATCGCCCCTCGTCGGCCGAGCTGGTCGAAGAGATGCGAGGCAGCGAGGAATGTGCCACAGTTTCCAGCAGCGAGGGATCGTCCGTCGGGCGCTCCATGGTCTTTCATTCTATCTAGTGGCAATACCCACCGTGCGGCACATCCCCTACTCTTCACTCTGCTTACAGAATCCTTACTCGATCTTTAGGCCTAATTTAGGCCCTTCCGAATACGCTCGAAGTATGGCAACACAAGCCCGGTCGATCGTATCCCAACAAGCCACGATGGAGGTCGTCGTCCTCCACACCAAAATCACGGAGACGCTCAAAGCCCTCAAGACAGCCGCGCTACTCGCGCACGGTCTCTCGGCGCGAATTCGTCTTCTGGTCCTCGAAGTCGTCCCGTACCCGCTCCCTCTCGATCAACCCAACGTACCCCTGCAATTCAGCCGGAGGCGTTTTCGCACCCTGGCCGAGAACATTGCGGTCGAAACCACCGTCGACATCCACCTCGTCCGAGACCCGGACAAAACAATCGACTCCATCCTCGAACCGCACTCCGTCATCGTCTTGGGCGCACACCGGACCTGGTGGCCCTCCGCGCACAGCAGAGTGGCGAAGTGCCTCGAACGCAAGGGCCACCAAGTCGTCTACGCCAGCTAAAACTGTGCTTGCTTGTGGGGCCGCCAATTTTGGCGGCAGGCGCCCTTTCAGGCGGCTCTTCCGGCGTTTTCATCCCCATCGCTGCCCAACCGCTTGGCCGAGAAACACTCGCGCCGACGCCCGCGCTATCCTACCACTTCATGTCTCCGCTCCAAGGACTTCGCGTCCTCGACTTCTCCCACGCCCTCGCCGGACCCTACTGCACCATGCTTCTCGCCCAATACGGCGCGGAAATTCTCAAGATCGAGGACCCTTGCTCGGGCGATGTCGGCAGATCCTGGGGACCTCCCTACACCGGCGGCGAGGCCTCGTATTTTCTCGGCCTGAACGCCGGCAAGCGCAGTCTCGCCATCGATCTCAAGAAACCGGAGGGTCTCGCCCTCTGCCTCGATCTCGCCGCGCACTCCGATATCCTGATCGAAAACATGCGCCCCGCGACCATGACGCGCCTAGGACTCGGTTACGAAGCCGTGCGCGCCCGCAACCCGCGTCTCATCTACTGCGCCATTTCGGGCTACGGCCAAACTGGACCCGCGCGCGATGATGCGGCCATGGATCTGATCGTGCAAGCCTCCAGCGGCCTCATTTCCACCACCGGCGTCGAAGGTGGGGAGCGCGTCCGCTCCGGCCACTCCGTCGCCGATATCACGGCGGGAATGTTCGCGCTCATCGGCATTCAACTCGCGCTCGAAGCCCGCCATCGCACCGGAGAGGGCCAGTTCGTCGATGTATCGATGCTAGACGGCATGATCTCCGCCATGGCGTCGAACTACGCGTTTTACTTCGGCTGCGGCATCGTGCCGGGACCCATGGGGACGCGCTTCGCGACCATCGTGCCTTATCGCGGATTCCCCACCGGGGACCGCGAAATCGTCATCGCCGTCGCCAGCCAGAAGCTATGGCGGCAGTTCTGCGCGGCGATTGAACGGCCGGATCTCGCCGCCCATCCCGACTACTCGACGAACTCCTTGCGCGTCGAAAATCGCGGTGTACTGGAACCGTTGCTCTTCGGAATCCTCCGCAGCCGCACCAGCGCCGAATGGTCGGAAATTTTCGCCGATCACGGCATCCCCAACTCGCCCGTGCGCAATCTCGACGAAGTCGCGAATGACCCGCAATCCGCCGCCCGCGAAATGTTCCCCGAGGCTGGAGGCACCCGCATCACCGGTCCTCCCGTAAAACTCTCCGCAACCCCAGGCGCAGTTTCGCATCCCGCCCCGAAGCTAGGTGCAGACACCCGCGCGACCCTGGCCGAATTGCTGCATCTCGACGACGCCGCGTTAGACGCCCTTGCCGAATCCGGTGCGATCCCATGACCGTTGGTGGCGCGAGCTTTAGCTTGNNAGCTTGCAGCGTCGGCTTCAGCCGACGTTTCACACCTTTCAAAATGACCCACACCACCCTCCTCCAACTCCTCCAACTCGCCGACTCCGCAATCCCCATCGGCGCAGCCGCGCACTCCTTCGGCTTAGAAACGTTAACGTCCGAGAGCATCCTAAACCCAGACAACTTAGAAAACTTTCTAACAGACTGGCTAGAAGAAGCCGGCACCCTCGAGGCGATTTTCGTTCGCCGCGCATACACCGGCAACGTTCGCGACCTCTCCGACGAGCTCAGCGCCCGCAAGCCCGCCCGCGAATCGCGCGAAGCAAGTCTGAAGCTCGGCCGCAGATTCGCCCAACTAGCCAACTCCATCGCCGACACGCAAATCCCGCTCGACCTCCACCACTCCATCGCCTTCGGCTCCGCCGCCGCGGCCCTGGGCATTGACGAGGACGCCACTGTCCTGGCATATTTGCAACAATCGGTTGCTGGCCTCGTATCCGCGTGCCAGCGCCTGATGCCACTCGGCCAAGTCGCCGCAGCCCGCGTCGTTTGGAATTTGAAGCCTGCGATCGTGCAGGCGGCTTTCAAGAAGGAAGTCTCGTGCTTCACGCCCTTGCCGGAGATCGCGTCGATGCGCCACCCCTCGCTCGAAACTCGCCTGTTCATCAGTTGAAACTGCGCTTCGACGGCGCTCTGCGAGTACTTCGACAAGACCCTCCCTGGAAGGTGATTCGCGCCTTCGGCCGTCTGGTGCATTTGCACAACGTATCGGGAGGCATTCTCGCAGGCGACCGTTTATCGCTCGAGGTTGACGTGGCCGCCGACATGCAAATCACCACCACCGGCGCGACACGTTTATATCGGCACCGCGCAGGCGCGGAAGATTCCGAGCAGCGCGTTAACATTTCTATCGGCGACGGCGCGACTCTGGAATATCTACCCGACCCTTTGATCCCGTTCGCAGGTTCGCGTCACGCGCAGCGAACTTCTATTTCGCTAGGACGCAACGCAACCCTGATCTGGTGGGAAGTTCTCGCGCATACCTTCGATTTCGAGCGATTACAAATTTCGACCGCAATCGATATTTGCGGCAAACCCGCCTTGCGGGAAGACTATCTGCTCGAACCGTCAAAAAGACCGCTAACGAGCCTCGCGAGGATGGCAAATTCGACGCATTTAGCGTCATTTATGGTCTTGGCAGAGGGCAAAACGAGCGATTTATGGTCAATTATGGCCGACGAACTACGGAAGATCGCCCCCGATAACTGGGGCATCAGCAAGCTCGCAGCCGGAGGCGTCATCGCCCGCGCGCTTTCTTCGACCGGCCGCCATTTTTCGAACGAACTCGCGGTCTTGCGAAACACGGCGTCGCTTCTCGTAACAGGAAAGCCCGCTCTGCCACCGCGGAAGGTCTACTAATGCATCTCACTCCACGCGAACAGGAACGCTTGCTCATCTATGTAGCCGCCGAAGTCGCCCGAAAGCGGCGCGCGCGCGGATTGAAACTCAATTATCCAGAAGCACTTGCCGTTATCACCGCCGAGATTTTAGAATGGGCGCGCGACGGAAAACGCGTCGCCGAAATCATGACCTTAGGCGCGCAGGTCCTGTCTAAAGACGACGTTATGGACGGAATCGCCGACATGATCCACGAAGTGCAAGTGGAAGCGACCTTTCCCGACGGAACAAAACTCGTAACGGTACACGACCCAATCCAATGAGGCCAATTTGATAACACCTGGTGAATATCTCCTGGAAGATCATGCGATTCCCGCCAACGCCGGACGCCGCACGACGAAAGTGATCGTGAAGCAAACCGGCGACCGCCCGGTGCAGGTGGGCAGCCACTATCACTTTTACGAAGTCAATGATGCGCTGCATTTCGATAGAGATGCCGCGCGCGGCATGCGTCTGAACATTCCCGCCGGCTTGAGCGTCCGCTTCGAACCCGGCGAGGAAAAAGAAGTCGAGCTGGTGGAATTCGGCGGCGCGAAAATCATCATGGGCCACAGGAACATGAAATGAACATCGAACGCCGCACCTACGCCGATCTTTACGGCCCCACCAAGGGCGACCGCGTGCGTCTCGCCGACACCGAACTGATCATTGAAGTAGAGAAAGATTTTTCCGTCTATGGTGACGAGATCACCTTCGGCGGCGGAAAAGTAATTCGCGACGGCATGGGCCAAAGCTCGCGCGCCACACGCAGTGAAGGCGTGCTGGATCTGGTTATCACGAACGCGCTTATCATCGACCACTGGGGCATCGTCAAAGGCGACATCGGGATTCGCGACGGACGCATCGTCAAGGTCGAAAAGGCGGGCAATCCCGATACGATGGACGGCGTCGACCCAGAACTGATCGTCGGCGCCTCGACCGAAGTCATCGCCGGTGAAAATCTGATCGTCACCGCGGGAGGCATCGACAGCCACATTCACTTCATTTCGCCGCAGCAGATTTACGAGGCGCTTTCGAACGGCATCACAACGATGATCGGCGGAGGCACCGGTCCGGCAACTGGAACCAACGCGACCACTTGCACGCCGGGATCGTGGAATCTCGCCCGGATGCTGGAGGCCGCGGACGCATGGCCGATGAATTTCGGCTTCCTCGGAAAGGGCAATGCCTCGACGCAAGCTCCTCTGGTCGAGCAGATTCGCGGCGGCGCGTGCGGTCTGAAGCTGCATGAAGATTGGGGCACCACGCCCGCCGCAATCGACGCTTGCCTGCGCGCGTCCGACGATTTCGACGTCCAGACCGCCATTCACACCGACACCATCAACGAAGCCGGATTCGTCGAGGACACCATCAAAGCGATTGCCGGGCGCGCGATCCACACCTATCACACCGAGGGCGCGGGCGGCGGCCACGCACCGGACATTATCAAGATTGCGTCGATGCCGAACGTCCTGCCATCCTCCACCAACCCCACCCGCCCGTTTACCGTGAACACCATCGCCGAGCATCTCGACATGCTGATGGTCTGCCATCACCTGAATCCCCTGGTGCCCGAAGATGTCGCGTTCGCCGAAAGCCGCATCCGCCCGGAGACCATCGCCGCCGAGGATATTTTGCACGATTTAGGCGTCTTCAGCATGATTTCGAGCGACTCCCAAGCAATGGGCCGCGCGGGCGAAGTGGTCACCCGCACCTGGCAGACCGCGCACAAAATGAAAGTGCAGCGCGGCGCGCTGGCCGGCGACACGTCGCGCAACGACAATATGCGCGTAAAACGCTACGTCGCGAAGTACACCATCAACCCCGCAATCACGCACGGCATTTCGCATGAAGTCGGGTCGATCGAGCCGGGGAAGCTCGCCGACCTGGTGTTGTGGAAGCCTGCGATGTTCGGAGTGAAGCCGGAGATGATCGTAAAAGGCGGCTTCATCGCGTGGAGCGTGATGGGCGATGCGAACGCTTCGATTCCGACACCGCAGCCGGTGCTCTATCGTCCAATGTTCGGGTCATTCGGAGGCGCGACCGCGCAAACCGCCGTGACATTTGTGTCCCACGCGTCGCTGGCAGCCGGGATCGAAGACCTCTTCGCGAAACGCGCAGTCGCGGTGAAAAATTGCCGCTCGATTGGCAAGAAGGACATGATCCACAACTCGGCGACGCCGGATATTCAAGTTGACCCGGAGACATATGAAGTTCGCGCCGACGGCGAGCTGTTGATCTGCGAGCCTGCGGAATCGCTGCCGCTGGCGCAGCGATATTTTTTGTTTTAATCGCTCATGATCACCGCTCCCTGTGGTCGCGGCTCGGTAGAGTTCTACCTATTTGTTATAAAAGCATATGCGCGCATATCGAGTAGGCATCGCTGGACCCGTAGGCAGCGGCAAGACCGCGCTGGTCGATTGTCTGAGCCAGCGCCTCTGGCCTGCTAAAAATCTAGCAGTCGTCACCAATGACATCTATACCAAAGAGGACGCCGAGTTTCTGATCCGCCAAGGCACTCTTCCCGCGGACCGCGTGCGCGGTGTCGAAACCGGAGGCTGCCCGCATTCCGCGATCCGTGAAGATGCGTCCATGAACATCGAAGCTATTGAGGAGTTGGAAGCCGCGCACGCTGGACTCGAACTGGTGTTCGTCGAAAGCGGCGGCGATAATCTGGCCGCGGCGTTCAGTCCCGAACTAGTGGATACGTCAATTTACGTGATCGACGTCGCGGGCGGCGACAAAATCCCCCGCAAAGGCGGACCCGGGATCAAGCGCAGCGGCCTTCTCGTCATCAATAAAATCGACCTCGCTCCGCACGTGGGAGCCTCGCTTGAAGTCATGGATCGCGACGCGCGCAAGCAGCGCGGCGAATTGCCGTTTGTGTTCACCAATCTGAAAACGGGCGAGGGATTGGAAACCGTGCTCCAGTGGCTCGAAGCGCAAATTGCGTCGGGCCTCACCGCTTCGGCGCGGCCGGAGAAACGTTCCCATCCTCATAGCCACAGCCATGCGCATTGAGGTAACCTCAAAAGACCGATGAAGACCATTCTTCTAACTCTCGCTTTGGCGATTCCCGCCTTCTCGCAAACCTCGATTAAAGACGCGTTAGTGAAGCACTGGAAAGTGACCGGCGATTTCACGATCGCGGTCGCCAAGCTGATGCCCGCCGATCAGTACGGGTTCCGTCCCGTGCCCGTGGAGCTGAGCTTCGGGCAGTTGATGGTGCAGATTGGCGGTGCGAATCTCAACGCATGCTCCCTAGCCAGTGGCATGACGCGTCCTGCGATCCCAACCAAACTCAGCGAGGCTCTGAAGGACGAGAAGATCGATATGGATAAGGACACTGCGGTGAAGTTCCTCTCCGATTCCTTCGACTTCTGCAATCAGGCGGTCGCGTCGATGACGCCCGAGAAGTTTGCCGCGGTGGTGGGAACCACGCGTAAGATGACCGGCTTCGAGTGGCTGTGGTCCTATTTCACGCACACCGCGCATCATCGCGGCCAGGCCGAGGTGTATCTACGCGTGAAGGGCATCAAGCCGCCCGATTACGTGTTCTAACTATGGCGACCAGGCGCATCACCGCGATCGTCTTAGTGACTTGCGCCGCGTTCGCACTACAACCGCCGCAGACATTCGAAGTAGCTACGGTGAAGCCGAACAAGTCGGGCTCGCGCGGCATGGGGAACCATTTTGATCCCGAAAGGGCGACTTGGGCCAACTACACGCTAAACACCCTGATCGGGGCCGCCTATCACCTCCAGAGCGGTCAACTGGTCGGCGGACCGGTGTGGCTCGGCTCCGATACGTGGGACATTGAGGCGAAAACGGAACGTCCGACGACGACTCCGCAAAAACTCGAGATGCTCCAGCCGTTGCTCGCGGACCGGTTCCAACTGAGGGTGCATTGGGAAACTCGGGAATTGCCGGAATACAACATCGTCATCAGCAAAGGCGGATCGAAGTTGCGCGAGTATCAAAAAATAGACGGCGAACCCCGACCCATCGGTACCCACATCGGCCATGGTCTGATTGACGCTCATGGTATCGAGTTCGGGGAGTTCGTAGGTTTCTTAAGAAGTGAATTGGGCCGACCGGTCGTCAATAGTACCGGTCTGACTGCCCACTATGATTTCAAGCTCCAGTGGGTACCGGACGAAAGTCAGCCAAACAGCGGAGGCGAGGTGCCATCGCCCGATGCCATCGGACCCTCGATTTTTGCAGCGATTCAGGAACAACTGGGGCTCAAGCTGGAAGCGATGAAGGGGCCGGTGAAGGTTCTAGTTGTCGACAGTGCCGTAAAACCGTCAGCGAATTAGACTACGCAATTACACCCTTCGCGACGACGCCCGCCACATCCGTCAACCGGAAATTCCGACCACTATAAAAATACGTGAGCTGCTCGTGCTTGAACCCCAGCAGGTGCAAAATGGTCGCGTGCAAATCGTGGAGATGCATGCGATCCTGCTCCGCGTAGTAGCCGAATTCGTCGGTCGCGCCATAGCTGAAACCCGCCTTCACGCCTCCGCCCGCCAGCCACATCGTGTATCCATAAGGATTATGATCGCGCCCGTCGCCGCCTTGCATGACCGGCGTGCGCCCGAATTCGCCGCCCCAAATCACCAGCGTATCCTTCAATAGATCGCGCGATTTCAAATCCTTTAACAACCCCGCGATCGGCAAATCCACCTCGCGCGCATTGTGCGTATGCAACCGAATCAGCTCGCTATGCTGATCCCATTTATAACTGTGGGAGCACTGCACGAATCGCACGCCGCGCTCGACCAGCCTGCGCGCAAGTAAACACTGCCACCCGAAATCGCGCGTGTCTTCGTTGTCCAGGCCGTACAGTTTTTTCGTCGCGTCGGATTCCTTCGCGGTATCGAAAGCCTCCGGCGCCTCGGTCTGCATGCGAAACGCGAGCTCGAACGCCTCGATGCGCGCGTCGAGCTCCGTATCGTGCTCGCGCAACGACGCGTGCTGCCGGTTCATCTTTTGCAGCATGTCGAGTTCGTAGCGCTGCTGCTCCGGCGTCAGCCCTTTTTGATTGAGAAACTCGATCGGCTCCTTCACCAGGTCGTCGAGCTTCACGCCCGCATTGCCGATTGCCGTGCCTTGATACGCAGCGGGCAGGAATCCACTGCTCCAGTTTTTCGCGCCTCCATGCGCAAGCGACGGTTTGATGGTGATGAACCCGGGCAGATTCTGATTCTCGCTGCCCAGCCCATAGACCACCCACGAACCCATCGCCGGACGCGTGAACGTGTTCGAGCCGGTGTGAAGCTGCAGGCTGGCGCCGCCATGCGCCACGCTATCGCCCACCATGGACCGGATCAGGCACAAATCGTCGGCGCATTCGGCGATGTGCGGAAACAAGCTGCTGATCCAGAGGCCGCTTTGGCCGTGTTGCTTGAATTCCCACGGCGACTTCATCAGATTACCCATGTTGCCTTCGGCGAATGTCAGCGGACGCTTGAACGGCAGCGGCTTGTCGTGCCACTTTTCAAGCGACGGCTTGTAATCGAAGGTGTCGATGCTCGATGGACCGCCGTGCATGAACAGAAAAATAACGCGCTTGGCCGTGCCGGGGAAATGAGGCTGCTTCGGCGTCATCGGATTCGTCGCGGCAGCCTGAATCATCGAAGTGAGTCCGACCGAGCCGAAGCCGCAGGATGTATAGCGAAGTATGTCGCGACGGGAATAGAGCTTCATATCATTTCGTCAATCTTCACAATTCATGACTCTTCCGAAACTCGCGAAAAATGGGGACTGACCTCTCTGTCCCAAGGCGCCACGTCCCCCGCGCCAACACCCCACATTCCGTCGCCAGTGGACAGAGCGGTCAGTCCCCATTTTTCGCCCCGTCCACAATCCCTGTGCGTTGCGCTGATAGCCTGACTTTAGTCAACATAAATAAACTCATTCGACGAAAGCAGAATCCGGCACAAACTTTGCCAGCCCCGCTCCCCGGTTTTCTCAATATATTCGAGCGCCTCGCGCTGCTCGCCCGCCGTCGGCAGACGATCGAGAATCCGCTGATATATCAAATCAACGTGCCCCGTCAGCTCCTTCACCAGCGTAGCCGCGCGATCGTTGACGAACGCCGAGTTCATCATGAACAGGGCCTGCGGAGCGGTGTTGGTCAGCGCGCGGCCTTCGCAAGTAGTGGTCGCGTCTCCAAAATCGAACAGGTTCAGCAGAGACGGCAGGTTCGACCGTCGCAGCGGCAGATAAACCGTGCGCCGCTTGCTGGTCGCGGGGTCGATGCTCAGCCGCCCCGCGCTATTTTCGCCGTCAGTGCCGAAGCCGGATTGCAGCGTCCCGCCCATTTTCAAATCAAGCGTCTCGTCGAGCGCGAGCATCGCGTCCCGCACTTCTTCCACGTCGAGCCGGCGGCGCGCAAAATGCGACAGCAAACGATTTCCCGGGTCCTGCTCCGCGGCCTCGGTAGAAATGTCGCTCGACATCTGATATGCGGCCGAAAGCATGATGCGGCGATGCAGCGACTTTATGGACCAGCCGTCTTCGATAAACCGTGCGGCGAGATAATCGAGCAGTTCCGGATGCGTTGGCTTTTCACCGAGCAGTCCCCAATTGCTGGGCGTGCGGACCAGCCCTTCGCCGAAGTGCCACTGCCATACGCGATTCACGAACACGCGCGCGGTCAAAGGATTCTTGTCGCTCGCCAACCATCGCGCGAATTCCAGGCGGCCGCTGCCGGGCGGAATCTCGGGCTGATTATCGCCTGCCAGGATCGTGGGGAAACGGCGCGTCACCAGATCGCCCGGATTCGCGGTGTTGCCGCGCACCAGCACGCGTTGCTCGACAGGCTTGCCCTCGGTCACGGCACACGCCATGGGAAGTTCCGGCGGTCCACCCTTCACCATGTCGTCGAGCTTGGCGCTAAGAAACGCCACGCGCAATTTCGATTCGGCGGAATAAAGTTTCGCCATCTCGATATCGGGCAGCGCGAGCGGACCGTTCAACTTGTCGAGCATGATCGCGCGGAGCAACATCAGATCGCCGTCTTTAAGCGGTGGGCGGGCCGGCAGCGCCGTGCCATCTGTGACGGCGGAGATAAACTGATTCCACTTTGCGCCGCGCTCAGTCCAATCCTTGAATTGCTCGTCGAAGTCGTGTTGGAAGGCGAGGGCGATTTCCTGCTCATTCTCCGCGGTCGCATTGTGCCAGCGCGCAAGCAGAGGGTTGGGATCTTTATCTGGCTTCAGGAATTTGTCCCAGCGCGCGAGCACCACCGGGTCGAGGCCCGCAGCCTTTTCCGGATGACGAGTCGCCATCATGTATTCGGCCACACGGGGCCGCAGAGTCGCATCGCGAAGCTCGGTTTCAGCTTCCAGCACCGCGTTGATCCGGCGGCGCATCGACGTCAGCTTCGCTTGGTGCTCCATCCATCGCAGCACCACGTCGGCCGGAGCCAGCGGCGCGTAGTAAATCTCGGACACGCCTCCGGTACCGACTTTCGAAAAGGCCTTCGTGTTGGCGAAAATGGCCGCGAGCGAATAATAATCGGCCGTCGCGATGGGATCGAATTTATGATCGTGGCAGCGCGCGCAGGCGACCGTGAGCCCCAAAATTCCACGCGTGGTGGTATCGATCTGCTCATCGATAAAGTCGTAGAGCATTTTGGGCTTGTCCTGCTCCGCGATCAAGCGCGGGCCGATCGAAAGAAATCCGGTCGCGGTAATGCCGTCGACGTTCACGCTGCCGTCTGGCGCGGGCATCAGATCGCCGGCAATCTGCTCCATCACAAATTGGTTGTACGGCAAATCGCGATTGAACGCGCCGATCACGTAATCGCGATAGCGCCACGCGTAGGGATAGCGATGATCCTCGTCAGCGCCCGTCGAATCGGCATATCGCGCGACGTCCAGCCAATGGCGTCCCCATTTCTCTCCATACCGCGGCGAAGCGAGCAGCCGGTCGACCACGCTCGCAAACGCGTTGGGAGATTTATCGGCCAGAAACGCGTCAATTTCAGCCTCCGTCGGCGGAAGGCCAATCAAATCGAATGTCGCGCGCCGGATCAGCGCGAGCTTCGACGCCGGTTTCGCCTGCTTCAGTCCCTTTTCTTCGAGCTTGGCAACGATAAACGCGTCGATCGGCGATTTCGCCGCCGTAGCAGGATCTTTGATGGCTCTGAACGACCAGAAATTCCTCTGGCCTTGCGTATACGGTTTTTTCTTCGGCGCCTCCGGCGCTTGCGCGCAGAGGAATCCGGCCGACAACATTGCGAGCAGCAGTTTCATGCGCTTCAAACATCATACCGCGTGCTACACTGAAAGTTCCCTTTTATGATTTCAGCAACACAACTGCGTCCGGGCATGGTGATCAAGTGGAACAAGGATTTGTTCTCGATCTTCAAGATGGAACATCGCACTCCCGGCAACCTGCGCGGCTTCGTGCAGGTGAAGATGCGCAACTTCAAATCCGGCACCATGGTGGAGCACCGCTTTAGCTCCGAAGATAAAGTGGAACGCGCCTCGCTCGAAGAGCACGAGATGGAGTATCTCTACGACGACGGCGAGTTCTTCTACTTCATGAACACCGAAACGTTCGAGCAGATGCACCTGACCAAGGAACTGCTCGGCGACGCGACCTTTTTCCTGATCCCGTCGCTGAAATTGGCCGTCGAGTTTTACGAAGGCAAGCCGATCGGCGTGGAGCTTCCTCCGGCAGTGACGCTGACGGTGAAGCATACCGAGCCCGGGATCAAAGGCGCGACAGTTTCGAACGTAACGAAGCCCGCGACCATGGAAACCGGCCTAGTGGTGCTGGTGCCTCCGTTTATTAATGAAGGCGAAAAAATCCGCGTGTCGACGGCGGAGCAAACCTATTTAGAGCGCGCATAGCGCCCTCAGCAGTTCGTATTCTTCTTCCGGAAACACCGTCCGCAAATCGAGCACGACTTTGTCATTTTGGATCCGCGCGACGATGCCGCCTGCCCGCAGTTTCTTCTCGATCGCGACAGTATCGCCCGAAATCGCGAGCAACCACGTCGGCAAAGTTTGATCGGGTGTCGACCCTCCCCCGGCAACGCTCTCGCCTTCGATAATTTCGAGCGACGGCACACGCTCGTGGAATTTTTCGGCACGCGCGCGGATCTCATCGGCGCTCATACGGAGCATTTTTAAGGCTGGAATCTCGTCGTATTTTGCGAAAATAAGGCGTTTTAAGGTCTCCGCGAGGCCCTTAATGACCAATTTATCGACTCTTAAGGCGCGAAACAGTGGATTTTTGCGCGTTCGAGCGACCAGATCGGCGTCTCCCGTAATGATTCCCGCCTGTTGACCGCCCAACAGCTTGTCGCCGCTGAACGAGACCAGGTTTACGCCTGCATCGATGCTTTCTCTGACCATCGGCTCGCGAATTCCGGGAAGTTCGGCAATGCAGCCGCTGCCCAGGTCCTCATAAAGCGGAAGATTCCGTTCGCGCGCCAGCGCCGCGAGTTCATCGAGACGCGGTTTGGCAGTAAAACCTTCGATATGGAAATTACTGGGATGAACGCGCATGATTACGCGTGTTCGGGAAGAAATCGCGGCCCGGTAATCGTCGAGATTCGTGCGATTCGTGGTGCCGACCTCGCACAGCGTCGCGCCCGAGGCTTTCATGATGTCCGGGATGCGGAAGCCGTCGCCGATTTCGATCAGCTCGCCCCGGCTGACGATCGCTTCCCCACCGGACGCGAGCTCATTTAACACCAGCAGCACCGCCGCGGCATTATTATTCACCACGATACCGGGTTTACCGGTGAGCCGTTCAATCAAGTGCCCGGTGTGCGTGTCGCGCTTGCCCCGGCGGCCTTCGGCTAGATTGTATTCGAGATTCGAATAACCATCCGCACCGGGCGCGCGGCCGAGGTTGGTGTGCAAAACGACGCCGGTCGCGTTGATGACGTGCTTCAGAGACGGCCGGCGCAGATCTTCGATATTGCGCCGGACCTGTTCCTCAATACCGTTTGCACCCTGCAAGTCCTTCCGAGCGCTGGCGATGACACGACGCGTTTCCTCGACTAAGAGTTTCCGAGGCGCGTCAACATCTTTCAATCGTTCGACAATTTCATCAACGCCTGGAAGATCGCGAAGGGTCAAGGTCGTCATATTACTAACAGCCTACTCTTCGCGGAGCGCCACCATGGGATCGACGCCCGCGGCGCGGCGCGCGGGAATATAGCTGGCGGCGATCGCGACCAGCGCCAGCGTGGCGATTGCAAACGCCAACGTCGCGGGATCGTACGGTTTAAGCCCGAACAACATCGACGATGCGGTGCGCGCGGCGGCGAGCGCTAATCCCGCGCCGACCACCAAACCAATGCCCAGTAGCAACAGCGCTTCACGCAAAATCAATCGCACGATGCCTCCGCCATCCGCGCCGAGCGCCATGCGGATGCCGATTTCATTGGTTCTTCTCGCGACCATATACGAAATCACGCCGTACAATCCAATGACGGCGAGCGCGGCGGCGAGCGCGCCGAAGAAGCCGGATAGCGTTGCCATCAGGCGCTCCCGCAGCAGGCCATCGAGAATTTGGGTTTTGAACGGGTGAAATTCGATGTCGATCTCCGGGCTTATTTCGGCGACGTTGCGCTTTACCGCCGCCACCAGCGGCGCGAGCGGCAATTCGGCGCGAATCACAATGTTGGCGTAGGGGCCAGGCTGCGGGTCCTGCGCATCCGGGAAAAAGGCGATGGGCTTGAAATCTTCGCGCAGCTCGTAATACTTGGTGTTTTTGACGACGCCGACGATCTCGAAGACCGGAGGCGTTTCGCCCTTATCGCCTTCAAAAGCGAATATTTTGCCGACCGCATTCGCGCCTTCGAAGTATTTCTTCGCGAACGCTTCGTTGACGATCGCCACCTTTACGCTGTTCGCGACGTCATGATTGTCGAAATCGCGCCCGGCAACCAACGGCGTAACGAGAGTCGCGAAATAGCCCGGTGTGACGCGCGTCAGATTCGCCCCGCCCTTTTTCTTGCCGTCAATCTGAATGGTTTGGTTCCAGCCGCTTCCGCTCAGAGGAAGGATGCGAGTATAGGCTGTCGAAGTCACTCCGGGAATGGAGCGAAGCTTTTCGATAATCTGCCGCCGGTACTCGACGCGGCGATCGGTGGGGATCTTGAGCGACTCGAAGCCGAGGTTCGTCACCAGGATTCCGTCCTGGCGGAAACCAGCGTCGACGGCCATCAGGTTGCGAAGACTGCCCACGAACAACAGCGCGCCGACCAGCAGCACCAGCGAAAGCGCGACCTGCGTGACCACCAGAATGCGCCGCAATCCGAAGCGTTCGCGATTCGCGGTCAATCCGCGGCCACTCGATCGCATCGCCGAGGCCGGAGAAGATTTCGTCGCGCGCAGCGCCGGAGCGAGGCCGAACAAAATGCAAGTGAGCACGGCCAGGGCGGCGGTGAATCCCAGCACGCGGTAGTCGGTCGACAATTCGAGAAACATGGTGTCGGCCTGCGTGCTGATCATGGCAACCAGAACGCGGCCGAGAACGGCTGCCAGCAGAATTGCGGTAAGTGCGCCCGCGCAGGCCAGCAGCAGGCTTTCCGAAAGAAGCTGGCGGATCAGACGGCCGCGCGAGGCTCCGAGAGCGAGCCGCACGGCGATTTCTTTCTCGCGCGCGGCGGCTCGGGCGAGCATGAGATTCGCGAGATTGGCGCACGCGATCAGCAGCACGAGTCCCGCGATCGCGAGCAGCATCCACAGAGGATTCGAATAGTCCGAGCGCAATTCCGAGAAACCATTTTCGGCGGGGAATGCCTTGAGTTTGTAAGCCAGATAGTATTTGGCGTCGTCCGCTTGGAATTTGGGAGGCAGCGTCGCTTCGAAGAGCGCTGGCGAGATCGCTTCCAGTTGAGCGGTCGCGCGATCGAGCGTCCAGCCGGGTTTCAAGCGCCCCATCAGGGCGAGCCACCAGTCGTTGCGAACGTCCTGGCGCGCGTTTTCACCGTGGATAATGGGGTCGACGCAAACAGGAATCGCGATATCGAAGGTGCGGCCGACTTCGATTCCAAAAAATTCAGGCGGCGTGACGCCGACGATCGGGAAGGGATGGCCGTCGAGCGTGATCGATTTTTGAAGTGCATTCGAAGGCGCTGCGAATTCGCGGCGCGCGAACGAATCGCTGATCACGGCGGCTCCGGCGCATCCGCGACGATCGTCGGCGGCGCTCAACAGGCGGCCCGCTTGGGGCTTCACGCCGAGAACGCCAAAAAAATCGCCGCTGACCCACAACACGTTGGCATTCCGAATTTCGCCGCCGCGAGCGAGATTGAGCTGTTCCGGAGCCCACGCAAAAATGCCGGAAAAGCCTTGTTGCTGGGCGCGGATCAGCTCCCATTGCGGATTGGTGATCTGCGGGTAGCGGGTACTGAAGCTGCCGCTGGCGTTGGCAAAGTTGCCGATTTTGACGATGGCCAACTGCTCGGGATGCTGGACGGGCAAAGTGCGGAGGCGGACCGCGTCGAGAAGCTGGAAGATCGCGGTGTTGGCTCCAATGCCGAGGGCGAGCGAGAGAATCGCGACCAGAGCGAAGCCGGGATTCAGCAGCAGGAGGCGGAGGCCGTGGCGGGCGTCCTGGAGTAAGTTCTCAAGCATAGGCTTATCTACCTCAGACGGCAAGCGCTGGTTACGGTTAGCAGTCTACAGCTTTCGCAGGTAGAAAAGCGAGAGGATGGCGGCGAGAATGATGCAAATTACGCCGCGCCTGCTATCCACCGCAAGAGCGTCTCCTGGGGCCACTCCGGATGCAAGGACCACAAGCCGACGTTGAAGCAAGACGCCACGGCGCTCCCGGCGATCAACAACCAGCCCGCGATGCGGTTGGCGGGATACCAGATCGCGGGCGACGAGAGGGTTTTCCGGGTTCTGAAGCCGCAGAACCGGTTGGGAGGAGCTTTTCCAAGGACGAGCGGCACGGCCCGGAGCAGGTAGGAGACGAGATAGAGGGGCATTTTCCGCAGATTGTATCAATGCGGATGAACTCAGACTATAATTGTGGGTGATGTCCGTAATGTAACGCGTTACGAACCAATGATTCGCTCCATTCGGCACAAGGGCCTGAGTCGCCTCCATGAAGACGACGACCCGCGCGGCGTGATTGCCGAACACGTGGTCAAGCTGCGCGACATTCTGGCGAGACTTGACGCTGCCCGCGTGGTGGGAGACATGGATATGCCCGGTTTCCGGCTTCATCCGCTGAAAGGCGAGTCCAGAACTTTTTGGGCGGTAACCGTTCGCGCAAACTGGCGGGTGATTTTCCGCTTTGCCGACGCGGACGCGTTCGATGTCGATTATGTGGATTATCACTGAAAGGAGTTTGACATGCCCATGAAGAATCCCCCTCATCCCGGAGGCTTTGTGTTGCGCCAGTGCATCGAGCCTTTGGGCTTGACCATCACGGACGCGGCCGCAGCGCTCGGTGTAACGCGGACCACGTTATCCGAACTGGTGAACGAAAGGCGAGGAGTTTCGCCTGAAATGGCTGTGAGACTGTCCAAGGTCTTCGGCGGCAGCGCTGAGAGTTGGCTGGTGCAACAGGCCCAGTACGATCTCGCACACGTGCGGGCCGACCGGTTGAAGCTGAAACGGCTGGTGCTGGCTTAGCTCAAACACTCACCGATAATTCGGGAACCACGGGATGAACGCCGAGGTGCTGCGTTGATACTTGCGATACTCGTCGCCCGTGATGCGTAGCGCTTGCTCCTCGGTGGCGGGGATGCCGGTGACGCGGTAGAGGAAATAGAGCATCAGCAGCGGCGAGAGCAGGCCTAGGATTCCGTACTGCGCCGGGAAGGCGACGATTGCGAACGAGATCCAGATCAGCCATTCGAAGAAATAATTCGGATGCCTTGAGTAGCGCCACAACCCTACTTTGCACACCCGGCTTTTGTTTTTCGGATCCTTTTTGAAGCGGGCAAGCTGACGGTCGGCGATCGTTTCGCCTAGAAACGCCACCACCCAAAGTGCCGCGCCTACGTTTTCATATTCGGGCGAACTCTTCGCCGGATCGTGCATCGCGAGCAGGAAGGGGATTGATAAGACTCCGCACAGGAGCGCTTGAAATTCGAAGTACAGCAGGAATTTGAAACCCCATTTGCGGCGAAGCTCGGCGTAGCGGCCGTCTTCAGGTTGGCCGTTCAAACGAGTGAACAATAGATGGAACGCGAGGCGCATTCCCCAGATCACCACCATCGCCGCGAGGAACACTGTGCGCCGCCAGTAGCCCGTCACGTGCAGCGCATAAAACATCGCGAGCACCGATAGCCCCATCGCCCATCCGACGTCAACGATGGCGGCGTTGCGCAGAGGGAAATGGAGCAGCCACAAAATGAACATCAGCGCCGCGACGACGGCGGTTCCTTGCCCTGCCCAGACGAGCAACTCGTGCATAATTAATTCAAAACAATTTTAGCAACGGACTGGTTGTCGTTGTCATCGGAGACGCGGACGGCGACCGTAGTTTCGCCAGTGCCGCGATCCATTTGGAAGCTGTAGTCGTGCTCCATCGAATCGGTGAGGCGAGTAGTTGGCTCAACCACCATCCAATCACTGCCGTTGATCGAATACTCGGCTTTGCCGAGCGTGCTGAGCGCGTCTTTCGTATGGAAACGCACTTCGAGCTTCGAGCCCGCAGGCGTTCCGCTGAGACCCGTGATTTCGGGCGGCGTATTGTCGATCAGAAACGGCTCGCTCGCGGCCGACGCGGATAACGCTTGGTCGGGAGGATTCGACGGCGCGTCGGTCGCGGTGATGCGCACGAAATATTTGCCGTCGGGGAACGCGGTCGAATCCCAACTGTAATAGTGCTCGCGAATTTTGTCCTTAAGAGGCTTCCAGGACGATTCGTTCGCGCTGCGGATCTCCACTTTGAACAGCATCGAATCGCCGTTATCGTCGTTGGCGAGCCAGCGGACGCCGATGTGTCCTTTCGCATACGTCAAACCGGGAGACGAGCCGGAATCGGCTGTGGGCGCGGTGGTCGACGACGACGACGGGTTGCGATGGCCGAGCGCGGGCAGCGTGAGCGAAGTGCTCGGAGAAGGGGCGGAGGCCGACGGAGCCGGGAATTTGTAGTTCGCGGGAGTGATCTCGACCTCATCGATTTCCGGCGCGACGTTCTTCATTTGATACGCGGCGTCGACCTCGGTAATCTCGGCGGTTCCAGAAAGCGTAAGCCGGTATTGCAGGAATCGAGCGGCGGGCGAAACGATGCGGCCAGCGTCAGTCCTCGCGAAGGCGTTCCAGTTTTTCTGGGCGCGGTTCAAATTTCCGCTGCGCGTTTCTACGACAACGCTTGTGTTTTCTCTGGGCGAGTGCGACAGGCGGCCCCAGTAGGAAAATGCGCCCGCGTCGAAGATGTCGCTTTCGAAAATGCCCGATTGCTCCAATTCCGGTCCTATCGAAAAAATCTTGCCAATGTTCCCCGTCACGGCGAAGACTTTGCCGCCCGCGCCGGCGCAGAATCCGGTGACCTCGGTAGCTGCCAGGCTCACCAGCTTCCAGTATTTATGGTCCGCGACGAGAACATAAATATCGCCGTGATTTCCCGTGCCGGCAAGGACGCGTCCTTGTTGATCGAAGGCCAGCGCGTAGACCAGATCCTGCGCGTGGGTCCAGACTTTGCGCGGATAACCGTCGGTCTGAATACGATAAATGTCGGAACCTCCGATGATCGCGGGCGCCGGTCCAGCAAGGGTCGGAGGCGCGGGAGCACCGGGAGGTCTCCCGTTTGGCGCGGGAGTTGGCGCGGGAGCGGGGGCCGGAGCGGGAACGGGAAAAGGCGGCAGTTTATTTCCGACGCCCGCGGCGTAAATGGTCCCATCGGGAGCCACCGCAACCGCGGTAATCTCGCGCTTCGGCGATTGATACAACACGAAACCATCGCCCGCGGGAGTAATGCGCAGAATCAAGCCACCGGGGTCGGTGCCGACAATCAGGTTGCCTGTGGAATCGATGGTCATCGATCGCGCGTGGGTTTCTTCGGTCTTGAAAAATACGCTGCCCGCGCCCGCGGGGGTTACGCGATGGATCTCGCCCTGATCGCC
This sequence comes from Bryobacterales bacterium, assembly GCA_003170295.1. Lineage (GTDB taxonomy): Bacteria > Acidobacteriota > Terriglobia > Bryobacterales > Bryobacteraceae > Palsa-187. The sequence continues at coordinate 65,331 of PNAJ01000077.1, read as the reverse complement.
GGTCGCGACGAATAAATCGCCCGATTTTGAGAATGCGAGCGCCCAGATATATTTCTGCTTGGGGTCGTAGAAGACTTCGGATTTTCCGGTGGCGGCATCAATGCGATAAACCTTGCCGTCCGGCGAAGTTGCCGCATACACTCGGTCCTTGGAATCGATGGCGATGGCTTGAATCGCTATGCCTTCTAGCTCGGCTAGGGTTTTCGATTTTCCGGTGGAATCGACCATGAACAACTTGGTCTTGGCACCGCCCAATCCGCCTCCGCCGGCGTACAGACTGCCCTTGGAATCGCGCGCCACGGCCCATAAAAACGCTACGGAAGGATCAAGAATTTCCTTGACGACGGGCGCGAGCGCCAGCCGACCGTCGCTTGCGAGGGAAAGGCGTGTGAGGGTACCTTTTTCGAAGTCCGCCATCTCGGCCTGCTGCCAGGTTTTGGTATCGATGGCGCACAAGGTGCCTAACGCGCACATAAATGCGCTTAATGTTCTAAAAATGTGCATGAAAAGTGTCTTATTTGACGTTAATTTTGAGCGAATAGCTACCGCTGATCATCTGATCGAACGGAATCGCGAGTTCCTGTTTCGCCGTTTCCGCCGAACCGACTAATACGCGCGTCGAGGTTCGCTCCGCTTGTAAAACGTTCAACACCGAGGCGGGCAGACTGGGCAGCGTTTTGTCATCCGAGTAATAAGTGGGGCGGCCTTCGACCAGAGAAACGTAGAGCTGGCTGTTGCCGCGTTCCTGATTGAGGAGGGAAATCGTTTCCGGGATATCCATGTAGCGATTTCCCAGCACGGCGGCGTTTTGCATGCGGTTCAAGGTATCGGCGTCGCTGAACAGAATGCGGTGCTCGCCTTTCGGCATGCCGGCGGGAATTTTCACGCGCACGTCGCGCTCCATGCGCTCACCGCGATAGGGGCGCAGAAAAACTTTGACGGGAATTTCGGTGCCCGCGTCGACATCGGCGGAAGGCGTCCAGGCATAGTCGATGGCGGCGGTGCGGCGTTCCGGCAGCAGGTCCACGGTGATTTCTACGCTTTTTAGTTTTGGCATCGCCACCGGATTGAGGAACAGGCGGTTAAATTTATCGCCCCACCATCCGGCGAGCGCCATGGGAGGCGGTACCGGACCTTCGGTGGGCGCGAGCATGGTCGATACATTGATGGTGCGGTCGCCTTCAACGCCCTCCAGATGTACATGACCGCTCATGCGGTAGGTAATATCGTCGGCGTATTCGTTCATCTGCTGGAGCGAATTGTATAGGGTCAGCATCATCAGGAATGGGGTCCATTTCTGCTGCACGAATACCTGGAATGAGAGATGCTTTTCATGGAGAGGCGCGCCTGAGCTCGAAAGCGATCGCACGTTGAGATGAACCGGGATGAACGGAGCCTCCGCGCCGAGCTCGCCCATGATGCCGCTGAAGCGATCCTGGCGCAGCGCGCCGACCACTCCGGTGGCATTGCCGAATTTAGTTGGCTGAAACGCGGAACTGAGGACCATCAGGATTTCGCTTTTCGCCATCGGCATGTCGAGAGGGCCGAGATTGAAGAAGGGATGGCCGAAGGCGAGAACTTTTTTGCCGTCGTTATAAGTGACGGTGCCCATGCCGGTGGCCGACATGTCGCCCGAAACGAGAACGCCCGAGACAGCTTCACCGGGATTGAGCGAATCGCGCCATCCGGCAACCGGTTTCGCGGTGAGAGGTCCAGCGCCGGAGCCGCCTTGGACCGCGGTGATTCCCATTTGAGAGAAGAATGGCGAGAACGCATTGATCGCCTGCGCGGAGAATCCGGACAGAACCAGCGGCGTATCAATCGGCATCATCATGGGTGGCGACGACGCGGCGGCGCGACTGGCGACGGGCTTGTCGGGTGTCTTCGCGTCCATGGGTCGCGATTGATCGAGCTCCGGAATTTCGAGCATGAGCTCAATGGGCGTGATGCCGCAGACGGCATCGGGCGAGAAAACGCTCATGCGGAGAGCGACTGCACCCACTAGTTTTCCATCGATGTATACGGGACTGCCGGACATGCCCGCAGCGACGTTGGTGATCTTGGCTTTCCCGCCCATTTTGGCGAGGATGACGTCCTGACGCGGGCCGCTGCCGTTTTTCCACACACCGACGATCTCGATAGGGACAGGCTCGGGGTCCATGCCCTCGAAGACGGTCCAAGCTGTGCCGGTCATGCCGGGCTTGATGTCTTTGAGATGAAAGATTTCAACTTTCCCAGCCTTGGGGCGCGTCAGCTCGGCGGCAGAAATCACCGAGCTCGCGATGAGCGCCAAAGCGCCCGCGACCAGCCACTTGTTCATGGAAGGAAAAGTACCTCTACCTTATATTATCCACTGTGTAGAGACATCGGGGCAGGCTGCGGTGAAGCGAGAGCTACAGACCGGCGGCGCTCGAAGGGGGTTTCTGGGGAGGAAATAACTCTCCGCTGCCCTTGCGACTCCTTCGCTCGCAGACCGCCCATTCGTCCTGCATGCACTGTCCCTTGCGGCAGTCGAACTCGCAAATCGCGACGTCTTCCGGAACATCATCGACGATCTGGCGCGCCATGAACCGCCATAGCCGACGAAATGGGTTTCCGTTGGAAGGATGCTCCGCCACGGGCTGGGTATTCGCCATTACGAGCTCCGAGATTACAAAGATCAGCCCCTGTTGGGCTCAACTCGGTTAGTCTACTACTTGTTTGTCGGTGAGGCAACCCCAATACCTCGATGCGGCCATCCATAGTATCTAATCCGGCTGATGCCGACACGGCGACGTTCGGCCTTACCGCGCTGCGCCTGGGCGCGCAGGAACGAGCCCGTCTCGACTCGCTGCTCTCCTTGTTCGATTTTCAAGCCGAAGCGCAAAAAAAAATCTCGCATGGAGCCTGGGAGCGCATCACGGGCGCGTCCGCCGACGAGATCACCATGCGCTGGAATCACGAAGCCTACGAGCATATCCGCCTGAAGCCGCGCATTCTGGTCGATGTTTCCAAGGTGGACACGCGCGTGAAGTTGTTCGGCGAGGAGCTTCCGTTTCCGATCGTCCTCGCGCCCACGGGCGCTCAGAGCTTCGTTCACCCGGAAGGCGATCTGGCATCGGTGCGCGGGGCTGGTGCCGCGAAGGCGACGCTGTGTTTTTCGAGCAGCGCCTCGATAAAGGTTGAAGATGTCGCGAAGGCCGCGACCGGTTCCGTATGGTTCCAGCTCTACGTGCAGAGGGACCGCGGATTCACGGTTCTCGCCCACAGCGGGGACCCTCACTTATTTTTAGAGTTTACCGTTGTAGTGCCCGGCGTCGTTTGATTTCAAACGGTGTGATCTGGAGACGGGGCACTTTTAGCCCGTCGCAGTGAAATCGTTATCCCCTCCCTCACGGTCGGGGTTCGGTGTCAACGCTGAGGCGATCCCGGATATGCGCGATCCTTCGGACACAGAACCCCGACTGTAAAGGAGGGGACATGCTAATGATCCGGCTGCGACGGGCCACTAGGGCGCTACTGGACAAGAACAGGGGAGTGCCGAAGCACTCCCCGATTTCTCGAACAAAACTGCTACTTCTTGTGGGTTGGTGCGCCGCCGCCGGATGGGGCGTGCCCTACGCCTCCGACTGGTCCGCGGGCTGCCGCCCCGCCGCCGGATGGGGTCGAGTGGCCCACGCCGCCCACAGCGCTGCCGATACCGGACGAACCAGAGCGGCCCACACCGCTCGCGGCGCCGCCGATACCGGACCGACCCGTGCTCCCTGCACCAGCACCGCCCATACCGGAGTGGTTGGTGTTCCCTAACTTGCTCCCACCTGCCGGAGTGGTGCTATGCGTTGCCGCGCTCGCACTGCTCACCTTCGAGGCACCCGCAGGAGTGGTGTTGTGCGTGACCGCGCGGCCGACCTTCGATCCACCGGCCGGAGTGGTGTTGTGCGTGACCGCACTGCCGGCCTTGGATCCGCCCGCGGGAGTGGTGTTATGTGTTACGGCACTGCCGACCTTCGATCCACCAGCCGGAGTGCTGTTGTGCGACGGGGCGCCGACAGCGTGTCCGTTGTTACTTACGTGGTTGAACGACCCGGCGTGTCCGGCGTTGGCCGACGGCCCATGTTTCGCCGCGACGCCCGCTCCGCGGAATCCACCTCCATGTCCAGCCGCACCGGGCTCATGGCGAGTTACCGCCGACCGGCCCATGGCGCCGCGCGGAGGGATTCCATGGCTGCCTGCCCGCAGAGGAGCATGCCCACCAAACCGGCCTTCTCTCGAAGCTCCGATCCCGCGCACGCCTTCGCGCCGCGATCCGGCATGATCGAAGGCATGGCCGCCGAAGCGATCGCGATGGGCGAACTCGCGTCCAACGCCATGACCACCGGCGAAACCGTCGCGTCCCACCACGTTCACGGCCCGGTAATCGTGCCCGTATGCCAGGTTGACGGCCGCTCCGCCCCACACACCGGCGATGATGCCCGCCCCGAAGATAGAGCCGCAGAGGTTGACGCTATTGTAATAGCCGTAGCTGACGCCAAAGCTGGGATACCAGGGCTCGCCCCAGCTCAACGCGACCCAGCTTACCGGGTCGACTACACCGACCACTTCGACGCCGCCGATAAACGAAACCAGCGCGGGCGCGTAGACGGCGCGAACCGCGATGGGTCCGGGCGCCCAGCCCCAGGCTCCGCCGACCATGACCCACCGTCCATAGTGAAACGGCGCATAGCCCCAGGGAGCGTCGTCAATCCAGGTCCATCCCCACGGCGCGACGAAGCCCCAGTGGCCGAAGCGGTAGGGAGCCCAGTCGGCAACCACGGTATGCGGGAACCAGACGTTGCCGTATACCGGAGCCGGTCTCCAAGCACCTGCTACATCGAGATCGGTGACGCCGACCACGCCCGGTGCGACGTACCTTACGGAGACTGAGGAATCCGAGCGGCGATCGCGGTCCGCGCCCCAGGCATCGAACTCGTCGGTTCTGGGAGCGGGGTGCCTATCGTAGCTGGGATTGGTGGCGCCTCTCATCACGACTTGTTCGTTGACGTGCAGTGGAGCGGCCTTGCCGTCGGCCGTGGTTTCGCCGTCGCCGCCGCGGACGGTGATGACGGTGGTATCGCCCGCTTCATTCACTTCGACGCGATAGACGCCGGGCCGCAACACCACTATTGGCCGCCCTACAAGAATCGGCAGATCCGCTATTTTTCCTTCTCGGGCTTCTCCGTTTTCTTGTCCGGAGGCTTGGTGGTCTTTTGTTGTTGACGCTCGGGCTGGGGTGCGGGACGCGCTTCCTCCCTGCGAGGCGGTTCCGAGCGTAGTGGAGGAGCGGGCTGCGGCTGTGGCTGTGGCCTAACCTCCTGTCTCGCTGGCGGGTTGGGAGTCGGCTCGTTACGCGGCCTGACATACTCGGGTCGCGCCGGCGGATTGGGCTGCGGGTTTGGCGCGGGATTCCCACGCGGCGCGACTGGCTCGGGTCTGGCGGGCGGGTTGGGAGCCGGTGTGTTACGCGGCGCGATGCGCTCGGGTCTCGCGGGAGGATTGGGCGTCGGATCAGTACGCGGCGCGGCACGCTCCGGCGGAACCGGCGTGGGGTCGGGACGCCGCGAACGAGGCTCGGGTTGAGCCGGCGGGTTGGGCGTGGGATTCGGGCGCGTGAAGGTGTCAGGCCGGGCTGGTGCGTTCGGCGTGGGATTGGCACGCGGCGCGACAGGCTCGGGTTGAGCTGGCGGATTGGGTGTAGAATTCGGCCGCGTGAATGGGTCGGTTCGGGCCGGTGCGTTCGGCGTGGGATTGTTCACCGCCGGGCGATTTGCCGGGTTCGGATTCGCGGGACTCACATAAGGTACTCTCGCGGCGGGCGCGGTAGGGGCCGCGGGCCGGATATTCATGCGCGGGGGAGGCTGGCTACCTTGCAGATTCCTGACAGCTCCCGCATCGAGAGGACGTCCAGGATTGGCTTGGAGCGCCTGCTGTTGACGCACGAACGGAACCGGAGCGGGAGGAGGAGCTGCCTTCGCCACCACTTGCCGGTTCATCGCGGCGGGCGGAGGGACGTGGGCTCCCGCGGATATAGGAGCGCGGCCACCGAGGACCGCGGCCCGATCCGGCGCGACCGGGGCGGCGTGGATCACCGCAATATTCGCGACGACGCCAGGCGTGACGCGCATGGCGGAAGCTCCCACGGGCCGGCCGCTGGTCATGACATCGCCGCGGACGGCGACCACGGCTCCGGGGACTCGCTGATTGACGTACACGTTATTTACGTTGCGGATATTCACTTCCGTCACCACGGTATTGCTGACGTTGACGCGCGTCATATAACCGGCGCTGACGCGGTAGGAAGGCACTCAAACTTCGCGCGGTCCTAGAGGGAACCAGCCGACGGCGGCACCTCCTCCGCCAATCGAGATGGCTGCGCTGAAGCCTCCGCCACCGACGAAGGCGACCATGGCGGGAGCATAAACGGGACGGACCGCGATGGGTCCGGGAATCCAGCCCCACGAAGCTCCCGACACTCCTCCAACTTGGGCCCAGCGTCCGTAGTGGAACGGGGCATAACCCCACGGCGCGTCATCGACCCAGGTCCAGCCCCACGGCGAGATCCAGGCCCAGTGGCCGTAATGATAAGGCGACCATCCGACGACCACTGTGGTCGGGACCCAGACCTCTCCATACTGCGGATCGTTGCGCCAACTGCCGTTGGCATCGAGATCGGCGTAGCCGGGCATATCGCGCGAGACATAGCGCGCGGATTGCGACATGTCTTCGCGGCGGTCGCGATCCTGGCAGAACAGATCGAACGAATCGGCGGTCGGAGCCGCGCGACGGTCGAGGATGGGCTCAGCGCCTTCCGGTCCTGCAATGCGAACCTGCTCGCGGGCGTGAATGGCAAATGCCTGGCCATTGGCGCTGGCCTCGCCGTCGCCGCCGCGAACCGTGATGATGGTCGCGTCGCCTGCCTCATTCACTTCGACGCGATACTCGCCGGGGCGCAGCAGCGTGAAGGCCACTTGCGGCGTATCGATCTCGACCGTCTCATCCTGGTCGAGGCGGCGGAGGCGGACGCTCAATGTTCCGAGCGAGAGCTGGATTTGCGCGGTCCTGTCGTCAAGATTGAGAAACGTGAAATTGGTTCGGCTCGAAAGGCGGAACGCGGCGGAGCCGAGATTCATTTCTACGCGCGAATTGTCGTCGGTCCACAGGCGGTCGCCTGTGGTCAGGGGACGGTTAGGCTCGGCGGGAACCCAATCGTCGACGCCGCCGGGCTGGAAGGAAACCGTTCCACTGATATAACTGAGGCGAGCGGCACGGCTGGGTGGATCGGCGCCTGGGTCGTCCTGGGCTATCGCTAGTGGTACGAGCGATAGGGCTAACAGAGCAGCAAATAATCCGCGCATACATTTTCTCCTATGGGTGGGACACGGCGCGTCCCCTTACCGTTTCTTTTCTAAACACCGATTAACATGAATCGTTGCTAATGGGGAGTGCGCTGACAGGCGAAATCGCCTGTCCCACCTTAGGGCAACCCAACCTCTAGTGTGAATCAACTAGCCGATGAGGCGTTCTAGCTTCGATCCGGCGCGGACGATGGTTTCGTTACGCTCCGGTCCGGTGGAAACGCCGCCGACTTCGACGCCGGTGCGCTCTTCGAGAAATTTTAAATACGCGCGGGCTTCAGTCGGAAGCCCGTCGAAACGCGCAATACCTCGTGTCGAAGTGTGCCAGCCAGGAAGGTTTTCGTACACCGGTTCGATGGCTTCGAGCGCTCGATAAGTGGCCGGCATTTCGGTGACGTCCGCGCTGTGCAGACGATAGCGGACGCAGACGGGGATCTCTTCGAGACAGTCGAGAACGTCGAGCTTCATGATGAAAAGAGTGTCGAAGCCGTTGACCATCGCGGTGTACTTGAGCAGAGGCACGTCGAACCATCCGCAGCGGCGCGGGCGGCCGGTGACGGCGCCGAATTCGTTGCCTTCGCGGCGCAGCAGATCGCCGGCGGCGTCGTCACTCTCAGTAGGAAAAGGTCCGGAGCCGACGCGCGTATTGTAGGCTTTCGAGACGCCGATGATGCCTTCGATTCTGGTGGGCGGGACGCCGGTGCCGATGGAGGCTCCGCCGGCAGAGGCGCTCGACGATGTGACGAACGGATACGTGCCGTGGTCGATATCGAGCATGGTGCCTTGCGCGCCCTCAAACAAAATGCGCTTGCCGCGGGCCATCGCGTCGGCGAGCAGAGCGGCGGTATCGCAGACCATCGGACGGATTTTCTCGGCGTACAGCTCATGCTGCGCGCGGATTTCCGCGTAGTCGATGGTGTCGTGCAGATTGAAGGTGGCGGCGAGCGTCTTCTTATCCTCGGCGAGAGTGTCGTAGAGGTCGCGAAAACTTTCGGGGTCGTAGAGATCGGCGATGCGGATCCCTCGGCGGCCGGTTTTATCCTCATAACTAGGACCGATGCCGCGAGACGTGGTGCCGATCGGAATGCGATTTTCGCGCGCCTCCGACATTTTCTCGATCAGGCGATGGAACGGAAAGATCACGTGGGCGCGATTGCTGATGCGGAGTTGCTTGGTCGCGTCGATGCCATGCGATTCGAGCGCGGCGATTTCGTCGAGCAGCGCGGCGAGATCGATGACCACGCCGTTGCCGATCACGGCTTCGACGCCGGGACGAAGAATCCCGCTGGGGATCAGCTTGAGAACGAACTTTTTTTCGCCGATGAAGACGGTGTGGCCGGCGTTATGCCCGCCCTGGTAGCGCGCGACAATGTCAAAGCGCTCCGCGAGAAGATCGACAACTTTACCCTTGCCCTCATCACCCCATTGCGCACCAAGAACGATTACATTACTCATTGTTTCGAAGGAAGACCCGGGGACTATTGTAGCAGTGGCGCCTCGATCAGCCGTGCGGTTCCCTTTCGAATCGCCTGCCAGGGGAGGCTGCGGTCGAAGCTGACGAGTTTTGCGCCGTGTTTGGCGGCGAGGCCGAGGAGGTACGCGTCAGTCACCTGCTTAGGACCAACGATGTTCTGGATGTTAAACAGGGATTCGTCGGTCAGAGAAACATCAGCCGGCCAGAAGCGATGCTGTTTGGAGAGCGATTCGCATACAGAGCGGAGCGCCTCAGTTGCTTCCGAGGCAGTATATGGCCCGGTTGCGAACTTGGGCTGCGAGATAACGCGGATCGCGCCATTTTCAGTGATTGGGCATGTGGCCCAACCCGCCGCAGAGTTTTGTCGAAACCAGCGATGCATTCTCTCGTGATGGATGTGGAGGGGAATAATGAGTGCGATCAGGGCATTGACATCGAGAAGCCAAGCCGACTCAGTCGTCGAGTTCAAGCAGTTCCTTCACATGCTCGGAAGTGACCGGTCTTGCTCCTGGCTTGGGCATGAGCAGAGGCACTCCATTGCGGATTTTAACCTTTGGAGTTGCAGGTTTTAATCCTCGCCGCGCCAGATCGGAGAGGACGCGGCCCAGGCTCTGCTCGCTTTCGCGGGCCAATTCCTTGGCGGTACGCAGAATGTCTTCGTCCAAATCGACTGTGACGCGCATGTCTTCAATTTACCATCCGCACCGGCTGACCGCTCCCGCAGGTCGCGGTTCCAAAGCACGAACGCGGGGCATCGATGGAACCGCAACCTTTCGGGAGCGGTCAGTCAGAGGGACGAGACGGCGGCTGAAGCCGCCGCTGCAAGCTGAAGCTCGCGCCACCACGACGGGTTATGTGCGCTGCTTAGTCGGCAAGAAGCTCATGGGAACGGCCGGGTCCGGAGCCCGCACAACTCGGTCGAGCTCGCCGTAATCCAGCCAGTTTTGCGCGCAGTTTTCGCACGTGTCGATGATGATGTTGCCGGGGCCGCAATAGGGATGCGTATCCATGATCGCGCTGCATTTCGGACAGCGGATCTGACGGTCGAGATCCTTCAAATCGGGCGGGCGCGCGGCGTCGATCGATGCTTCGCGGCGCGAGCGCAGGTCCCGCACGATCTCCGGAAACAGATCCATCGAAATGAGCATGCCGCGGCAACGCTCGCAATAGAGAATGCGTTCGCGGGCGACCGAGGCGTGCGTCAGAGAAATTGCGCAGATCGGGCAGAAGATCCCGGCAGGCTCGCCCAGGACACGAACGCCGTCGGAATTCAGATCGGGGAAATGGGGTGTCTGGCAATAGTCGCAGAGCAGATAGTCCGCGTCGTCCTTGAGCCGCATCGCGGCGCCGCAGTTGGGACAGTTCATAGACGTTTCCAGAATGAGGATCGGCAGAAAGACACTACGGCTGTACGAAAAAGTCGCGAGCGGCCGGCGTTTTAGACCGGCCGCTAGTGGATTGGACTGTCTCTCACGGAGCCTTGCTCCCTTTCGATGCACAGCCCTCTGAAACTCTCGGGTACGGCGATCAGTGCTATCCGCTCTCCCGGAATTCTTATGGGATCGATCCCAAGATCCTTCCGTCGACCCCGTCCATATAGTCGGAGGCGCGAGCCGTCTGACGGGCTCCGGAAGCTCAGGACCACCGTAATACGACACTTCGTGGCCACGAAGAAACTGTCAAAGAAGCCTCGGTGGGAGACTCCTTCTGATTTGAGAGTACCCGGAGAAAAGCAAAACACATTTCACGCTAAGTCGCAAAGCTCGCTAAGGAAAGGAAATAAAAATTATTTTTCCAGAATCACCATGGCCATCGCCTGCGTGGAAGTGTGGGTGATCGACAGCGATATGTTCTCCACGCCTAGTTGCCGCGCGATTTCGGAGGCCTTGCCGTGGAACTGAAGCGTCGGCCGGCCGGAGGGCAGATTGGTTACCTCGAAGTCACGCCATCCGACGCCGCCTCGCCAACCGGTGCCGAGCGCCTTCATCCCCGCTTCCTTCGCGGCAAACCGGGCGGCGTAGCGCTCATAAAGATTGGCCTTGCGCTCGGCGTAGGCGATTTCGCGCGCCGTATAAACCCGTTCGAGAAAGCGGCGGCCGTGACGCACGATGGCGTCCTTGATCCGCGCGACCTCGCACAGATCGATGCCGGAACCCACAATCACGATGCGGCTCCAGGCGACGTGATGGTGAGGCGGCCATGCATGACACCCTTCGTCGAAATCAGCGCGTCGGCCATCTTCTGTACCGCGGCGGCCTTGCCTTTGAGGATCAGAACTTCGAGACAGTTATTGTGATCCAGATGCACGTGAAGAGTGGACAGCACCAGATGAAAATGATCGTGCTGCATGGCCGTGAGGCGGTCCGACAGGAGACGCACGTGATGATCGTAGACCAACGTCAGGGTGCCGACGACAATACTATCGGGCTTCTCGGCGGTTTTCTCGATGAGGGCGTCGCGGATCAGGTCGCGAAACGCTTCGGAACGGTTGGTGTAGCCTCGCTGACCGATGTACTGATCGAATTTGTGGAGCAAGTCGGAATCGATGGCTACGCCGATGCGGCTTAGGTCGCTCATTTGTTGATGGTACGCTGGTCCGCTCCCTGACGGTTGCGGTTCGGCGACGACACGAGTGTCGACGCACGCGCGCACGAGTGTTTCCCTGGCCAGCGGCTGGGGAACGATGGGGTGAAAACGCCAGAAGAGCCGCCTGAAAGGGCGGCTGCCGCCAAAAATTGGCGGCCCCACAAGAGCGGCGTGGCGGAGTGTTTACGAGAGTGTCGACACGGAACGCACGCACGATGGGAATGAAAATGCAACCGGAAGAGCCGCCTGAAGGCGGCTGCAGCCAGGATTGGCCGCCCTACAAGACGCGAATGAGAGGTGTTTTCGAGGTCCGGGACGCTAGCGGCTTTCGACAATCAGTGTCACCGGACCGTCGTTGATGAGTTTAACGGCCATCTCGGCCTGGAAGACTCCAGTTTCGACGCGCAGTTCGCTTCGCCGTGCGATGGCGACAAAATGCTCATACAGCGCGCGGGCCTGCTCGGCGGGAGCGGCGTCGTCGAAGCTGGGTCGGCGTCCCTTGCGGCAATCGCCATAAAGGGTGAATTGGGAGACGACGAGAAGACCTCCTCCAGTATCGAGGACGCTGCGATTCATTTTCCCGGCGTCATCGTTGAAGATCCGCAGGTTGAGGACTTTCGCGGCGAGGAATTCGGCGTCGGCTGCGGTGTCGAGCTTCGAGACGCCGAGCAACACGAGAAGTCCGGCATCGATCTGGCCCACGACAGCTCGATCGACCGTGACGCGCGCTTCGGTGACGCGCTGCAATAGCGCCCGCATGGTGTGAGAGTAGTATAACGATATGATCGAGACTTACGCGTACGCACGAGCCGGACTGCTGGGCAACCCGAGCGACGGATATTTTGGGAAGACGATCGCTTTTCTGGTGCGTGATTTTCGCGCGCGCGTGGTCCTCTCTCCCAGCGCGCGTCTGGAGATCAAGGCGTCGAAAGCCGACATGCCGGTTTTCGAGAGCCTGGAAGATCTGCATGCCAGTACGCGCTGGCGAGGTTATTACGGCGGGATTCGCATCATTCAGGCGCTGATCGTGCGCTTCCTGGATTATTGCCGCGAGCATGGCATCGAACTTCCGAATCGCAATTTCACAATCGAGTACGAGTCGACCATTCCCCTGCGCCTGGGCATGGGCGGGTCGAGTGCGATCATCATCGCCGCGCTGCGGGCGCTGTGCCAATACTATTCGGTTGAGATTCCGCTGGCGTTGCAGGCCAAGCTGGCGCTCGAAACGGAGACTAAGGAGCTGGGCGTTCCCGCGGGTCCGCAGGATCGCGTGATTCAGGTCTACGAAGGGCTGGTCTACATGGATTTCGCCAAGCATTTGATGGATGCGCGCGGCTATGGCGAGTACGAGCGGCTGGACCCGTCGTTACTCCCGAATATTTACCTGGCGTATCGGACCAGTTTGAGCGAGGGTACCGAAGTATTCCATACCAATGTGCGGGAACGGTGGAATGCGGGCGATTCCGACGTTCGCGGCGCGATGGAGGAGTGGGCGAGCTATGCAGCACGCGGGCGCATGGCGCTGCTCGCGGGAGATGTGGCGGAGTTGGGGAAATTGATCGACGCCAATTTCGATTTGCGCGCGAGGATTTACACCATCAGCGAAGGCAATCTGGAAATGATTCGGACGGCCCGTTCCGTGGGAGCGACCTCGAATTTCTCAGGATCGGGCGGCGCAGTGACTGGGACATTTGAGGACGATCGGATGTTTCGGAAGCTGGAGGAATCGTACGCTCCCTTGGGGATCAAAGTAATCCGCCCTAAGGTCAATCCCTGATCGAAAAATCGAGAGTACTGACTCATCCTATAAGAGAAGACCCATGATTTACGGCAGAAATAAAAAACACACCCACATTCCCGGAGGGTTTTTCCATCTGGAAGAAGAGGGCACAAAAACGCGCGTTTTCGGCTACGGTCACGGCGACTACATCAAGCTGAAGGACGAGTACGGAAACGTGTGGCAGGGCTCGGCTACCAGGAATGACGATAATTCCGTGGTGTACCGTTTTCGCGATGGCAAGGGCCGCACGCTCTCGGGCGTGTCGGAGAACGTAACGGTGACGCTGCGGGACGGGACGGGGAAGACCTGGAAGGGTTTCATCGATTAGAATCCCCGGGCTTACGAGTCTGTGTGAAAACTTCGGCGCTGACCGCTCCCGGCGGTCGCGGTTCTCTTGATCCCCAAGTCTGAAAAAAGAGCCACTTACCCACCGCCCGCGATTTCGAGGACGATCTGCCACAGTAACTCCACGCCGTCCTCGAGATTTTTCGGCGAGATGCGTTCGTCATTCCCGTGGGGATGCGCATCGCCGCCGTCGCGGACAAACACCGGTACCCCATAAACGGGCATGCCGTGAGCGCGCAAGAAATTGCCGTCAGTGGCGCCGCGAGCCATGTAGGGAACGATCACGTCGCGTGGATAGGTGCGGCCGATCGCGCGTACCATGGCCTGAAACAGGGGCGTCGACATCGGACTTGGGTCCGTCGCCGCGAGCTGCGGGCCCGGCGCAAGCGCGATATCGACGGCGCTATCGTTGATCGTCTGCCGGAACCGCGCGAGCACGTCCTCTTTCGTTTCGTTGGGAAGCCGGCGCACGTCCAACTGCGCCTCCGCCGTATTAGGGACGACGTTGTTCTTGGTCCCGGCTTTCAGCATCGTCGGGACCACCGTGGTCCGCAGCATCGCGTCGAGCTCCGGATCTTTCGCACGGATCTGATTGGCGATCCCCTGTCTCGTGGCGGGATTTTCGAGCCCCTTGATCAATGACGCAAGCCAGGAATACTCCGCGATCCTCGAAATCTCGCGCAGATAGCGGCGCGTGGTGAAGTTGAGCGAGACGGGCTGTTCGGCTTCTGACAATTTCGCCAAGGCACGGATCAGATGGGTGTTCGGATTGTCCGCGCGCGGCAGCGATCCGTCGCCGGCCGTGCCTTTGGCGGTGAGAATCATCCGGGTCGGAAGTTTTTCCATGGTCTGGACCTCGAAAATTTTCGGCCCGTCCTTCGTTTCCAGAATGGAGCCGCCTTCGTTCAACGCGAACTCGGCGTCGATCTTCGGGTAATTGTGTTGCAGCACCCATTGGATGCCGGAGGAGTTGGCTTCCTCGTCCGCCTCCGAAAGCAGGATCACGTCGCGGCCGAGTTTAATATTACGGCGCTTGATTTCCACCAGCACGGCGATTTCGGCTGCGAGCAGCGACTTATCATCCATCGTGCCGCGCCCGTAAATATATCCGTTGCGAGTCTCGCCGCTGAATGGATCGACGGTCCACTGCGCGCGTTCCACCGGCACTACGTCGCTATGCGCCATCAGCAGCAGAGGCCGCCCATGCCCCGAGCCTTTCAGTCGAGCCACAAAGTTCAGCCGCTTCGGATCGAGGCCGATCAACTCGCAGGAGATGGCGTGCGAATCCGCCACCTGCTTGAGGTATTGAGCAACGGCGGTTTCATTTCCAGGCGGGTTGGACGTATCGATCTTCACCAGATCGATCAGATACTGCCGCGTGCGGTCTGGAAGGGACCGGTTGTCGTCAGCCACCCCGATGGCCGCGATGGAAAGCAAGGCGCACAAACGCCGCATTGACTCAAATGTTAACACGTGCGTCCATATAGAATAGTCCCATGTTCAGATTGTTAGCCGTGCTTTCGATGACGCTCTCCGCGGCGGATCTGCCGGACGCCAAACAGTGGCCGCAATTCCGAGGCCCCGGATCGACCGGCGTGGCCGACGACCCTGCTTTGCCCGACAAATGGTCCCAGACGGAAAACGTCGCATGGAAAGCCGCGATCCCCGGCGTCGGCTGGTCCTCTCCAATTATATGGGGCGACCGGATTTTCTTGACCACCGTGATCAGCAGCACCGAGGTCGAGAAGCCGAAAAAAGGCCTCTATTTTGGCGGCGAACGCAAGGCTCCCGTCGACGAGCATCGATGGATGGTCTACGCGGTCGATTTCGCGACCGGAAAAATTTTGTGGGAACGCGAAGCCAGGCACGGCGTGCCCGCCGGATCGCGGCATCTGAAGAATAGCTACGCGTCGGAGACTCCGGTCACCGATGGCGAGCGTGTCTACGCCTACTTCGGCAATGTCGGCCTGTTCTGCTACGATTTTTCGGGCAAACTGCTCTGGTCGCAACAGGCGAAACCCGTTGCGACGCGATACGGATGGGGCACCGCGGCGTCGCCCGTGCTCGATCATGGCCGTTTGTACCTTGTGAACGACAACGACGATCATTCGTATTTGCAAGCACTCGACGCGAAAACGGGCAAAGTGATCTGGAGCGTCGATCGCGACGAGAAAACCAACTGGGCCACTCCCTACATCTGGGCGCACGATGGCAAAAAGGAGATCGTCACGCCGGGCACGGGCCGCGTGCGGTCCTACGATCTCGATGGCAAACTGCTGTGGGAGTTCGGAGGCATGTCGTCGATCTCGATCCCCACTCCGTTTTCGAGCCATGGACTTTTGTACATCGCCTCGGGCTACGTCCTCGATCAGGTGCGGCCCGTTTACGCCGTGAAACCGGGCGCGCGTGGCGACCTCACACTTGCCGCGGGTGAGACAAGCAACGCAGGCATCGCCTGGTATCAGCCGAAGGCGGGTCCCTACAATCCCTCGCCTCTGGTCTATGGCGATTATTACTACACCCTGCTCGACGGCGGATTTCTCACGGCCCATGACGCGACGACCGGCAAGGAAATTTACGGCAAGCAGCGGATGGATCCCGCGGCCGGAGCGTTCACCGCGTCGCCCTGGGCGTCCAACGGGAAACTGTTCCTGTTGAGCGAAGACGGCGATACGTTCGTAGTCGAAGCGGGTCCGCAATACAAACTGGTCGGGAAAAACTCGCTCGACGAGATGTGCATGGCGACCCCGGCCATCGCTCGCGGTAGTTTGATTATCCGTACCGCGTCGAACCTGTACCGCATCGCACGCCAGCATTAGAAGCGCAAAGGGTGCGGAGCGCACCGCCAGAATAAACGGGGAACGCCACATCGGTGCGCGCTGTATGTTAGATTGCAAATATCATGGCAAGCCGTAGTGTCAACAAAGTAATCCTGATCGGTCACCTGGGCCGCGATGCCGAGACGGCGTATACCGCTTCGCAGGTCGCCGTCACCAAGTTTTCGGTGGCCACGAGCCGCCGCTGGAAGGATCAGGCAACGGGCGATTGGAAGGAAGAAACCGACTGGACTCGGGTGGTCCTGTGGCGTGGTGAAGCAGTCGCGCCGTATTTATTAAAAGGCAAGCAGATCTACGTCGAAGGGCGCCTGCAAACGCGCAGCTACGACGATAAAGATGGCAAGAAGGTCTACGCGACCGAGGTCGTTGCGGACGAAGTAATCCTGCTCGGCGGACGTGGCGATAGCGCCCCCAGCGGCGGCGGTGGCGAAGAATTCTCGCAAGAGCCAATGAAGAGCGCGCCGAGAAGCCGTCAAGCTCCCGCCGCAGCAGCGGCTGCGCCCATGAGCGGTGGCGTGGATGAGGACGACGTTCCTTTTTAAGTGACTTGAAGGAGCGGCGGGCTGCGCTCTAGTAGGATACTGAAGGAATGACGCGGCTCACCGTATCGAAAGCGAAAGCTGAACTTACCGAAATCGTGAATCGTGCCGCACAAACCAAAGAGCGGACCGTGCTTTCACGTCGAGGCAAAGGCATCGCTGCGGTTGTTCCAATCGAGGATCTGCGCCTACTAGAGCATCTGACTCAAGAGGAGATGGATCGCCAGGACATCGAAGACGCGCGAAGGGCGCTCGCAGAGGGTGGAAAGAGGGTTCCACTTCGTGTCTTTATGCGCGAACTCGGGGACTGATTCTTGGCGTACCACCTCGAGTTGTCGCCCGCGGCACAGAGGGACATTCGCAAGCTTGATCCGCACATTCGCAAAAGGATTAACTCCGATCTGCTTCGGTTAGAGGAGGCTCCGCGCCCCGCAGGCGCGGAGAGGCTTCACGCGAAGGAAAAGCTGTATCGACTGCACGTGGGTCCAAAGAAGAACTACCGGGTGATTTACCAGATCAAGGATGAGGTGCTCCTTGTGCTTGTTATTCGCGTCGGCGATCGAAAGGAAGTGTACCGGCGGTTAAAATAGCATCTTCCTTACTGCGTACAGAGCGATGCGCTTACACCTGCTGCCGACGCCTTCTGCGAATCAGCCGCTTATTCCGCTTCCGCTCCACCGTCGGCGGCGCGAACGCTTCTTCGATCAATTGCGCCTGCTCCTGATTATGCCGCTTCAGCGAGCCCGGTGACGGACTCGCGCTCTCCGGGCGTCCCGCGTATCCAATCGTCCTCCCCTGCCGATCGAGAATCGGTTGGATGTAGCCGCGCACGAATCCCCACGCGCCCATGTTACGAGGCTCCTCTTGCACCCAGACTACCTGGCTCGCCGCCGGATACCGCCGCAGCACTTCGTTGAACTCCGCCTCGGGACACGGGTACAGTTGCTCCATGCGCACGATCGCCGTATCGGTCAATTTGCGAGCATCGCGAGCAGCGAGAAGCTCGTAGTAAATCTTACCCGAGCACACCAGTATCTTCCGCACCGCGGACGCGTCGGCGACGGTCGCATCGGCCAGCACTGGATGGAACACGGTGCCGCGCGTAAGATCATCGATCGACGAAATCACTTTCGGATGCCGCAGCAGACTTTTTGGCGTCATGACGACCAGCGGCTTGCGCGACGGGCTCTTCATTTGCCGCCGGAGCACGTGGAAATATTGGGCCGGCGTGGTCAGATAGACGACGCGCATGTTGTACTCGCCCGAAAGTTGAAGGAACCGTTCCAGGCGAGCGCTCGAATGCTCCGGCCCGCCGCCTTCCTGCCCGTGCGGTAAAAGCAGCACCAGCGCCGACCGCAAACTCCATTTCGATTCCGCCGACGAGATGAACTGGTCCGTAATAATCTGCCCGCCGTTGGAAAAATCGCCATACTGCGCCTCCCACAGCACCAGCGCGTTCAGGTCCGCGGCGCTGTAGCCGTACTCGAATCCCATCACGGCGTATTCGCTCAGAGGACTGTTATAAACCTCGAACAGCCCCACTTGCGAGAGCGGTGTAAACACCCGGTCCGACTCGTAATCGTGATATTCGGCATGCCTCTGGCTGAACGTTCCGCGGCCCGAATCCTGCCCCGATAAGCGCACCGGATGCCCTTCCATCGCGAGACTGCCAAACGCAAGCAACTCCGCCATCGCCCAATCGATTGGAGCGCCTTCCAGCACCGCGCGCCGCTTCGCGATCAACCCGGTAAGCTTCGGATGCAGATGAAAATCGGCAGGGAACGTCGTGATCGCGTTCACAACTCGATCGATAACTTGCCGTTCGACCCCCGTCGCCGGCTGCACCACCAGCGCGGACTCGGCGGGCAGCGAGACCACCTGCACTTCCACCGCATCCTTGTTCTTCTGCGCCTCGTCGTAGATCGCATAAAGACGTTTTTTATGCGCCTCATGCCACGCCGTCACCTCTTCCGCGGTGACCAGTCCCTCGTGCTCCAGCCGCTCGGCGTAAATCGCGGCCACCGGTTTTTGCGCCTTGATCTTGCGATACATCACCGGCTGCGTATAGCTGGGATCATCGCCTTCGTTGTGGCCGTTTTTCCGGTAGCAAATCAGGTCGATCACCACGTCTTTGTGAAACCGCTGCCGGTAATCGCTGGCGATCTGCGTCACGCGCACGCACGCTTCGGGATCGTCCCCGTTCACGTGAAATACCGGAGCCTGCACCGACAGCGCAACATCAGAGCAATAAGTCGACGATCGCGCCTCACTCGCATTGGTCGTGAACCCGATCTGGTTGTTGATCACCAGGTGAGTCGTTCCGCCGGTGTTGTATCCGTCGATCCGCGAATAGTTGAACGCCTCGGCGACCACGCCTTGCCCTGCCATCGCGGCGTCGCCATGAATCACCAACGGAATTATTTTGTCGCGGCGAGCGTCTTTAAGCAGATCCTGTTCGGCGCGCACATAGCCTTCCACCACCGGATTCACGGCCTCCAGATGGCTCGGATTGAACGCCACCGTGACCTTGATCTTCTTGCCCGACGGGAGAGTCCGCTCCTCGGAACCGCCCAAGTGATATTTCACATCGCCCGAGCCTTCAATCGAATCGGGGTCGTCGTCGCCTTCGAATTCGGCGAAAAGCTGCACCATGCTCTTGCCCGCGATGTTGCACAACACCAGCAGCCGTCCGCGATGCGCCATGCCGATCACGACCTCGCCCGTCCCCGCGTTCGCCGCGCGGTCGAGCAGTTCCTCGATAATCGCAATCGCCGATTCGCCGCCTTCCAGGCCAAACCGCTTGTGTCCTTTAAAGCGTGTGTCGAGGAAATTTTCGAAGCTCTCCGCGCCGATCACGTCCTGCAACACGCGCCGCTTCAGCCCCGGTGCCAGAGGCCACTGATTCAGTGTCGGCTCCATCCTCTGCTCCAGCCAGTTGCGCTCCTCGATATTGTCGATGTGCATCCATTGCACGCCGATTTTGCTCGCGTACGTCACCCGCAGACGGTCGATCAACGCCCGCAGCGTCATCACCCCGAACGACCCAGCATGAAAACTGCGGTCGAGGTCCCAAATGGTCAGCCCGTGCGTCGAAGGCTCCAAATCCGGATGCGAAACTCGCGGCACGCCCAGCGGATCGAGGTCCGCCACCAAGTGGCCGCGCTCTCTCCAAGCTTGCATCAGCCGCGCGACTGCCGCCTGCTTCATCGGATCGGCATTGATCACCGGCGCAGCGGATTGGTCCGGCTCCCATTTGAGCGCCCGCATCGGAATCCCGAGGCTCGTGAAAATCGAATCGTAAAACCCGTCTTCTCCTTCGAGTAGCGATTGCAAACGCCCCAGAAACAGACCCGATTCCGCGCCCTGAATCACCCGATGATCGTAGGTGCAAGTCACCGTCATCACCTTGCTCAAGCCGAGCGAAGTGCGCACATCCTCCGGCACGCCACGATATTCCGGCGGATAATCGATGGCCCCAGTCGCGATAATCGCGCCCTGCCCCGGCATCAGCCGCGGAGTCGATCCCATGGTCCCGACGGTACCCGGATTCGTGAGGGAAATCGTGGTGCCCTCAAAATCGGCCACAACCAGCTTATTTGCCCGCGCGCGTGCCACTAAATCGTCAAAAGATGCCAAGAATTGCGCAAAATCCATCGCTTGCGCGCCCTTAATCGACGGTACTTTCAGCGATCGCGCGCCATCTTTGCCCGCCACATCCACCGCAATTCCGAGATTCAAATTTTGATGTGTAATGCGGAACGATTCATCGCCATTTTCCGAATAAGCCTGATTCAGCGCGGGCACTTTCTCCACCGCCTTGACGATCGCCCACGCGACCAAATGGGTGTATGAGATTTTGCTCTTCCCCGCAACCTGGCGACGCTCGTTAATCAACCGCCGGTTCTCGTCGATCACCTTCACCGGCATCGCGCGCTGGCTGGATGCCACCGGCATCGTCAGGCTCGCCGTCATGTTCTCGGCGATACGCAAAGCTGGTCCGCGCAGAGGCACCAGTTGATCGCCCGCGCCGATCGGCGTCACCGTTCGCGCGACGACGGCAACCGGAAGAGGAGCTTCCGGTGCCTGGTGGCCGTTCGATTCAAATACCTCCGTCCAGCCCGCGTCGACGGTTTTCTTGTCGTGCAGATATTGATGATACAGCTCGTCTTCGAGCCAGCTATTGATACTGGGTTTGGGGGCTTCGGGCATGCGAATGGACTTCTCTTATCATGATAACTGATGCCTCGCGCACTCATCTTTTCCGACCTCCATAACGACGTCAAAGCCCTCGAAAAACTAATGGATATCGAAGCCGACTATTATTTCGCTGCCGGCGACTTGGTCAACTGGGCCCGCGGTCTCGACAAAATGGGCGAGGTCATGAAGCGCCGCGCGGACAAGACGTATGTGCTGCCCGGCAACCACGAATCGGCTCAAGATATAAAGGCTCTCTGCGCCCATTTCGGCTTCGTGAATTTCCACGAGCAGATCATGCGGATCGGTTCCACCCACGTCGCCGGACTCGGCTACTCCAGCCCGACGCCTTTCGCGACTCCCGGCGAATATTCGGAAGACGAAATTGCCGAGCGTCTCAAGAAATTCGCGAATCTGAAACCGTTGGTTCTGATATGCCACTGCCCTCCGCTCAATACCGCGCTCGACCGTATCAAAGAAGGACTCCACGCCGGCAGCCTCGCCGTCCGCGAGTTTATCGCAGCGAATCAGCCCGAGTACTTTTTCTGCGGCCACATTCACGAGGCCGAAGGCGTCGTGATCCAGATGGGCTCGACACGCGCTCAAAACGTCGGGAAACAAGGCTACCTGCTGGAGTTGTAGAAAACACCACGGACTGCGTGTCTTGTGGGGCGGGCTATACAGCCGGCAGCCGCATTTCAGGCGGCTCTTCGCTATGTTTCGCGTAGCTCTCGTACAGCAATAACACCAGAAAAATCACCAGCGAAGCCGACGATACGATCGCAAACGGCTTCCCCGCCAGCGCGAATCCGAATGGCAGCGGCGTGCAGAGCAATGTCGCCGCGATTTTCGACGCAGGTTGCTGCGAGTTGAAAATCGTCAATAAGAACGGCAGCAGGAGCAGTGTCGCATCGTACCCATAAACGTGCGGCGCAACCAGCAGCGACGCGACCGCCGTCACCGCGAACATTTTCCAAAGCGGAGCCTTATACACCGCGAAAACGAAGACCGCCAGGATCGCAACAACCACCACCACGGTCCCCACTGTAGACTGAATCCCGAGATTCTCCGTCAATCCCTGAAAGCAAATCATGAGCTCTTTCGACGGCGACAAACGGTCGAGACTTTTATTCCGCAGCAGCGCCACATAAGTCCGCGCCCCTTGCATCCCGCCGAGCGCGAGCGAAACACAAGCTTCCGTTAGCGCCGCCGCGCAAAATCCGGCAAGCATTCTCCAGCGCCTCTGCAACAGCAGCGCCACAGGCCACAACAAAATCAAGTGGAATTTGATCAGCATCAGCGCGAGCACCGCTCCGCCCGCCGCGGGCTTGCCCCGATCCGTCAATTCGAAGGCAATGACGAACAGCGCCAGCAGCATCACGCAATCCTGGCCGCTCGCGACCCCCAGCGGCCCCGGCAGGGAGAACGCCGCGAACACTAGTGCGTCCCGCCCAAAACGCCTGAAGCCCCAAGCCCAGCATCCGATCAGCAACGCGCTCTGAGCCCCAATCCACACCCAAAACGCAGCGGCAAACGGAATCAACGCAAGCGGCGCCAGCAGCAAGGCATAAAACGAAGGCCGCACAAACGGCCGCAGCTCCTCGATGGACGGCAGAAATTTCTTTTCGCGCTGAAGCTGCACATCGACATCGTGCATCGTCGTAAATTTCCCATCGAGCGCCAGCGACGCGCCCGTATAGATGTTAAGAAAATCCTGCGACTTCGCCCCCGGCGTAATCAGCGAGCCCAACGAAATCCACACCAGGCTGAACGCCAGAACGACGACCCAAACATAAACCGGCACGCGACGCATTGCCTCTTATGATTCCACAAGAGCAGACTGCGGATAATCTCGCGACTATCCTGCGTCTGGTTTGTCTATGATGGATGACGTCAGTCCACCGCCTTCAGGGAGGGAATTCGTGATGAGATTCCGAATCGCACTTGGACTCACCTTCGCACTTGCGGCTCTCCGTGGAGACGATTCGCCGGAACTGAGGCTCCTGGACATGAACGTCGTCGCCCTCGACAGTCATGAGCAACCCGTAAACGATTTGACCGTCGATGATTTCCAGGTGACCGACGCCGGCAAGCCACATAAAATCGTTTTTTTTCGCCACAAGGACGCCACTTTGCGGCCGACCCCTAAACTGGCGCCGAACGAATTCTCAAATCGGGCAGGCGCGGCAATTCCTTACGCCACAGTGATTCTATTCGACCTGATGAACGAGGGATTCGGGTCGCGCGGATATGCGGCGAACCAAATCATTCACTGTCTCGAAGGTCTAGAGACGGCAGACAATCTTTTCCTTTATATGCTGACCATAGAGGGCCGGTTATTCGCGGTCCACGGACTGCCTAACGTAGAGGAAGGCCCCGACGCGGCGCGCTGGACCAAACAGATCAAGCAGCGAATGGACACTGCCATGCGCGCCGTTCTGCACACCAGGCCACCCGAAGTCGATGTCGCCATCCGAACTCAATTGACCTTCGCTGCGCTGGACGCGCTGGGCCTGGAACTGTCGAGGGTTCCGGGCCGCAAAAACGTGGTCTGGGTGACCGACGGAGTGCCGATCGGCCTCGGTCCGGTCCGCTCCGATACAGGTGAATTTGTCGATTTCACGCCTCAACTGCGGCAATTAAGCCAAGCGCTCGAACGCTCCGGAGTAGCGATCTATCCGGTGCGGCAGGTGATGCTCGGCAGTCCCGACTCTATTGGCGCAACCTCGGGGGGAAGCGGGGCCACCGGCGGCTCCGGTATGGGCATGCAAAGCATGTCGACTCTCACGGAGTTCGCGAATGTGACCGGAGGAAGGCCTAACTTAGGCAAGGATATCGGCGCCGCACTCAAGCAGGCCATGAACGATGTGCGCGTCAGCTATCAGCTCGGATATTACGCCCCGGAGAACAACTGGGACGGAAAATTTCACAAGGTTCGCGTCACCTGTAAACGGAAAGGAGTGCATATTCAGGCCAAAACCGGCTATTATGCCTGGGCCCTCCCACCCGGCCAAAGGTCCGAACAGGCGATCCGCTCGGTTGTTTCGACCGAGTTCGATGCCGCGGAAATCGGGCTACGCGGCACCCTTTCGATCGATCCAAAAGATCAGTATTCGGCGCTGTTGAACGTCCGTATCGAAGCCGGAGACGTCGCCTTCGGCCAAGTGGACGACCGTTCCGACGCACAACTCAGGCTTGCAGTGGTGGGCTATTTCAGCGACGGCCGCATCGAAGGCTCCCAGGTTTTGCCCTTCGACTTGCATTACTCCGCCGCGGAGCGCGAGAAGGCTCGCAACGAGGGAATCGCTTTGTCAAAGAGCGTGCCTTCCGATCAGATAGTGAAGGTGCGCCTGATCGTCTTCGACCGCGGCTCCAACGCCATCGGCTCGCTTACCATGCCGGTGAACACGCCGGCGCCATAACACTCCCTGCTAAACTTAAATGGAATGACCCTCGAAGAACTCGAAAGAGAGTACGTTTCGCTCCGCCAGCAGGCTGACGCTGTGCGGAGCTATCTTTGACGCGCCCTCCCGCCGCGCGCAGTTAGCTCAAACCGACGATCAGATCAACGCTCCCGACTTCTGGAACCAGCCCGAAAAAAGCCAGAAAATCATGCAGGACCGTAAGCGCCTGGAGGAGCAGATCGCGCAGGATAAGGAAATCTCCTCGCTCGCAGGCGATCTCGACGCGCTGTTCGAGCTTGCTCGCGAAGGCGAGAACGTCTCGGCCGACCTTGATCGCGAAATGAAATCTTTTGCCGCGTATCTTGAGTCCCTCGAAACGAAGATGCTGCTCTCCGGCGAAAACGCCGCGCGATACGCCATCGTCACCATTCACCCCGGCGCTGGCGGCACTGAGAGTCAGGACTGGGCTGAAATGTTACTGCGCATGTACCTGCGCTGGGCCGAACGCAACAAATTCGAAACCGTCGTCACCGATCGCCTGGAAGGCGAAGGCGCGGGCATCAAGTCCGTCACCTTCGAAGTCAACGGCGAGAACGCCTACGGCCTCTTGCAGAGCGAAGTCGGCGTGCATCGCCTGGTCCGCATCTCTCCCTTCGATTCCGCCGCGCGCCGCCACACTTCTTTCGCAAGCGTATTCGTTTATCCCCAGATCGACGACGAGATCAAGATCGACATCAAAGTCGAAGACCTGCGCATCGATACTTTCCGAGCCTCCGGCGCCGGAGGACAGCACGTCAACCGCACCGATTCCGCGATTCGCATGACGCATCTGCCCACCAACATCGTCGTGCAATGCCAGAGCGAGCGCAGCCAGCACAAGAACCGCGCCACCGCGATGAAGCAGCTTCGCGCCAAACTATACGAGCACGAATTAGCGAAGAAACGCGTCGAGGAGCGAAAGCTCGAAGACACCAAACTCGAAATCAACTTCGGCAGCCAGATCCGCAGCTACGTGCTCGCGCCCTATCGCCTCATCAAGGACCATCGCACCAAACTCGCGGTGGGCGATGTCGACCGCGTCCTCGACGGCGATCTCGACTCGCTGATCCACGCTTATCTCGTGTTGATTAAGACCGGCAAAACCGCTTCGGATAAAGATGAGCCTCTCGATTAAAGAAGCCGCGCAGATCCTCCGCGACGGCGGCCTGGTCGCCTTCCCCACGGAAACCGTCTACGGCCTGGGCGCCAACGCGCTGGACGCTTCTGCCGTTGCGAAAATTTTCGAAACCAAAGGCCGCCCGCAGTCGAGCCCCCTGATCGTCCACGCATCGTCGATCGCGATGGCGCGCTCTCTGGTGACCGAATGGCCGCGCGAGGCCAAGGAGCTCGCCCAGCGCTGGTGGCCCGGACCCTTGACGCTCGTTCTCCCCAAGGCCGCGCACATCCCGGATATCGTCACCGCGGGTCTGCCCACGGTTGGCGTCCGCGTCCCCGCCCATCCCGTGGCTCTTGAGTTAATAGAGGCCGCCGGACTCCCTCTCGCGGCGCCCAGCGCGAATCGTTTCAAGGAACTCTCGCCCACCACCGCCGCGCATGTCCGAGCCGCGTTCGGCGACATCATCCCCGTGCTCGATGGAGGACCCACGCTCGTAGGCATCGAATCCACAGTCGTCTCGATCGCCGTTGGCAAGATCACCTTGCTGCGTCCTGGCATGATCGCGCTCGGAGAAATTGAGCAAGCCGTAACCCCCGCCGGCCCCCATCCCTCGCCCGGTATGCACGAGCGTCATTACAGTCCCCGCACGCCTCTGCTGATCGTCAACACTCCGTCCGAAATGCCCGACCGTCGCGGAGCCTACGTCTGGTGGAATACCTCCGGACTCACCGCGCGCAGTCTCCGCATGCCCGACGATCCCATCGCCTACGCGCGCCGCATTTACAGCGTCCTTCACGATCTCGATGAGGAAAACTGGCCCTGGATAGCCGTCGAAGCTCCTCCCGATACCTCCGGCTGGGCCGCCATAGCCGACCGCCTCAAACGAGCGGCTTCAAAATGACGCTTCTCTCCGAAATTGACCGCACCATCACCGCGACCCCTTCGCTCTGGTGGCTCGGTCAAGCCGGATTCGTCATCCGTTTCGCGTCCATCACGTTTTACATCGACCCCTGCTTCACCGAATTGCCGCTCTCGCCAGCCGAAGTGAACCATGCCGATATGATTCTCGCAACCAGCGCCCGGCGGGTCGACGCTTCCATCGCCACCATGCTCGACTCTTCGAAACGCGCGAAATTAATTCTCCCCAAAAGCGCCGCCGACGCCGCGCAAGCAGCAGGGATCCCCTACCACCGCATGACCACCACCGACGCCGGTCTGCGCATCGAGTATTTCAAGGACAATCTCTACAGCCGCGTTTATTCCGCGCCCTCATCTCTTTCCTGGACCCCCGCCGGAGGCTATCCCTCGCTCGGATATCTCATCCGCTTCGGCCGCTGGACCATCTATCACGCCGGCAGTTGCGCGCCGTACGAAGGACTAGCGGACCGCCTGCGCCCATTCAACGTAAGCGTCGCGCTGCTCCCCCTGGGCGATGCCAATTTCTCTCCCGCCGCAGCCGCCAAGCTGGCCTCCGATATCGGAGCCACCTGGCTAGTCCCCTATCCCGCGCACCCCTCCTTCCTCGAACACATGCTAGGACACCACCCGGGGCAGCGCTTCAAAGTGTTCCACCCCGGCGAAGGCTGGACCGTCCCGGAAGACTAACGGTTACTTCTGCGCTGCTTTGATCGAAAACGCGAACACCTTGTTGTTCGGAGTTCCAGGCGAAATCCGTTTGTATCCCGATCCCCAGTACACCGTGCCATTCGCGATCGACGGACCATCTATCACGGAGCCTCCGCTTGCAAATGTCCACAGGATCTCTCCGGTCTTCCCGTTCAGCGCATGCATATTCCCCGAGAACGACGGTGCGAACATCACACCGTTGGCCACGCTCACCGATCCCATGTCGATCGCTTGGGCGGGATCCGCGGTCTGCCAAAGTATTTTTCCAGTCTTCACGTCCAGAGCGCTCCATGCGCCCCAGGTAATCGCCGGTCCATTAATTAAGGGATAAGGCAGGTGTTTGCTGTTCGTGATGGCGACATAAATTCGCTGACCATCGGTCGCCGTTCCCCATTCGATTCCGCCCAAAGTGGATCCCGGACCAACCATAGTGGTCCACAGGATTGCGCCGGTGTCCGGATTGAAGGCCCAGTAGATTCCGCTCTTCTGCCCGAATCCGACCAGATTCGGCAGCAGGTTCGGACCGGATCCGCCCAAATCGTAGTCCGGACTGTTCGGCTCGGGACAAGAAACAGGATTTGGATTTTGCAGACACGCGACGGTCCAGACATCGACGCCTTGCACTCTTCGCGACCATTTTACTTGTCCAGTTTTCGTATCGAGCGCCAATGCCGTGTCGAAAAGATCGTCCGCGGCGAAACAATTGGATTGGGCATTCCCGACCGTGCCAGCCAGGCAGTTTTTAACGGCCACCGGCACTTCATAGTTGTTACCCGTGCCCACAAAAAGTGTTCCGCGCGCTGTATCGATCGCCGGAGCCTGCCAGATTGCTCCTCCACTATAGCCATCCGCTTGGCCGTGATTATCAGGCACGATGAATGTCTGCCAAACAATCACGCCGGTATTCGTGTTGATGGCCACCATGCTGCCGCGGAAGCTGCAGCACGGATAAGCCGGGTCCGTCGCAAGCCCTTCCTCGCTCGATGAGACACCCACGTAAGCGATATCGCCGTCGATTACAGCGGACCCCGTGATAATCGCTGCTTGATGCGCATCTACTTTGGTGATCCACCGCAGCACTCCTGTGTGCCGGTTAATCGCCATCACGTTGGCGCCGTTGTGAACCTTGGAGCTCTCGATATCCCCGATAATCAGATCGTCACCGTGAACCGCGGGACTCGCGCGCGAGATTGCTCCCGCGAAATTGTCATAGTCGGAAATCTTGTGGGTCCAGATCTGCGTTCCTTTATCCTTTCGGACCGCGTATAAATTCCCCGCCCAATCCGGAAAGTACACCGCGTCTTCGCCGACCGTCGGCGTTGCGGAAACATCCCCGCCCGTCGAGAACGTCCAGTGGACCTTCAGGGAAGCGATGTTTCCTATGTTGATGCGATGTTCATTAGGCTGCGCGCGCGTGTTGCGAAGATCCTGACCCGCGGCGGACCATTGTGCCGAGTCTCTCTCATTCGATTGGCTCCGCAACGCGAAGGCGGCCGCGAGCGAAATGAAAATAACACTCCCAACGATTGACCAACGACTATGAAACCGTTTCATATTTACACCCCTGTTCAAGGGAGAATGCTTCGCCAGGGGATGTTACGTAAACAGTTTGTAAATGAAACCCCGTCCCGTGAGGGCGGCGATTCGGCGATCTGTGGGCTGTCCGCGAGTCACGTTTAGAAGCCATGAGTGTCCCCCCGTGGCGCACGCGTCCACGCGTGCCGTGTCGACACTCGTGTCGACATGTCTTGACGCCGCTAATTCCAATTCTTCAACTGCGGCCAGATCTCGCTCAGCGGCTGCTTCAGCCCCCCGGCAATAGAACACGTCGAAATGCTCGAAAGGCATCGAGTAGGGATGATACACGCTCGCGACTTTCTGAACCTCGGCGAATTGCGCCTCGAGCTCCTCCTGCCGTCCATGCATCACGATGACGCTCTCGCCCGTGTAGCCGCGCGGTCCCCACAGAAAGTAGTTCTGATGCCCGCTGATGGCTGCCGGCTCCGAAGATCAGCATGGAGTGCTTGTTTTCCAGGCCGAATCCCGCCAGAACTCCGAACCAGATCCAGAGCTTCTGGTTTCCGGTATTCACAATGCGGATGACCACCCACGCGCATCCCATCCAAAACAGCGGCTCGAATGCGTTCATCGAGAAGAAGCTTTGGGTAGCGAGAATTCCTCCAGCGACCAGCGTCGCCAGAGCGGCCAGGCCCTGCGCCACCAGTTTGCCGCCAAGCTCCTTCGCGATCAGAGCGGTGAGCGCGACCTCGCAAGCTCCCGCCACGGTGGGCAATAAACGGATCGCCGCCAGCGAGTCGCCAATCACCGACCGCACCATCCACGCGATCAATGCAATCAGCGGAGGCTGGTCGACGTAACCCCAATCCAAATGCCGGCTGCACGCCAGGTAATACAACTCGTCGCGGAAATACCCGTAATGCCGCCCGGCGTACAAGTGGATCAGGAGCTTCGCCGCGACGAGGCACAAGATCATCCCCGCGGCACTCAGCGGCAGCAGCTTCTTCATGAGCCTTTATACCGCGAAACCGCTTACCGAGCCGCGACCACAGGGGGCGGAGCTTCGAGGGCCTGGGATACAGGCGCGTTCAAGTGCGAGTAATGCTCATCCCTAGTGAACAGATTCAACGTGCCGCACTGAGGACATCGATAAAAGGGCAGAAGCCTTCGAAACACGCGCTTCTCATCGAGCAGCCACGAGGAACCGTGACCCGCTCCGCACAGAATACAGACGTTCGTCCACGTCGCCCGCTCGATGCTCTCCGTACCCTCTCCGAAGTAGAGAGCCCACCCGTACACGATCAGGCGCGTGCCAAAGAACCGGTCCATCAATCTAAGGAAATATGTGCCCAGAAGCAACGATGTCTGAGTTCCGCCTCCCAGCAGGAGTAAACGCCGGGGCGTGCGATGCAGCTTTCGGTTCAGGAACGAGAACGAAGTGCAGAGCGTTCGTGTCCCGCAATGAGGCAGCGCCGTTGCTGTTTCTATTTTCCGCGAAAGCTCCGCCGCCGAAGTAAACGGGTTAACATGACCTCCTCCGTCGGCAAGCCAGCGATACAGCCTGTCGGTGAGCGTCGTCGAGTCGGGCACCGCGACGTACACACATCCGTCGGATTTCAGGACTCGCGACATCTCCGACAAACAGCCATCCAAATCCCGGACGTGCTCCAGGCTGTGGTTGGATACGACGGCATCGAATGTGCCCGCAGCGAACGGAAGCCCCGATGCGTCACCTCGGACGAAGCGAGCAGGAGGGGTCGATCCCCCTTCCAGATCCAGCCCGATCACGGTCGCCTGGAGCCCGGACGCATCGAAGCTTCCGTTTCCGCAGCCCAGATCGAGAACCCTGCCTTCGACTGGCAGGCGGCCAAGCAACTCATGCATGAAAGCCATCCTATCGCACAGCACCGTCAGGCCCATCCCTCTAATCAATTGTGGCGCGCACCATGTGGGGCCGCCAATCTTGGCGGCAGCCGCCCTTTCAGGCGGCTCTTCTGGCGTTTTCAGCTGGGGTGCAGGTTGGCAGAGATTGCTGAAAAACTCATTTTCCCCACTTGTTTTCCGTCGCGCCGGCACCACGAACCCTGCCGCCGCGGTGAATGCTTGTTCTCTGTAGCAGCGCAAACTCCCTATCGAGCCGTGACCGCAGGGAGCGGAGCCTCCGAACCCGGTCAGGGGAGACATGCTAGCGTAGCCTACCTACCGCAAAATCGTACAAATATCGAAAAATACGTTCACTACCTCACCCTTCCGTGTCGATACCTCTGGATAGGCGTTCATTTGACCCGCAATCCCGCATCAGACGACGTAGCCCTGCCCTCCCTCCTTCGCGAAGCGGAGGCGGAGCTCATCGCCAGGCTGTTTCAAGGCTTTTATCCGGCCGTGCTGCTGGTAGCGGTCCTGGCGATGACCACCTCGATTGCAGTGCAGCATCCCTGGTCGTTTGGGGCCGTCGCGGGTTCCGTCGTGTTAACCACGGCTCTTCGCATTTTCCTCAAAGTTCGCGAGCGGCAATTGACCGCGGCGCCGAGCCTCTTGCGCTTCCTGATCGTCTTCACCGTAACGCTGTCCACGGCGACGGCGGGACTGCTTTACGGAGGCACGCTGTGGTATTACGGTTTCGAAAATTGGAACTTCACCGTAGTCATGCTGTGGACTGTGGGAACGTCGTGCGGCGCCACCATCTCCTTCACGCCCGACATTCGGTTGCTGCGCCTCTACATCGTCCTGATCCTCACCCCGGCGCTCTCCGTTGGATTGATCCGAGGCGGAGCGCATGGAGAAACCTTCGCGTTTGCGACCCTCATTCTGATCGCGTTTCTCCTCATGCAAGGCACGCGGCTCAATGCCACTTACTGGAAACAGATTTGCGCCCACTCCCGCGAGAGCGCCCGCGTGTGCGAGCTCGAAGCCGCCAAACTGGAGGCTGAATCCGCCACTCGCGCCGCGGAGCGCGCCAGTCACGCGAAAAGCGAATTCCTCGCGAACATGTCCCATGAAATCCGCACTCCCATGAATGCCGTCATGGGCATGACCAGCCTGCTGCTGGATACGGATATTCGCGGCGAATCGCGCGAATTCGTGGAAATCATCCGGTCCTCCTCCGACTCGCTGTTGACCATCATTAACGACATTCTGGATTTCTCCAAAATCGAATCCGGCATGCTGGAGCTGGAGGATCAACCTTTCGATCTGGTGCGCTGCGTCGAAGAAGCCGTCGATCTGCTCGCCCCTCAAGCCGCTCTGAAAAAACTCGAACTCCTGCTCGAAATCGATCCCGCCGTGCCCCTGTGGATTTCGGGCGACGTCACCCGTCTCAGGCAGGTTCTCGTGAACCTGATCGGCAACGCCGTGAAATTTACCGCGGACGGTGAGGTCGTCGTCTCCATTTGCCGGGAGCTCGGCCGTCTCCGTTTCGCCGTCCGCGACACAGGTCCGGGCATTCCAGCCGGTCGCATGGATCGCATGTTCCGCTCCTTCAGTCAGGTGGATACTTCCACCACTCGCAAATACGGTGGCACCGGACTCGGGCTCGCCATCAGCGCCCGTCTCACCGCTCTTATCGCCCGCCGCCAGCCTCTGCGCATTCTTCTCGCCGACGACAATGTCGTGAATCAGAGGGTCGCGGTCCGGTTACTCGAACGCTTCGGCTATCGTCCGGATGTCGCCTCCAACGGATTGGAAGTTCTTGCAGCGATCGAGCGCCAGGTCTACGATGTTGTCCTTATGGACCTCCAGATGCCCGAAATGGATGGCCTCGAAGCCGCCCGCCGCATCACGGAGCGGTCCGAGCCCGGATCGCGCCCCCGCCTGATCGCGCTCACCGCCAACGTTCTAAAAGAGGATCGCGAGCAATGCGCCGCCGCCGGCATGGACGATTTCCTCGCCAAACCGATGCATCTCGCGGAATTGCAAGATGCGCTGCTAAGATGCGAGCGCATCACTAATTCGGGTGCATTCCTCACGCCTTAAGCGCACTTAATCGGTCAAAATTGACTCAAAAACACGCCTGACAACACCTTATTTGACCTTAATCTTCCTCGTACCACGCGCGCCATCTCTGCCGCGCGGGGAACATGCGGATGAAGAGCATGCCTAGCAGGAAGCCTCCGATGTGCGCGAAATACGCCACACCGCCGCCGCTGTAGTCTTGCGACGCCAAAGATCCGACACCGCTGAAGAACTGAATCGCGAACCAGTACAACAAGACAAACGCAGCCGGGATTTCCGCCGTCGTGAAGAAGATGATAATCGGAAACAGCACGATGATGCGGGAACGCGGAAATTTTATGAGGTACGCGCCCATCACGCCCGCGATCGCACCGCTCGCTCCAATCGTGGGCACTCGCGAATACGCGTTCACGATGACATGCACCACCCCCGCGCCGAGTCCGCAGAGGATGTAAAACGCAAGAAACTTTGGACCGCCGATGAGGTCCTCCACATTGCGCCCGAATACCCACAGGAACAGCATATTGCCGATGAGGTGCATCCATCCGCCGTGGAGAAACATGGACGTAAATAGCGACAAAAGGCCCAATCCGCGCATCTGGTCGGGGACGATGCCAAATTGGGTCACGAACGTATTCAAGTCGTAAGGATTGAGAGTGGCCTGGTAGAGAAAAATCAGCACGTTCAGGACGATCAGCGATATGGTGACTACCGCCGTCGAGTAAATGCGCTCCGTGGATCGAAGAGGGATCATGCGGAGTGCGAGGCGGAAGCGAAGTCCTTGCTGGCGCGCCGCTCTCCGCGCTCGATCAGTGCGCGCGCTTCGGCAGCCGTCGCGATGCCGCCTCGCGCGCCGAGTTTGGTGCAGTTCAGAGCGGCCATGGCATTGGCGAATTCGAGCGTTTCCAACATCGGCATCCCTTGGAGGACAGCGTAACAAAACGCGCCGTGGAAGATATCTCCCGCGCCTGTGGTATCCACGCAATTGACGACAAATGCGGGTGAATAGACGAACTTTCCATCGATGAGCGCGAGGGCGCCGTGCGAGCCGAGCGTCATCGCGGCGCACTTCATTCCAGAATCCTTCTGAATCACTTCGAGCGCGCGGAACGGATCCGGTTCGCTGGTCCACTGGCTGGGAAATTCGGAGCTGGCGACGAGGTAATCCACGGATTCGAGCACGCGATCGAAGCCATGGTAAATCGTATCCACGTCGCAGGTGACCGGAATGTTCTTCGAGCGCGCCAGTTTCGCAGCCTTCTCGACAGCGGGTGTATCGTGACCGTCGACGTGGAGCATTCGCGCGCCGGCGATCTTTTCGAGCGTGATGCTTTCGGGCGCGAGGCGGAGACATGCGGGGCGGCTCCAGAACACGGTGCGCTCGCCGGTCGATTGATCGATGACGATATACGCGGTTTGATTAGGACAGTTTTCGCGAGTTTCCACGTCGTCGAGATTGATGCCGGTTTCGCGCAGGCTGTCGATTTGCACGCGGCCGCGCTCGTCGTCGCCCACGGTGCCGATGTATTTGACGTGCAGGCCGAGTTTCGCGGCCGTGACCATGGCGCTCGCGACTTGGCCGCCGGGGCTGAGGAGTTCGGCTTCAAACGGGACTTTCCCGGCATAGGCGGGAAAGTGATTCACGAGTAAAAGCGTGTCGGTCGCGTTTAAGCCGATGCCGACCAGGTCGAATTTATTGAAGATCGGCATGGTTATTCTTGCTCACGGTCGTTCGCGATGGTCCCGGGGCGGCGACACGAGTGTCGCCGCGGCACGCACGAGTGCGCGCCACAAGCGCGGGGAATATCGCTCCCTGGGTCGCGGCTCGGACGAGACGGTGGCTGAAGCCGCCGCTGCAAGCTGAAGCTCGCGCCACCAAGCACGGCGATACGGAAGTTTTTCACTGGATCAGTTTGAGGATCGCCTGCGCGATGACGTCGTCGTCCTGGACGATGTGAATGATTTCTGAGATGTGGCCTTGGCCGGGAACGTATAGCAAGTCCACGGCATCGAAGGATTTTTTCAGCGCGCTGGCGAACTCGCGCGCCTGCAAGGGTAGCGCCAGATAATCCCACTGGCAATAAGCGATTAGAAACGGCGGCGCCTTGGAATGCACGTGCGCGATCGGCGAGGCATCGGCGCTCAAGAAGCCCGCAATTTTGCTGACGTCGTAGACGCCGGAGATGGCAGCGACGCCTCGAATCGCGCTGAGCGGAATATCGAATTTGTTGAGATAAGCCGGGTCGAGCGCGAGCAAGGCGACGAGATGGCCTCCGGCGGAATGACCGGCGATGTAGATGCGGCTTGCGTCGCCGCCGTATTGCGCAACGTTCTTATAAACCCACGCGAAGGCTGCCGCCGTGTCCTCTATTTGCGCGGGATGAGGATTTTTCGGCATCAAGCGATAGCTCGGAATCGCAACGCCGATGCCGAGCTTTGCGAATCGATTCCCTAACGCGGTATACATCGACTTATCGCCGGATCGCCAGGATCCGCCGTGAATGAAAACGATCACGGGGAATGTTTTTTGGTCTCGTGGCAGATAAAAATCGAGTTTATGTTTCGCCGCGTCGGCGGGATCGCCTTCGGTGTAGACGATGTCGCGCTGGACCTCGACATTCGATGCGAGAGTAGTGGGCGGGAGCGCGAGGGCGCTGGATGCGGTGAAGTAAATCGGATTCGAGAAGATCCAGGGGCGATCCTCTCCATCGATGGTGAGCCAGGCTTCGAGGCGATAAGCGCCGGGTTCCTTGGGTGTGTAGGCGAACTTCGCGGTAGTCTCTTCCGTGATGACCACGCCATCGCGGCGGAGCTTCAAATTCGCTGGAATGGGCAGCGACGCGTGGAGGCTGACGCCTCCGACGCCGAGGCCGGCAAGAGGAACGTGGTCGCCCATTTCGAACAGGCCGAGATTGTTTTCGGCGATGAACGAGAATCCGTTGGGATCGCACAGCCAATCGTGCGAGACATAAGCTCGGCCGGCGGCGAGCGATTCGCGAATGTCGGATTCATTGAGCTCGCGCGCGAGAATATGCGTGCTGACGTGGCGGAACGCCACGGCGTACGGATCGAAAGTCGTGCCGTTGAAAATCTGGTTCTGATGCGCGTCGTTGGCTGCGATTCCAGTGAAGGGACGGCTGGCCGTCTCTTTATCCCAACGAGTGAGGAACTGAGGCAGCGCATCGGTGCCGGCGGCGAAGACTTCGTCGGGAAACTCCTTCTCCTTTTGGACGAGGTGCTTCCATTGCTTGGGATCTTTCATCGCGGACTGGAAGTACTCGACGAAGTCCTTATGGACGACCGCGTCGGTGTGGCGGTTGTAGATTTCCATGCCGTGAAAGCCATCCGACGGCATGTCGGGACGCTCTTCGAGATGCGAAAGAAAACGAAGTTCGGGACCGGAAGGCGAGGCGGGATAGCGCAGCAGATGATCGTCCTCAGAGCCGGGGATGAACAGCACGCCATCGCGGAGTCCGGACCAGGTTTCGGGCTTGGGGCCGCGATGGTCGGTGAACATGACGACGCGGACTTCGGCTTCCTTGGCGGCTTTCAAAACCTCGGCACGGGTGCCCTTGGTATGGTCGGCGTCCTCGGCATGGATGTGTAGGACGGCTCGGAAATCGCGATAGACGCCGGGAGGGGGAGGGGCGACGGCGCGAATTTTCATCCATTCGACACGTTGGGCGTGGACGGCTTGGAGGTGTGCGGTTTCCAAGCGCTGGACAGAGATTTGGGCGGAGAGGAGAGTGGGGAGAAGGAGGGCGAAGAGACGCACACTTTTATTCTACGCGGTTGGTGGGATTGCGCTTGCGAGCGGTATGATGAGGGAGGCTATGGCGACGGATTTCAGCTCTGAAAAACGAAGGCTCCATGAGCTGGTGGATCAGCTTCCGCCGGAGCGGAGCGGCGCGTTTCTCCGCGCGTTGAAGTCGCTGTCCGCCGATCCAGTGCTGCTTTCGCTCCTGAACGCTCCGCCTGACGACGAACCGTATACAGAAGGACAGCGCAGGGAAGATGCGCAGGCCGAGGATGCGATTGCGCGCGGGGAAGGCATCAAGCATGAGGACCTTCTGCGCGAATTCGGGCTGTGAAGCTCAGTTTTATTTGGTACTCCAGCGCTCGGTCACAACTTCGCGGCGTTGACCGCCAGACTGCGATGCGCATCCTTCTCGCCCTGACTCGCTACGCGGAAACTGGCGAGGGCGATGTCAAAGCGCTCGAAGGAAAGTTCACAGGTACTCATCGGCTTAGAATTGGCGATTGGCGCGTGCGATTCCGCAGGTTGCAGAGTGTGATACACGTATTGGCGGTCGAAAGTCGAGGAGACGCCGATTGAGGTTGGGTGAGCATCGGTAAGCTGAGATCGCACGCGGATCGCAGCAACAATCCTCTTCACAATACTTTTACATCCTCGCGGGAAACGTCCGCGGCGGGAGATTCTCTAACAACCACCTATGAAACAATCGTTATTCATCGCTGTACTTTGTGCCGTCGCGGGACTCGGCGTTGCTCGAGCCGCCGACAAGACGTTTACCGGAGAGATCATGGACAGCCAGTGCGCCGACATGGGCTCCCATGACAACATGATGGCGGGAGCACACGCTACCAACGCCAAGGACTGCGCCATCGCGTGCGTAAAGCAAGGCGGCACGTTTGTGCTGTACGATGCGGCGGGCAGGCATGCCTATAAGCTGGATAATCAGAAGAAGGCGCAGGCATTCGCGGGGCGGAAGGTGACGATCACCGGGAAATTGGATGCCGGCGGTGAGTCAATACAAGTCACGAACATCAAACCCAGATCGTAGCCTAGTCGCCGGGGTCTTTTGCCGGAGGCATTTCGTAGACGTAAATTACGTGCGGCTGCTTGCCTTCGGTACGCTCGATCTTCGTGGGCTTCCAGCCGGGGACGGCGTAGTCGTGCGAGACGACTCGGGCGCCGGCGTGGAGATATTTTTCCAGGCGCGGGCGCAACTGGGCGTTCAACTGGGTGGCCAGATACATGGTCACGACGTCGGCGCCGGTGAGGTCGGCTTCTAAAAGATCGCCCTGGATGATGCGGGCGCGGCCGTTCAATCCCGCCTTGTCGATAGCGGCGGTCGCCTGAGAGGCGAGTTTTGGCGAAATCTCGACACCGATGGCCTTGGCCCGATAGCGGAGGGCTGCCGCGATGACGATACGGCCGTCGCCGCAGCCGAGGTCGAAGACGGTGTCGCCGGGCTTGATATTGGCAAGCTCCAGCATGCGATCCATGACACGAACGGGCGTGCCGACGTAGGGCGCGAGCTTGTTCGAGTAACGCGTGTCCTGGGCGACTGCCGGCCCCATCGCAGACAAAGACGCCAACGCAAAAATGAGACTACCCCAACGCATATTCAACTCCCCTAGTCGTTCGCCGCTACCGGCGGTATCGCGCTTCTGTGCTTTGATTTTACAATACGCGAGACCATCTCCGTCACGGAGAACCACAAGTCTCTTGGACGGCTGATGGTATATTCGGTTCCCCGAAAAACCTTGACCGCGCGGCTTATGGAGTCTTTCCACGGCACCGCTTGGGGGTTGAGGGTGTAATTCATGTAAAACACCGGATAATCGACGTCGATGGCGAGGGGATTGAGGGTTTCCTGGGGAACGGCCGCGTCGAGCATGATTTTGGGACCGGCGAAGACCAGGGCGTCGGGATGATCGTCGGAGCCCATCTCCTTCTTAATCAGGTCGGTAAGGAAATCCGTATCGCCATGCTTTTGGGACAGGCGCTTCAGATCGACGGTACCGAGCTTCATGGATTGAAGGGCTTGGCCGAGGGCCGGAAAATCGATCCGCTCCGAGCTCGATTGGCGGTAGAGCACGCGCTGCTCCTGAATATTGAACGCGATCAGGGAGAATTTGCCAAATTGGGGTTCCCGGGAGATGCGCCTTAGAATTGACACGAGCGCTACCGTATCCATGGGCCGGAGCGTGGGGGAGTCGAAATTCTGGGGCGCGAAATTGACGAGCACCTTGATATTGAGGGGGGCGCCAGTGGAGGGAGAGCGTTCGACGGGCGGATCCTCATTAAA
The DNA here is from genome assembly GCA_003170295.1 of Bryobacterales bacterium. GTDB lineage: Bacteria > Acidobacteriota > Terriglobia > Bryobacterales > Bryobacteraceae > Palsa-187. Next base: position 26,495 of record PNAJ01000077.1, on the reverse strand, counting down.
CTGCTCGTCTTGGGAGCGGCGGATGGCGCCGGGAGCCATCTCGAGGGCGATCTGCTTGTCCTTGGGCGGCAGCAGCGCCTCGGGGTCCCAGTAATAGGAGCAGACGCGCTCGGCGCGGTCCCGCACCAGCCAATCGACATGATAGTTACCTTCGCCGACGTCGAACATGCCGCCGAGGGTGGCATCCCCCTTGGCGTCGTCCTCAATAGAGGGGACGTGGATGTGCTGGACGAAGTAGACCGGTTCGTCCTTGTGATTTTCGGGCCGCACGCGGAACAGGATGGTGAGCTTGTTTTCGGTTCCGGCAAGGTCTTTCAGCGGGACGGTGACCTCATAACCGGCATGAAAGCGGAGGTCGAAGCCCAGGACAGGTTTGACGGGGGTCACGGTGCATGGGAGATCCTTGCGGACGTCCCCGGCTTCGAGGACCGCGAGGTCCGTGTTCATCAGGTTAAGCCCGCCGCCGCCGGTCGCGGCGAGCTGCGACTGAGCCGCCAAGGGGACCGATAGCACGGCCGCTGCAAACGGAAATAATGCCAAACGAGCCCAAGAGACCATTGGCTTCCTATCCGGGACGTCAGTGAACCGCCTCTCCCGCCAATTTAGATATCGGGAGGATGCGTACTTCGTATTATGGCTGAAACACCAGGAACGTCAATAGGAAACGATTTACGTGGGGAGTATTCTACCAACTATCGGCCCCACTCGGTGAGCTGCTGGAGGATTTGCTGGGCGGCTTTTTGTCCGGCGCTCTTTTTTGACATGCCTTGCGCCTGGCTGACCCACTCCTTACCCAGCCGGACCTCGACCGTGAAGGTTTTGGAGTGTTCGGGGCCATCCTCGTTGACGGTCACCCAGCGCGGAGGAGGTAGTTTAAGGGCCTGGGCCATCTCCAGCAGCGCGCTCTTATGATCGGCGACGGCGTCGTCGATCTCGCCGTCGGGAGGCTGAAAGGAGCCCACCACATGGGATTCGATGAAGGCGCGGGCTGTATCGAGATCGGCGTCCAGGTAGAGGGCCGCGATCAAGGCTTCCACGGCGTCGGACAGCAGCGCTTTTTTTTCGCGCCCGCCGGTCATTTCTTCCCCGCGGCCGAGCAGGAGATACTCGCCTAACTTCAGATCCTGCGCGACTTCGTAGAGCCGGGCGGCGCACACCAAGAGAGCTTTGAGCTTGGAGAGGCGGCCTTCAGGCGACGAGGCGTAGCGGCGCACCAAGCAATCGCTCACGACGAAGCCCAGGATTGCGTCGCCCAGGAACTCGAGTTGTTCGTTATCGGTTGCGGGCTCGCCCTCGGCGGACTTCTCGTAGGCTTTAGACTTATGCGTCAGGGCGCGCTCCAGCAGCCCCTTATCCCGAAAGGTGTGTCCTAGCGCTTTTTCGAGAAGTGTGAGATCGGCACCCACTATCTTTAGTGTCGCCGAACGAGTGGAGCGTTTCGTCAAGAATTGTTATTTTTTGGCCTCCTTTAGGGCTACGGCGCGCTTTTGCTCCTTATCGACGAACGGCTTCAAGGCTGGGCTGGGGGGAATTTTGGCCAGCACGGCGAGCGCGTCGTCGGGCTTGTTGGCGTCGTTATAGGCGGCGGCAAGGCGGATGTAAGTTGCGGGATCGGGCTCCGCCGGAATCTCCACGGCCAGCTTCAATTCGGCGATCGCGATATCGTACTTCTTCCTGACGGCGGCGATCATACCGAGATCGCGATGGGCGTCGGCCACGAATTCCTTCTTGACCTCGTCCCACTGGGCGTCGGTAATCGCGGGGTTCGGCTTGACCACGGTGGGGGCGAGTTCCATGGCTTGGCGGGAATATTTATCTGCTTTGGTGAGTTTTTCTTCCTTGTCGAGGTCGTTTTCACGAGTGCTGCGGGCCAGTTCGCCGGCAGCCATCAACATGGGGTGGACGGCCTTGGGGTCGGTTTCGAGCGCGAGTTCCGCATAAATGAGCACCTTGATGCCGTCGCCTTTGCGCTCGGCTGCATCGGCGGCCTGCGTGTAGGCCCACGACTTGAACTCGGTGTCGGCGTACTTCTTGACAAACTCGTCCACTTTCGCGATTTTCGCCGAGCCATCCGGCTCGCTCTGGATCGCCATGAGCGCTTCGGCTTCCGCCTTCGTTTTCGGTTTTTGCGCCGTCGCCAGCGCCGCCACTGCCAGGAAGGCAGCCAGCATTTTCGTCCTCATTCCGTCACTCCTCAATTTTATTTTTTGTCGAACGCTTCCTTCAAACCTTTTTCGGCGGCCTTGCGGACCGACTCCGGCGCGCCTTCCACTGCCAAGGCAGCTTTGTAATGCTCCTGCGCCTGTTCGCGGTCACCCTGGGAATCGGCCAACCGGGCGATGTACAAAAGACTCCACGACTTGGTGTAGGCGTCGGGCTCCAGTTCGAGCACTTTGCGGAACAAACGGTCGCCTACCTCCGGCTCATGTTCCAGCACGGCGATGCGCGCCAAACCATAATACGCCTTCGCGTGCAGGGGTTTCACCGAAGTTTCGGTCAGGACTCGCAGATAAAGCTCCTTAGCGTGCTTTAAATCGCGATTTGTGTAGCTTGTTTCGGCCTTATCGAGCGTTAATCCGACGCCTGAGAGCACCGCCGGCTTTTCGGAGGTCACATGAACCGTGCGGCCGGCGATTTCATTGGCGAACTGGAAATTCTCGAACCTCTTTTCCTCGGTGCGGAAACTGAGTTCCTCCACCATATCGGGAAAATGGAGCCGCAGAACGACCTGCTGCTTCTCATAATCGTTGGCGAGGATCTCGGCAAAGCCGGGGGTGAGGACGAATCCTTCCTTCGCGGCTTGGAGCGCCAACTCCGGCTTCTTGTCGATGCGGGATTCGACGGCTTTGATAAAACACTCAGTTGCGAGGAGAACGAAATCCTTTTTGAAATGGTCGGCAAGCAGGGGCGCGGCGAGCGCGTAATCGCCTAGAGGGGCTTTCGTCAGCAACTGCTTCGCGTATTTGAGACCCAGGGGATCGATCAAATAATGCAGATACGCGTGGCGAATGTCCATGGTGCGAGGCTCGGCCGACGGTGTGACGACGACGAAGTAATCGTCCACGTAACTGCGTGTCTGCACCTGGTTCGGGGCGCCGAGCAAATCGACGTAAATCTGAAAACGGCGGCCGAGGAATCCGCTGGTGGGATTGCGCGCGTACGCGTTGGCGAGAAGCACGGCGCGGCTGACGGGCTGATGGTACTGCTCGATGACCTTGTCAAACTCCGGCTGGACGCGCTTCCAGAGATCCTCGATATGGGCCTCGCGATAGAAGGCGGTCAGGAGCGGCGTGAATCCTTCGAGTTGCGCGGCGTCGGGCGGCATCAGGTTGTTGAGATAGCGCGGCGTGAATAAAGGCGGGCTATCGACGGAGAGCGCGAAGGAAATGTACTGGCTGAGGTCCGCGGACGGATCCGCCAGCTTGTGATCCCTGACGAAGCGTTTCAGCTCAAAAACGCTATTGAGTTTTTGCGCGGCCAGATGATCGCGGATGGCCTTGCGCACAGGGTTATTCGAGGGCGAATCGATTTCGGCGTCGTAGCCCGCAGCATTGATAGCGGCGAGGACCGTGAAGAGAGTCTCGTTGCCATCGAGCTGGTTCTCCGGCTTAGGCGTCTGGGCAAGAGCGGGGAGGGCAAGGAGGGCAAGGTTCAATAGAAGAGCTGCGAGACGCACTATTCACCCAGTATATCGAGCGCCGCTTCCAGTTCGCTGCGGGCGTGGGGATCGCGAGTGACGGCGATGCCGCGGCGGTAGAAATCGCGAGCTTCGTCAAGCTTGCCCAGCTTTTCGAGCGTCTGCCCGCCGTGGAAATAGGCGGCGGAGTAATTGGGATCGGTTTGGGTGACGGCTTCGAAGGCGGCGACGGCACGATCGAGGTCGCCCGACTTGACGTACTCCATGGCGAGTCCGTAGCGGGCGAAGCTGCTCGCGGGATTCTGCTCGAGGAGCTGTTCGAGGATTTCGATTCTGGTGGGTTCCAAACTGTTAGGATACACGTCGTGGCTTGTCCATTTTTTAGGCCGATTCGCCCGATGGAGTCTTCGCAGGGCCGCGCACCGCTGGGCGGGATGTTTCATGGCGAGTGCGAGCGGCACGGAGTGGGAGAGCCGAAGCTTTGCAATTTCGGATATGCGCGGGGATTGTGCGCGGATTTCCCCGATGAGTCGGCGGCCGATGCGGTTCGATTTTCCGTGGCCGGGAGTGCGGAGGGAGTGGTACGGGTCGTGTGGATTCTGGAGAAAGATCACGCGCCGATGGAGCACGGGTTGCTGGAATACCGGGAGTCGACCGGGGAATTTGTCGAGGCGCTCAAGGGAGTGCTGGGGGTACAGGCTCGGCGGTTTGTTGAGAATTACTGTCGGGCGGCCAGTCGTCCGCTGTAGAAGAGCCGCCTAAAACGGCGGCTGCCGCCAGTATTGGCGGCACCACAATTGGTCCAGAGAATGGATTTCACAGGCTGAAGCCTGTGCCACCAATGTGTAACTGGGTGGCACAGACTTTTAGTCTGTGTTCTTTACTCGAACATGAAGAGCGGAGTCACCGGGGCTGGAGTTTCCTCCGGGGCCGACGGGTCGCCGGAGACGCCTACGGGCTGCTCGACGGGCACGAGCTGACGGCAGTAGATGCCGCCGTCGCCCAGGTATATTTCGAGCTCGGAGGGACGCGGGAGCGTGCCCTGAATGAGAGCTTCGCTCAACGGGTCCTCGATATATTTCTGCAAGGCGCGGCGCAACGGACGGGCTCCGTAACTGCGGTCGGTGCAGGTTTTCTCCAGGATGTATTTCGCCGCGTCGTCGTTGAGGCGAATCTTGATCTGCTTGGCGACCAGGTTGACGTTGATCTGGTCGGCGAGCAAGTGCATGATCTTCAGCAGGTCGTCGTCGGAGAGCGAGGTGAACAGAATAATCTCGTCGAGACGATTCAGGAATTCGGGGTTGAAGGCCTTCTTGACCTCACCCATTACCTGATCCTCGACCTTCGCCGGCATGCCGGAGCCAGGAGCGCTGAAGCCTATTTGACTGCGCTTTTCCAGGAACCTCGCACCGAGGTTCGAGGTCATGATGATGATGGTGTTTTTGAAATCGACGGTATTGCCGAGACCGTCGGTCAATTGACCGTCTTCGAAGACCTGTAACAGGATGTTGTAAATATCCGGGTGGGCCTTCTCGATTTCGTCGAGCAGGATGATGGAATAGGGCGCGCGCTTCACGCGCTCCGTGAGCTGGCCGCCTTCCTCATATCCGACGTAGCCGGGAGGCGAGCCGATCAGCTTCGAGACGGAGTGCTTTTCCATGAACTCCGACATATCGAAGCGGATGAGCGCTTTTTCGCTGCCGAACAGAAATTCGGCAAGGGCGCGCGCGACTTCGGTCTTGCCGACGCCCGTGGGGCCCAGGAACAGGAACGATCCGGCGGGACGTTTGGGAGATTTCAAGCCCGCGCGCGAACGACGTATGGCGCGAGATAGAGCGGAGATGGCTTTTTCCTGACTGATGATGCGGCGGTGCAGCTCGCCTTCAATGCGCAGGAGCTTGGCGACTTCCTCTTCGCGAATCGCGGTCATCGGGACGCCGGTCCAGCGGGCGACCACGTCCTCAATATCGTCTTTAGTGACAATGCCGGTGGACGTGTCGTCGAGGTTGTACTTTTCGCGGAGCTGGCGGAGATTTTCGCGCTCCTTGCGTTCTTCATCGGAGTAGAAACGCGCTTTTTCGAACTCGTGATTGGCGATCGCGTTCTCCATGCGGTGGACGATGAATTTGATGCGCTTCTGAATATCGGCGACTTCACCGGGTAGCGTGGTCTGGCGAAGTTTCACGCGCGCGCCCGCTTCGTCGATCAAATCGATGGCCTTGTCTGGCAAAAAACGGTCGGGGATGAAGCGGGTCGAGGTGTAGACGGCGTTTTCGATGGACTCGTCGGTATAGGAGACGGCGTGGAATTTTTCGTAACGCTCTTTGATTCCGAACAGAATGCGGATGGCGTCGGCTTCGTTGGGCGGAGGAACTTTTACGGCCTGGAAGCGGCGTTCGAGCGAACGATCCTTTTCGATGGACTTGCGATATTCCGAAGGAGTGGTCGCGCCAATGCACTGGATTTCGCCGCGCGAGAGAGCGGGCTTCAAAATATTGGCCGCATCGAGCGAGCCCTCGGCTGATCCCGCACCGACGAGTGTGTGCAGCTCGTCAATGAAGATGATGGCGTTCTGGTTTTCCATCAACTCCTTCATGATGGTCTTCAGGCGCTCTTCAAACTGGCCGCGATATTTCGTGCCGGCGACGATCAGCGACAGATCGAGCGCGAGGATGCGCTTATCGGCGAGGAAGCTGGGGACGTCGCCATCGGCAATGCGCTGGGCGAGTCCTTCGACGATGGCGGTTTTGCCGACGCCGGGTTCGCCGATCAGGACGGGGTTATTCTTCGTACGCCGGCAGAGAATCTGCACCACACGTTCGAGTTCGTAATCGCGGCCGATGAGCGGATCGAGCAAGCCGTCCATCGCGGCTTGCGTCAGATCGCGGCTGAACTCGCTGAGCAGGGAACTTTCCTTGGGTCGATTGGAGGACATTTTTTCAGAGCTCGAACGAGCAATCTCCTCGCGGACCTGTGAAAGGCGCAGCCCGCGTTCATGCAGAATGTCGGCGGCGAAACATTTTTCTTCGCGCAAAAGGCCTAAAAGAAGATGCTCGGTGCCGATGTGTTTGTGATTGAGCCGTTCGGCCTCCTCCGCGCCGTAGGCAAGCACGCGCTTGCACTCATGGCTCAAAGGAAGGTCGACGGAAGTGGACACTTTCTCGCGCAGTGTGGTATGCGCCTCGATTTGCTTGCGGATCGATTCGACGGACGCCGAGGAACGGAGGAAGCGATTGGCAAGCGCTTTATCCTCCCGCAGCAACCCGAGCAACAGATGTTCGGTCTCGATGCAGGGACTGCCGAACTGGCTCGCTTCGTAGCGGGCGAAGAAGATTACGCGGCGGGCCTTTTCGGTATAACGTTCAAACATAATTCCTGTCCTAAGCCGACTCCGATAATTGCCCGCGCTCCAGCGCGAGCACGCGGTCGGCGCGGCGAGCGAAATTCAAATTGTGCGTCACATGAATCGACGTAAGATTGCGGGAGCGATGAAGATCCTCAATCAGCTCCATGATCATCTCGCCGGTCCGGTAATCGAGGCTGCCGGTGGGCTCGTCGGCCAGCAGGACCTTCGGATCTCCGACCAGGGCGCGGGCCAGAACCACTCGTTGTTGTTCCCCGCCCGATAGCTCTCCGGCGCGATGGGTGGCGCGATTCCTGAGACCCACTTCATCCAGCCTCGCAAGCGAAACGGGCTCCGCCTGATCCCGTGATTGCCCGCGGATGAGCAGCGGCATCATCACGTTCTCAAGAGCCGTGAATTCGGCGAGTAATGTATGAATCTGCCAGACAAAACCCAACTCCCGGTTCCTAAAGTCGGCCAGCTCATTTTGAGGGAGCTTGCAGATATCTTTATGACCGAAGTATATCGCACCCTCAGACGGCGTGTCCAGACCGCCCAGCAAGTGGAGCAGAGTGCTCTTTCCGGCGCCCGACTCGCCGACGAGCGCCAGCCGTTCGCCGCGCGCCACGTCGATATTGAGATCGGAAAAAATGACGAGTTCGGAGTCGCCTGAGCGGTAGGATTTAGCAAGTCCGGTGGCCCGGATGGCAATTTCGGATGAAACGAACATGCGCTGATACCCATCATATCGTCAGCCCGCCGTCCAACGCGGAGTCCACACCTAAAACATTATTGACCAGATTTGTTTCGGTGTATGCTGAGTTTGGAGAGTAGATTGCAAGAGTACGAGGTGTGAAATGTGGAGAAAACCGATGAATCGCCATAAGATCTCGATGTTCGGGGCCATGTTGTGTCTGCTGGGATTGGGTTTTTCCGACACAGCGAATGGACAAATTACAACGACTCCGGCGCTGGGAACCGGTATGAGTTTCCAGGTGCAGAGCGGAGGAGCGACGTCGTCTCAAAGCCTCACGATCACAGCAACTGCGGGCGCAACTACGCTGGTGGTGACGGTGCCCAACAATCAGACGTGGATGACGGTCGGCCCCTATCCGCCTGGCACTATGTTTTTCCCAAACGCTAGCCCCAGCGTGACGCTGCCGGTGACGGTGAACACGACGGGCCTCACCACCGGACAAACCTATTCCGCAAACATCTCGATCGCGATTAATAACCAGCCGTCTACTCTGGTGCAGTTTCCCGTGGTGCTGGCCGTCGGCACGCCGTCGCTGTTATCGTCGAACCCGGTCTCTCTGACGTTCAGCGCGGTACAAGGGGCTTCTTCGGGAAGCCCGAGTTCGACTCCAATCATCATCCAGAGTAGTGGGCCCGCATTGAATTACAATGTCAGTGCTCAGACGCAGTTCGGCAGCGGGAACTGGCTGTTGCTTTCCAATACGCTCGCTATTTCGACCAGTAATTCGATACCGGGTTTCTCGGTCTCCGTGAATGCGCAGACTCTGGCGTCCGGTACTTATACGGGGACGATTACGGTGCAGAGCACGACGACGGCTGATTCCGTGACGATACCTGTGACGCTCTCGGTGACGACGGGTGCGGCGCTGAACGTGACGGGCACGCTCAGTAATTTTGTCTACCAGTCTGGGTCCGGCGCGGGGGGGTTCTCAGCGCAAACGCAAACGCTGATGATCTCCACCACCAGCGCGTCGCTGAACTATCAGGTGACGGCAACACCCGGCGCGGGCTCGCCGGTACAGACGACGAACTGGCTGGTGCTGAGCTCGACCGGAGGCTTGGCGAGCACCGTGCCGCAGCAACTCAACTTGATGCTTTCCTACAATACCGTCGCGAGCCTGCCTGCGGGAACATATACCATTACGCTTGCCATTGGGCCGACCGCGGGCGCCGGCAGTGCGACGAATGTCACGGTAACGCTGCTGGTGACTAACAATGCGCTTCTCAGCGTGAACAGCCGATCGCTGACGTACTCCATACCTTTTGGCAGCACGTCGCCGCAGACGCAGTCCGTCCAGGTGAGCAGCTCCAATGGGAGCAGTATCGCGTACACGGTTTTATCGAACCAATCGTGGCTATCGGGATCGCCGGGTAGTGGCACGACCGCCGCCAATTCCGTCCTCAACGTGACCGTAAACGCGTCGAATTTGAACGTCAGCGCGACGCCCTATGTGGGAACGCTCACGGTGTATCCGAATAATAGCGATTATAGCCTTTACAGCATCCCGATCACGGTGCAACTTACCGTGACAGCGGCAAGCGCGCAGATTTTCGCCGGGCCGGCTGAGCTGCTATTCAGCTATCAGACAACGCTGACATCCCAATCCGGTTTGCAGCAGAATGTGAAATTGACTAGCCCGTCCACCCTGGGATTCTCGGTGAGCACCACCACAATGAATGCGAGCAACTGCCCCACGTCGAACTGGCTGAGTGCGGCAGCGAGTCAGAACGTCACGCCGGCGACCCTCACGGTTTCCGTCGCGCCGACGGGAATGACGTCCGGATTCTGCACGGGCACGGTGACTGTGACCTACTTCAACGGAGTCTCAAACACCACAACCCTGATTCCCGTGGTCGTGGATATAGCGGCGACGCCTCTCCTTACGGTCACGCCAGATTCGGGCTTTGGTGTGGTCGCGGCAACGTATGGATCGACTTCGTCTCTTTCAAGCAGGATATCGCTCAACAGTACGGACGGGGTGTCGCCGCTCGAGTTTTCAGCTTTCGCGTCCACTCCGGGAGCTCCGGTTTCCTGGCTGTACCTGGCGTCCTCCTCCGGCACCACGCAGAACTACTTGCAAGTCAACATTCAGCCTAGTGGGTTGCCGGTGGGTGTTTACAACGGATCGATTACGATCCATGCGACGAACAGCGCGAGTCTTCCGAGCGGAGACTTGACGATTCCGGTGGTGCTGACGGTCGCGGCGGCTACGACGGTAAGCGTGTCGCCCGCCTCGCTTTCCTTCACACAGGCGCAGGGAGCGACGCCGCCCGCCTCGCAGACGGTCGCGCTGACGGCCGCCGGCGGAACCACCACGTTCACGGCGACGGCGAGCACGGTCATTGGCAACTGGCTGCAGATCACGCCGTTAAGCGGTACCGCGAGCGCCACAACCAGCACCATTACCGCCAGCATCCTGCAGAATACGCTCTCGCCGGGAACGTATACCGGTAACATCACGCTGACGTTCCAAAACTCGGCGACGCCGAACGCCACGATCCCCGTGACTTTGTTGGTAACTGCGTCGCAAACGGTCGTCGTGTCGTCGACCACGCTCGGTTTCAACTATCAACTGGGAAGCGCGGCGCCCGCGAATCAGACGCTCAACGTGACCAGTACGGGAGGGGCGGTCGCCATCTCGGTTGCATCGACGAGCACGCCGGGTTTCCTGTCGGTAACGCCCGCCAGCGGTTCGACAGGAGCTCCGAGTGGGCCGTTGGTTCTGACGGTGTCCGTGACGCCCGCCGTTTTCACGACGGCGGGAACGTACACCGGGACCATCACCATCACTCCCACGGGTCAAACGGCAATCACGGTTCAGGTGACGGTCACTGTTACCGGTGTTCCGATTCCCCAACCGACGTCCATCTCCAATAGCGCGAATGGTGGATTCGGCGCGATCGCGCCAGGGGAACTGATTACCATCAAAGGCACGGGCATCGGGCCGTCCACGTCGGCGACGTTCACTCTGGCGGCGGGGAACACGGTGAGCAACTTGCTCTCCGGAGTGCAGGTGCTATTTGACGGCATTCCCGGCACGCCAACCTACGTCTCCGCTACGCAGATCAATGTGGTCGTGCCGTACGAAATCGCCGGCCGGGCGACCACCAACGTGGTGGTCTCCTATCAGCAGGTGCAATCGTCCGCGATTCTGCAGAATGTCGCGAGTCAGGCGCCGGGGATTTACACGTTCAGCGCCACGGGAGCAGGACAGGCGGCGGTTCTCAACCAGAACTACACCTTCAACGGACCCGCAGCCGGGATTGTGATCAATGGGCAGAATGTCAGCACTACACCCGCGGCGCAAGGCTCGTACATTTACGTATACATGACTGGTGGCGGGCAGACGAGTCCGGCCAGCGTTACGGGAACCATCACACCCACGCCAACAAATACAACCCCGCTCTATAACATCCCGACCAAAGTGACCGCGACCATTAACGGGGTGAACGCTACCGTCCTATTCGCCGGGGCCGCGCCGGGACTGGTCACGGGCGTCATCCAAGTAAATCTCCAGGTCCCGACCGGCGTAACCGGGAGCGCGCTGCCGCTGGTGGTCACCATCAACGGGAGTACGACGCTGAGCGGTCCAACGGTGGCGGTGCAGTAGGCGTATGTTACTCGAAGATTTCTGAGAGAGGAACTTCGAGCGCGGCGTCGGTGGTGCGGAGAAGCTCCGTGTTTCGGTGGAGATCGCCTGCGGCGGTGGCCTGATAAGCGCAGCGCCGCGCCGGATCGACCACCCAGACGTTGGGGACGCCCATCGCGAAATAGTCGTCGATGCGACTGAGGAATTCGCTCATGCGGTCTTCGAGGGAGCGGATTTCCACGCAGAGGAAGGGAGGAGTGGTAAAGATTTTCTCCTTCGTTCCGCCCAAGACTACACAAACATCCGGGATGCGGAACCGATTCGGGCGCACCTGCACTCGCTGTTCCGGATAGACCTCGATGTTCCAGGTCTTGCGCCTCGCGAAAAAGTACGACATCATCGCGGCTTGAACATAGCTGTGATCCCTTTCGCCAAAATTGCGCCCTAATACCTCACCATCGACGTAATCGCAGTCGGGACGATAGACGGTCGTCAGATACTCCTCCACCGGATAGGCGTCCGCTGGTCATATGATCTACTTTACGACGATATTGACGAGCTTATCCGGCACCACGATTACCTTAACTACCTGCTTGCCTGTGATCGACGCCTGTGTCTTCGGATCGGCGAGTGCCAGCCGCTCCAGTTCTTCTTTCGGCGCACCGAATGGCATCGAGATGCGTCCGCGCACTTTGCCGTTCACTTGCAACACAACATCCGCGGCGTCTTCTTTTTCCAATGACTCGTCAAACGCGGGCCACGGTTGCTTGAACGCTGGACCCGTGCGGCCCAACTGCTCCCATAGCTCTTCCGCAATGTAAGGCGCGAACGGACCCAGCAGCAAAACCAGCGAAGGCAGGATCTGATCCAACGCTCGGCGGGAAAGGCTCGCCTCTTCTTCGGTCAACGTGTTGATGAGTTCCATCAGCGCGGCGATCGACGTGTTGAAATGCCACCGATTGCTGAAATCGTCGGTCATCTTGTGAATCGTCCGGTGCAGTTTACGCAGTGCCCGGCGGTCCGCCGCCGGATCGCCCGTGCCCGCATCGCGACCGACGTTGCGCGTCACGAATTTCCATACCCGCTCGAGGAAGCGGCGCTGGCCGCCGACGCTCGCCTCGATCCACGGCATGTCCTTTTCCGGAGGCGCGGCGAACAGAACGAACAGGCGGCACGTATCCGCGCCATATTTGTCCATCATTTCTTCCGGATCGACGACATTGCCCTTCGACTTCGACATCGCCGTGCCGTCGTTGCCCAGCACCATGCCTTGCGTGAACAAATTCGCGGCCGGTTCGTCGTTTGCAATCAGCCCGAGATCGCGCATCACCTTAGTAAAGAATCGCGAGTAGATGAGATGCAGAATCGCGTGCGTGACGCCGCCGATGTATTGATCGATCTCGAACCACTTCGCGATCTTCGCCGAATCGAATGGAGCCTTGTCATTGTGCGGATCGCAGTAGCGATAGAAGTACCAGGATGAATCGACGAAGGTGTCCATGGTGTCGCTCTCGCGCTGCGCATTCTCGCCGCATTGAGGACACTTCACGTTCATGAACTCCGGATTCTCGGCGAGAGGCGACCGGCCTTTGCCCGTGAACTTCACGTCGTACGGCAATTCCACCGGCAAGTCTTTCTCGGGAACCGGAACCACGCCGCATTTCGGACAATGAATGACCGGAATGGGAGTGCCCCAGTAGCGCTGGCGCGAGATTCCCCAGTCCTTGATGCGGAACGTGATCGCCGCCTTGCCGAATCCTTCGCGCTCGGCGCGCTCGTTCATTTTCCGCCGGGCCTCGGCGCTGGTCAAGCCGGAATATTCGCCTGAATTTTCGACGATGCCGTCATCGCAGAAGGGTAAGTTTCGTTCGGTGTCCACTGGCCGAATCACTGGAACGATGGGCAGTCCGAACGTCGTGCAGAATTCGAAATCGCGCTCGTCGTGAGCGGGTACCGCCATAATCGCACCGGTGCCGTAGTCCATCAGCACGAAATTGCCGATCCACACGGGCACCTTCAGGCCGCTGTAGGGATTGATCGCGAACGCGCCGGTGGGCGCGCCGTCCTTAACTACATCGCCCGGACCCTTATTCGCCCGCGCGTCGATCATCTCTTTCGCCCGCACTCGCCCAGCTTCATCGAGCAGCTTCTGCGCCAACGGATGCTCCGGCGCGAGGATCATGCACGTCGCGCCGTAAATGGTATCGACCCGCGTCGTGAATACACGGATTTTTTCGCCCGACCCTTCGAGGGTGAAATCGATCTCCGACCCCACCGATTTGCCGATCCAATTCCTCTGCATCGCGAGCACTCGGTCCGGCCACGCGCCTTCGAGCTTTTCGTCGATGTCTCGCAGCAATTCATCCGCGTAGTCGGTGATTTTCCAGAACCACTGTTCGAGCGCGCGCTGCTCCACCTGTGTCGTTTCATGACGCCAGCAGCAGCCATTGACCACCTGCTCATTCGCGAGCACGGTCCCGCACTCCGGGCACCAGTTCACCAGCGCTCTCTTGCGATACGCCAAGCCGCGCTCCAGCATTTTCAGGAAAAACCACTGATTCCAGCGGTAATACTCGGGCTCGCACGTGGTGATTTCCAGGCTCCAGTCATAGGCGAAGCCCATGCGATTCATCTGCCGCGTCATCTCGGCGATTCTTGCGATAGTCCAATCGCGAGGATGCGCGCCGCCCTTGATCGCGGCGTTCTCGGCGGGCAACCCGAACGCATCCCAGCCCATGGGATGCTGGACGTTGTAACCGCGCATCCACATATAACGCGCCAGCGCATCGCCGATCGAGTAGTTGCGAACGTGTCCCATATGCAGCCGACCGCTGGGGTACGGAAGCATCTCGACCACGTAATATTTGGGCGCAGCGGAGCTCGGATCGGCGCGATAAAGCTGCGCGTCTTTCCAGCGCTCCTGCCACTTCAGCTCGATTTGGTTGTGGTCGTAGACTTTTTCTTCCATAGCAACTTCAGCGTGTCGAGATTCCGTTGATCGTCGCCCTCGTGATCCACCGGCGTCTCAAGAATGAAGGCTTTGTTGCGAAGCTTCGGGTGGGTGAGAATGCGACGAAACCCGTCTAATCCAATATAACCTTGCCCGATGTGTTCATGCCGATCCATATGCGATCCGAGCGCCCCCTTCGAATCGTTCGCGTGGATCACGCGCACATGATCGAGCCCCAGAATCCGGTCGGCCTCGGCAACGGTTTTCTTGAATCCATCTTCGGTCGCTATATCGTAGCCGGAGACGAGAAGGTGGCACGTATCCAGGCAAAAGCCTACAGGCAGATGAGTCATCTGCGCCGCATACTCGCGAATCGCGTGCAGCTCCTCCAACCGCCCCCCGATCTGCGCCCCCGCGCCCGCTGTGCATTCGACCAGCAGCATCAGCTTGTCGAACACCAACCCATCCGCCGCCGCCGCGACGCCTTGGAGAAAATGAAAAATCCCCTGCTCGATGGTCTGTCCCTTGTAATTTCCGGGATGCGCGACCAGATACTCCGCGCCCATCGCGATCCCTCGCACCAGTTCCCCGCGAAACGCCTCAATCGATTCCTTCCGTATCCCCTCATTCGCCGACGCGAGGTTGATCAAATAATTGTCGTGTATCACCAGCGGCGTCAGGTCGAATTTCTCGCGAGCCGCGTTCAGCAGCTTGATCGCCGACGCGCTGGGCACCGATGCCTTCCACTGCCGCGGGCTCGACGAAAAAATCTGGAACGTATTCGCGCCCAGTTCCGCCGCCGTGGTCGCCGACCGTTCCAGCGCCCCGGCGATCGAGGTGTGCAGCCCGATTCTCACGAGTGAAAATCTTTAACCCAGGCGTGTTTTTTTAGCTTGGCGAGCACGGAATCATGCAAGGCGCCCAAGTCCGACACGGAGCAGCTCGATTCCACCGTCCGCACTTTCCTCATCCCTGGAATCACGCTCGAAACCGCCGGATGCGATAGGCAGTAGCGCAGAGCAATCTCCGGCAGCGAGCCCGTGATCCCCTCCAGATCCTTCTGCAACGCGCTCACGTGTTCCACTACCTGCTTCTTGCGATCGCGACCCCGGAAATACCAATCGCGAAACTCGCCCTTCTCGAACACCGTGTCTTCCGTGATGGTCGCGGTCAGCGCGCCCTCATCGAGCGGCACACGCGCCAGCACGCCGACGTTATGCTGCAGCGCAAGCGGCAACAGATTCGCGTTCGGAGACTGATCGAAAATGTTGTAGACGACTTGCACCGAATCGCACAGCCCGGTGCGAATCAAGTCCAGTCCCGAATCCGGATCGCCCGCGTTCAGCGACACGCCGACCGCCTTCGCCTTTCCCGACTTCTTCAAATCCTCAAACGCGCGTTTCCATTCGTCCCGATCCGTCCACTCCGTGTTCCACACATGAAGCTGTTGCAGATCCACCGCGTCGAGCTTCAAATTACGCAGGCTCTTCTCCGTCGACCGGATCACGTAATCGTAAGGGAAAACATCCTCGATCCCAATGCCCGATTTCGCCGGCCATTTCATGTTCATCGGCGGCACTTTCGTCGCGACGTAAACTTTTCCCGCCGCCGACCGCACGATCTCGCCGACCAGCTCCTCGCTATGCCCGTCGCCGTACGCCAGCGCGGTGTCGATAAAATTGACGCCGAGTTCCAGCGCCCGCTGGAGCGCCGCCCGCGATTCCTCGTCCGATCCGCCAATCCACTGCTTGCCCCCGATGCCCCAGGCCCCAAATCCGATGTCACTTATCTCGATGCCAGTGCGTCCAAGTTTTCGATAGCGCATGATTCCATAATAAAGGTATGCTTTCGCGAATCGTCTTTCTTCTCGCCTTTTTCCAAGTGTTCGCCGCCGCCGCTTTCGGCGGAACAACCCGTCTCTATCTCAAAGACGGCACCTATCAGTTGGCCAGCGAATACAAGGTCGTCAAGGACCGCGTCAGTTACCTGAGCAGCGAGCGCGGCGAATGGGAAGAGATCCCTCTGGAGCTCGTCGATCTCGCGCGTACTAAGAAGGAAGCCGAGCAGCACGACGAGGATCTGAAGGCCGATGCGAAGTCGCAAGCCGAGGAGGACGCGGCGGAGCGCCTGGTAGTGAAACAGGTGGAGCAAATCCCCTCCGAACCCGGCGTCTATTACATCCACAACAACAATCTCGAGGCGATCAAAGTCGGCGAATCGAAAGTCGTCAACGACAAAAAGCGCCAGGTCCTCAAAGCGTTGTCGCCGATCCCGATGGTCGCCGGCAAAGCCACTCTTGAAATCGACGGCGATACTTCCGCCAAGCCGATCGCCGAACCGCGGCCCGAATTCTTCTTCCGCCTCTCCACCTTCGAGCGTTTCGCCCTAGTCAAGCTGACGCCCACCAAGAAAGGCTCGCGCATCGTCGAGAATATCCATCTCATTCCCGTCTCCAAGGAAGTCTTGCAGGAGTTTAAGGAAGTCGCTACGTTTAAAAAGCAGGAAGGCGACAACGTCTACAAAGTCTGGCCCGAGAAAGATCTGGAGCCCGGCGAGTACGCGCTGGTCGAGTACACGGAGGGTCTTGAAAGCATCAACACCCAGGTTTGGGATTTCAAAATCGTTCCCGTGTCAAAGTAAATGGATGCATCGTGTGACAAAGCACCCTCCCCGCCGCTTGTGGGGCCGCAAATTTTGGCGGCAGCCGCCCTTTCAGGCGGCTCTTCTGGCGTTTTCATCTCTAACGCTCCTCCTGGCCGCCGACTTCCGCGAACACATCATCGCCACCGGCCTTAAAGGCGGATACCAAGTAGTTGCCGCCGATCTCAACGGCGATGGCAAGCCCGACCTGATCGCGCTAGCCAGCGGCATGACCGACCTGGTGTGGTTCGAAAATCCAACCTGGGAAAGGCACGTCATCGCCTCCGGCCTCACCGGGATGATCAATCTCGCCGTTTCCAACGACCAGATCGTGCTCGCTTACGGTTTCTCGATGGTGGCTGCCAACAGCAAGGGCAATGTAGCCGTGCTCAAGCCCCACGGCGATCCTCGTCAGCCGTGGACTCTCACCGAAATCGACCGCCTGCCGACCTCCCATCGCATTCGATCAGCCAATATCGACGGCTCAACGGTCTTCCTCAACGCTCCTCTAATTGGCGAGAATGCCGTCGCCCCCGACTATCGCGATCACGTGCCGTTGGTTTACTACAAACCAGGTGAATGGAAACGTACGCTCATCGCCGCCGACAACGAAGGCGTCCAGCACGGCATCACGGTCGTCGATTGGGACGGCAAGGGCCGCGACTCCATCCTGACCGCGTCGTTCCTCGGAATCGACCTCTACCGCTTCAACAATGGCTGGACGCGCACGGAGATTTCGAAAGGCAATCCCGATCCCTGGCCGAAAAGTGGAACCAGCGACATCGCCGTCGGTCACCTCGGCAAGCAGCGTTTCCTGGCCGCCATCGAACCCTGGCACGGCAATAAGGTAGTCGTCTACACCGAACACAAAGGCCAATGGCACCGCGACGCCATCGACGATTCCCTCCTCGACGCCCACACCATTCTCACCGCGGACCTCAATGGCGATAAACGAGACCAGATCGTAGCCGGCATGCGCGGCAAGCCCTATCAAGTGCTGATCTACACGAATGAAAAAGGCCGCTGGACTCGCCGCGTGCTCGACACCGGAACCATGGCCGCCGCATCCTGCACCGCCGTTGACCTCAACGGAGACCATCGCATCGACCTGGCCTGCATCGGCAGCGCGACAACCAACCTGAACTGGTACGAAAATCTAGGGCACTAGGTGACGCCAGGTTGGAACTAAATAACGCCGGATAACGTCGGGAGCTAAAAAGGCGCTCCGATGCGCGAGTCCAAGAAAACACATCACTTACTCCAGTCTGCGAAGAATTCCTCGCGTTAGCTTCGCGTTATTTTAACGCGAAGCTGGGAGAGGCCGGGGGCCTCTCCTACTTTGCTCCGGATAAATGCAGGGTGGAGAAACGACGGTGATTGAAGAGCTTATCTTTTTGATTTCATAATCGGTTAGCGACGCGATACTTGGGCTACTGTTTTTCTCCGCAGATCCAGGGCACCGCATGCTTCGCATGGCGGCTCAGCTTGTGCCTAACATTAAACAGATGCGCGCCGTCCGCTACTCCGTCCGCAGCCTCGCCCGCAATCCGGCATTCTCCACCGTCATCGTGCTCCTGCTCGCCTTCGGCATCGGCGCGAACACGCTGATCTTCACCGCCGTCGACGTCCTGCTTCTCCGCGATCTGCCCGTCGACCACCCCGAACAACTGGTACTGATGGAGGACATCCATCCGACGGGTTTTATCAGCCCTGTCCCGTCATACCCCGACATTTACCGGACGCTCCTTCGTGACCGCGCGAAGAGCTTCAGCGAAGTATTTTCGGCCGCCGATCTCGACATGTCCTTTCAATCGGCAACCCGCGTCGAAAACGTCTCGGCGCTTGCGGTCTCGGGCAATTACTACCGCGCGCTCGGCGCGCACGCTCAAATCGGTAGGACCATCGCCGATGATGACGATCGCGCGGGTATCCCCTATCCAGTGGTGCTCAGCCACGCGTTCTGGCAGCGCGCGCTCGGCGGCCGGGCGAACGTGCTCGGCCAGACAATTCGTCTCCGAGGCGTTCCCTTCACGATCGCCGGCGTGATGTCGCGGAGCTTCCGGGGCCTGCAGGTGGAAGGCGGTGCCGACGTCACTGTTCCGATCGCCGCCTATTATTTGTGGACTACCAACCCGAGCCTCCCACAGGGCGGCGCTGAGGCGCAGATTTATCTGCGACTAAGGCCGGACGTTCCGCGAACTCAAGCGGTCGCCGAAGTGCAAGCTCTTTATCCGGGACTTCTCGAAGCGGAAGATCAGATGGACCCGGATCTTACGCCGGAACAGAGGCGGGCCCGGATCTCGAACCAAAGCAAGAACAGGGTAATCAACAGGGTCATCCTGGAGCCTCTCTCTCGCGGAGTCTCGAAGCTGCGGAAGCAATTCGCGGTTTCCGTTCAGGTATTGATGGGCGCGGTTGGCGCGCTCCTGCTCCTGGTCTGTGCGAACATCGCCGGCCTGATGCTGGCGCGCGGAGAAGCAGCGCGCAAAGAGATCGCGGTGCGGCTGAGTCTCGGCGCAACGCGGTTCACCGTCGCGACACAATTGATGATGGACGCGTTGGTTCTCTCGATCCTCGGCGCGGCGGGAGCGCTGCTGATCGTCAGATGGGGCGGCCGCCTGCTGCTCGCGTTTCTTCCGTCGCGCAGGCCGCTGACACTCGACCTTGCCCCTGATTTGAGGGTCCTTTTTTTCGCCGCCTGCGCCTGCGTTATCACGGCTCTCGCCATGAGTATGGTCCCCGCCTTGCATCTCTTTCGAGCGGATCTGACCGTCTTGATGGGACGCGGAGGACCTCGCCAGCGCCGCTCCCATGCCGCCATCGCGTTGGTCGCCCTGCAAGTCGTGCTGTCGACGATTCTACTGATCGGCGGAGCCGCTCTGGTGCGGACGCTCGATCGTTTACGGTCTACCGACGCCGGAGTCGAACGGCGGAATCTTATCGTGATGGTAGTCGACCCGCGCATGGCTGGCGTGAAAACCCCGGAGATGACCGCGACCATCGAACAGATCGTCCGCCGCGCCAGGGAACTCGATGGAGTGGATGGCGTCAGCTTCGCCGACAGGCCGCTGATGCGCGGCATCGGGATCAAGGCGACGGTCGCTCCCACCGGAGTTTTCATTCGCGATGCTGATTTTCTAAATACGAGTCTCAATGGAGTCAGCCTCGGACATTTTGAAAACGTCGGGATTCGCATCCTCGCCGGGCGGGACTTTCGCCCAGCGGACGCAGGTGTTATCAAGCCTCGCCCGGCGATTGTCAGCCAAAGCTTCGCGCGGCGATTCTTTCCCAATGAAAATCCTATCGGGAAAACCTTCGGAAGCGGGATGAATACGACGGCCGGGCCGGGTAATCTGATTATCGGCATGGTCGCGGACACAAAATATCGCTCCATGAGGGAAGACCCTCCGCCAGTGTCCTATTCCCTGGTCGACGGCTCGACAAATTACGGCGGCGTCGCGCTGCACGTCCGTACCCGCCGCCCTCCCGGCACCGTCATCGCCGAACTCCGCGCCATGCTCGCAAGCGTCGGCCCCGGCATCGCGCCATCCGAGGTCGCCACCATGGAGCAGGACATCGAGACCTCGCTATGGCAGGAGCGCCTCATCGCCGCGCTTGCCTCCGTGTTCGCCATCGCCTCGGCCGTTTTAGTCGCCATCGGCCTCTATGGAATGCTCGCATACTCGATTGCCCGCCGGACGCGGGAAATAGGCATCCGCATGGCCTTAGGCGCACGTCCCGCCCACATGATTGAAATGGTTTCCCGAGACGTTGCATTAAGCGTCGTCCCCGGCCTGATCCTCGGAATGGCCGTCTATGCATCCTGCGCCAAAGTGATTTCCCCCGTGCTCTACGGAATCCGTCCCATGGACTCTATCTCAATTTCAATCGCCATAGCCCTAATCGCCGTCGTAGCCGCAATAGCCGCATTCGTCCCCGCAAGCCGCGCCATAGCCATCCAGCCGTCCGAAGCCCTCCGGCAGGACTGAGCGGTCTTGGCTCGGTGTGTGACAAGGCAAATCCCGGCGCTTGTCTTTTGCGTGCCGCGTCGACACTCGTGTCGCCGCTCAAGCAACCACTATCTCCCGGGACCTCCACAAAACTCCGGTAGAATAGTGGCAGCCAATCAATGCCCGCTCAACTCGACCTAACCAGACTGAGCGTCCGCCAGTTTGCCGAACGATTCCGCAGCGAAATGATCCCGCTTAGCAATACGTTCTCCTACTTTTGCGCCTCTGTCCCGATGACCGATGACGACCTGAAGGAGTATCTCCAGGAGCCTGTCGCCGCTCTGCCGCCCGCCATCACCGCGGCCCTTCCGAAGATCTCGATTCTGCTGGTTCCCTATCTGGAGCGAGCCAACGGAAGCCGTTCCAAGACTCCGGCCTCCGATTTTGTCTCCATCGAAAAACCGCCGGAAGGTAAGATCTCGACGTCGACCCAACTCCGCTTGGGCGACGAAACCGTGCTCGCCTTCGCATTGAAGGATCAGGAAGTCGCGGAATATCACTACCGGTTCTATCATCTCCTCGCGACCCTGATGGGCGACCACTGGTCCGATGAAACGGAGTCCGTCTACGGCCGCGTGCTTCGGGAAGAGTTGAACGCCGATACGCACGGGGAAGTCGATGAGCCGAGCTGGCGATTAAAACAGACTCTGCGGCGCGTGCAAAACTCCCGTGGCGGCGCCGTCAAGAACAGTAAGACGTTCCGCGAATACGCGCGCCAGTCCTTCATCGATACTTTGACGCTTTATCTCCACGGCATCTGCTGCGATATCGATGTTGATACCGGGCCGCGCCAGTTGCCCAGCCGGTATCTCCGCAAACGCCTGATGGCGCTCGAACATATGTTCCCTCCGCCGCCCGGCTACGCCGTTTTCCCCGAGCAACTGGAGCCGTAATGTGCGGGATAGCGGGATTCACCCACTCTTCCGGATGTCCTGATTCTTCAAAGATTTGGGAGATCATGCGCTCCATCGTTCACCGCGGGCCCGACCAGCAGGGAGTCTGGGAGTCGGCGCACGTGTCTCTGGGCGCGGTACGCCTGAAAATCATCGATCTGGAGCACGGCGAACAGCCGATGTTGAGCGATGACGGTGAGACCGTGTTGGTCTTCAACGGCGAGATTTACAACAATGCGGAATTGCGCCAGGAGTTAGAAGGCCTCGGCCATCGTTTCCATTCGCGCTGCGATACCGAAACGTTGCTCCGCGCCTTCCTCCAATGGGATACCGCCGCATTTGCGAAATTGCGCGGTATGTTCGCCGCCGCGTTCTGGACCGAGTCGCGCCGCCGCCTGGTCCTGGTGCGGGACCGCATGGGCATCAAGCCCCTTTACTTTGCTAAACATAACAGCAATATTTATTTCGGTTCTGAGCTAAAAACCATCCTTCATCACCCTGAAATCAGCCGCCGCATCGACCCTCTTTCGCTCGATCGTTATCTGTCTCTGAACTATGTGTCGGGCGAGCGTACCATGGTGGAAGGAATCGAAAAACTTCCTCCCGGCCATTTTTTCGACGACGGCAAAATATCGGCATATTGGACCCTTGCATTCCACCCCGATGTTTCCTTAGATCTGGAATCGGCAAAAGACGAGCTCGACCGGCTGCTGCGGTCTGCGGTGCGCGAGCATCTCGTTTCCGATGTGCCACTTGGCGTCTGGTCTAGCGGTGGGCTCGATTCCTCCACGATCCTGCATTACGCCGCTGAAGCCGCTCCGCATCTCAAGACATTTTCTATTTCATTCCACGGCCGCGAGTTTGACGAAAGCCAATATTTCCGCGAAGTTGCGAAGAAATATGGCACCGATCATCACGAGTTCGATCTCAACGCGGATATGGATATTCAGGGCGCGGTGGAGGAGCTGGCGCAGTACTCCGACGATCCCTGCGCGGATGCGGGCTTAATTCCGGTCTGGTTTCTCTCCCGCATGTCACGTCAGGAAGTTACGGTAGCGCTTTCTGGCGACGGAGCGGACGAATTGTTCGGCGGATACAACACGTATCTTGCTGACGATTATGCGCGTAAACTGCGCATGATTCCCAGGGGCGTTCGCAAACTGGCCGCCCGCATGACCAGCTTGCTGCCGGTATCGGACGACAAGATCGGTCTCGATTACAAAATCACGCGGATGCTCAACGGCTCGTTGCTTGACCCGGTAGAGGCGCATTTTTTTTGGAACGGGACCTTTAATAGAGCAGAAAAGCGCGAGCTGCTGCTCGATCCTGTAGAACAGCCTGCGCTGACCGGCGATAACTTCCTGTGGCTTGACCAGCTTACGTATCTCCCCGATGATATTTTGCACAAGTGCGACCGCATGAGCATGGCGCATTCGCTCGAAGTGCGGCCGCCGTTTCTCGATCATCGAATCGTGGAGTTTGCCGCTAAGCTACCGCAAAATTTGAAGATCCGCAGCGGCAAATTGAAATTTGTGCTGCGCGAGCTGATGAAGGACAAGCTGCCGCGGTCCATCCTGTCACGTCCCAAAGAAGGCTTTGATATTCCGGTACACCATTGGTTACGAACGGTTTTGCGGCCGCTGCTGCTCGATACGCTGAATGAGCGAACGGTTCGCGCCAGCGGCATTTTCTCCTGGCCGGCCATCGATCGGGCCATCCGCGCGCATCTGGAAAGGCGCGCGAATCTCGGGTATCATCTGTGGGGTCTGCTGGTGCTGTTTCTGTGGATCAGACGCTGGGGAATCGAGACAAAAGAGGCTGTTTCCGAGCCCTTATCCGCCGTTAGCACGCCTTAATTGCTTCAAAAACACGCCTGGCGAAGCCTTAAATGACCATAATTATCGATGCTACGTCGACTTTGGTCCGCAGCGCGGGCGTGAAGAATTACGTGTGGCACTGGCTGCGTCATCTCCGAAAACAAGGCGCCGATGTTCGAGCGTTTCCTTTCCTCGGCGATCTCGGCCTGCTCGATCACGAAACGAGCGCGCTTTCGCGGCCAGCCACCATGGCGCGCCTGGCTCTGATCAAATCGATGAACGAGACCGGCTTTCCGCCGCTCGACTGGTTGATCCGCGGGGCCGATGTTTTTCATGCGACGAACCTGCTGCGCCGTCCTCCGCGCCGCGCAAAGCTGACGGCGACGATTCACGATTTGACTTGCTGGTCGATGCCCGAAGTTCACACGCCGGGCAACGTCGAAGCCGATCGCGCGTTTGGCGAAAATATTTTGCCCCGTGCGGACGGATTGATCGCGGTTTCCGAAAATACGCGGCAGGATGCGATTCGATTGCTCGGCATCGCACCGGATCGCATTCAGACGATTTACTCGGGCATCGCGGAATCGTATTACAATGCGCAACCGGCGCCGCGCACGCGCCCTTACGCCCTTTACGTCGGCACCATCGAGCCGAGAAAAAATCTCGATACGCTTCTCGATGCCTGGGCGCTGCTGAAGCCCTCGCTGCGCGCCGAGTTCGATCTGCTGATTGCGGGACCGCGAGGCTGGAGTTCCGATCTGACGCTCGAGCGCATTCAGCGGGAGGCCACGTATCTGGGCTATGTGCCGGAAGGCGATCTGCCGGGACTCACCGCCGCGGCTACGGTGTTTGTCTATCCTTCTCTCTACGAAGGTTTTGGGTTCCCGGTGGTGCAGGCGATGGCGGCGGGCGCGCCGGTGATTACTTCAAATAATTCCTGTCTACCGGAAATCGTGGGTGATGCAGCGCTTCTGATCGATCCTAAGAGCCCCGATGAAATCGGGTCGGTGCTGACCCGTTTGTTCGAATCGGAATTGTTGCAAATGGAACTGCGGGCGCTGGGACGAAAGAGAGCGGAGCTTTTTCGCTGGGAAAAATGTGCAACCGAATCGTTACAATTCTTCCGTAGCGTTCTCTAAAAGATAGAATCCCGCCCACGGGACGGGGTTATAACCCCTGGCGTCAGCCTGGGGATTCAACGCCGCTGTCTGTCCCTTTTTTCGCGTTTTATCGTAGCGTTCGTGGCTCCGATTAGGTTAGCCTCGAACAAGTGTCGAAAATAGTCCCATTGCGCCGGCCCACCGGCTTTGCCGGAATGAAGTGGAGAATCGTGGCGCTGTTCGCGATTCTAGGGCCTGGCTTTATCACCGCCAACGTCGATAACGATCCGGGCGGCATCCTCACTTATTCGCAGGCGGGCGCGGAGTTCGGCTATTCGCTGCTGTGGGTCCTGATTCCAATCACGATCGCGCTCATTGTCATTCAGGAAATGGCGGCGCGCATGGGCGCGATCAGCGGGAAAGGGCTGTCCGACCTGATCCGCGAAGAGTTCGGGTTGCGAGCGACCTTCATCACCATGGCGATCCTCGGGGTGGCGGATTTCGGCAACATTGCGGCCGAATTCGCCGGGATTGCGTCCGGCATGCAAATCTTCGGCGTCAGTAAATATATCTCGGTGCCCGTTGGCGCGTTTATCGTCTGGTTCGTGATTGTGAGAGGCCGCTATAAACCAGTGGAGCGGACGCTCGTCATCTTCTCGCTCATCTATTTCGCGTATCCAATTTCAGCGTTTTTCGTGAAAGCGGATTGGCCCGCGGCCCTCAAGGAAACTCTGGTTCCCCATCTTTCGAGCAATCCCGACTACGTGATCATGTTGATCGGCCTCATCGGAACCACCATCACGCCGTGGATGCAGTTTTACCTGCAAGCGTCCGTTGTCGAGGCCGGCATCGACAAGCGCCGCTATTGGATGAGCCGCTGGGATGTGATCATCGGCTGCATTATTACCGACGTGATTGCATTCTTCATCGTCGTCGCTTGCGCCGCCACGATCTTCAAATCCGGGCATGGCAAAATCAGCGATGCCGCGCAGGCCGCCGTGGCGCTGGTGCCATTGGCGGGAAAATTCGCAGCCGGACTTTTCGCGATCGGCCTGATCAACGCGTCTGTTCTTTCGGCGGCGATATTGCCTTTGGCGACGGCCTACAACGTATGCGAAGGACTGGGCTTCGAATCGGGGGTCGAAAAGCGTTTCTCGCAGGCGAAAGTTTTCTACGGCCTCTACACTTTCTTGATTGTCAGCGGAGCGGGCTTTGTGCTGATCCCGAAACTGCCTCTATTTAAGGTGATCGTGCTTTCGCAGGTCGCCAATGGAATATTGCTGCCGTTTGTGCTGTTCTACATGGTGTCGTTGATTAACCGAAATCATATAATGCACGAGTATAAGAACAATCTATTCCAAAACCTGATCGCAGGAGCCACCAGCGTAACAATGATTCTGCTGACGGCGAAGCTGCTGTGGTCGATGTTTTGAAGAAGGGGCGGATTGCCTCAGACTCGCTAACGGGGCTGGGGGAAGCGCTTGGGGCGTAGACACGAGTGTCAACGCGGCACGCACGAGTGCGCGCGCCACAAGCGCCCCATGATAACGATTTTGCGACGGGCCTTAGAGTCCTGACTCTGAAGTTCATGTATCAAGTGGGGCGGACTCCCTGGGTCCGCGGCCGACGCCCCCGTCGGCCTCTTTGAGTGCGTTGGCAGAGCCGGGCCAGGGGGTCCGGCGCGGACGGGGGCGTCCGCCCCACCTCGATTCATGTCGCGGACTTCAGAGTCAGGAGACTAGTCTCCTGTCCCAATGGT
>PNAJ01000149.1 GCA_003170295.1 Bryobacterales bacterium | reverse complement strand
TAATATGCGATGTGCAGCGCCGGACCGTTAAATGAAAGGTTTGCGTACCCGTTGTAGCCAACATCGAGTTCCTCGTCGCTGGGATAACGCCTGTTATCCCAGGCGAGCCATCTACAATCCGGAATGTCCGGAGCCGCCCCGCGCGCGACAGGCATACCGCCGTGGCCTATACATCGCCCGTACGCCTCGATGCCCTCCTTGACGCTGAACTTCTCATAAACCGCCAGCCTGTGCTCGTGGCCCCAAAACCAGATAACCGGCCGGTGAATCACCTTCGCCAATTGCTTCGCCGGAATTTGATACCAACCCTCAAATGCGGAGTGGGGCCCGTGATGCGACAGCAGAATCAATCCGCGTTTGTCTCCCTCCGGATTCACGGAGGATTTCAGCCAGGCGAGCAGGGGCTCGGGCATAGCGCAGCCCGGCTTGAACGACGTCGTCTTGCGAAGCCATTGGCTCCGCTGCAGCACCGGCACTTTATCCCATTCAAAACGAGTGGAATTGTAGCCTGTGTCCAGTCCAATGATGCGCCAGTGCTTATTTTCGAGGCAAAAGAAGCTCGCCCACTGTCCCGCTCCCCATTCGCTGCCGCGTTCTTTCAATCCCATCCTCGGCAGAACCATTCTCCAGTAGCCGTTTCCGTCAGCGTACATTTCGTGATTGCCGTTGAGTGCGAAGCTGCCTTTCTTGCCCATCGGCCACTTCACCGGTGCATAGGGACTCGTTTTCTCCCCAAGGAAGTTTTCCCGCACCTCATTGGCGTCGCCTACGTAATACACATCTCCCAGGTGAATCGTGAAATCCGAATCGGAGTTTTCCATTGCTGCCGCAACGATTCTCGCTTCGTCCGTCCCTGTGCCCCAATCGCCCGCTATGCTGATCTTCACGCGGTCATCGATCGGATAAATACCTGTTCCTTTTCCGTGCGTCGTGTAATCTCTGAACGCGTGCTTCTTGTGAAA
Source organism: Bryobacterales bacterium (assembly GCA_003170295.1). Taxonomy (GTDB): domain Bacteria; phylum Acidobacteriota; class Terriglobia; order Bryobacterales; family Bryobacteraceae; genus Palsa-187. The sequence goes on along the minus strand of PNAJ01000149.1, from coordinate 7,964 downwards.
CCAGTACTTCGCAACCTGCGGAATCCACGTAAAAAGCCTGCCCGGAAGGAAAGCCGCGATGGGATCGTAGGTAGTGGTTGAATACCCGGTCAGCGCCGCATGGAAATGGGCCGTGATTCTGGAATGGGCGAACCCTGTAAAGTTTCCGAGGTCCTTCCCGGAGTCTGTCTCGCCGGGCGTCCCGCGGTCGACCGTCTTCTTGGACCTGACACGCATTTTGGATAAGGTGATGGTATCATGCGCCTTCTGGCCGGCGTCCGCTCAGATGGCCTCACTCACTAAGCCGTACACCGCCCCTCTTGGTCCGGTCGTTCCGGCGACGAAATGACTCGCTATCGCTAGGCGGCATGCCTATCCTCAAACTCGTTGGAGACTGTTTCGTGTTTCCGGCGGGTGTATTCGAACACCGCAGATCAGGACTACTTCAAATTCCTCGGTCACGAAATGTTCGTGAGTATTGTTGCTTTCCTCTTACGCGAGGAACGATGGAATCTACTCGGCGATTTCGTTGCTGGGCCGATTCCAATGCGCTATCTCCCGGACACTCGCGGACCCGCAAATGCCGAATGGTTTTACGCATCCCAACATTTGCCTTCACTTATCGACGAGAGCACGCGTCGGAGTCGCGTCAGCCTGCATGCCGACATACTAAATGAGCGACACACTAAAGGGGGCTTGGGAGCTGTGATGCCCATCGACGAATTCGTGGCGGGGGACTATTTCCTATTCCTCCGTGGCGAAATGATGCCTAGTCAACGGGAAACCTGGATGATTTGGCGCCCCTGGAGCGCCCTCTACTTAAAATCAACACCCCTCTTCCTTCGAAGTGCGGAATACAATCCCGTTGCGGCAGAAGTCATGAGGCTTTTTGGTATTTCGGATCCCGACGAGTTCAAGAAGCGCTTTGGTGAGCGAGCGCATTGTTTGCGGGAGTTGTTTCGAAGTGCCCTTTGGTTCAATCCAGTTGAATACGACATCACGAAATTCGGAACACGGTAACAGAGAAATATCGAATGCGATGTCGCGATGTAGATGATTTTGAGGATGCCGAGATCCCACGCTTCAATCTGAATCCACGCCGTTCAACGCGGCGCGCGCAAACCGCTGAAACCAAAGTAGTTGAAAACAGACGTTTTCGGGCTGCGGCCAGAAACTGCCTTGGGCGCAGAGGGGCGGATCCGGAATTGCTACCTCAATTGAAGGTTAATCTCGACATCCCGAGTGCAGCGGTCGGCGATTGGATTACGCGTCGAGCCAACCGCCTCCGGGCTTCAGGGCAGCACCAGGGCAGCACGTCGGCGATCCGTACGCCTTGCACGCCGCAGTAGCGAACTGAAGTGGACCGAAAACACAACCACTTAGCCCCAACTGAACCCAACTAGACTGGCATCCAGCGGGTTCGATTCCCGTTNNCTACCATGTTTTCATAGACTTACAGCCTGCAGGGCAGCACAGGGCAGCACGCGTGCAGCTCCGGAAGAAAACACCCGTGCCCCACGCCATTCGTTCCCGCCCAGACGCCGGTCACATTTACCGTGGTGATCCGCCAGTGATTCGGGTGGACGTAACGCGACCGATTCTGCGAGAAATACGGCGTGGTGGACATGGTGAGCAAGCGCCTCATCAACGATTTCCGCGTGCTGTGAGTTTTGCCCACAGTGAAGCGCGTGCGGATGCTCATTGCCAAGATCGAAACGGAGTTCCCGTCGCGCAAGTTTTGGTTGACCGACTCGGCTACTCACAAGGGCGACATCCTTGGGAAGATTTGGTGGACGCCGAAGGATTTCAGGGACCGGACGTATTCCATTTCGTAAGGCTAAACACCGCCGCAGTTTGCTATGCTGGCTGGCGATGAAGTGCCCGCATAACGACGGCGTTGGAAACCTTTCTCCGTCGCGGTTACTTCATTGAGTTGAATCATACTTGATCTCCTTTTTTCCACCAGCCTTCCGGCCGGGTTGGGTCGAAACAATGCATCGGAATCTGTTGCTGAGTTTTCTTTTCCTTGAACAGAGCGGTTCACAGAAGGCGATTGCTCGATGCCGTTCGGTAGCTTAAATCTGCGCTCCTTCATGGCGCATTATCGATCACTCACTAAGACGCGCTCGGGCTCGCCCAAGCAATCTGTTATCAGCCTTAAAGGTATGACTGAAGCATCGCCGCTTCAATTTGTCGGAGGAGGAACGGGACTACCCTGGCACAGCGCCGTCGGCGGCGGCACCGCGACGGTCGGGTTGCCTGTCGTGGGATCTGGTTGATCGATACGAGTGGACGCCAGGTACCGCTCCATGAACCACGTGGCCAGCGTCACTGCGGGCGTCTTCTGGTCGAAGTTGTATGCGTTGTGTGGATGCCCGGCCATTTCGACGAACATGGACCCGGTCGGATAGTAAGTGAGACAGGTCAGGTCAGAGGCTTCCACGATCCACAGTCCTCCCTGGGTCACTTGCACCAGACCCAGCGGCACTGGGTGAGAGTGCCAACCGCTTTGGGATGGTGTCCCATCGGCCGCCGCCACAGCGAAGGTGTTCGTGGCGTGAATGAGGTCGTAGCCCCAATTGACATTGGACGTTTGGAGCACAAAATTGAAAAGCGGCGCCGGAACCCACTGGGTTGAGTACACGCTGGAGTTGATTTGGCTCCGCGTGGACGCTGACGAATAGCCGACTTGCGTCGTGGCGGACGCCGATCCTGGGAATAGCACCCAGCCCGACACGATCGCCAGTCCGGCGAGAACCGCCCACGTTTTGATCTGAAAGATTGCCGATGTTGCCCGGAGGAAGATCTGTCGCATAAGTATTTTCTCCTTCGAGTGGGAATAGCGCCAAAGATTCGCGAAAACCGTAACGACCCATCGATCTTTTTTTCGCCGGGTGTATACTGGCGTCAACCTGCCATGGATCGCGATGAGGTTTCCAGGTCTCCAGAGGAAGTGACCGGGCTACTGCAAGCCTGGAGCAAGGGAGACCGAACAACCTTCGATCAACTGGCCCCGATCGTGTATCAGGAGTTGCGGCGTCTGGCCCGGCACTACATGGCCGGCGAGCGGCAGGATCACACCTTGCAGCCCACCGCGCTCGTGCACGAGGCCTATGTTCGGCTTGCCGACTTTCGAAACCTGCACTGGAAGAACCGGATTCACTTTTTCGCCATCTCCGCGCAGGTGATGCGCCGCGTTCTGGTGGATTTTGCGCGCTCGCGCAAACGAGGCAAGCGCGGAGGAAATCCTCAGCGGCTGTCACTCGATGAGTGTGTCAATCTTGGGGCTCATTATGACGCGGCACTCCTCGCTCTCGACGACGCGCTCAAGGCACTGGCCCTGGCGGATATCCGCAAATGCCAGGTCGTGGAAATGAAGTTTTTTGGCGGTCTCTCCACCGATGAGATCGCCCATTCCCTGGGCGTTTCGCCGGATACTGTTTTGCGCGATTGGAAACTGGCCAAGCTTTGGCTCCTGCGCGAAATGGGTGACAAACAAAGCGCGAGTGAATTTCGCGCCCGGCCTCTCCGTCAAAAAAAGTAGTTTCGGTTTTTTGAGTGTCTCGTATATACTTCGCGTTATGGATGGCGATGAAGACTCGAGGGGGGCGGGACCCGAAGAAGAACAATCGACGGACCGGGACGAGGTCGAAGAGATCGTCATAAACGCGCTCTCTCTCACCGCAACCGCACGCCAGGCCTATCTCGATTCTGCTTGCGGCGATGATCGGGATCTGCGCCAGGAAGTCGATTCGCTGCTGGCTCACGAAAGTCGCGCTAATTCGTTCTTGGAGACGCCGGCGATTGAAATTGCAGCCCGCGCCCTGGCTTCCTCAGATTCAGCGATACTGCTTGGCCACAGTGTTGGCCCTTATCGAGTGGATGCGCTGCTAGGCGCGGGAGGCATGGGGGAAGTATACCGTGCGTGGGATACGCGGCTGAGGCGGGCCGTGGCGCTCAAGTTTCTTGCGCGGGAATTCTTGAGCGACGGCGCGGCGGTGGAGCGCTTCGAGCAGGAGGCGCGCGCGGCTTCGGCTCTGAGTCATCCCAACATCTGCACGGTTTACGATGTTGGTGAAGCGGACGGCCGACCCTTCATCGCGATGGAATATCTGGAGGGGCAGACCCTGCGCGCGCGGATGGGTGGCGCGGCGTTACCGGAGTCGAAGGCGCTCGAATACGCGATAGAAATTTCGAACGGACTCGCAGGCGCCCATCAAAAGGGAATCGTGCATCGCGATTTGAAGCCCGAGAACCTGTGGGTCACCGATGAAGATCGGATCAAGATTCTTGATTTTGGCCTGGCCAAGCTGTCTGAGCCACCGGCCTACCCGGAGCACCCTGAGGTATCGATGCCACCCGAGTCGGGCCAGGTAATGGGAACGGTCGGGTACATGTCGCCGGAACAAGTACGTGGCTTGCCTCTCGACCATCGCACGGATATTTTCTCATTCGGCGCGATTCTCCACGAAATGTTGGCAGGGAGCCGGGCCTTTAAGGGACCCTCCTCGCTCGATACCTTGATCGCGATTCTGAATAAGGAGCCGCCGGAACTGGAGCACACGGCTTTAAGCCGGCTCGTTCGCCGTTGTCTGGAGAAAAAACCGGCGAAGCGTTTTCAATCGGCAAGCGATCTCACCCTCGATCTCAAGGCCGCGCTTGCCGTGTCGATCGGTGGCCAAGACCCATCAGAACGATTCCCGTTGTCCCGGCGCCGCATCGTGCAGTCAGCGGGCGTCATGGCCTCGATTGTTGCGCTGCCGGCGTTTTGGATGTTACTGTCGTCCAGGTTAAGAAAAGGGCTGCCCGGCGCGAGCGCCCCTCGCATTACCAGGCTCGCGGTGTTGCCTCTGGCGAACTTGTCCAGCGACGCCCAGCAGGAGTACTTTACCGACGGTATGACGGACCTGCTGATCACCGACCTTGGCCAGATCGCCGCCCTGCGCGTGATTTCGCGGCCGTCCATTATGCAGTTCAAAGGGACGAAAAAGCCGCTGGCGGAAATCGCGAAGGAGTTGGGAGTCGGCGCCCTGATCGTGGGTAGCGTGCAGTCATCCGGCAATCGCGTGCGAATCACGGCCCAACTAGTGGACGCCTCCACTGGGCAGCAACTATGGACGCGATCCTACGAGCGTGAGCTGACGGATGTACTCACGTTGCAGGGTGAAGTGGCGCGCGCGATTGCCGATGAAGTTCAGGCCCGGGTTACCACCGAGGAAGCCAGCCGGCTGTCTCGCAAACAACATAAGATCGTCCCCGCGGCTTTGGATGCATACCTTCTCGGCCGGTATTATTGGGACCAATTTAAAGATGACACGATCTTGAAGGCGATCGATTATTTCGACCAGGCCATTCAGTGGGACCCGGCTTATGCCGCCGCATATGGTGGACTGGCGACCTGTTGGACCGCTTTCCTGTTTACTGACGCCAGACCGTGGGCCGAGACGATCTCGAAAGCTCGGGAGGCGGCAACAAAGGCTCTCGCACTCGACGACGCGCTGGCCGAAGCCCATCACGCAATGGCCATTGTTCATTATCAGGAATGGGATTGGAAGGGAGTGGAAACCGAAGTTAGAAAAGCGATCGCACTCAACCCGGGTTTCTCCACATCGCATGTGCTGTACTGCAATATGCTGCGCCATCTGGGCCGCGCCGGCGAGAGCATCGCTGAAGGGAAGCTCGCATTGGAGGTGGACCCGTTATCTCTGCAAACCAATCAGATGCTGGGCGACGCCTACGTGAGCGCGCGATGGTATGACCTGGCCATCGCACAATTTCAAAGAGGCCTCGAGCTTCACCCCGAAGACTCGGCGCTGCAGTATCAAATAGGTTGGGCCTATGTGTACAGTGGGTCGTTCGAAAAAGGCATCGAAAGCATCCGGACCAGTCAGGCCGCCGACGGAGTAGATCCGAGTGTTTCGCCCGATCTGGCGTACATCGACTCCATGCTGGGTAGGCGCGACCAGGCCCGGCAGGTCCTGATTCGGCTGCTTACGCTTGCGAAAGAGTATCCGGTATCGCCAGGCATGATTGCGCTTGTGTATGTCGCATTGGATGACACGGCCCAAGCTTTGAGCTGGCTGGAGAAGGCCTATCGACAGCACTCGTCCATGATGACTTGGCTCAAAACCGATCCGCGATTCGACAGCATTCGGCAGGAACCGAGATTTCAGGATTTGATGCGGCGTGTCGGTCTGGTATAGCCCGTCTCACTTGGACCGCGCGCAGGTGCAGACGGTGGCCTTGGTGGCTTCCGGAAGAGGGGAGGATGCAACGCTGTTCTCGGGAGACCACTTGGTGCTGAATGCCTTCGTGAATCCCACCGTCGTCACCAGGTAGCGCAGATGGCCGTTCGTTCCATAAAACGAGTGGCCCGCCGAGAGAAAGAAAATTGTGGACCGATTGAGCTGGTAAGACACGGACCCGCCTGCGTCTAATAGCTTTCCCCTGGCGATGCGGTCGTGATTGAGATACTGGTCCTCGGTGAGATTATTGGGATATAGATTGTAGTCCAGGTCGATGCCGTTATGCGACCAAGTGAGTGCGGACGAGCCTTGAAACGTGATGTGGCGGTTCAGCAGATAACCGAGCTGAAGCTCGCCGTAGCTCCTTTTGGGCGCTATATTCGCCGCCACCACCGGCGTCATTCCGAAGGCATATTGCCCCTGCATGAATACCTTTGGTAGGATCGGATCCAGACGCCGCCCGATGTTCACGCCCGCGCGATATTCGTGTTCGTTGAACCCGATCGAGGCATGCCCGAAACTTGGATAGTCATGGCTTGGAATAGTGGCCTGAAAGAGCGGCGTAATTTTTAGCGAGCCACGTGTGAGGGCGTAACGCACATTCAGGCGAAAGTCTTGGAATCCGCCATTAAAATCTCCATTGTCCGTCGCAACAGCCGTACTGGGATCGCCCCTTACCAGAAGATGCGGCGCCGTGCCGACGTACTTGCTCTCGATAAAAGGAAGACTGATAGTCACAGCGAGTCTGTCGGTGATCGAAAAGTCGCTATTCAGCACCAGGCCGTCGGAGTAGGTATGCCCTTTATCTCTCGTTTGACCGTCACCGTACGCATGCAGACGGTTGATGCCGTTCTGAAAGAGGATGGAAACCGTGCCGTCGCCTTGGGGCGATAACCAGGCTTGCGCCGGCAACGAAAGCGGGAGAACCGACAGAAGCGGGAAGAGTTTGCCGCAGCGCATCGCGATTCCCGCTGGCGCGCCGCTAACGCGTCCCTTTTAGTTTCAAATCCATCGCTCGGTCGATCGCATCGACGTAGCTCTCAAAATTGCCGGGGGCCTTCAAGAGGCAATGATATTTTTTTTGCGCCGCTGACTGCTCGTCCTTCGATGCTTTGAAAGCGACTGGTAACAGGATCGGCTTTGACGCCGCTGATAGCACTTCCCGGTTCAACTCGTTCGCTTCGCCAATGTCGGCCAGGACAACATCGTATTTTCCGTTTTTGAGCGCTTCGCCGAATCCGGCGGAATTCTCTACCAGTTTGAAGCGGTATCCCGCCTTTTTAAATGCGGGCTGCGACTCAAGGCTCCGAATCAGCGCGGCGCTGGCAGATCTGCCAGGGTAGGCTAGGATGGCGGCCGGATGCAGAGGTTTGATCTGCGACGACCGGGCGCCCATCATCAGCGAGAGCTTGTCGCCGCAGGCCCATGCGATCGTCCCGGCGAAGAGCAAACCCGCAAGAATCGGAACTTTAGGCATGGAATCCTCTGCATCAAAGTTAAGTCATGCCACGAGCGTAGTCAAGGATCATTTCAGGACTGCGTGGCGCTCGGAATCGGCACTCCGGCGGGAAGTATGGATTCCGCCCAGTGGGCTGTGCGATCAACGCGAGTTGCGCCGGTGGCGAAGCGTCCTAGTGACACGACACACGCGGAGATCGGAGCCCACTCTCGGAACCGTGGGTTGACTCGTACCGCGTCTTCGAGAGTAACGCGTTAACCACCATTGAACTAAGCCGCTAA
>PNAJ01000080.1 GCA_003170295.1 Bryobacterales bacterium | reverse complement strand
TTGTGCGTCATCATTCCACCACCAGTTGAGTCGGTTCAAATGGCCGGCGCAACTCCGGATCGTCGGACATCACCAGCGTGCCCGTCACATCCCGTTTGCCGCGACGAAAACGATGCGGTGTACGTATGGCCGCGCGCGATCAAGCAGTCCGAGCGCCGCTTGTAATCGCTTGATTCTCCGCTCGATCTTCAGCATTCCGCCTCGCGAATTAGACCGTGTTCCCGCCCGCCGTCCGTTCCCGCAGATAGGCGCGATGCTCCCCAGAGTTCATCCCGAATGCACGGGCCATCGTTTCTGCCAAGCTCTCGTTGCCCGTCTGAACGAAGCCCCGAACCCTCAGACGTTCGCGCACGATCTCCGCAGCGCTTGGGCCAATCAATTGCGAACACGCTTCCTGCGCTCGAACGGCGGCAGCGTGAATTTCTTCCAGGCGCACCAATCGCTGGGACAGTTTCTCTCTCATCCTGATGCACCTCGCCGCACGTCACTGGCAGCGCTCGATTCATGCTGCCTCCTGACGGCGCTCCTGCGCGACAACATCAAACGCCCGCCCGTCGCCGTCGAGCACTGCACTCTTCCCCGTGTACTCCTGATAGCGGCGAACGATGCAATCAGCATATTTCGGGTCGATCTCCATCAGGCGAGCACAACGCCCGCGGCGTTCACAGGCGATCAGCGTAGACCCCGAGCCACCGAACAGATCCGCGACCACGTCTCCCGTCTTGCTGCTGTTCATTAATGCGCGTTCGATCAACTCAACCGGCATCGCCGTCGGATGAATCCGATTCGCGGCCGGCTTCTTTTCTTCCCACAGCGTCGATTGCGTTTTATCGCCATACCAGGGATCCTTCTGGCCGGCAACGTGACAATAGAACAGGGGCTCGTGCCGAAATTTGTAGCGGCCGAATCCCCACGCAAATGTGTTCTTTGCCCAGATAATCTGACAGCGAACCGCGAAGCCGGCAGCTTCGAGCGCGTTCTGAAATTCGCGTTGCCACGAAGACGAGTGGCAAAGGTACAGCGAGGCACCGGGCTTCACTGCAGCCCGTAAGCCGCGAAACGCACCTTCGAGGAACTGTTTGAAATCGGCATCGGACATTCGATCGCCCTTGATCTTCAGTTTCTGCTCGGTGTAGCCTTCGTAGTCGACGTTGTACGGAGGATCGGTGAAGATGAGGTCCGCGACTTCGCCGGATATCAGTCGCATGATGTCGCCATGATTCGTCGCGTCGCCCACCAGGAGTTTGTGGTCGCCGAGTACCCACAAATCGCCGGCTCTTGAGACAGGCGTCTGCGGCAGCTCCGGTACCGCGTCTTCATCGGTCAATCCCCCGGAGGCATCCTGCGCCGCGAGAAGCTGCGCCAATTCCACATCCTCGAAGCCGAGAAGGCTCACGTCGAAGTTTTCATCCTGAAGCGCCTCAATCTCTACGCGAAGCATTTCGTCATCCCAGCCAGCGTTTTCGGCCAGCTTGTTGTCGGCGATGACGTACGCGCGCTTCTGTGCTTCGCTCAAATGATCGAGAACGATGACAGGGACTTCGGTGAGTCCCAGCTTCCGTGCAGCAAGGGTGCAGCAAGGAGGCGGCCGTGGCCTGCGATAATTCCTGCGTGGGAATTGACGAGTATGGGTGAGTTGAAGCCAAACTCGGCGATGCTTGCGGCGATCTGCGCGACTTGAGCATCGGAGTGGGTCCGAGGTTCCTCGCCCATGGGATCAGCTTGTCGACCAGCCACATCTGGATGTCCTTTGCCATCCGATGCAGATTCACGATTGGTTCAGTAGTTTTCAATTGCTCACCTCAAACCTCACATCAATGGTGTCCTTGTGTCCACGTCTGATCTCATGTTTTATATATTTGTCCGAGAACATAGATGCAACGACGCACCCCCTTCCCCTACGGGCGCGCGCGTTTGGGCGCCGGGACACTGGGACACGCCTAGGAATGAAACGAGCTGATGTGGGACACAACTGGGACGTCCGACTAGGACACATCGGGACACCAACGCTTACGGTCGCTTGTATCGCCATTCCCGCTCTCCTCTCCGACCCACTTTGTGCCGGCGCCAGTTACTCGCCCGAAGGCAGCGGGCTACCCTGTTTCGATCTCCTTGGGTCCATTGAGCTTTGGGTTTATCTATGCACTGCGTCAAGATGTCTGAGATCGAAACGTCGGCGCGATCCTCGATCCAGGCCGTGATCAATTCCTGCCAGGGATCCTCTTCGCATCGATCCGACTGTTCCTCCCGGGCTTGCTCATTCAATTCCCTTGAATCCAACCACCAAGGTGAACTGGATTCGAACCGATGACGAGCCTCAGCCCAAAGTTGGTCGCGATCTCGCGCGAGCTCCTCGATCTCGATCTGGCCGCACGCCACCGGCCAGAAGCGCCGGCCGCCGGTCTCATCCCTCAAGTAGGTGGTGTGATTGATAGAGCCGGCGAAGACGCACTGGCGCGGGCTGTCGATGAGGCGCTTGCCGTAGGGAGGCCTGAACCGATCAACAGCGCGGGACATGAAACCCTTGATCTTGCCCACTTCCGTTTTACTCATGCTGTCCAATTCGGCGATTTCAATGATCCAGACGCCGCGGGTCTGCATTGCCGCATCCTTAGATCCCAGCTCCGCGATTTCATCTGTGAACCAATCGCCCGCCATCGTCTTCAGCGCAGTGGACTTTTTGATTCCCTGATCGCCTTCGAGGATGAGGCAACAATCAGCCTTGACGCCAGGCTTGTAAATCCGCGCCACAGCTGAGATCAGCCACCGCGCTCCCACTGCTTCTGAGTAGCCTGTCGGCTCGACTCCAAAATATGAGTTCAGCCAACTGTCGATGCGCTTTGTTCCATCCCAGTGCAGCGCATCGAGGTAATCACGAACGGGATGAAATCCATGGTCGCGTGCGACCGCCTGGACCGCCTGACCGGCAACCTCAATAGAAACGAGAATTCCTTGATGCTGAAGCCAGTCTGCCATAAGCCGGTCCTCGTGATCCGTCCATTCGTTTCCTATCGAGCCGTTCTGCCAAGGAGGAGCATTGAGAATCACCGTCGCCATGGAGAACTCATTGAAGCCAAGAACGCCGATCTATTCCGGTGCGCCGCGGAGAGCGGTTATCGCATTAGCAAGTAGGGCCTTAGGCATACCTTTTTCGTTTGTTAGGAGATCGCGCCGCCAAGCTGTCGGATCCGCGGAATCGCTGGGCTCCCCAAAGGCGGCGGCCGACTCAATCGCATCCTGAATATCCTCTCGAGTCGCGCCGGACGCGATCCAGTCGCTTACGTCCTTACCGATGGGAACCTTCGCGATGCGCACCGACGCCACCTTCCCTGCGAGGCATCTTGCCACCGTTGAGACGTGTTTTTCGCTAGCAAAATCGTTGTCAGGAAAGATTACGATGCGCTTTCCAGCAAGCTGGTCGGAGTATTCACCGCGCCACTTCTCGGCGCCCATCGGATTGCAAGTAGCGACGAAACCCAGTCTCACCAGGCCGAGAACATCCTTTTCACCTTCAGCCAACAATACTTCGGTCGCATCTTTCAGAGTCGGCAGCCGGAACAAGATCCGGCGTACTCCCTGTAGGTTCCAGATCCATCCCCCATGCCCATCTGGACGCCGCTGGCTGAAATCCTTTGGTTCGTGCCGCAGGCATTGAAACAGAATGCCGTCGTCTTCGTCGACGTAGTTGTAAGTACTGACCACCGGACCCTTTCGCTGGCGCTCGACTCTTCCCACTAGTGCGCGCGCTTCCGCCGCGGCTTCGGCGAGGGGCTTACCAGTCAGTTCGATCTCGAAACCTATCAGGGATCCACCGCGGCCACAGTCCGAGTGGCAATACCAGTCGCCGGTTTCTGAATTGATCGCGAAGGAATCGCGCTTTCCGTGATGAAGTGGACAGGGTCCCCGCCACTCCCTGCCGCTTTGCCGGAACTCCGGTAATCGGATCGCGTAATACCGAACCACCTCAGCCGAAGTAAAGCGTTCCGGCATGGGCCGGATACTGGAGGCAGCGCTCATTTGGCCCGCTCTCGGAGCGTTTCTGGCCTTCTCGAATCGGATATTCTGGAGTTTTCCGAAGGGGCAAAAGCCAGACGATTGCGCGGTCGAAAAGCCGCTGTGTGACTCCGCGGATTCGTGCTTCTGGCACTTTCAGAACTTTGAGCCCTTCGTAACGTGTATAACTTGCGTGTTTTCAATGACCAGCAAGAGAACAAGTCCCCTCTCCGCACCAAATATCTGGCTGTCGTATCAATGAGATACGGCAGCCTTTTTCGTCTGTGCCCATTTTGTGCCCACGTCGATGCCAGCTATGAGTTCGTCAATGCGCTTCTGTCGGGCAGGCGACCACTTGCCGTAGTGCTTCCTCACGATTGCCGGTGAGTTGCCCAAGACGTCGGCCACGTCTTCGTATGATGCGCCGCGGCCCAAGAGTTCAGTAGCAAGCGTGTGGCGGAATCGGTGGGCGTGACACTTCGGGACGCCGGACGCTTTGAACACTGCGCTCAGGGTGCGCTCGGCTATGCCCCCAAGCGCGCGTTTCGATGTGACGCCGTTCCAGAAAAAGTACTTCGGGTTGGCTTCCGCGCCTCGGGGATCAGGCAGGGTGTCGAGCGCTAGTTTCAGGGCGTCGGGGATCGGCAGGAAAACTGGCGAGCCAGTCTTTTCCGTTCTCAAAAAGACGCGCCATCGTTCGCTATCCGGGTCCCACGTCACCCGGTCACGCGAAAGCATGATAACGTCACCGATCCGCAATGCCGTGAATCGCAACAGGAGCACCATCGCGCGCGCGGCTCCGCTCATAAGCCCCGCGGCCGAAGGCGTCGGACGCGGCTATGATTTTTGCAACCTCGCTGGCGGTATACGGTTCCACGTCGTTTGGCCGGATGCTTCGCGGTCCCTTGATAAGCTTGGCAATGTTCGCGCTGATCCATCGACGGTCGAAGCAGAGGCCGAAGAATTGGCGGAGCGTATGCAGTTCCTTCAGGCTTGTTATCGGATTGAGGTTCCGGCCGGCGCGAAAAGCTTCAAGCGTTTCGACCGTGAGATCTGAAACAATGTCGATCTTCTGTGCTTCGCAGAATTGCTGAAGCTGGCTTAGGGAGTTGAGATACTTCCGCCGTGTCGATGGCTGCAGGTCGGTACACCGCTGCATGAAGGCCTTGACGGCCGTCTTGATCGGCTCCAGGACAGGCGCGCCAGGTGCGTCGAGTTCCGCCGCGCGCTTGAGCCCGCGCCCCATATCGCGCGTCTTCAGCGAAACACGATACTCTCTCCTTCCATTTGCGTAACCATCTGCCCAGAGAGGGCACGAGCATTTCAGGAATTCCCGTCCTTTGCGGCGATGCGTGCACTTCGGTGTGTGTCTTCGCCAGATCAGCATTTGAGGCATTCTATCACCTGCTCCGTTTCTCGTATACCCGAAGAGCAACCGCCTCGGGAATGCGTAAGGTCACGTAGTCGCGCTTTCCGTCACGGCGCCCATCTCGTCCAATCTTGAATACGCCAGGCTCGTCTTGAAACATACGACGAATCGTTGTCTCATCGAGCTTCCAAATCTCAGCGAGTTCACGCGCAGCGAAATGCCGACCGAAGGCATGGTTAGACACACCTCCCGCGCCGCTCGGGTGGGCGGCACTTGATGCGTGTTTGTCCATGGATTCGAAATGTTGATGAAATGTGAGGCCACCACTCAAGCGCCGAGTTCGCGGATGAAATTATTGTCCAGTCTGGATAGCTCCCGATGTTGAAGATCCAAAGCAAGCGCCTGGGCGCCGGAGAGGATCCCGCCGCCGCACTTGATGGCGGCGTTTGTTGTATGGTCTTCATTGAGGTTCTACGCCGTTTTGACGGCCTTGATCTGCTGCGAGTACGGATGATCTTCTTGTACTGTGCAGCGTCTGCGATGAAGCGGTGTTGGCACAGGCCCTTTTCCCACCGAGTCGTGTGCTGATCCTCAGAGAGCCCGAGAGCAGAGGCTGCTTCCCGGAAGTGTACAGCCCGCTCCTCCGCCTTGCGGCGTCTTGGCCGGTACAACTTCCCATCACGCAGAAGCCGATCGAACTGATCCGAGTCGATCCGAATGCTATTCCCAGCCCGCAGAATGCAGGCGTCGGGGATTAGCCCCGAGCGCAGCCAGGCGTAGATCGCGTCTACGCTGAACCGGTACCGGGAAGCAAGCTCTGAAACCTTCACATGCATACACTATCTCCGCAGTCTCATCAAATCATGAATGCTCGGCTAAAGCCAGACAATCGGTTTCGCTCTGCTTCGCTTTGTTTCGCTACTTTGCGGGTTATTTCGCCTCTTCTGCTGGCGGGCAGTAGGCGATCAGGGATTCTACCGTAATGCGGCGGTGTCTGCCTTTCCCCGTAACGACCAGAATTCTGTCGCGCATGAGTTGCTGCCGTCGCCGGTCACTAATGCCCGTATAACGCGCCGCTTTAGGGAACTCGACGGACTCGTAGAGGCTTCCATCCCCTTTTTGAAGTAGTCTGATGTCGCCCTTCCCCATGTGATGCCCAATCTCTCCAGGACCTCGTCCCGATGCAGGGTTACTTTGGCGCGGCTCACAGTCTGTGTGTAATCGCTGCGTCGAGTCAGACAGCCCGGAGATCGCACCCTCCGCGATTCCGGGAGGCACGGGCTCCTTGGCTTCCAGCTTCGGCATCCCTATTGGGCGGATCGGACCCTCCATTCGAACTCTCACCCTTTGGTAATCAAACGCACCGGTGGCTATAAATTCAAAATCCCTGGTCTGCTCCTCATTGAACTGGTTCTCGAACACGATCGTCATCATCAGCATTTTGCTCGGGAGAGAATTGACGAACTCCGCTATCGATTGTCCGTCGCTCGTTACGAATCCGTCTTCGTCTTCTTCTGTTCCGTATTTGCTTGCGTCGACTGCTCTGAAATGTCCGCCCGGAGGAATGGACCTATGACTTGAGGTCTTAGGTTCGGTCTCCATCCACTTTCCGTGGAACAGCGCAACCGAACATTCTGGGCTGCCTCCGTACCATTATTCCGGAACAGCAGAATACCGCCGCCGACATTGAAGTAGGGGCCCCAAGTCACGTCGATGTCCGGAGCAGCGCTCGATGCTTCGTTTACCCATTGATTCGTGACGTTGTGCTCCTCTGCAACGGTGGTCGCCTTGCGCCATAGCCAGAAGGTGGCAGCTGCTTCGCAGGACTGGCGTATTCGCCCGAACTCCATGCCGCCGACGGCGGCCGGAGATGCGAAACTGCTGTGTTTTTCTCTAAGTTTGTTAAATAGACAATCAAGGAAGTAATCGTCGGGACTCACGCCGGTCGGCGCACCGAGAGCGATTCCTGCTCGCGTCGCGACATCTCTAAACTCTGCTAAAAGGAGTTCCGAGGGTGTCCCTAAGTGACCCCACTTGCCAATGCCGCTTTCCGTCCAGTCGCCACAGAATTCAAGCCGATCCTTCGTGTACCTTTCTGCAAGTGCCTTAAACTCGGAGACGAAATTCTCTGGGTCTAGCAATCGTTTAACCTTCAGCCATCCGCGTTGCGCAACGGGCAGCCGCCGCCCAGGAAAGGGGGGTTGCCTTGGCCTGCCAGTCGGCTCATATCGTAGTCTACCCGGACTGCGGTGTAAAGGAAACAAGATCGGTGCGGAACCATCGTCGGCACAATTTCGCCAGACCGACCACTCTCTCCCATGACCCATTCGGATGATCCGGCGTGCGGCATTAGTGCTCCAGACTGGAGCACTTTCCTTCTACTCACTTGAATTTGTGCGGGTTCCGCATGTCATTTCCTATAAAGCTTATCAGCAAATCGCGGATCGATTCGAACTGCCGACCCTCTAGTCCGAAGTTCGACGGATCACTGTCTAGGGAGATCACATGTGTCTATTATCAGCGGTTTAGCGACACGATCGGACGCAATAGACACCCGTAGACGGTCCTAGACAAACGGCGTTGCTACCAGGGTTGCTACCAACGAACAACGGATTATGAGTCTCCGGGGAAATGGTCCACCGGACTCGATTATGCGACATTTCAACGGGTTTCAGACCGGGGGTTGTCTATCAGGGACACCGCGAGCAATCGCGGGTGTTCCTGTTGGCTGTCAGGATGGCTGTCAGTTATCGGCGTAGCAGATACATCGGACGCCTCTTCATGGATTCAATTCCGTCCGCTCTCGGTGACCTAACGGTGACGATGGAACACCGAGCCCGACAGAAAATGAGTCGGCCCCATCATCTTCGCCTTGCGATACTAGTGGACTGTAACAGCCAGTTATAGACTACAATGGGTGCATGGCAAGCACCCTCGCATTGACGAACGCGGAGCGGATGGAACTTATGCGGCGAGCATCGAGCCGAACCGGCCGGGCGGAAGATGCCCGGAGAGCTCGGCTGATTTTGCTGCTGACCGAAGGCCATACCTGGGACGAAGCCTCCGAACAGGTCGGGTGCAGCCGGGGTTTTGTTGCGAGTTGGGCGCGGCGATTCGCAGAGCAGCGCATCGCTGGTCTCTACAGCAGGCACGTGGGACAGGTGGCCACGGTGCTGACACCGAAGATGGAAGCACGGATATTAGAGGCGACCCGGCACGCTCCGGCCAGCGGGGCGACTCACTGGAGCACGCGCAAACTCGCGGCGCATCTTAAGATAAGCCACATGATGGTGGCACGGGTGTGGCGCAAGCACGGTCTGAGGCCGCATCGGATCGAGCGTTACATGGCTTCCAACGACCCGGACTTGGAGAAGAAAGCGGCCGACATCATTGGTCTGTATCTAAACCCTCCGACCCACGCCGCGGTGTTTTCGGTGGACGAAAAGACGGCTATTCAAGCGCTGGATCGCAAGGATCCGGTGCTCCCTCTTTCCCCGGG
>PNAJ01000123.1 GCA_003170295.1 Bryobacterales bacterium | reverse complement strand
ATCGAGTTGTCTTACTCTGTGAACCTTCCATTGTTGACATCTTCAAATCCTCCGCATTCTTGAAACAAACTTTCATTGGGGCGCCTCGCAGGTCTAAAGCTAGCAATCGAGTTTGTCGGAAGTACTGATAAAGGCACAACTCCAATCAGCAAAGGCCTTACGACAATTCTTCTAGAGACCTGAGGAAAACCTACCGGAAATCACAGATTGGCACATCGCGTCGAACGAGCGGGCGTTCACGTTAACCTGAACTTAGAGCATGTTGGCTGTATGGCCCTAAGTGTGCACAGTGAATCGGTATGTTGGACCATTCCGAGAAATTCATACGAGAGACCTGCAATCCTGCCACGCCGACCATGGTGAAGGCCGGCTTTGCGGAACGATACTTGCGCTGGATGGATGCACAGGCTTCGGGGGCAACGGAAATCGCCGCTCACATGAAAATCATTGCCCCGCTGACATCCACAGGGCCTTCCGTTCCCGCACGGGTTGTATACGATTCCGCAAGCATGCTCATGATTCGCTTTCCTCACGTCGTTTTCGCCGGCGCACTCGTTCAAATCCGAACCCAAAGCAAAGTAGTGTTCGGCCTGGCGCAGCGCTGCACTGCGATAGGGCCCGAGTACGAGATTGAAGTTGAAAAAGAAGAAATCTATTGATTTGCACCGGCATCGCCGACGTCTTCCCGGCGCCGAGCCGCTATAGTCGATCCCGTGGTCGCACTACGGTAAGGATAGAGGACGTCCAATCAGATACGGCAGCCCCCCTACGATGCCGCGCACCCGAATTTGGCCGATCTCCCAGACGTAGTCCGACGCCTGTAGGTCTTGCGTTAAGTCCTTCATCTGCTCGGGGGAGTAAATGCGGAGCATCAACCAAAGCCGGCCAGTCAGACCAGACCTGTGAATGGAACAATTTGGTTGACTCATCCCATCTCTCTTGGATTCCACTTGAATCTCCATTGCCGTTCCCTGCTGAAGTACAGGGCACTGGAAGTTGATTTGCGAGTTGGAAGCGAGCAGCAATGGTGCGGGTACGCCGTTCACCATGACTTGCAAGCCAGCCAATTGCGCGACAGTTCCTGTATTCGACGTAATCTAGATCGCTCACAATCTTTGGTCGTGATACGATTTGCTGCATGGAAGAAAATTTCAAAGCGTTAGGGAACAAGTACGTAATCAATTTGAACGCGGTAGCCTACTTTCAGATCGCGCCAGATGGTTCCGTAAAGATCGTCTTTCAAGGCGTCCCGTTGGAGAACGCAATTGATATCGAGAGCCAGCAGGCTAGGCATCTCGTGAAATTTCTAAATGGAAAACATCAACTAGCGCCCTCCGCAGGCACGAAACGATTCGAGTCAAGGTCGCCAGCACAACATACAACTTCGCAGCCACTCTAGGAATTAAACCCGGATCGCCAGCACCACTCAAATTGGCGACTCGATTGGCGGCCATGAACAACCAAGAAGAGCGGGGGGCGGCATACTCATTCGTTCGACGTTGGTCGTCACGGTACAATCGATGAATTATCGCAAATCATGGCGAATAAGAAGAAAAAGGCAACGGCGGCGGCCGCCGGAGCCGGAACGGCCGCCGAACCGCAAAGCAAAGGCGCGAAGCTAAAGATTGAGGTGTTATTCGATCCGTCTTATGCGATTCGCTACAGATCCAATTTCCAGCCGTTCGCGAGTAAGCGCGACGTGAAGGACAAGGATGAGGATCTGACTGCTGGGGAGAACAGTTGAACGCCGTCGAGATAGAAGAAGCGATTTCGCAATTGGCGGATCAGCCGTTTGAGCCTCAAGGCTTCCCGTACGCTTTCCTTGAAGCTTTCGGCAACAAGGAGACGACGATTAAGCGGCTGCGTGCTGGCGCTTCGAACAAGTCCGACCTTGGCGGTGTTCTTCAGACCAACAACATTCACATAGCCACCTGCGACACGGGACAGGTCGCGAAGATGCTGATGGCGCTAAGGCAGAGCGCTGCGACCGCCAAAGCGAAAGCAAAGTTCATCCTGGCGACCGATGGTGCGGATTTTGAGGCAGAGGACCTGACGAACGGTGAAACCGTTGCCTGTGCTTACAAGGATTTTCCCGACCATTTCGGTTTCTTCCTGCCGCTTGCTGGCATCGCGACCGTCAAACAAATCAGTGAGAACTCCTTCGACATCCGGGCGACCAGCCGTCTGAACCGGCTTTATGTTGAACTTCTGAAGGACAACCCCTCATGGGGCATGGCAGAACGCCGGCATGACCTGAATCACTTCCTGGCGCGGCTGATTTTCTGTTTTTTCGCCGAGGACACCGGTATCTTCAACGGAACCCTCCTGTTCACCGATACTATCGCGCGGATGAGCGCGAAGGACTCATCCAATACCCATGAGGTGATCGGCGAACTGTTCCGTGCCATGAATACAAAGATCGATGATCGGGAGAGAGCCGGGACGTCCCGATGGGCCCATCCCTTTCCTTATGTCAATGGCGACCTGTTCTCGGGCAGCCTGGACGTGCCGCATTTCAGCCGGATCGCGCGTTCCTATCTCCTCCATATTGGCAATCTGGACTGGACCAAGATTAACCCGGACATCTTCGGTTCGATGATTCAGGCTGTCGCGGAGGACGAGGAGCGCGGTGCGCTTGGCATGCACTACACGAGCGTGCCCAACATCCTGAAGGTGCTCAATCCGCTATTCCTCGACGACTTGCGCGCGGGCCTTCAGGAGGCTGGCGACAATAACCGCATGCTCCTCAACCTGCGCAACCGTATGGCAAGAATTCGGGTATTCGATCCGGCCTGCGGCTCTGGGAATTTTCTTGTCATTGCCTACAAGGAAATGCGTGAGATTGAGGTCGAGATCAACAAGCGGCGCGGAGAAGCGGATCGGCGCTCCGAGATTCCAAAGACAAACTTTCGCGGCATAGAGTTGCGCGATTTTCCTGCGGAAATCGCGCGCCTCGCGCTCGTCATCGCCGAGTTTCAATGCGACGTGCTTTATCGCGGGCATAAGTTAGCCTTGGCCGAGTTTTTGCCGCTTGATAAGCAGAATTGGATCACCTGTGGCAACGCGCTGCGACTGGACTGGTTGAGCATCTGCCCGCCCACCGGCAGCGCGGTGAAATTGGCGGCGGACGATTTGTTCTCGACCCCGCTCGATCAGGCGCAGATCGACTTCGAGAATGAGGGTGGCGAGACATATATCTGCGGCAACCCGCCATATTTAGGTTCGACGTGGCAATCTGACGAGCAGAAGTTCCACCTGAAAGCTATCTTTGACCACCGGACAAAAACTTGGAAATCTCTCGATTATGTGGCTGGTTGGTTCATGAAAGCCGCGGACTACGGCATACATACCAACTCCGCAGCTGCTTTCGTATCCACCAATTCCATCTGCCAAGGACAGCAAGTGCCGATCCTATGGCCGCTGATCTTTAAGACAGGACACGAAATAGCCTTCGCCCATACTAGCTTCAAATGGGCAAACTTGGCGAGTCACAATGCCGGTGTGACGGTGGTGATCGTCGGCATCTCAAATCATGCTGGGAAAGTGCGGCAACTATTTTCCGTCACTGACGATGGGGACACACTACTCAAAGAAGCGGAGCATATTAATGCTTATCTCGTTACAGGTCAAAATATAGTCATAGATAAGTCATTGAAACCACTGAATTGTCTTCCAGAAATGGTTCGTGGAAACATGCCTTATGATGGCGGGCATCTGTTGCTTTCTTCGGATGAGGTTGACGGCCTAAATCTTACTCAAGAACTACGCGAGCGTTTCGTACGTCGTATCTATGGTTCGGCTGAGTTCATACGCGGGTTGGTCCGCTATTGCTTATGGATCGAGGACCAACATTTAGGTGAGGCCATGCAGATCGATGCTGTTAGACAACGCATCGAAGGAGTGCGGGTAATGCGGCTTGCTAGCCGGGATAAGGGCGCGAATGAAATGGCAAAACGTGCCCATCAGATGCGAGAGATGAATATTGGAGAATCCCATACAATTGCGATAGCAGCTATATCCTCAGAGAATCGTGATTATTTGCCTTGCGGCCTATTAAGCGCCCATGAAACAGGCACTAATAAAATCTATGCCTTGTATGATGCTCCGTTGTGGAACCTTGCTCTCATTGCCTCTCGCCTCCATTGGGTTTGGATCTCCACGGTTTGCGTGCGTCTGGAAATGCGGTTCTCTTATTCCAACACCCTTGGATGGAATACTTTTCCGGTCCCGACGCTCACCGAGAAGAACAGGACCGATCTCACGCGCTGCGCCGAGGATATCTTGCTGGTGCGCGAGCACCATTTCCCCGCAACCATCGCCGATCTCTACGATCCCGACAACATGCCCGCCGACCTGCGCGCGGCGCACGAGCGCAACGACGAGGTGCTGGAGCGCATTTGTATCGGCCGCCGCTTCAAGAACGACACAGAGCGGCTGGAAAAGTTGTTTGATCTATATACTAAGATGACCGGTTCGGCGAGACCCGCCAGGAAACGAAAGACAGAGACACGCGCATGACCATTGAAGTGAAATCAGTCCCCTCTATTTCGGTATCCTACGCCCGCAATGGCCGCTCGACCAAGGCCAATGCGCTCGGCATGCGGCCGATGCAGGAGCGCGCCTACGAAAAGCGGGGCGAACAATACCTGCTTATCAAGTCGCCACCCGCGTCGGGCAAGAGCCGTGCGCTCATGTTCATCGCGCTCGACAAGCTCAGAAATCAAGGGCTTAAGCAGGCGATCATCGTTGTACCCGAAAAAGCCATCGGCGCCAGTTTTAACGATGAGCCGCTGACCAACTTCGGTTTTTGGGAAGACTGGCGCGTGGAACCAAAATGGAACCTCTGCAACGCTCCCGGCGATGACAACGGCGGAAAGGTCAAGTCAGTTGGGGCGTTTCTTGACAGCGCCGACAAGGTGCTGGTCTGCACACACGCGACGTTCCGCTTCGCCGTCGACGAGTATGGCGTGGAGAAATTCGACGACCGGCTCATCGCTGTGGACGAGTTTCACCACGTTTCTGCCAATCCAGATAACAAGCTCGGCCTGCATCTTGGCAAGTTGATCGGCCGTAACCGCGTGCATATCGTGGCGATGACCGGCTCTTACTTCCGGGGTGACGCCGAAGCGGTGCTCGCCCCGCAGGACGAGGCGACCTTCGACAGCGTCACCTACACCTACTACGAACAGCTGAACGGCTACGAATACCTGAAGCAACTCGACATCGGGTACTTCTTCTATAGCGGCTCTTATGTCGATGACATCCTGAACGTGCTCGACGCGGCCGAAAAAACCATCATCCATATCCCGAACGTTAATTCGCGAGAGAGCACCAAGGACAAAATCAAGGAAGTCGAGCACATCATCGGGGCGCTGGGCGAGTGGCAAGGGATCGATCCCGCCACGGGGTTCCAACTCGTCAAAACCCCGGAAGGCCGCATTCTGCGCATCGCCGACCTGGTCGACGATGATCCCGCCCGACGCGACCGGGTTTCCACGGCGCTGAAAGACCCGCAACAGAAGGAAAACCGGGACTTCGTGGACATCATCGTCGCCCTCGGCATGGCGAAGGAAGGCTTCGACTGGATCTGGTGCCAGCACGCGCTGACGGTCGGCTATCGGTCGAGCCTGACTGAAATAGTGCAGATCATTGGGCGCGCGACCCGCGACGCGCCGGGCAAAACGCGCGCGCGCTTCACCAACCTGATTGCCGAGCCGGACGCTTCCGAGGAAGCGGTCACCGAGGCGGTGAACGATACTTTGAAGGCCATCGCCGCGAGCTTGCTTATGGAGCAAGTGCTTGCGCCCCGATTCGAGTTCAAGCCAAAGCACCAGGAGAGCGGTCCTACCCCCGGCTTTGATTACGGCGAAGGCGGTTATGACCCTAAGAAATGCAATGTCGGCTTTAACGAGGACACGGGGCAGTTCCAGATCGAGATTAAAGGGCTCGCCGAACCCAAGAGCACGGAAGCCTCGCGCATCTGCCAAGAAGACTTGAACGAGGTTATTGCGGCCTTTGTTCAGGACAAGACCGCTCTTGAACGCGGTCTGTTCGACGACGAGCTGGTGCCCGAGGAGCTAACGCAAGTGCGCATGGGCAAGATCATCAAAGACAAATACCCGGAGCTTACCGAGGAAGACCAGGAGGCTGTGCGCCAGCGCGCCATTGCCGCTCTCAATCTGACACAACAAGCCAAGCAGTTTTCGCTCGGCGGCGGCGACAACGCCGAGCAGACCGCCAACACGGCCCTGGTCGACGGCGTGCGCAGGTTTGCCATGGACGTACGCGAACTCGACATCGACCTGATTGACCGTATCAACCCATTCGGCGAAGCTTATGCGATCCTCGCAAAGACCATGAGCGAGGATAGCCTGAAGCAGGTGGCTGCAGCCATCGCCGCCAAGCGCACGAGTTTGACGCCGGAGGACGCGAAAGAGCTTGCTGTGCGTGCCTTCAAGTTCAAGAAGGAACGGGGGCGGCTCCCCTCGCTCACTTCGCAGGATGCCTGGGAAAGGCGGATGGCTGAAGGCGCCGCGGCCTTTGTCCGGTATAAGGATGAGGGTCGCTATGAGTGACATAGACCTCGACGACCTGCGTTCGGAACTGGCCGACTTCGCGGAGCAGGAGAAGAAAGGGGGACGCCCGCCGCGCGAGGAGCGCATCATCGCCGGGTTCGAGGAGATTCAGCGGTTTGTCGAGGAACACGGTCGCGCCCCGCAACACGGGGAAGACCGCGACATTTTCGAGCGGATGTATGCCGTGCGCCTTGACCGGCTGCGCGCGCTTGAGGAGTGTCAGTCCCTGCTGGGGCCACTGGATCATCAGGGGCTGCTCGCTGGAACGCCAATTGTCGAAGCCGCTTCGGTGGAAACGATTAGCGATGACGAACTGTTGGCCGAGCTCCAGGGGGCGGCGGGCGCGGGCGGCATTACAGAGCTGCAGCATGTCCGCACGAGCGCTGACAAACGTGCCGCCGAGGAAATCGCTAATCGCACCGTCTGCGAGGACTTCGAGAAGTTCAAACCGCTGTTCGAGCGGGTGAAGAGGGAGTTAAAGGACGGCATCCGTCATACGCTCCCCGTCCAGACTATGGACGAGATCAAGATGGCGGAGATTCAGAAGGGCGAGTACTTCATTGTTCAGGGTCAGATAGCCTATGTCGCCGAGGTGGGTGAGGGTTTCAGAACGCAATATGACCGTCGTGACAGCCGGTTGCGTGTCATCTACGACAACGGAACCGAGAGCAATTTGTTGATGCGCTCCTTCCAGCGCGCGCTACACCGCGACGCGGCGGGACGGCTCATCACCAATCCCGATAGTGGGCCACTGTTCGCTGAGGAGCCAGCTGACGATGATCTGACAAGTGGCACGATCTACGTTCTGCGTAGCAAATCCGACCATCCGGTTGTTGCGGCAAACCGCGATGTTCTACATAAGATCGGCGTCACCGGGGGTAAGATCGAGACACGCATCGCCAACGCGAAGCTGGACCCGACCTTCCTGATGGCCGACGTGGAAGTCGTCGCCACTTATGAACTCTATAACGTCAACAGAGTTAAGCTCGAAAACGTGATTCACCGTGTGTTCGATCCCGTGCAGTTGGATATTGAAATCAGGGATCGCTTCGGTAACCCGGTCAGGCCGCGCGAATGGTTTCTCATTCCTGTTTTTGTTGTGAACGAAGTGGTCGAGCGCATCAAGGATGGGACAATCACGCAATACCTTTATGACCCGGCAGCAGCGCGCCTGGTGAAGGCAACGTCCTTGACCTGAGCGACGCTCTGTCAGCCTATTCAGGTCCCCAACGGGACTGGGTCGCACTCGCGCAACTCAAGAAATGATCCGTGGTTGGCCGCAGAAGTGCGGCGAAGCGGCGCGCGACTGTCGACCCCGAGCGGCTAAGAATGATTCGCGATCTGTACGCCCCTGAGGGGTGTACTATGACTGCCGAAAAGCAGCCGCGAATGAGGGTGGCAGCACCTACACGGCCACCCGCAGCCTGATCGCGTCATTCGGAGCGTGAGCCAGATCCTGCTTGGTGCCGAGATACCGTTCCGTCGTCTGGACCGATGCGTGGCCGAGCAGCAATTGGATCTGTTCAAGTTCGCCGCCGGCCGCGCGGCACAGTTTGGCGCAAGTGCGACGTAAATCATGGGGCGCGATGCCGGGAACGCCGACCTCGGCTGCATAGCGACGCAGCATCTGCCACACGACCTTCTCCCCAAGGCGCTCGCCGGTGACGCAGCCGGCGCGATTCACCGGTCGGAACACATGGAGAGCGGCGACGCCAGAGGCTAAAGTCCATGCGTCGATCGCCACTTTCACCCACGCCGGCATTGGCGCAGTTCGAACGCGTCCGTGCTTTCCGACCAAATCGACGGCGCACCAGTTACAGTGCGGGCAATCTCCGACTCGCTTCCTTTCTGGTATAGCTTTCGGACTTCGAGTGTTTTGTGACCCACCGAAGGACGACCGAGCGTAAGGGGATGACCTTGCCGATCGGCCAGAGCTATATTTTCACTGTCGCAGCACCTTGTCCCTGATCATTGGCGCCTTAGACTGTTGGAGTTCAAAGCCGCGCGGCGAACACCCCGTCGCTTGCGGACGGCGTGGTGAAGTTTGTGGGTCCGCACGTTGGACATATCCGTTCCTACGATTTACCCGACCAGGTTTATACTAAAAATTAGGAGTTAAAAAATGAACGCTACTGGCGCCGATTTATTGGCTCACCCCCATCCTTGCGGACACATCATTTATCCATATACCGATGAAGGGCTTGTCGGGCAAGCTGTCGCCCTCTTTGCAAGCGCAGGAATCCGCGATGGAGAAGGCGTCGTTTTGATAATGTCTGAGGACCATTGCGAGTCGATCAGGCTGAGACTGCAATTGGAGGGCATCGATTCCACCGCGTACGAACACACCGGGCAGCTCATCTGCGTCATTGCCGAAGAAATGCTGGCAAGCTTCATGCGCGAAGGAGTCATCGATGAAG
>PNAJ01000115.1 GCA_003170295.1 Bryobacterales bacterium | reverse complement strand
TATTTCTGGGACATGAGACTAGCCTGGTTCGAAACTGGCAGGAACGCAACCCGGATTGGTGCCACTCTATGGCCCTCCCGATTACCCAGCATCAGGATACCCATTCCAGAGCCGGACGAACATACCTGAACGGCAGTATTTCTCGTATTCCTGGAGTGGTAGTCGCGATGGAAAAACGGTGCGACATAGTACTCGCGGTATAAACAGTCGTGTCACCGGGTGGCATTGGAATCACTAGAGCGGCATCCGGGCATGCATATCGAGTTCGAAGCGGCCGTACGAGTTCACCTGATCCCAGATCTGCGGCGTCAGGGCTCTCCAGATCTCGTGTACGGGCCGAGCCTGCAGTTCCCAGTGAAGCTGATCCTTGAGCTGCGTCATGGTTGGCGTGCCCGGAACATCTTTGCTCCTGTGCAAACACTAGGGTGATGTGTCGAAAGGGACTCGGACTGGATGAAGATCTGACAGTTAGTTTGCTGGACGGACACGTTATACACTCCGCGGCGGCGAACTAAAAACCGTCGGTATGAAGAATCTCCACATCCACGTGTAGCCCCAGCGGGGTTTCGCGTAGACTTCGAGGGAACCCCTTGGAATGGAGGTGCTGCAGCGCTTTCATAGCATCATTATCCCAAGCATACGCATTTGATTAACGCGCCTTTTTTAGCGCAGGTTGAATAGCGGTTCCTTCCCTTATTTCATCCGTCGCTCGGCGAACGATCAGGTCACCGGCTCGCAGATTTCCCGAAACCTCCAATAGATCGCCATCGGAAGTACCCCTGACCACATCGACCCATTCGGCGCGACCGTTTTGATTGCGAATGACAAAGGTCCGCTCCGTGGTTGTCACGACGCTGGTCGCCGGCACCAACAGGGATGGCCGCGACCGGCGGCTCGGCCATTTAACCGATGGATACATGCCGGGTGAGAGCGACCCGTCACGGTTGAAGACATCGAGTTCAACCGCCATGGTGCGCGTCTTCGGATCGAGCGCGTGCGAGATTCGCGCGACCGTTCCCGAGTAGGTGCGTTCGGGGTACGCGGGAACGCGGAACTCGACCCGAGCGCCTCGGACGATTCCACCGACATCCTCTTCCGGGACCGCAACGACGAGGCGCAGATGCGATACGTCCTGGATGACGAGCATCACCGGATCTGCGCCGGGGCCGACAAGAGCGCCTGGATGCACCAACCGTTCGGTGACGATTCCATCGAATGGAGCGGTGATTCGCAGATAGGCCTCGAGATCCTTCTGAGCCTTCACCGTCGCTTCAACCGCTTTGCCGGCGTCACGCTTCGATTGCACCACCGCCTGCGCTGCTTCAACCTGCTGTTGCGCCTGAATGAGTTCATTGCCCGCGATAGCGCCGGGCGTCTCCGCCGCCTTTTTCAAACGATCGTAGGTGCTCCGCGCTCCGGCCAGTTGCGCCTCAGCCTGTACCCTGTCCGACTCCGCAGCTAGAACCTTGGACTCGGCCTCGGCGACCTGGGCCATCATCTCCGGCGCTGTGATCTCTACGAGCGACTGCCCTTGTTTGACGGCACTGCCACGATCGACCAGCACTCGATCCACATAACCCCGGACCTTGGCATGGATCGAAACGCTCTCGAACGGTTGGATCTCGCCGGGCAGTTCAATGGTGCGAGAGATGGGCTTCGACACAACCCGCACGAGTTCCGTAGTCTGCGCGAAGCTCATTGCAAGTGGGACGGTGAAATATGCAAGATTTCTAATGCGCTTCATAGTATCGGCTTTCAGGGTCCATGGGGTTTAGCGACGGGGACGAAGTGGATGCCTTTCGCTGAACAATGGCGTAGATGGAGGGCAAGACGGTCAACGTCGTGAAGGTTGAAACAATGAGGCCGCCAATGACCGCGCGGCCGAGCGGCGCGGATTGCGATCCGCCCTCTCCGAATCCAATCGCCATCGGCACCATTCCAAAAATCATCGCGGCGGCGGTCATCAGAACCGCCCGCAGCCGGCTCGCAGCGCCCTCCTGAGCCGCCTCCAGGTTGTTCCGGCCTTCGTGTCTTGCTCGCTCGGAGAACGTGACCAGCAAAATAGAGTTCGCGACCGCAATTCCGATCGCCATGATCGCGCCCGTGAACGACTGTACGTTCAACGTCGTTCCCGTGAGGAGCAACATGAGCAGCACGCCACAAAGCACTGCCGGGATCGTCAGTACAATCGCGAGGGCAAGACGTATCGACTGAAAATTCGCTGCCAGCAACAGGAAAATAACGAGGACCGCGAGGAGCAAGCCTATGCGCAAGCCGGAAAGGGTCTGCTCTAAAGGCGGAATCTCTCCGCGAAGCGTCACGCTGACGCCTTTCGGCGGACTTCCCGCAGTCGCGATTGCATGGTTGAGCTTCTGTTCTGCATCCCCGAGAGTCAGGCCGTGAATGTTCGCGGTCAGGCTGACGACGTGCTGTCCGTTATAGCGCTCGATCAGACCCGGCATGATACCGAGTTTAAACGCGGCGATATCATTGAGTCGGGTTTCCGTCCGGCCATCTTGCATCACCGGCACATCGCCGATACTTTCGACGCTTTGCATTCGATTCTGCGGCAATTGCACTTGAATCTGGAATGCGTTTCCGGAGTTCGGATCACGCCAGTAGTTCGGTTGCGTGAAGCGGGAGGAGGATGTCGCCGGTACGACGGAGCGGACAACATCGGCCATGGTGAGACCGAACTGCCCGGCGCGCTCGCGATCGATGTTAATGTCGAGCGTCGGGAAATCCGCCGCCTGCGCAAACTGCAGATCGCGGAGAAACTCGAGCTTTGCCATCTGCGCCTGGACCTTTTGGGCATAAGCATAATCGTCTTGAAGGCTGGTGCCCAGCACAGCGACCTCGATAGGAGTCGGCGATCCAAAGCTCATCACTTGCGTGACGATATCGCCCGCTTCGAAGGACACCTGACAATCAGGCAATTGATTCTTGAGGCTCGCACGCAGCTTCTCTCGAAGGGCTTCTCCACGAGGCGTCGCCGGCTTGACCGCCACCTGGATGATTGCTTCCTGAGGACCGCTCGTAAAAAGATGAATCAGATCCACAGGGTAGCTGGACGGCACCACGCCGACGAAGTCGCTGGTGATCTCGACATTGTCCAGACCAATATCGTTCCTGATAACGTCCAATGCACGGAGGACAATCCGTTCCGTCTCCTCGATGCGAGTCCCTGTCGGCGCGCGAAGACGAATTCGAAGCAGCGGAGCGTTCGCGTCGGGAAAGATTTCCGTGCCGATGCGAGGCAGCAGGACCCACACGAGGCCGATCCCAACCACGAGATAGACGATCACCAAAGGCCATCGGAGCCGCAACGTAATGTTCAGATAGCGCTTGTAAAACGACAGGAGCAATCCAAAGAGCCCTTCGCTTTCCTCTCCGCGACGACCTTCTTTCATGACCCAGGTTGAGAACACCGGAACCAGGCTGCTCGACAGCAGATAGGACGCGATCATCGAAAATGCGACCGCGAGCGAAAGCGGAACGAACAGTTGCCGCGCGACACCGACCATGAAAAACGAAGGAACAAAAACCGCGAGGACGCACAACATGGAAAGTAGACGCGCGATCGCGGTTCGGCTGCACGCCTCGACCACAGCGCGGGCACGGGATACGCCGGGGAGCATTTGAGTATGAATGTTTTCAATCTCAACCGTCGCTTCGTCGACGAGAACGCCGACCGCCAACGCGAGCCCGCCCAGCGTCATGATGTTGATGGTCTGGCCGGTGGCCCACAGCAGGATTACGGCGGAAAGCAGAGCAAACGGAATGTTCATCACGACAATGAGAGCGCTTCGCCAGTCGCGCAGGAAGATGAGAACCATCAGGCCGGTGAGAACGGTCCCCAGCAATCCTTCGATGACCAGGCCGCGAATCGAATTTGTGACAAACGGCGACTGATCGAATTCAAGCCGGACATCGACATCGTCGGGAACCACCTTCTTGAAATTGGGGATCGCCCCTTTAACGGCGTCGATTACCGCCAGAGTCGAGGCGTCGGCGCGCTTGGTGACGGGTATGTAAACGGTTCGTTTTCCGTTGACGTGTGCGTATGCGGTTACGATATCGGTCCCGTTCTCAATGGTCCCGATATCCCGCAGATAGACGCTAGCACCGGAGACCGGCCGGATGGGAGTACTCAGGAGCTCGGAAAGGTCGCCCCCCAGCGCGGCATTGGTACGGGCGATCCGCTCCACCTTGCCGGTCCACATATTTCCGGAGGGCATCACGAGAGTCGCTTTGCTGACGGCGGCAATCGCCTCATCGGGCGAGATCCGGTATTGCTGGAGCTTCTCGGGATTGAGGGTAATGACGATCGTCCGCTGATTTCCTCCGAAGGGCGGAGGAGCCGACACGCCTTGCAACGTAGCGAACAACGGGCGCACACGGTTGATCGCGAAATCCTGCAACTCGCCTTGCGTGTGCGTTGCGCTGCTGAAGACCAACAGCCCAACTGCCACGCTTCCCGCGTCGAACCTCGTGATGAACGGCGGAACGGTTCCCGGCGGCATGAAGGCGCGGGCGCGGTTTACGTAGCCGATCGTCTCCGCCATTGCCTGGGCCATGTTCGTGCCTTCATGGAAGACGAGCTTCATGAGCGCCGCACCCTGGATGCTCTTGCTTTCGACGTGATCGATTCCGGTGATGTATAGGAAATGATACTCGTAGTAGTAAGTCAGGTACCCTTCCATTTGCGCCGGATCCATGCCTCCGTAGGGTTGGGCCACGTAAATCGCGGGATCGCCGACCTGCGGGAAAATATCCACCGGCATCCGTTTCAGCGCAAGGGCGGCCGAGAGCGCAATGGCGACCAACGCCACAACGACTGTGAATGGCCGCGAAAGAGCGGTTAGTACGAGACGCATTTTCCGCCTTCGGAAGGATTCATCGGCTTGCCTCCGCAACGAACGGTCGAATGTCGCCCGCAGCGGAAGCAATGCCGAGCAGGCCACGCCAAACAGTTAGTCGTGCCAGCACATCGTCGATTTCAGCCTGAGTCAGCAGTCGCTGCGCTTCGGCTACTTCATCGATATTCCCCAGGCCCGCCTCATAGCGCGCGGTCGCTTGCCGCGCCGCGGATCCGGCAGCCGAAGCTTGCACGGGAGTATTGACGGCGATGCGCCGCGCACCGTTGAGAGTTGCCACGGCCCGGTTCCATTGCGCCCGCAGATCGACGGCGATTTGCTCGGACCGCGCTACCTGGGACCGAATTGCGGCACTCTGCGCAGCTTCGCGAGCGCGCAACGAAGGAAGCTCGGAGATCGGAAAAATGACGCTGAAGCCGAGAGCATAATTTTGAAAATTCGGTGCGAGCCCGTTGAGACCGCCCAGGCGATCTCCGTTCGTCTCCGCACCGGTGCCGCGTGCGTAGGCGGCGCCCTGAAGATAGAACCTCGGAAAATAGGATCGCTCCAGCACCCGCAATTGAGCTCGCGCCTGTTCGACCACGGCGCTCTGCTCTACCATTGCCGGATTCGCTGCCGCGTTCAGTGCCGCCGGGGCTTGTTCGGGTGGCAACTGAACAAGACTGCCCGTGACGACGGCAATCTGCGATGGATCGGTCCCGACGAACTGCGAGAGAGTCGCACGCGACACGTCGATCGCCTGCTGGGCTTGAATCAATTGTGTGCGCGCAGCAGCCAGTTCGGCTTCCGCGCGCGATTGGTCGGCTCCCGGCCGCAACTGCGCGTTCACCTGCGCGGTAATGGTCTTGACGACAATATCCCCACGATCCACACCCGCTTGGGCGGCGCGCACCGTCTCCTGAGCGGCAACGAGTGTCAGATAAGCATCGACGGTGGCGACGGCTACTTCGAATTGCGTTTTCTTAGCTGCGGCTTCCGATTGCGCCCGTGCCGCGCTCGCGACTGAAACGCCGGCGCTGCGCAAGCCAAAATCGAACGGCTCCCAGGTAACCAGGCCGCCGATCGCGCTTCCCCACACGGATCCAAGGTTGTTCGTACCAATGACTGGACCGGACATCGAGGGAATCACGCCCTGGGGAAGGAGCAGACCGAACACATTGTTCCGGGTCGCGCGGTTGACCTGCGCGAGCGCATCCACCTTCGGCAGATACGCCGTCCGCGCCAGTTGGATCGCGGCGGCCGCCGCATTGATCTGTTCTTGTGAGACGCGAATCGCAGGGTAGTTCTTTATGGAGTTCTCCACGGCCTGCGAAATCGTGAGCGAGACAGGAGGCCCTGTCTGTTGGGCGAGCAAAGCTTTGACGACGATCAGCATTGCTCCCGAACATTTGAATAGAGGTGAGCTAGTCACCCTCGATGAGTTCATGAAAAAGTTCCCGCACCTTGCTTTTCGATGCTGCCAGCGCTTTCCGTCCCAGCGGGGTCGCGCGATACACACGCCTCAAGGACTTGCCGTTTCTCCGTTCGGTCGATCGCAGGTATCCTTTCTTTTCGAGCCCCTGGAGGAGCGGATACAAGCTTCCTGCACTGATTCGGTAGCCGTGCCGCGCGAGCTCCTCAATCATGCCCAGACCGAAGACTGGCCCCTCCACCGCATGATGAAGAACGTGGAGCCGAATGAGGCCGGAGTACAAATCGCGATCCGCGGCAGACGTATCTATATCTGGCTTCGATTTCGACATCGGATTACGAGTGATGTTAACATAAGTGCGAAGTCAATCGTACAGGAGGCGATCGATTTCCTTTTATATATACCCGCGGTGACATATGTGAGGCTGTTGGCGCGTATTTGAAGCGAGCGAGCGAGATGCAATCAGTTGTTGGGAAGAACTGACTGAGATGTTCGTCCATTCTCAGGCCGGCCCGGCGGGTGAGACTCCAACTCAACGGAGTACAGCCCCCTTGTTCTCCGATCAATCGCGATCGGCAGAGGCTGGGTGGCGGCATCACTTTTTAGGTGCTATTGCTTGCCGCTGTGATTGCGTCAGCGATACCCGCGTTGCGGGCAGCCCGCGTCGACGTGATGCAGGAATTGCGAACCGAGTAAGCTTCGAAATCCTCTCGCAACTTATTTCTGCTGGATCTCGCCGTCGAGCTACAGCGCAAAATTTCCCGCGGCGCACTGGATGTCTCAAATAATGCTCTAGCCTCTGCGCCTACCTGCCCGGGAACGAGAGGCGTAGGATGAGAGATCGAGGTTTTCGATGCTGTCCGTGAGTAACGGGGTCGAATATGAAGAGACGAATCGAGTCGATCATGATAAGCCGAAGCGCGGTCGGGAAGCGGGCGCTGGGGCGAAACCGTAAATGGGATCGCCTCAGCGCTGCGGAGCGCCGGAGCGGCCCATGATCGGCCACACGTCCACGATTTGTTCTCCGCGCGTCACATAGTAGCGATCGTACACGTTGGTGCTCATGTCGAGATTGGAAGGATAAAGCTCCACGCGTTCCCCGAGTTTGAAATCGCGATCTGTGTCATTCCATACGAGGATGCCGTATTCGGCGCCTTGATTTTCAACCTTGACTTCGGGGCGACCCTTCACCTGGTCTGTTGGTTTCAGCAACGCCTTGTTTCCGGCGTCGATGGTACAACGGTGCGGATGCCTGTGGCTGATCACTGAAGTCATGACGGTGAGGGCCATGCCGAAATCGTTGTATACATGCGGATCGTCCTTGCCGCCGATCTCGCGATAGAGGATATCCATGAAAACGAAGGAACCCGCCTGAAGCTCCGTGAGTCCTTTGCTCTCGGAATCGATGTTGTAAGTCCCGGTGCTGCCTCCGGTGACGATCTCGATCGGGAGACCGGCGGAGCGGGCCTCTGCCACTGTTTCGAGCATGCCTGCGGTATCTTCGCGGGATTTCTTCAGGCGGTCGGTCCAGCCGTGCGTGTGCGCGGCGGCGCCTGCGTAGCCCATGATGCCGACTAGCTTCAGGTTCTTGGAGCGATCTACTTGCTTGGCGAGATCGAGGGCGGGCGCTCCTTTCTCGATTCCGTGGCGGGTCAGGCCGGCGTAGACGTCGACCACGGTTCTGAGCTTCAATCCTTCGGAGAAGGCGCCGGCCTGGAGCCACTCCGCGGCGAGTGGATCATCGACCACGGTTCCGAAGGTCGGGTCGCGCTTTGCCAGCGCGATGACGCGGCCGATGTTGTTCTTGCTGGTGGGTTGGCGCGTGAGCAAGATGTTGTTGATTCCGGCGCTCGACATCAGTTCGCACTCGGCTACGGTGGCGCAGGTGACGCCGATTCCTCCCAGGGCGATTTGACGCTTGGCGATTTCGGGGCTCTTGTGGATCTTCACGTGGCCGCGCAGATGAATGCCGGTGGTGCGGCAATGATTCGCCATTTTCCGGAGGTTCGCCTCGAAAATATCCTGATCGACGAGCATGCAGGGGGTCGGCAGATCCTCTTTGTAGAGATCTTTCAAATCGTGGCGCGCAATCCGTCCTTCGATTTCAGCAAAGCGATTGGGCGTGTCACCCAACGATGCAGTTCCGCCGGCAATGAGTGCGGCAGAAGTCTTCAGCAGGTTTCGTCTTGAGACCATTGAGTTACCTCCTACTTCGTGCGTAAGCCCGCTCCGGGGTATACGCCATCGACAAAATTTCCATTTCGCAGAACGAAGACACCCGCGACCATTACGTTCTCGATGCCTTCGGAATACTGCGCCGCGTTTTCAAAGGTCGCTTTATCGATCACTTTATCCGGATTGAACACTACGATATCAGCATCCGCACCGACTTTGATTCGGCCTTTATTTCGCATCGCCGGCACGGACGCTTCGAGGCGCTGCGCGGGCATCAGAGTCATTTTCCGGAGGGCGTCCATGAGAGGGAGCGCCTTCTGTTCGCGAACGTAGACTCCGAGCACGCGGGAAAAAGTTCCCGCGCTTCTTGGATGACCTTTGCCATTCGTGAGTCGCCCGTCGCTGGCGATCATGACGATGGGATTTGCGACTGCGAGGCGAACAGTGTCCTCCGACATTCCGTGGCTGATGACGCCTCCTCCCTGTTTGCGATACTTCGCGAATGTCTCGGCAGTGAGGCGCTCGCCGGTCGCGACCCATTGGAGCTGATCGTAACGGAGTCCCGTGCGCTTCTCCCAACCTTCGTCGAATAGAGCGGACTCGATGCGCGTGGCCGATGCCGTGTAGGGATACATTTCGGTCGATACGTCGAGGCCATGCTTGCGAGCGCCCTCAATGATTGTGAGGCAGTTCTTCGTCTGACGGCCGCCGGAGCTAGTGATGTGGACGATGTGCAGGGAGACTCCGGTGGCCGTTGCGTCGGCGATCACTTCCTGAAGCGAAGGGATCGCGCCGTCTTCCGGCAGGCCGGTGTTGCCGCGCATGTGGACGAACACCGGAACATGGCGGTCCGAACCGAGTTGGAATAGCCTCAGGATTTCTTCGCGCGTGGTAGACGGCACGTAGGCAATTCCAAATCCGATGCCGACCGCTCCGTCGTCGAGGCCCTGGCGGACGGAATTTACGATCGAGAGTTTCTGCTCGTCGGTAGCCATGTCGTGCACGGCGTGGTCGCGCGGCAAAAAATCTCCAGTGTCGTGCATCACCGCCATTTTCGAGGGAACGTGTCCGGAGCTGGCGCCAAAATTGATGAGCGCTTTTCCTTCGCGAGCCTGATACCACGGGGCTACCGGTGAAACGCCGATCTCTAACTCGAGCGCGGTGGTGACGCCGTCGTGAGCTTTGAAATGGTAGTTTTCGTTGTCCTGGCCGTGCGAATGGAGGTCGATAAAACCGGGCGCGACGACCAGGCCCCGGACATCCACGATGGTGCGTCCTTCAAGAGGTGTTGGCGAGATGGCTTCGATGCGCCTGCCGCGAATTCCGATGTAGCGGACCGCATCGAGGCCGGATTCCGGATCCATTACGCGGCCGTTGGCTAGGACGGTGTCGTAGGTTTGGCCCAACAGTGAGAGCGAGAATAGCAGCGCGGCGCAGATTTGTTGTCGCATTCCCTAGATAGTGTAATCCGCGCGGGGGCGCGGCGGAAGAAGCGAAAACACACGGACGCCCGGTTGAAGCCGACGCTGCAAGCTAAAGCTCGCGCCACGTCATAATTTCGGCAAGCTAAAAGTCATCATAGTTTGTCCGGCGGCGACCGCAATGTATTGACGCCCATTCAGCGCATAGCTGATGGGCGGGGCAATGATGGTACCACCGGTTTGAAATCGCCAAAGGGCCTTGCCTGTGCGGGCATCGAGGGCGATCAGATAGCCTTCCGCGTCCCCCACGAACACCAGTCCGCCGGCGGTTGCGAGGACCCCTCCGGCGGGACTGCTCACTGTTTCGAAATACCACGCGAGCTTGCCGGTCTTCGGATCGATGGCATCGATTCGTCCGTTTCCAGGCTCATCGCGACCGATGGTGCTGGCCTGATACCACTGACCCTCGACGAACGCCTGTTTGGTTCTGTAAAACAGCATGCATTTTTCGGCCGAAGTGAAATAGTAAAGACCCGTCAACGGGCTATACGCAGTCGCTTGCCAGTTGTGCCCGCCTCCCATGCCCGGGCAAGTGCGCTTGCCCTCCTCCGTTGGTTCCTGGCCGGCGATCGGAACGGGACGGCCATCGGAATCGATGCCATCGGCCCAGGTGATTCGCGTATAGGCTTTCGAGAGCAGAACTTTTCCGTTGGTGCGGTCCAGCGCATAAAAGAATCCGTTGCGATTCGCCTGAATGACGGCCTTCACCGTGCGCCCGTTCATAACCAGATCGGTCAGCACGGGATCGCCGACAGCGTCCCAATCATGCAGGTCGTGCGGCGTGAACTGGAAATACCACTTGATTTTCCCGGTGTCCGCGTCAATCGCGAGGAGGCTGCACGTATATAAGTTGTCGCCGCGCCTCTGTTCGCCGTCCATGTCGGGACCGGGATTGCCAGTCCCCCAATAAATCAAGTTGAGAGAAGGATCATAGGTTCCCGTGATCCAGGTCGAGCCTCCGCCGCGTTTCCACGAATCGCCTGACCAGCTTGCGTCCGCAGCCACCGTATTTACGCGCCAGACGCGTTTCCCGGTTTCGGCGTCGTAGGCATCGATGAAACCGCGCGTGCCAAACTCCGCACCCGCCATGCCGGTGATCACTAAGTTCTTGACGACCAGCGGCGCGGATGTCGCGGAATAACCTTTTTTGTAATCTTCCAGCGTGGACTCCCAAAGGACGGTCCCGGATTTTGCATCCAAGGCGACCAGCGTGCCCTGAAGGTCCACCTTGAAAAGAGTGTTTCCATGGACGGCGAATCCGCGGTTCACCTGTCCGCAGCAGAGATTCACACCCGCGGGCGCAGCCTTCTTGTACGACCAGATCGGCCTTCCGGTGACAGCGTCCAGTGCCCACGCATTGTTGGACGGCCCGGTGATGTACATCATTCCGCCGAAGACCAGAGGAGTCGTTTCGTTCTTACCCGGCACATTGGTCTGATACATCCACTGAGGCGTGAGCCGCATTACGGTTTTGGTGTTGATCTGATCGAGCTCGCTATAGCGCCATCCGAACGTGTTCTTCCCGTAACTGGTCCAGTCTTGCGCCAGAGCTACCGTGCAGGTGAGGACGACCAATAGTTTCATCGGCCACCTCGCAGGCTGCTTAGAAAGGCCAGCAGATCGTTCACTTCGGTTTCATTGAGAACTTGCCCGTAGGTGGAAGGCATCAGGGATCGAGGCTCACGCTTCATGGAAATAACGTCTTCGCGTTCGAACGAGTAATACTTGCCCGAAAGGTCTACAAACTGGGCGGAAAAATTGTCGAAGTTTCTCTCCACTCCGACGATCTTCTTGCCATCGCGAGTGACCACTGTAACGGTCGCATATCCGGGCGTCACGTCGGCATCGGGCTGCAGCAGCGAGGCACGCAAATAAGCGAGGCTGCGCTGGCGGCCGACCCGCGTCAGATCGGGGCCGATACTGCTCCCTTTCGTTCCGGTGCGATGACATTGTCCGCAGCCGCCCTTGTTCCAGAAGATCGTTTCGCCAGCGGCGATGTCGCCTCGAATCGACGTGTTATCGGATGTGTGCGCGACTGACCTTATATACGCAACCAGGCGCCGGATCTCCTCGTCGCTGACTCGTCCCGCGTAGGCCGCCATTTCCGTTCCGGGCACTCCTCTTGAAATCACGCGGGCCAGATCCTCGTCGCGATCGCCAGCGCTATAGGTCCCGAGCGTTAAATCAGGACCGCGGCCGCCATCCGCGCGGATCCCGTGGCAGGGTGCGCAAAAGATGCGAAACGTCCAGCGCCCGGTTTCCGCATCCCCAGAGTGATCGGCGACGGGAGTGACGTCTTGGGCTGGACACAACGCCGCGATGCATAGAATGTAAGCCAGCCGCACAGAATCGAATACCCCCTGACCTCACCGATTCCTTGAACTAATCAGATAGAGAGTATAACTCCTGTGACACTAGGTATCGTAGGCGCCTTGGCCTTACCCGTATCCTCGCTAAGTTCTTATTCGATGTGAAGCCCACCGATCCGGGAACATTTTTCGTTGTAGTCTCGCTGCTTGCGGCGGTAGCGCTTCTGGCCGGCTTGCTGCCTGCGCGGCGCGCCACCAGGGTGGATCCCCTCGTGGCGTTGAGCTGGGAATAGTATCACGCCGTCTTCCGGCGATTCGTCTAACTCTGGCGGCAAACCAAAACCTCGGTAGTGCGTCTACCCTGTGTGGATGGAATCCAGGGTAGAATGTCTACTAACGAGATGCCAAGAGATTCGTCCGACCGTATCGACCTCCTGCAAGGAACGTTGGACATGCTGATCCTCCGTACACTCTTGTTTGGTCCCGCACACGGCCATCAGATCGCCAAGCACATCCAGCGGACTACCGTAGATGTCCTTCAAGTCGAGCACGGCTCGCTCTATCCCGCTCTTCATCGCCTGGAGCGCAAAGGCCTGGTTGCGGCGAAGTGGGAAAGCGCCGCTAAAGACCAGAAGCGAGAGTTCAAGTACTACCGGCTCACGCCCGCCGGCAAGAAGCGCCTGGCAGCCGACGAATCGAAATGGAAGCGGATGTCGGAAGCCATTGGCCGCATCCTGTGGCCGGTTCGTTAGGAGTGATATGAAGTTCTGGCGGAAGAAAAAGGAAGACGATCTGGATCGGGAGTTGCGATCCCATCTGGATCTGGAGGCAGAGGCGTATCGGGAAGCGGGCCTGCTCCCTCTCGAAGCTCGTTATGCCGCTCAACGAGCCTTAGGCAACACCACCGTGATAAAGGAGCAAACACGCGACATGTGGGGATTCATGTTGGTCGAACAATTTTGGCAGGACCTGAAATATGCTGTTCGCGGGCTGAGGCGCACTCCAGGCTTCGCGGCGGTAGCGCTGCTTTCGCTTGCCCTTGGGATCGGAGCGACCACTGCGTTGTTCAGCGTAGTTTACGGAGTCCTGATTGCTCCCTACCCTTACGCCAAGCCCGATGAGATCTGGGCCCCGGCCGTTGTGGGACCCAAGGAGGCTGCCGAAAACTGGCATTCTTATCCGCGCCCCGAGTTTATTGAGATCCAGAAGCTTCCGGCCTTCTCGGACGTGATGGCGACTACGCTGGACAGTGTTCTATTGACCGGAGATCGCGCTCCGGAAAGCTTCGGGGGCGTTTTCCTGTCCGGCAACGCCTTCCACTTCATGGGCGTAAAACCGCAAATCGGGCGGACCATTCAGCCCTTCGATATCGGGCCGGGGGGCGAGCCTGCGGCGGTGGTCGTATTGAGCT
The DNA here is from genome assembly GCA_003170295.1 of Bryobacterales bacterium. GTDB lineage: Bacteria > Acidobacteriota > Terriglobia > Bryobacterales > Bryobacteraceae > Palsa-187. The sequence continues at coordinate 177,253 of PNAJ01000115.1, read as the reverse complement.
ACCGGCTCTGGCAGCGCTTGTTCGACGGCCGGGAGAGCGCGCTTGGCGAGAAACTCGTTTTGAACAACGTACCGCATACTATCATCGGCGTGATGCCTCCCCGGTTCGGCTGGTACACGGGCGACGGCTTCTGGCTGCCGATGCCGATGGACCTGAAACAAGAAGGCTACCTGAATGTAATCATGCGGCTCGCGCCCGGCGTCACGACACAAATCGGCGAACAGCAGTTGCAAGCCCTGAATCGGGAACTGGCCCGGGTGACGCCGCAAAATTTCCCTAAAGGCGACTTCCGGACCGTATTTCTGAACTACATGGATATTACGGTGGCCAGCGGCGAGATGAACTCCAGTCTGCGCCTGCTTCTCGCCGCGGTAGGATTTCTTTTGCTGATCGCTTGTGTCAACGTCGCCAACCTGCAACTGGCGCGCACCACCACCAGAGCCCGGGAAATCGCGCTGCGATTGTCTGTCGGCGCAAACCGGCCGCGTCTTGTACGGCAGTTGCTTACCGAGAGCGTGCTGCTTTCTGTGCTCGGTGGCGGCATCGGCGTGCTGTTGGCGATCGGCCTTACCAAGGCGATTGCCGCGCTCATCCCTTCGTTTTACGTTCCCAACGAAGCTCGTATCACTGTCAACGGATGGGTTTTGCTTTTCTCGTTTGCCGTGTCGGTCCTTACGGGCGTCCTTTTCGGACTCGTGCCCGCGCTGCAATGTTCGCAGCCCAATCTTGTCGATTCACTCAAGGAGGGCGGACGAGGAGCGAGCGGAAGCATTCGCGGACAAAAGACCCGTCGTACTCTTGTGGTCACCGAAGTCGCCCTGGCGGTGATCCTGCTCGCCGCTTCGAGCCTCACCGTTCGCAACTTTCAGTCGCTGCTCAAGAAGGATCCAGGCTTCCATCCGGAGCGGACGCTCATGGTCAACGTCCAACTGTCTCCGAAGAACTACTCGACCATCGAGCAGCGGAACATATTCAGCCAAAACTTGCTTGACCGCGTAAAGAATCTACCGGGCGTGCAGGCCGCAACGATTGGGAATGGTGGAATGCCGTTTGGCGGACCTCGATCGGCATTCTCGATCGAAGGGCTCCCGCCCTCGCAATCGCAACGATTGACGGTTGGACTTATCAGCGCCGATTACCCGCAAACTCTCGGAATCCGCCTCCAGCGAGGACGCCAGCTTACCGATCAGGACGTGACGCGGGGAGATCGCTACGCTCTGATCAATGAGACCGCTGCGAAACTCTGGCCCGCGGGTCAGGACCCGGTCGGAAAGCATGTCAACGTCGAGCTTCTGGCGAAACCCGGCAGCAGACAAGTGCTGGTTCCGGCGGGCAGCAGCGCCGACGTTACGATTGTCGGAGTTCTAGGGGATACAAGAAACGCGGGGTTGCGTGATGCAACTACGCCCGCTGTCTTTGTACCCTATACTCTGGTGGCCCCGCCTGCTCGCGTCCTGGCCGTTCGCACCGCCGGCGAGCCCATGGCGATGCTGAACACGCTGCGCGGCGTTGTTCAGGAGATGGATCGCGAAGTGCCTTTGGGCCGCCCGATCACCGTGGAAGAAGTGCTCGGCTTTCAGACCGTCCAGCCTCGCTTCAATATGGCTCTGTTCGGTGCCTTTGCCGCTTTGGGATTAGCACTGGCGGCAGCCGGAATCTATAGCGTCGTTTCCTACGACGTGACGCAACGGTTTCATGAGATCGGCGTGCGCCTTGCGCTGGGAGCGAGCCGTGGCGATGTTCTCGGCATGGTTCTCCGGATGGCGGGCACAGTAGTCGGAATCGGGCTCGCGATCGGAGTCGCGGGAAGCATCATGCTCGTGCGGATAGTCCAGTTCCAGGTGTTTGAGGGTACGGGCTTTGATCCGCTCTCAGTGGTGGTCGTGATCGTGGTGCTCTCGAGCGTGGCTCTGCTTGCCTCGTCGGTACCAGCTTGGCGCGCCGCGAAACTGGACCCTCTCACGGCACTCCGTCATGACTGAGGATGCTCTCTCCCGGCCCGATAATGGACATCAGGCTACTTCCTGAAGTCCTCCACTTACTCCATCATCTTCTAAAATTGCTTCGGAACACGAGAACCCCGGAATCCGTATAAGGATTCATGTGGAATCCAATAGGCGACGTTCGCCATTCATTCCGTACTCTCATTAAGAGCCCCGGTTTCGCGATCGTCGCAGTCCTTGCCTTGGCGCTCGGAATCGGAGCGAATACAGCGATTTTCTCGGTAATCGATCGGGTCCTGCTCCGTCCCCTACCGTTCCCCGATTCCGAGCGAATCATGCGCCTCCAGCGCCATTTCCCCAACGGCGACGGACCTTCCGTTTCCATTCCCAAGTTCATGGCATGGAAACAAAGCCATGCGTTCCAGTCCATGACCGCCTACGATTTCGGCAGCGTCGGGATGAACCTCGGCGCAGGCGATCGCCGGGACCCCGTCAATGCCGTTCATGTGACGGCTGGATTCTTCGACGTATTCGGCGTGAAACCCGTGCTGGGCAGAACCTTTTCCCCGCAGGAGGATCTTCCCAACGCCGGTAAGTTCGCCGTCGTGACCTACAACCTCTGGAACACCCGCCTGGGCGCGAACCGCCAGATCGCGGGTACGACGATCCTTCTCAATTCCGAGCCGTATATGATTACGGGCGTTTTGCCCGAATGGTATCAGCCGGATCCCCCCGCCGATCTTTATCTGCCGCAGCAGTTCGATCCCAACAGCAATAATCAAGGGCACATCTATTACGTGGCCGGACGCCTTGCTCCCGGAGCCTCCGTCAATTCAGCGCAAGCCGAGTTAAAGGTGATCGCCGAGCAATTCCGTGCGACAAACCCGATCTTTACCGATAAGACCGAGTCGATCGGTGTCCTCCCTCTGCGTGTCGCCATTGCCGGTGACGTCAAGCTGGCGCTCCTGATTTTGGCCGGCGCGGTCGGTTTCGTGCTGCTCATGGCCTGCGCGAATGTGGCGAATCTGTTGCTCGCCCGCGCCGCCAGCAGGCACAGGGAACTCGCGATCCGCACCGCGATTGGCGCCAGCCGCGGACAAATCGTGCGGCAGTTGCTCACCGAAAGCATGATGCTGGCAATTGCCGGAGGGGTGGCCGGTCTGGCGCTCGGCGCAGCGGGCATTCGTGTGTTGCTCGCGTTCAGTCCGGGAAATATCCCGCGCGTGAACGATCCTCAACATCCCACGGCAGAGCTCAGCTTGATCGATTGGCGAGTGCTCGCGTTTCTGTTCGCGATTTCGCTCCTGACCGGAGTATTGTTCGGATTGCTCCCGGCCATCCGGGTCTCGCGGCTCGATGTCAACTCCGCGCTCAAGGAATCGAGCAGCCGGTCGGGCACGGGTCTTAAACACAACCGCATCCGGGGATTGCTCGTGGTCGGCGAAGTGGCTTTCGCGATCATCCTGCTCACCGGCGCCGCACTCATGATCCGCACCTTCGCGGGCCTTCGCTCCGTGAAGTCCGGTTTGGATCCCGTGAATGTGCTCACCATGCAAACCGCTTTACCCGGAACCCGTTACGCCACTACGGCGCAGGTCGAGAACACCGTTCGGCAGGCGACGGAACGGATCGAAGGTCTGCCGGGCGTCGAGTTCGCGTCTGCCGCCCTGGTGATCCCGATGGGAGGAAGCGCCATCGATCTCCCGTTCATTATCGAAGGCCGTGTCCCGGCCCAAGGCAAGTTCGAAGGCGATGACCAGTGGCGCTTCGTCTCGTCCCATTACTTCGAAGCACTCCACATCCCACTTCTCCACGGGCGCACCTTCGACCGCCGGGACACCGGCAAGTCCGAGCACGTGGTCATCGTCAACGAAGCCTTCGCAAAGAAATACTGGCCCCAGGCCGATCCGCTCGGTCAACGCATGATCATCGGTCACGGACTAGGAGCGGATTTCGAAGAAGGACCGCGCCAGATCGTTGGAATTGTCGGCAGCGTTACGGAAGCCGGACTGAGCAACGGCCTGGTTCCGACGATGTATGTTCCGGAAGGACAAGTAACCGACGGGCTCACCAAGCTCGCGAACAACTTGTTGCCGATGAGCTGGCTGATCAGGACAAAAACCGACCCTATATCCGCCGTGTCCCCCATCAGGCACGAATTCGAGGCCATGGACGGCCAGTTGACCCCCTCGAAAATCCTCACGCTGGAGGCGGTGATCAAGGATTCCACCACTCGAGAGAACTTCAACATGCTGATGCTCACCGTATTCGCCGCCGTCGCGCTGCTGCTGGCCGCGGTGGGAATCTACGGCTTGATGTCCTATGCGGTGGAGCAGCGCACGCAGGAGATCGGCATCCGTATGGCTCTGGGCGCGGGTCGCGGAGAAATGATGAAAATGATCCTCGGTCAAGGTATGCGCCTGGTAATCGTGGGCGTCGTCCTTGGACTGGCGGCGGCATTCGGTCTCACACGTCTTTTGGCGGGTCTGCTCTTCGGTGTCAAGGCAGGAGATCCGCTGACCTTCGCCGCAGTCGCTGTAATTCTCACCGCCGTAGCGTTATTGGCGGCCTTTGTGCCAGCTCAGCGAGCCACCCGAGTGGACCCGATTCTCGCCCTGCGACAAGAGTAACTTGAAGCACACAGAACGGGCGACGTAGCCCGCCTCGTTCTATAATTGTCCAACTGCAAATTGGCGGAAGGTGCGATGAAGATCCTTACAAACAGAGTTTTCCGATTGCTTTCGAATCTGCCGCTATTCGCTTGCTTTGTGGGCCTGGGATGGGCGGCGGACATTACCGTCGGTACTGCCACGGCGCACACCGGACAGAAAGTCACTGGGTTCATTCCGGTCGTAGCCGGTGTGGATGCGGCCACGAACATCCCGGTCATCGTCATCAATGGCGCGAGGCCCGGGCCTAAGCTCGCTATCGTCGCCGGTTCGCACGGGACCGAGTATGCGTCGATCATCGCTCTGGAGAATCTGGTTCAAACGATCGACGCGGCGGATCTTTCCGGAACGCTGATCGTTCTCCCTCTGATCAATTTGGCGTCTTTTGCGCAGAAGGTTCCGCATCTCAATCCCGTCGACGGAAAGAACATGAACCGGATGTTTCCAGGAAAGGCCGACGGCACCCAGACGGAACGCGCGTCGTGGGCGATCGCCAGACAGGTGGTGGAAAAGTGCGACTATCTGATCGACCTTCACGGAGGAGATCTCGACGAGAATCTTCGCCGGTACGCCTACTGGCCGCAGACGGGCAAGGACCAACTCGACTCGGCGTCACGAGGGATGGTGCTGGCATTCGGTCTCGACCATATCATCATCCAAAGGAATCAGACTCCCGCCGTGTCCGGAGCGACTTCGATTTCCCGATTTGCGGAGGATCAAGGAAAGCCGACCATCATCGCCGAGGCTGGCCACGCGGGCACCACTGAGGCTGCGGACGTCGATGCATTGGTTCGTGGATGCAAGAATGTCATGCGTCATCTGAAGATATTGCCGGGCGTGGTGACGCCGGTCGAGCATCCTGTGTGGATCGGCCAGCTTACGACCGTCAGGAGCGATCACGATGGCATCTTTTATCCTCTCGTCGTTCCGGAGGCTTACGTCCAGCGCGGGATGATCATCGGCTACGTGACCGACTATTTCGGCAATAAACTGGCGGATGTGACGACTCCAATATCCGGCGTGGTCACTTACATTTGTTCGGTTCCTTCCATGAAGAAGGGCGACACAGCCGCGAACATTGGGGAAATCGCAGCCGTTCCGTAACTATTAATTCTCGGTCGGCTTCTGCTCCATGTGATCGATCACGATTACGGGCATCGACCGCTTACGAATCTCGAGCTTTAGCCCGAGTTGTTTTTCTACTGCCTCGAAGAGTGTTAGGGCGCCGGTCGGTTCCGACGCCGACGGCATGGCGGCCTCCGCTCGCCCCGCTTCTCCGCCGCGGCCTCCGCCCATCATCATCCCCGCATTTCGGCTGAACATCAGCGTAAAGTCCCAGCCTCCCTCGATCCCCGTGGCATCCAAAACCGGCCAGCTAAGCTCTTGCGCCATATTCTGCAGCCGATCCACAAATTGCGCCATGGTGATGTTCTGGCAGGTCAAGACCTGCGAACCGGGCGGCGCACCGGCGGGCGCGTTGGAGTTTTTGCAGGAAGTGCGACTGGAGGGATCGGCCTTCTTCATCTTCGGCTTCGCGGAAACTAACGAGTAAGCCGATACCTGCCGCTCTTCCGAGTGGTAGGTCATTTTGAAGCGATCCACCAGCAATGCGCGCATCATCGGCGCCGCCGCTTCCATGTCCATCGCAGGCGCTGACGGTCCCTCCGACGGCGCTTTCGCGACGATATCGAACCGCTCCGTGTCTACCCACTTCGGCAGGCCGGTCACTTGTTCCCTATTATTCGAGTTAAAAGCGCGAGAGATCAGAAAGCGCATCGCCATGCCCTCGGCATTCAACCGTCCGCCAGCCTGCATCTGATATCTTCCCCCTCTTCCGCCCGGGTCGGAGGGCTTGACGCTCGCCACCTCAAATTCGGTCGGTAGTGGAATTGGTGGCAGAGCTTCAGCCACTTCAGGCGGATTGTCGCTGGGTTTTTCGTTTACGCGATCGACCACGATGACCGGCGTCGGTATCTGCCTCTCTTCCAGTTTCAGCCCAAGCTGCTTGTCGACCGCCTCGAAGACCGAGATCCGATCGCTCGTGTTGGTCGACATTGGTCCCATAAACTGCATCGACCACTTGACGTCAAAGTTCCAGTTCCCTTTGAGGCCAGTCTCATCCAATACCTGGTTCGGCCCGACGGATGCCCCCATCATGCCCCGGAGCCCTGCCGCAAATGCCGCCATTGTCATATTGCGGCACACATAATGAATCGCCATTCCGGGTCCGAGGTTGATCATCGTTGGCGCCCCATTGGAACTGCTCATAAAGATCCTGATGCCGCCCTCGGTCGGCGCCCCGGACGAGGTTTGCGGCCGGCACCCGGTTTCCTCTGTGCCGTCGGCCTCCTTGAGTTGCAGTTTCTTCCCGAAGGTCAGCGCATAGGTAGGCAGCGGCTTCGTTTCTTTGTGGACCGCCAGTTTGAAGCGGTCCTCCAGCAGCGACTGAAGCATCAGCTTCTGCGTTTCCGGTATGGAATCGGCTGCAACCTTTGCAACCACGTCGAACCGATCCATCTCCAGCCAGTTCGGCCCGCCCAATACCTTGTCCGGATCGAAGCTGTAAGCGATTCGGATCAGATCCACCATCGTGGCGGTCTTCACCTCATAACGGCCGCCTCGCACCGGTCCGGTCCGCATAAACGGGTTGACAGTCTTGGCGCTGGCGTGGACGTCCGCGATTTCGAACCTCGGAGGAGGTTCAGGGGACTGGCTAAATGCAGCGCAGTTCATCAGGATGGTACACATCATCGCTCGTTTCATAGGCCCACAATCCTCTGGTTCAAGAATATGACGAAGCACTGGGCTTCAGCGTTTGGAACCAATTTCGCTCAGATCGGACACGCTCGCCGCGCGATGAAGAGCCGGCGCTATTCCTGGCGAAGCGCGATCAGCGGGTCCACGCGGCTCGCACGCCGGGCCGGAACGAAACGGACAATTTGAGAATGAGGCCGACTGCGTCCGTCAACCGCCGCCAGCTCGCGGTTTCCGCTTCGAGCTGGGCCCTGCCTGCCCGCGTTAGCCGATAGAACTTTGCCTCGCGCCCGGTCTCGGTTTCTTTCCAATCGGCCTTCAACAGGTCGCGATTTTCGAGCCGGTGCAACGCCGGATACAACGAGCCCTGTGGGACTTGCACCACATCGCGCGATACCTGTTGCAGCCTTTGCGCGATCGCGTACCCGTGCACCGGGCCAAGGGCGACAATTTTCAAGATCAACAGGTCAAGGGTGCCTTGCGGGAGATCCGATTTCGCCGTCATTTGCGTATACCTCGTTCTTCTACATGTTAATCGCTAACGTGTAGAAGTGCAAGGCATTATGCTCGCCTACAGCAGAGGGGGTACGATTCTCCGTTGCCGTGCTTACTTCTTCGGGGCGTATGGTCCAACTTCGGGTTTTGCCTGCGTATCCTTCAGCGGACCGAGTTCGGCGGCCACGCCGCGCGCGATGGCGGCCGTTTCACTGGCACTCTGGAAGCAGGTGAAATCGGGCCGGTCGCGCCACGCGAAGGGACCGCACAAACGTTTGCCGGCCGCGAGGGCTGCGTCGTGAACGGCATTAATCAGGCGCTCGTAATCGGGATCGCCTTGCTTGTAGCCCGAGAAATTGGCGAGATCTCCGCTGGCCGCGAAAACCGCATCCACGCCTGGGATGGCCGCGATCTCGCGCGCTTGCGCCACGCCACCGACCGTCTCGATCATTTCGATGAGCACCACGTTGTCATTGATCGTGTTGCGATAACCCCCCGGCACGCTGCCCCAAAAGTCCGGAGAGAAGGCTTGACCGCCCCCTTGGCTGCGCTTGCCGAGCGGTGGGAAATACGTCCAGTCCCTCGCAGCGGTTCCCTCCTCCACCGTCCTTACCGTGGGGATGACGATCACGAGCGCGCCGGCATCCATCGCATGTTGAATCTCGCGCTCATCGGCATAGGCCACGCGGACCCCTGGGACCGCTTTGGCGTGCGGGCACGCCTGCCACATCTTTGCGACGTTCTCCCAGTCCCGCGAGTCATGCTGCATTTCGGTCCAGACGAAGTCATAACCGGCATTCGCAAAGGCGCAGTAAGTCGATGGATCGGACGAACTGAAAAAAGTTCCACCAGTCAGCTTCTCTCCTCGCATCATCTTGAGCTTCACCGGATTCCAAATCTTGGCATTGGCCGGCGGATTAAACGCCGATCCGTATTTCCATTTGGACTCCTCGATCATTCCCTGATTGACGGCTCCGGGAAGCGCTTTCGTGATGGCGCCGGAATCCTTGCCGGCGGGCGCCGCCAGCGGGAATTGCGTCTTCCCCGCATCCGGGTTATTGGCATAGGGGTCGGCGTTCGGCCGAGGCGTTTGCACCTGTGCCTGAGACAGCGCAAACCCCGTAGCTACCATCAGAGCCATCACTGCATGGTTCATCTCGCTCTCCTCCTCATTGACCGGGACTCATCTTATCAGAATCGCAAATCATTAAGGTTTTGCCGGATACTTCTTGGCGGCATCTTCCCATTTGAACGGGAGGACGTCGGGCACGACCAGGACTTCAGTCGAGAATTTGAAAGGCGGCATGCCGTGTGCACCGGGGCCGGGATAAGTCAGCTCGACATAGAAAGCGGTAAAGCCTTTCGGGGGCTTCGGAACCTGGGCGACGTAGACTCCTTTTTTCTCTTCGCTGAGTTTCGTAGACGTGTAGGCTTTTCCGATGGTGTCGACGCGGAAGTCGCGCGCGTCGGGGTTGGTGGCTTGCCAGAGGTTGACTTCGGCGGGCTTGTCTTGGACATTGACGACGATTGAGCCATTCTGCATCTTCCAGGTAAAGCGCGGGCGGGGAGCCTTGGAGATGATCGCCTGATAGAAGGCCAGCATGCTGTCGGTGGAGTCGCCGCCTTCGAGGTTGTGCTTGACGTTCGGGACGTAGCGGATGTGCTTTTCCTCGGGGAGTGCGGAGTAGTAGAAGTGCGAATTGTCGGGGAGGAAGTATTGATCTCCGGAAGCGTTGATGAGAAACTTCGGCATTTTCATTTGCGGGCGATCGCGGTAGTTGTAGGGGTCTTCGATGTCGAGAACGGCTTTATATTCGGGGGTTCCGATTTTAGACGGGAAGAGTCCCTGGCGGACGTAGTCGTTCAGCGCGGTTGAGAAGAAGCCGTAGGCTTCAAAGTGATGCTTGGTGATGGCCTCGCTGTTGAGGGCGTCGATTACCATGGGAATGATGGCGACGACGCGCTTATCGACCGCTCCAACCAGCCAAGTGGTCCAGCCGCGCTTGGAGCCTCCGGCGACGACGAAGTTGTCCACTTTTATTTTGCCTCCCGCTTCGGTGGAGAGGAATTCCTGGACGGCGTCCATCGCGCGGACTCCGCTTTTAACCATGGCCAGACGGACCAGCCAGGTGTCGTCTTTGGTAGCGAAGTGTTTGACGCGGGAATAGGCGATGGTGTCGTCTTCAGAGCGGCCCTTGTCGGGGGAGTCGGTGAAGAAGAGCGGCTGATTCGGGACCATGCCGAGGTCGGCGACAACGGAGTTGGTTTCGGTGGCGATGCGCGCGGAACGGGGGTTGGGCTTGGAAGGCGCGGGGTCGCCGTTCTTACCACCGCCGATGAACAGGAGAGCCTTGTTGGTAGTAACTTTGTCGGGGCGCGTGATGGAGAGCCAATGCTTCCAAATAGGTCGGTCGACGTCTTTTTCGGTGCGCCAGGTTTGCGAGGTGAGTTCGAGGACGTCGGTGCGGACGCCCTCGCCGGGGATGGTCTTGACAAGCCTCCAACCGTAGACGGAATCCTTGGCGGCGACGTAGCGGTCGAGCGCGGTTTCTGTTTGGGCGAAGAGGACGGAGCAGACAAAGAAAGGAAATGCGAGTCGACGTAGGCGCATTAGCGACAGTATACGGGTAAATGAGATTCGTTTTCGCGCGGCTTATGTTACGCTAGTCCGGGAAACGGGGCCCAATTAGGCATCCCAGCTGAACTCTCATGCGCCGCAGGCACTTTCTCACGTTCTCCGCGACGGCCGTCGGCGGACTCCTGGTCTTCACTCTCGACCGCCAGCCGCTGCGAGTACACGCTCAGAGCGACCGAAAGATCCGCGTGCCGTTGCGATTCTTCGACGAGCGAGAAGCTCTACTGGTTTCCGCTGCCGTGGCGCGGATCTTTCCCAGCGACGCGACCGGCCCGGGCGCGATGGAGGGCGGTGTCGTGATCTACATCGACCGGCAGTTAGCCGGCCCCTATGGACGCGATCGCTACCGCTATACGCAGCCGCCTTTTGAGGAAGGCATACCCGAGCAAGGGTATCAAGGCAAGGCCACGCCGCGCGAGGTCTATCGCGAAGGGCTGGTCCTGTTGGGGCAAGACTTTGACCGCCTGACACCAGCCGCGCAGGATGCCAGGTTGCGAAACATGGAGACGACCTATTTCTTTCGACTCCTGCGCCAGCACACCATCGAGGGCATGTTCTGCGACCCGATGCACGGCGGCAATGCCGATATGATCGGCTGGCAACTGATCGGCTATCCGGGTCCGCAAATGAGCTGGAGCGACCATATCGACCAGCATTACGGGAAGCCCTTTCGCCCCAAGCCACGGAGTCTCAACGAAGTCGTGGGGCACCAGGTCAAACCGGGGGAGGAAGCCGAATGAAGACCCTTCCCCGCGCGGATGTTGCCATCGTCGGCGGGGGCTGGGCGGGGCTGCTCATGGCCAAGGAACTGGGCGCGCGCACCGGTCTCTCCGTCGTGGTGCTGGAACGCGGCGCGCCGCGCAAGACCGCCGATTATTTCGAAGGGATGGACGAGCTGGACTATGCCATCCGCCTTCGCATGATGCAGGATGCGTCGAAGGAGACCGTTACGTTCCGGCATACATCGAAAGACCGTGCGCTTCCCGTGCGGCAGTTCGCAAGTTTCCTGCCGGGTACCGGCGTCGGCGGCGCCGGGGAGCATTGGACCGGAATCACGCCACGGTTTTTGCCGGACTGCTTCGAGATTCTCACGCGCACCGTGGAACGCTACGGCGCCGGGCGGCTTCCGGAAAATCATTCGATGCAAGACTGGGGCATCACCTACGCGGAGCTGGAGCCTTTCTACACTCGCGCCGAGAAATTGCTTGGGATTTCCGGAAAAACGGGATTGGATCCGTTCGAAGGTCCGCATTCGGCGGAGTATCCGACTCCGCCACAAAGGACGGGATACTTCCCGTCTCTTTTCCGCGACGCAGCCCGTTCCCTGGGTTATCATCCGTCTCCGGTCCCCTCGGCCAATCTGAGTCAGGCTTATCGGAACCCGGACGGCATCGTCCGCCCCGCCTGCACGTACTGCGGCTTCTGCGAGCGTTTTGGATGCATGGTCGGCGCCAAAGCGCAGCCGACCAACATGCTGCTGCCGGTGATCGCGCGGCACAAAAGCGTGACCGTGCGGACCGGAGCGAATGTCCGGCGCGTGCTTTATAAAGACGGCAAGGCGACCGGCGTATCGTATGTGGACGCCAACGGAGAAGAAGTGGTTCAGCCAGCCGACCTCGTAGTCCTGGCTTCCTGGACGCTCAACAACACACGGCTTCTGCTGCTCTCGAAGATTGGCGAAGCCTACGACGCCCGCAGTGGCACAGGGCACCTCGGGCGCAACTTCACACACCAGGCGACTTTCCGCGGAGTCGTGCTCTTCTTCGACCGTCCTTTGAATCGGTTCATGGGCTCGGGAGCGTGCGGGGTCGCCATCCGGGACCTGGATGGTGATTCGTTCGATCATGGGCCGCTGAATTTTATACGCGGCGCCTACATCGGTGCATACTCCCGCGGCCACCCGCCAATCGGCAGCTTCGGAGTTGTCCCCCCTTCGGTGAAAGCGACTTGGGGATCTGAATGGAAAAAAGCCGCCATGGACGCGTTCGATTGCGCCGCGAATCTGGGCATCTCCGGCGAACACCTGGCCTACCGGACGAATTACCTCGACCTGGACCCTACTTATCGGGATTCACATGGCGACCCGCTGTTGCGCATGACCATGGACTGGAACGACAACGAGCGCAACATGATCGGTTTCGTGTCGGCGAAGATGGCGCAGGTGGGCCGCGAGATGGGAGCGCGCGAAGTAGTGGCGGCCGCCTTGCCGCGCCGCTACGATGTCAACACATACAGAAGCACCCACTTGCAGGGCGGCACCATTATGGGCGTGAACCCCGGCAACTCCGTCGTGAACCCGTGGCTCCAGCACTGGCGGATGTCGAATCTTTTCGTGCTGGGCGCCTCCACGTTTCCACAGAATCCTTCGGGTAACCCGACTCTGACAATTCTGGCGCAGACGCTGCGCACCGCGGACGCAATTGTCGACCGCTATTTGAAACACCCCGGGCTTCTGGCGTGATCCGTCCTCCACCACGCGCCTGAAAATTTCGGTACGTTAGTCTTCACGAAATGAAACTAGCATTTTGTGCTTGTTTAGCCCTCTGCGCCTATGCGCAGGACGGAGCAGAGCTGTTTGCGTCGCGTTGCGCGGGATGTCACGGAGCCGACGGAGCCGGAGGCGAGCACGCGCCCACGATTGTCGAGAACGACCGCCGCCGCGCTGCGCCGAACCTGCGCGACACCATCAAAAACGGAATCGAGGAAGGAGGCATGCCCGCGTTCAATTTCAGCGATGACGAAATGAACGCGCTGATCGCCCACATCACAGCGTTGCGCGCTCCGGCAGCCGATCATCCGTCCGCGGGCGATGCTCAGGCTGGCCAGGCATTTTTCTTCGGCCGTGGAAATTGCACACGCTGCCACATGATCAAAGGCCACGGAGGCGTTCTCGGGCCCGATCTAACAAATGTCGCTCGCGAACGAAGGCTCGGGCAGATCGAACAGGCTCTGAAACGTCCAGAAACGCTCACGACGCCCGGTTATCGTCCCGTGACGGTCCGACTCAAAAATGGCAAAACTCTCAGCGGCATCGCAAAGAATGAAAGCAACTACGATTTGCAGTTGCAAGCATCGGACGGCGCTTTGCACATGTTTTCGAAATCGGAAATCAGCAGTGAAACGCGGGAGCCCAAGTCGCTGATGCCTGCCATCGCGGCATCCGAGACCGAAATCCGCGATCTACTGGCATTTCTCTCTCGTCTCACCAGCGAAACCGCGCCGTCCGTCAATCCAGGAACGGCAACCGCCGCCGGAATACCGTTCGAACAGATCGTCCATCCGAACGCTGGCGATTGGCCGACCTACCACGGGCAAATCACCGGCAACCGCCACAGCGATCTCAAGCAGATCGACGCTTCCAACGTCACTCATCTGGCGCCGGCCTGGATGTTCCCGATCGCGAGAGCGCAGCGCCTGGAAGGGACGCCCGTGGTTGTCGATGGGATCATGTACGTCACTACGGCCAACGAATGCTACGCGGTCGATGCGAAGAGCGGACGCCAGATCTGGCACTACCAGCGTCCGCTCACCAAGGGCCTCATCGGCGATGCGGCGTCCGCGATCAATCGCGGCGTGGCGGTGCTCGGCGGCAAGGTTTTCATGGTCACCGACCATGCGCACATCATCGCGCTCAACCGTCTCACCGGCCAGCTTCTTTGGGATACCGAAATGGCGGACTATCGCCAGCACTACGGCGCTACCGGAGCTCCGCTCGTGGTCGGCAATCTGGTTCTCTCCGGGACCTCGGGCGGCGACGAGGGCGCGCCCGGATTCATCGCCGCCTATGACATCGAAACAGGCGTGCGTGCGTGGCGCTTCTCGACCATAGCAGGCCCGGAGACGTGGGTTGGCCGCGCGATCGAGCATGGATGCGTCGATGCGTGGTTCACCGGGACCTACGACCCGTCTACCGATCTCATCTATTGGCCGACTGGAAATCCTTGCCCGGATTACAACGGCGACGAGCGCAAGGGCGATAATCTCTACGCCAACTCGGTGGTCGCGCTCGAGCCCAACACCGGGAAACTGCGCTGGTATTACCAGTTCACGCCTCATGACCTGCACGATTGGGACGCCGTAGCGCCTTTGCTCGCCATCGATGCGCCGTTCAAAGGAAAGCCGCGCCAGTTGATGCTCCAGGCCAACCGCAACGGCTTCTTCTACGTGCTCGACCGCTCCACGGGCGAGTTTCTCCTGGGTGTGCCGTTCGTCAAAAAAATGGATTGGGCCGACGGGATCGACGAAAAAGGCCGTCCGCGAGTCCGGGCCAGCGCGACCCCGACACCAGCGGGCGTCAAGGCCTGTCCAAATGTGGTCGGTGCGACAAACTGGTATTCGAGCGCCTACAATCCGGCCACCGGATTATTTTATGTGATGGCTCTCGAGTCCTGCGGCATCTATACCAAGTCCGACGCGTGGTGGGAGCAGGGCAAGTCCTTCTATGGAGGCGGCACGCGGCGCGTCCCCGGCGAAACTCCGGAACGGTTCCTCCGCGCTCTCGATATTCAAACCGGGAAAACGGTTTGGGAGATCCCGCAAATCGGCGGTGGAGGAGGATGGGGCGGGGTCCTCTCGACGGCCGGCGGACTGGTTTTCTTTTGCGATGAGAGCGGTGCGCTCGCCGCAGCGGACGCGAAGTCGGGCCAACTGTTGTGGCATTTTCATACCAACCAGCAGTGGCACGCGTCACCGATGACCTATGCGGTGGACGGCAGGCAGTATGTGGCCGTGGCAGCGGGATCGAATATCATTTCGTTCGCGCTGCAATAGGGCAGCATGGCGATGATCATCTGAGGGAGGCCTGGGCGGCGCAAGAGTGAGCGTGTAATGTGCATCGCGCGTCTCCTCTGCTGTATGACGTAGCTCCTCGAAAAAGGGATCGTCTGCCCTCAAATACAGGCGATCACGTCGATCTCTACCAGCGAATTTCCTGGAATCCCGCCTGCTGCCGCGATGGTGGTGCGCGCCGGAGGCTCGTCGCCGAAGGAACCGTCATAGACCTTGTTCATGGCGTCGTAGTCTTTCAGATCGCTCAAGTACACATTGCATTTCAACACTTTATTCATCGAGGACCCGGCGCTCTCCAGTTGCGCCTTGATAGAGTCGAGGACGGCCTTCGTATGAACCGTAATGTCGCCCTCTTTGTGGTAGCCCACGCCGGAAATGAAAATCAGATTGCCATATGCCACCGTGCCGCTCATCCGCGGAGAAGTCTTCGCCGGTTTCTTCCCATCTCGATAGATCACCCGCTTGGTGGGCGACGCCGTCTGCGCTTTTGCGGGAACTGCCGATACAGCAGTCGCCGCGGCCGCAACCGCCGCACCCTTACCGAGAAAATTACGTCGATTCGTTGTCTTCATTGTTGTTCTCCTCAGAGTCAAATATAGAACACATGCCGTTCGGCCGGCCACTTCGTTATCACCTCGCAATCACCGGCAAGGCTTGTGGCGCACGCCTCCAGGCATGCCGCGTCGACAGTCGTGTCGACGTAGATCGTCAGCGTGATCCCGCGCATCCGCGCTGAGATCGCCATCGGCATTGACACCGAACCCTGACCGTGAGGAAGGGATTCCACCAACATCGCCGACTGCACCCCAACCCGACATCGGAGTACAATCAATACCGAAATGCAGCAACGAAAAGATGAAGCGAGAAAAGGGATACCCATGAGGTTCTGGTCAAGAGCGATTGCAGGTATCGCGGCCCTGTCGGTTGTATCCCTGGTCGGCGTCGTATTGGCCGCCCCCCAGGCTGGATCGCAACAGAAAGCACAGACGTCCGATCAGGTCTTCAAGAACATCCAAGTGCTCAAGGGGATTCCCGTGGACGATTTTATGGGAACCATGGGACTCATGTGCGCAGCCGTTGGCTATGACTGTTCGGAGTGTCACACCGGCGCGGGGACAGACAAAGTGGATTGGGCGGCCGACACCCGGCAAAAGGTGATCGCGCGCAAGATGGTAACGATGGTTGCGGGCATCAATCGCGACAATTTCTCGGGACGGCAGGTGGTGACGTGCTGGAGCTGCCATCATGGCCGCGATCGCCCATCGACCACGCCCGCTATGGAAACTGTATATGGTCCCGCGTCGCTCGAGATGGATGACGCTCTCGTCCAGATGCCAGGCCAGCCTTCAGCCGGCGAGATTATTGACAAATATATTCAGGCGCTCGGCGGCGATCAGCGGCTGGCCGGCCTGAAGAGCTATGTCGCGAAGGGCACCAGCGTTGGATTCGGAGGCTTCGGGGGCGGCGGACAAGTCCACATCTTCGCGAAATTTCCGGATCAGCGCACCATGCTCATCCAGTTTGAGGCCGCAACGGGCCGCGGAGACGAGGTCAGAGCTTACGATGGCCGTACCGGTTGGATGATGACTCCACTCGCCGTACTGACAGATTACGAGTTGTCAGGCATCGAACTGGATGGCGCCAAGCTGGACGCGGAGCTATCGTTCCCAGGACAGATCAAGCAAGTGCTGACCAACTTGCGAGTGAGCTTACCCGCCACCATCAGCGATCTTCCTGGACCATCCAGCCAAACGTCGAAGGAGGCCAACGGGGGCGTGGGACAGGATCGCGCGGTTAATGTTGTTCAGGGAACAGGCCCTCGTGGCATGCTGGCAACGTTGTACTTCGATCAGAAATCTGGTCTGCTCGTGCGGATGGTGCGCTATGGCAAGACGCCGATCGGCCGGGTTCCCACCCAGGTCGACTACTCCGATTATCGTGACGTTGGCGGAATTAAAATGCCTTTCCATCTGACCTTTGCGTGGCTGGACGGTCGGAATTCCATTCAGCTGAGTGAAATACAGACGAACGTTCCAATCGACGCGTCGAAGTTCGGTAGACCGGTCCAGTCGAGAGTGCAATAGAGTTAATGTGGGGCAGGCTGGCAGCCACGGCGGGTTGGTAACCCGCCTGGAGTGTCATTAATTGACTAACGCCTGATACACCATCGTGCGCGTCTGCCGCCAGATCAATCCGTTCGAGCCTTGCGGCGATTGGACCATCAGGACGGCCACCAGCTTCTCTTTCGGATCCACCCAGAAGTACGTGCCGGTGATCCCGGCCCAGGAAAAGTCGCCGATGGAGCCGGGCACGGGGTTGCGGCCGGCATCCACGCGAACCGCGAAGCCCAAGCCGAAGCTGGTGCCCATTTCCGGAGTGGGCCCAGAAAATCCAAGCGCCATCGCGACCGGAGTATGGCGTTCGGTGTTCGACGGAAGCTGGTCGGAGGTCATCAACGCGATCGTCTTCGGGCCGAGAATCCGCACTCCTTCGAGTTCGCCGCCGTTCAGCAGCATCTGAGAAAATCTCGCGTAGTCGCCCGCAGTGGAGAACATGCCGCCACCGCCGGAAAACAGATCGGGCTTTACGGTCGGATCGGCAAAGGGCAGGTTGGACTTTGCATCGGGTTTCGCCAGCCGCGAAATGGCCGCCGGTTTCACCCAGAATCCGGTGTCATTCATCTTCAGCGGACCAGCGATGCGCTCCTGAATAAAAGTGTCGAGGTCCATGCCGCTCGCGACTTCGACCACGCGTCCCAGGACATCGGTGGAGACGCTATATTCCCACGCTTCTCCCGGC
Source organism: Bryobacterales bacterium (assembly GCA_003170295.1). Lineage (GTDB taxonomy): Bacteria > Acidobacteriota > Terriglobia > Bryobacterales > Bryobacteraceae > Palsa-187. The sequence goes on along the minus strand of PNAJ01000115.1, from coordinate 159,170 downwards.
TGGTGAAGCAAGGGCATGGTCGCTACGGTCTTCACCATCTCGGCCAGCGATTTGGAGTTGAAAATGTCGGCCTTGCGGTACATCTGGTCGACGGGCGAATTTCCGAACAACCCATAGGTCAGCCCGGACGTGTGGCGCATCAGATCCTGGACGGTCATCGGGCGCTTGGGGGCAACTCCCTCCGCGCCGACTTTGACACTTCTGAACTCCGGAAGATACTGCGCCACCGGCGCGCCGATGTCGAGCTTGTTTTCTTCCGCCAGGATCATCGCGGCAACGGTCGTGATCGGCTTTGACATGGACGCAACGCGGAAGATAGAGTCCTTTTTCATCGGCGTTTGCGCGGCGCGTTCCTGATAGCCGATGGCATCGTAGGTGACCATCTTCCCGTTGCGCGCAATCACCAGCACCGCGCCGGGGACGGTTTTATTATCCACGTCGGCTTTGAACGCTTGCCTGGTCTTTTCGAGGCGTTTTGAAGAAAACCCGACATCCTCCGGACGGTTAGCCGCCGGCAGTTGAGCGAACGCGACCGCCGCGCACAGGGCGCCGGCCAAAAACATGGGGAATTTCGAATGGCGGAGCATTGGTTTAGTCTACCCCACCAAACCTGACGATTGTTTTGGAGCCGCGACCTTCGGGAGCGGTTATTTCCCGGGAGCGTAGTCGGTCTCGTACAGGAACACGCTCTCCACCTTCTCGACGATTTTTCCGTTGGCTTCGGACTCTTTGGACACCTTCTGCCATTCCGGATCGCTGCCAAATTCCTTCCACTTGGCATTGCGCTCTTCGCGATCTTTGAACGACAGCATGTAGACCAGTTTGTTTTCTGAACCGTCTTTCTTATAGACCGGTCCCCAGAAGCCCACCACGGTCATGCCATGCTTGGCGAAAATCTGCATCGTGTGATCGCGGAAGCGTTTGTGGACGTCCTCCAGTTTGCCGGGCATTGCGTAGTACGTCCGCAACTCCAGAAGGCGGCCGGTGGATTTGAGTGACGGGCTGGGGGCTGCCTCCGGGGCGGCCGGCGTTTGAGCATAGCTGGAGGTCATGGAAAACAGACCGAAAGTAAGGGCGGCGATTTTGGTGGGGATTGACATTGGCGATCGTCTCGTCTATTTCTTTTCCTTCTCCTGATCGGCCTTACGGGCGCCGCCGAGAATGTCGGTCATCGCGTAGTTGCCTTCGTGGCACGCGTATTCGTAGATCGGGCCTTTGGTGGCCACAAAGGGATACTCAATCGTCCACGCCTTGGAAAACGTGGTTGGGTCGTCGAGGGTCACCCGGTAGAGAATGGTGTTCTGATCGACGCGCGTAAAGCGCTCGATCGCGTGCAGATTCTCAGACGCTCCACGGAAGCGCGTTTTGTCCGTGAAGTTTGTCGTATCCACCACCAGCGTGTCGCCTTCCCATTTCCCAATCGAGTCGCCGAACCATTGCCGCACGCTGGGCGGAGCGTGGGTTCCGTTCATACGGACGATTCGCGCATCGTGCACCATCTCCACCAGGATCACCACATTTTCCGGAGTCTGCACGATTTGATAATTGTTGTTGTAAAGCACCGGCAGCATCGGCGGCCCGGAGGAGGAGCCAAACGACGTCAGGCACCGTTCGCCTAACGGCCGGTCCTTCACGCTATCGAACCTGCTATAACCCCGCATCAACGCCGCGTTGCGCGCCTTTCCGTCCGCGGTGACCGGCGGAACCTTGCCGTCTGGCGGATCGATAATCAGTGAAGTCCGCTTCACGCCGTCGACGCGCGCCAGTTCCGTGCCGTGATCGACGAACAGCGCATTGTAGCCGCCGGTTCCCCCTGAGCCTAAGGCGTCCGCAATGGGGTTGTCGGCCTTCCCGTCATACTTCGCCTCATCGTCTTTGGATTTTTTCTCCCATACTGCGGCCTCGGCATCGGTCAACGTTGCTTTCCCGGCCACGGTAGTAGGCCGCTCAAGCGGTGTGAGTGTCGCATTGGTCCAGACACCCTGCAAATCGGGCTTGCCATCCGGTGTGCGGGAAACGGTCCAGTTTTTTGGCTTTGTCTGGGCTGGCAGAGGAGCGAGCGAGGTCAATGCCAGGACGCCTGCCATTACGGTCAGTCGATAACTCATAGCATCACCCTTTACTTCTTTTCCCCGTCGTACGGAGCGCCCGTACCCTGGGAACCCAGGAAGAGCTTCTGGCCGTTCGGCAGCGTGATATCGCGGCCGTTGGCGCGGTTCGATCCGTCCTTCGACTGGAAGCCTTCCACCACCACTGGCGTCCCCGGAGCAATCGTGGCCTTCGTGAACCCGCGGCGCAGCAAAACGTTCGGGCTGCCGGCCTCTACCATCCAGGAAGTCACTGAGCCATCGGCATTCTTGGCATCCACGTGAATCCAGCTATGCGGGTTGATCAGTTCCACCTTCGAAACCATGCCCTCAAGATGGACCGGCTTCTTGGCGTCGAATTCCGCCGCGAACGCGTGATGGGCCCACGCCGGCACCACCGCCAGAACCACGCCAACGCTCAAACCCGCGGCAATCTGCTTAATCGTCATGGATCTCCTTAATCGGTCACTATAAAGGTCATGATAACTCTTAAATCGGCCTCGTGCTTACTTCGGCTTCTTCGCGAAGTCGCCGTACAGCAGGTCTTCGACGAATTCGACGCACTTGAACTCCATTAATCGCGCACCCTTCTCAACATGACGATACAGCGGCATCTTGATCTTCCAGGGCTTTGAAAACACCTTCGGATCTTCGATGGTGGCTTCGTAGGACAGAACCTCCGGCCCAATCATTGTAAAGCGTTCCACGACGTGCAAAGCGTCGCTATGGAAGTCCCCCGCACGGTCCAGCCAGGTGCGCTCGTCAAAGCCGGTCACGTCGATCACCAGGGTCTCGCCTTCCCATTTTGCGACCGATTGGCCCATCCAGGAATCGGCGGGAGCGGGACCCGGATCCTTCAGAAAAACGTTTCGGACCGCGCCATCGTACTGATAGGCGAAGAAAAGGGCTTTAGGACTTTGAAAAATCTGAAACGGATACGGCATATAGTTGGCGCGCGGTACGCCAGGCAGGTAGCACCGGATCTCCGGATCGAGCTTTAACCGATTTTCGAAATTTCTCTTTTTCGTTTCGAGCGCGGCCGGCAGATACGGAATTTCGCCCCCTTCCACCACACCAATTCCGCCAGGGTCGGCGCTCAGCGTTCCGTCCGCGATCACCAACCCAGGACGGGCGGCGTGATCCTGCAGATCCCAATTGGCGGTGTTGAGAGCCTGCCAGATGCCGTTAAAATTCGGATGTCCATCCGCCCCCTTCGGGGCATGATAAACCTGCTGCGCCGCAACCGGTAAGAGCATCAACAACAGGGTGATGGTTTGTCTTCGCATCAGAATCGTTCTCTCCACTTTCTCTACGGTCGAGTCGACCCCAATTATGATACACCGCGTGATAACCTGAATGTCACTCTGATGCAGATTCAGATTCCGTACGATCCGGCCACGAACCCTCTGAATAACAACGAGTGGTCCTTCCCGCTTCTGGAGGTCATTCACATCGTGGGTTTTGCGATCGCGATCGGAACCATCTTCATGGTGGACTTGCGCCTGCTCGGTGTAGGCATGAAGCGCCAGCTTTCTTCGCAGCTTGCCAAGGACCTCGGACCTTGGACCCTGGGCGGACTCGCCGCCGTGTTGATGTCAGGACCCCTGATTTTCTCCTCGGACCCGAACCTGTACCTCAACAATGCCGGTTTTCGATTCAAGATCGGCGCGCTTCTAATCGCCATCTTGTATCAGTACACGCTTCATCGCAAAGTGGCGTTGTCGGATCCCTCACCGGCGGTGGGGGTCTTGGTCGGGAGTGTCTCGGTGGCGTTGTGGGTTTCGGTGGTCGCGGGCGGCCTCTTCATTGCGTTCACATAGGCGTTCACATAAGCCATGTCAATCTTGGAAGTTTTCCAGTGGATTCAAGACACGGCTCCCATGACTGCGCTGCGTGAGTCGGCTTTGGTCTATCCGATTGTCATGACCGGTCATCTGACTGGGATGGCCTTATTCGGCGGGATGATCGCGATCACGGACCTGCGATTGCTCGGCTGGGCGATGCGGAGCGCCTCCATCGCGGACGTCGTGGACCAATTGCGCATCTGGAAACGGATCGGCTTCGTCCTGGTTGTGGGCTGCGGCGCAATGCTTCTGGGCGCGAAAGCGGAGATGTATTACTACAATCCGTTCTACTGGGCCAAGATGACGTTGTTGTTGCTGGTGGGAATTCACGCGCTGGCGTTTCGAAGCGTGTACCGGAATAACGCCACTCCACGCAAGGCAAAAGTAGCGGCGTGTCTCTCGCTGCTGATCTGGATTGGCCTGGTGACCGCGGGCCGTTCGATCGCGTACTGGGATATTCCGGAAGATGTCACGCCCGTTTACGGATCGGGAGGCACTACGACGCACCACGCGCGTCATTGAGTTTTTTGCTCACGTGGCAGAACGCAGCGGCGGATCTCGATCGCCAGCATCAGGCTCACGGCGAACGTCAGGTTTCCGGTGGCGACGTGAGCAACGCTGATCCCGAGGAACACCAGCGTGCCCGCCGTGTTCATCATCCGCATCAGGAACGCCGCCATTCCCAGGAACACCTGGACTCCGGTGATCACGAGGAGTGCGAACGCCATCGGCCGCAGCGACGCGTGCTTCGGAAACTGGTTCGTGACGAACGCTCCGACGATCATGATGAAAAGCGCGACGAGCAACGCGCCCAGCAGGTGCGGCATCACTCCCACGGCGCCATGACGGAAGCCCGCCCCGAACCCGACCTGCACCGCGACCAGGAACGCAGCCGCCGCGCTCAAGAACCGAAGCGAGGGCCATCCGTAATCCTGCACAAGTTCAGGGTCGCGTTCCCAGGACGACGAAGTGAATAGGGCGATCGCTGTGACGCCCGCAAACAGCAGCGCGGCGAGACATGCGTGCAGCGTGCCGGCTACCGATCCGGATAGCCCCCCCAATCCGCCATCCACGATGACGACCGCCAATGTGCTCCACGCAACGCGCGTGAGCCATGCTCCCGAGCTTCGTCGAAAAAGCCAAATCGATAGGCCGACCGTCAGAAGGGTATCCGCCATGGCTGCTGCCGTATGAACGTTTTGGAAAAGTGCCTGCCTCGGCAGATCGCGCGAACTGGTGACGGCCGCTCCGCTTATGACCAGCAGGAGGGTGCAGCAGGCGACGAATACCGCGTAACGATGGAGCCTTTGCACCCTTTACCGAACCCTAGTGGGCCAGCTCCGCAGTCATCGTCGCGCCGCCCATTGACGCCATTACGCTTGAAATCTTCACCGGCTTGCGGGAATCTTTGGCGATCCATACTGTGGACTTGTCAGCGCTGCCGTCGGCGGAGGTCACCTCTACGCGGAAGGCGGTGAACGTTCCCGCTGGGACCGTGACTGTTTCCGAACCCGCCACGCTCAATTGCATCAGCTTGACTTTCTGCTTCTGCGAATCAAAATTGCGGAAACTGGTGGTGTAGCCGTCGGCGAGCGGCAGGCATGCGATCGAGTACGCCGATGCACCCGCGTCCGCGAACACGGGACCTCCCATATCCACGGAGATAGGGCGGTCCTGCCCGTTCATGCTCATCGTTCCCGAGGCTTGATTGCCGGAATACTCGACGTTGATGCTGGTGGGTCCTTGCTGGAGGCTGAGCTTCCGAATGAGCAGGCTGCCCTTCTCGACGGTCACGACGTCCGTCATCGGACCCATCGGCGTATCCCATGTCTCCGTTGCGACCCACTGGCCGTTTTCTTCTGTAATCGCGGTCGATAACTTCAGCGCCATCTGCTGGCCGCTTACCGATAGCTTGACGTCATAGCGATCGGCGCCAACCGCTAAGTCCGCGACTGGCTTGGGCGCACCGACGGCCGAGGCGTCTACCGCCTTCGAAATCTTGACGGTCTTGGGGTCCACGGTGATTTCCTTGAGGCGCGCCTCCACCTCCGGCGTTCCGCGCTCCTGGTAGCGTCCGTCGAGATACGTGGCCAGAAATTTCTCGGCCGCCATAAACATCGCCATGTTGTTCACGGGCCTCTGGAAGCCGTGACCTTCGTCCGGCGCGAGGATATACTCGACCGGGAATCCGCGATCGCGCAGCGCCACGACGATCTGCTCGGCTTCGCGACGATTCACTCGCGGATCGTTGGCCCCCTGCACCACCATCAGCGGCGTCTTGATTTTGTTGGCGGAATTAAGCGGGGAACGCTCCTCCATCCACGCTTTCCCTTGCGGCGTGCCGGGATCCGCCATGCGGGCGTACAAGACCTTGCGCCCCGCCTCCCAATACGGCGGAATCGCCTCAAGTAAAGTGATGAGATTCGACGGCCCGACGATGTCCACGGCCGCGCGATACACATCCGGCGTAAACGCGACACCCGCGAGCGTGGCATAGCCTCCGTAAGATCCGCCCAAAATGCCGATGCGTTTGGGATCGGCGATCCCTTCGGCGATCAGATATTTCACTCCCCAAGTGACATCGTCCTGCATCTTGCGGCCCCATTCGCCGTTTCCCGCATTCAGGAACTTTTTGCCGTAACCGGTCGAGCCGCGGAAATTCGGCATCAGAACAACGTAGCCGCGATTGGCGAAAAATTGCGCGAGCGAATTATAGCCCCAGTAATCGCGCGCCCAAGGCCCTCCGTGCGGTATGACGAGCGCCGGCAGGTTCTTCGCCGTGACGCCTTTCGGCAAGGTCAGGTACGCGGGAATCTCCAGCCCGTCGGAAGACATATAGTGAATGGACTTCATCGGACCCAGCGCGGCTCGTGGAAGCTTTTCGCGCACCATGTATTGCAGCACCAGCGTGCGCTTCTTGCGATCGAACAAATAAGTTTCGCCGGGCTCGGTATCGCCGTACGCTACCACCAGCCACAGGCGATCGTCCACTGTGGTGGACGGTACCGAAAGCTCGCGGCCGGAGAGTTTCGTTTGGAGGAACCGGTAGTCGGCTTCGAAGCTCTTGTCCTTGAAATACAGACGGTGGCGATCGTCGGTGTAAATGGTAGCCACCAGTTCGTCTGTTGCCTCTGAAAAGCGCGTGGCGTCGAAATCGACGCGCTTGAGCGGATCGGATTCGACGACGTCGGCCTTTCCCGTGGCCGGATCGAGCAAGGCGAGCGCAGTGAGATTCATATCATCGCCCTTGCTGCCCTTATTGGTCTGAATGTATGCCCGCTTGCCGTCCTTATGAAAGCGCTCGACCGAGCAGGTTTCAAAGACACTGCACGAATAAATCGGCGTGAAGGCATTGGCGTCCACGCGCAGGATCTCCTGATCGCCGTTAGCGGCGACGCGTTCGGCAAGGCGGAGCTGTCCGGCGAGGTCGAAGTCCCAACCCGAAATACGCTCCGTGTTCTTGCGGATGAGGGTGCGCTCGCCCGTGGAAATTTTCAGCTTGTAGAGATCGTGCCAGGCCTTATCGCGATCGTTGAGGCCGATGTAAAGAGCGTCCGGGTCGGACTTCGGCGCGCTGAACAATTCCACCCGAACGCCTTTGAGGCCCGTGAGGTCGCGCGAGTCGGCGAGCCCGGAAGGATCGACCGCGTGGACGTTGAAATTCTCGTCGCCGTCGTGATCCTTCACGTAGACGATGTACTTGCTGTCACGGCTCCACAGATAGACGGCGATGGGACGTTTGGCTTCCGCCGTGAGGCGCCTGGCGGCGGAAAAAGGCTCCTCCGTCTTTTTCACCCACACGTTGCGCGTGTCGTTCCAGGGCTTGAGAAACGCGATGTATTTTCCGTCCGGCGAGATCTGCGCGCCGGAGATCTCGGGATTTCCGAAGAACAGTTCGCGATCGATGAGCGGCGGAATCTGTGCGGCGGCCATTACGGCGAATGCGAAAATCGTGAGGCACTTCATCGGAAAAACTCCTGTCCTCGATTCTAGACGTTTCTAAGGTTACCGTCGTTTGGTGTGGGGCGGGCTATCCAGCCGACTTTTAGTCGGCTCCATTAGAGCCGCGACCATCGGGAGTCCTTTCGGCCCACGAACACCCGTGAGAACGTGTTTGGTGGCGCGAGCTTCAGCTTGCAGCGTCGGCTTCAGCCGACGTCTCCATGAGTGACATGCGCCGAGAAGAGACCCGCAGGTCGGCATCTTCGCTGAGAATATACGCTCATGCCCCGGATTTGCGGCGCTGTTCGGATTTACGCTTGAGCCGGGCGCGGGCCTCAGCCGGTTTGACGCTTCTGCCGCTATCGAGCGATCCCAGCCGTCGCCCAAGCTCCTGATTGAATTCTCCGAGCCGCATTGCCCGGTTCTGGTCGTGTTCTTCCAGCAGCCGCAACGCTTCCCGAACAACTTCGCTAGCCGAATTGTAGCGGCCAGCTTCAACCTTGTCAGCGACAAATTTCTCAAGCTCGGGGGTAAGAGAAACATTCATAGCGGATCGCTCCTGTTTTTCTCACTCTATCGATAATAACAAACATTGTCAATCTTCGTTAAGACCGCCTCCGGCCAATGCAGCGTTCCACAAAGCCTCCTTTGTGAGACAGGACTGTTGCGAAGTTGCCAATGACCCTGCTTCCGAGTAAAGAGCTTCGCTTCCGGTGTCCAATGAAGTATGGACAGTATCAGGCAGCTCCACGGCGAGGTCAAACCTACCCTGGCCGCGGCAGCCGTTTTCTTCTGCACAGCAGTAAGCATTGCTTCTATGTTCCTGATGGCGCCGCATGGTTCTCTCATGCTCAACACCGGGCGCCCTTGGGCCGACATTACTGTCATCACAGGCCCAGTCACTCTTTTATGCGCCTCTATCCTGGTCTTCTTCAGACCCACCTTTGGTTACATCCTCGGAGGGATCGGTGGAATGATAGCGTTGCCCTGGTTCGTCCTGACCGAGATCTATAGCCTCGGCAGTATCTGGACTTATCTGAACACCGGGAGCGATTGGATTGCTCTTTTCGGAGCCTACCCGATAGTGATCGCGAAATTGAAATTCTGTCCGTGGCGCTGATAGCGACTTCCATCTCTTGCTCCGCTCTGCGCTTGCTTCCCGCAAGCGTGCTGCGTCGAAATGCTCCTTTGTCCCGCCGCACTTGGCCGGCCATCGCCGTGGGCATTCTGGCACTCGCCGTGTGGCTGCCCCACTCGGCAATGCCTTGGATGCTTCCAGGCATCGTTGACGGGATATCACCTGAACTGTGTGTCTTGCACGTAGAAAAGCGTGGCCTGCGATTCCGCGAGATAAGCGTCAAAGCCGCGCGAGACGGGAGATTCTCGGTCAGCCGGTACGACCGAAGACTGTTTCAATATCGCTTTCAAACTCCGCTCAAGTACGGAGTCGTGCCGCAAATCACGCATGTACAGGCAGACGACCCCGCTCATTCTCTCGCGCTCCGGAGCCTCCACACCGCGCCTCCAATCGCACTGCGGTCTTGGAACGCCGAGGGCTGGTACGTTGCCTTGGCGGGCTCGCCACTACTCGCCTTTACCAGCGAGTATGGAACGACTCCGCCCCGGGAGGTCAGGGATATCCTCGAACTGATCGAGACACTGCCGGGGATAGAACAACTATCATTCGCGGTCCAAGATGTTTGCCTAGGATTCTGCTACGACCCGGTGGCGGCCCTGGGGTTTCGGTTTTCAAACCAACGCTGCCACACGCTACCGAGCGGAAAAACTCAATGCTTCTGAGCCTGTTAGCTCACAAACCCCCACCCCAACTCCCCCCTTTTCAACCCCTTCCCACTTCCACCGACCTCCTCCCCACTCCCCCCGATGCTATTACCAGTTCGAAGGAAACTATGTCAACACCCAACCGCACCGAAATCAACCGAGCCAACTCGCAGCACTCCACCGGCCCCAAAACCCAAGCCGGCAAAGCCCGAACCTCCCTCAACGCCCTCCGTCACGGACTCACCGGCCAGCTCATCGTCATGCCCACCGAGGATCTCCAAGCCTACAAGCTCCACTTAAAATCTTTCACCGACGAATACCATCCCGAAGGCGCCACCGAATCCCATCTCGTGCGAGCCCTGGCCGACGCCTCCTGGCGCCTGAACCGAGTCGCCGTCCTGGAAACCAACCTCCTCTCGCTTGGCATCACCCACCCAACGCCCTTCCCCTGCTTCCCGCAAGAGGTCCAGGACACCATGTCGATCGTGGCTGCGCTCGAGAGCCAGTCGAAAGCACTGGCGAACCTGAGCATGCACAGCCANNCGTCAATTCGAACGGACCGTCGCGTAACTCCGCGAGCTTCAGAAAACCCGCCTGACCAAGGAAAAACACGAGCTGGACAACCTTCTCAAGATCAGCGAAATGTACAAAGCCAAAGGAGAAACCTACCGCCCCTCCGAAGATGGCTTCGTTTTTTCACAAACCCAAATCAACCACGCAATCCTAACTCGCAACCGCGAACGCCTAATTGAAGAAGCCACCGACCACGCTGTCGCCTAATGTGTGGGTGGCGCGAGCTTCAGCTTGCAGCGTCGGCTTCAGCCGGCGTCCGAATTGAACGAAGCCGCTGCCGGTTGCCTAGAAACGATAGCGAAGTCCGAGTTCAACAATGCGCATCGGTTGGACGTTCGTCAGAGCGACCAGTCCTTCGCCATTGATATACCCCTGGAACCCAGGCTTGCCCGCTGCGACCTGGGCGGCTGCGAGTTGAGCGCCGGTATTAATGATAGTGAAGCCGCTCGCGTAGGTTGGGCCGTTGGCTTTGTACTGAATGGAGGGTTGGTTGTTGATCCGCCGCACATTATTAAATGGATTAAACACGTTAATGCGAAGTTCAAACGCGTGCTTCTCGGTGACCTTGATGTTCTTGATAAGGCTCATGTCATTCGTGAAGCTTCCGAGTCCGTCGAGGAAATTGCGCGGACCGGTTCCAGTCGAGCCGAGTGCGGGGAAGTCCGAGTCCCGTAGCATCGTAATACAAAGGCGCGCCCCCGGAGTTCGGCGAGCCGGTGACGAGAAGGCGCGGCGTGAGGTCCCCTGTGCCGAGGAAGATGTTTCCGAGGCTCACGTTCGTCGTGGACGTGGACTGCTGGATGCTGAAGCTCGGCGAATAAGGCGCGCCGCTGAAGTATGTATACACGCCCGCCAGCCGCCAGTCATCGAGCACTCGCTGCCCGAACCCGTTATCGAAGTGGATGGCCTTCGATACTTTCGGTATCTCGTACGAGTAGCTGGCGGAAAGCACGTGCATATGGACCGGCATCGTGCGCCACAGCCACAAGCCTTGCTGGCAATTGCGACAGGGCGGCGAGAGGGCGATGCTGACGAATTCGCTGAGACAGGCCACTCGTGCCGCGTCACGTCTTTGTCTCACCTTCCTTTGACAAACGGAGGTATACTAAGCCAAATTCTCAGTCCTATGTGGGGAATATGGGCGACATTACCCAGCTCCTGCAAAAGTGGCGCGAGGGAAGCCGCGACGCCGAAAACGAACTCTTCACCCTGGTAACGCCCAATCTTCGTCGTCTCGCCCACTACATGATGAAGAGCGAGCGCAAAGGCCATACCATGCAAGCCACGGAGTTGGTCGACCAGATCTACTTCCGGCTGGTTCGTGCGCGGGATCGGGATTGGCGGAACCGGGCGCATTTTTTCGCTATTGCTGCTAGAGCCATGCGTAGGTACTTGATCGACCATGCCCGAGGAAGGCCCGAGGTGGAGATCGTCGCCCTTGAGGGGATTAAGTCGTCCCTGCCCGCCGACAGCGGGAAGATCGACTTGGCGATCACCGTCGACCGGCTTTTGGATCAACTGGCCGAGACCAAGCCGGAGTGGTGCAGGATCGTCGAGGTGAAATACTTTCTAGGACTCACCGACGATGAGGCGGCGGATGCGCTGGGGATGAAGCTACGCACGATGCAGAGGATGTGGCTCGAGGCCCGGCAATGGTTGTTCGATCAGGCGGAGCCCAATCGTGCCAAACAAAGCGCAGGATGACGACCTGGTAATGAGCCTGGTCGAGCAGGCGCTGGCCCGGCCGCTCGACGAGCGCGAAGCCTACCTCGAGAGTGCGTGCGCGGGCAATGCCGAATTGCTCGGCCAGGTGAGGAGTTATGTCGATTCGGAACAGCGCATGCAGGGGTTTCTATTAGAGCCGCTCTATCCTGCCACGGAGCCCGAACATCCGTTCGAGCCGGGCGAAGTTCTCGAGTCGCGTTTCCATATCGTACGCGAAGTGGCGCGGGGAGGGATGGGCATCGTGTACGAAGCCGTGGACGAAAAACTGGAGCGGCGAATCGCGATCAAATGCGCCAAGACCGGTTTCCGCAAACGGCTGCCTCCGGAAGTGCGCAACGCGAGCGAAATCAGCCATCCCAACGTATGTAAGATTTTTGAGATCCACACGGTTTCCACGGCCCAAGGGGAGGTCGACTTCCTCACCATGGAGTTTCTCGACGGAGAGACGCTCGCCGATCGGCTCCGCCGAGGGCGGCTGCAGCAGCCTCAAGAAGATGCCCGCATCATCGCGCGACAGATCGCAGCAGGTCTCGCGGAAGCGCACCGCAATCAAGTAATTCACGGCGATCTCAAGAGCAGCAACATCATCTTGACCATCGCGGCGGACGGACAGGTCCGGGCCGTGATCACGGACTTCGGCCTCGCCCAGCGTCCGTCGGCTTCGCTTGCGACCGCGCAATCGGAAACACGGGGCGGAACGCCCGACTACATGGCGCCGGAGCTGTGGAAGGGCGAGAAGGCGTCGACTGCATCGGATGTGTATGCGCTCGGTGTGATCCTGTATGAGCTTGCCTCGGGACATAAACCCCACGGACCGGAGATACCGCCCGAGGAGCGCCTCACGCGAAAGCCGCCGGGGGCACACACCCAATGGGACCGCATCCTCGCGCGCTGTCTCGATCCCGATCCCGCGCGGAGATTTCGCGACGGCGGCGAGGTGGCGCAAGCGCTCGCGCCATCGAGTTCCCGCCGATGGATTCTAGCGGCCGCGGCAGCCGCAATTTTAGTTGTCGCCACCGGCGTGGTGACGTATCAACGCGCCGCCGGGCCGAAGGAATCCTGGCGCCTCGCGATGCTGCCCGTCGAATTTAGCTTAGAGACAAAGGACCTGTCGGATCGCTTGTCGCGCGATGCGGCCGGCCAACTGGCTCGGCTCAAGGGTGGAAATGTCGCGCGGCTCACCGTGATTCCGCTCGATCCGATACAACGCCAGCACATCGATACTACGGAGAGGGCGGGCGCGGTGCTCGGCGCGACGCACGTTCTGCACGCGACACTTGAGAAGAAGGACGAAAAGCTGGTTCTGCGTGCGGTGTTGACCGACGCGCGAACGCGGGTCAACGGCAAGGAGTGGTCGGCTGAGTACGCTCCCGGGGAAATGCGGTACGCGCCAGTGGCGCTTGCGGGAATGGTGACGTCGCAGCTCGGATTGCCCCCTCTGACAGTCGCGGGCACAGTGAATTCGGCTGCCGCGCAGGATTACTGGAGAGGGCTATGGCATATGCGCCGGAACTCCACCATCGACACGGCGCTGCCTCTGCTGGAGCGAGCGGTTGCCGAGGATTCCGAATCGCCGCTCACGTTCGCGGCACTGGCCGAAGCGCGGCAGTGGAAGTGGTTTCTTACGAGAGATCGGGCGTGGCTCGAGCGCGCCAAGGAGTCCGAGCGGCAAGCCCAGCGGCGCAACCCTGACGTGGCACAGGTGCACCGTGTCGCGGGGATGTTGAACTTTCGCGAGGGTCTTCATGAAGTGGCAGCAGCAGAATGTCTTAGGGCCATCGCGCTGGACCCAAATGACGGAGAAGCGCACAGAGTGTTAGGTCAAGCGTACGAGGCGGTAAATCGGCTCGATGAGGCGCTGGCGGCGTATCGCAAGGCCGTGGAAGTGGACCGGGAGGACTTCAGGAACCACCAACAGCTAGGAACCTTTTACTTGAGGAGAGCCAACTACGCGGAGGCGCTGCCGCATTTCTTAAAGATGGTGGAACTGGCGCCCGGTGAGCCGGCACCACACTATGTTCTTGGCTCCGACTACTTCAGTTTAGGGCGTTTGCCAGAAGCCGAGTACGAGCTTCGGCTTGCGATTCGTTTGGGGGAAACGCCGGAGGAGTTGCACAATCTTGGAGTGGTCTTGATAGAGGAGGGAAGGTATTCCGACGCTGTGACTAGTATTTTGCGGGCCTTGCACCTCGGCCCGGAGCAGTCGATTTACCGAATGAACCTCGGGACTGCTTACCGCCTCATGAACCGCAAAACCGAATCCGAAGAGGCTTACCGCCTGGCGTTGGAACTCGCCGGACAAGAGATAGCACGGGATCCGCGCGACGGACGAACCCGGTCGCATTTGGCGTTCGTTTGCGCCCGCCTCGGCGACTCGATGAGGGCGGAGTCCGAAATCGCCCAAGCCCTGCAAACGCCGCCGAATGATGGCAGGGTGCGATTTATGGCGGTAGCGACGTTTGAGGCCCTCGGCCGCAGGGAAGACACTCTTAAAATTCTGAATACTTTTTCGTACACCGAGCTTGCCGATGTGAACCGCTGGCCGGACATGGCGGACTTATCGCAGGATTCTCGCTTCCTAAAGATATTAGCTTCACGCCAGACCAGATAAGGAGAAACGCCGCATGTTGATCGAGTTCAAGATCCAATTGGACGATAATGGCGGGGTCAATGTAGTCCCGGCCCAGGCAAACGGAAATCCGAATTTACAGGGGCAGCAACAGTTGGGTGTAGCCTATGTTACGCCGGGTCATTCCGCACCGAACCCCGTCGCGAAGAAGGGTGGCGATGCGCCCTTGAGTGACACGGGTACCGGACTCCCATCGTCTCAAGGTTCGGGCTCCGGAATGGTATTCGTTCTTGGGCCTATCGTTATATGCGGATCTGGCCCGGGTCACACTGGTCCGGGTGGAGACGCGCCGCTGAGTGATACAGGTACGGGTGCGCCTAACGGCAACGGCCAAGCGGTAGCTAAGAAGAATAAGGACGCGGCCGCGAAGGTTGCGCCTAAACGCCGAGGAAAGTGATACGAATCGGCTCTAGAGATCACGAGGTTTCAATATGGCTTACACATTTCCCATGGAACATCAAGCTGAGACGGACTGGTGCTGGAACGCCGTCGCCGTGAGTGTGGAGCACTACTTTGACCCCCACTCGACAATGACTCAACAGCAATTCGCAGTGCGGGCACTCAACAAACCGCTCGCGCAAGCCAACCAACCGTGGTACTTATCGAAGGCTCTGGCGGACCTCAACAAATTGAACGGAAATCCGCAAGGCTATATGAAGTTCGCGGATATCCAAAAGCAGTTGGATCTGAACCTGCCAGTGTGCGTACATATCGACTGGAACGAAGGAGGTTCTCATTTTGTAGTGATCAGCGGCTACGCGCTGTCTCCGGGAGGTAACGCGCAGGTGTACGTCTCGGATCCAATTCTGCAGGACTCCAACGTAGTGCTCTGGGACTATCAGGCGTTTGTCGCGGCCTATAGTCCCCGCTATACGCACGCGGAAGGGACCTGGGTGGAAAGCTGCCTTGTGAAGCCATAGAAGGAGGATAACCATGCATGTGATTCCTGCCACGAATCTGAAGGTGCCCGTGCCTTCCAGCGAATGGATGCAGAAACTGAAGACCAGCATGGCGGTGTTTGCCGGTCCAGGCGACCCCCTTGCAGCTTGCCTCTATGACCAGAGTTGGGGAGGCCGGCAGGCGGTGCATTGCATCTACAGCGTCGGATTACGCACCCTCATCGACCCGAAGGGACTGGACAAGTACCTCGACAAGCCTTTTTGCTGGCGATTTATCGCGGGCGGTCACAAGAACATGACGACGGCAGCCGGCTGTTGGACCACGCATGAGCTCCATGGATCGGACGCGAAGGTAATGGCCGCGTTCCAGGGCCCGGAAATGGCGGAGATACTCGCCAATACCGAACAGCTCAACGATTTGAAGGAACTGACCGAGCATGCGGCCGACAATTACGAGATGCGCGTGATGAGGATACCCGCGCTCTATATTGAGGCATTCTGGCTGAGATGCACCAGCCGGGGCGACTTGATGGTCCCCTACGGCTTACTTCTGGACGGCAAGGGGTTCATCAAGGTCGGCGCAAAAGGAAGGTTGACCAAGAACAAAGCCTATCCAGTTGCGGAGTTCTTGAGGATTGTGGGAAAGGCCGCGCGGCAGCGCCTTGCCGCGGAAGACATCGCGCCGCTGGCACGGCGAACTGGCGCTTGAAAAAGACCCAGCGTCTTCGCCGCACAAATCGGAGCTGGAGCGGACGTCGCACTCAAGACGGAGGAGCCGGCCGGGGGGCCGGCAGCGGACCAGGGGGTCCGCCCCACATGGCTGAAGTGAAGGACCTGAATTTCGCAGCATGGCGGACTTTTCCGTGGATCGCGCTTACCTTCATGTCAACCGTAGAAAAAACAAACGGTAAGACAGAAAAAAAGGAGATCCCAATGAAAAGCTCGATGGTTCGCACACTGCTCACACTTAGTCTCAGCGCCGTTCTTAGCCCCGTTGCTCTGTTGGCGCAAGATCAGATTCACGCCACAATTCCGTTCGATTTCACCGTCGGCTGGAAGTCGTTCGCCGCAGGCGACTACTCCATCCAGAAGTTGAATTCGAGCGTCCTTGTGATCCGCAACCTCCACGACAGCACGGGCATTATGACCCTGGCCATGCCCGGCGAGGCAGCCAAGAAGGCCGGCACGCCCGTGCTGACCTTCAACAGGTACGGAGACAGCTACTTCCTCTCCCAGGTATCCGGTGAGAGCCAGGGCTGGAAATTGCATCAGTCCCCTGCTGAAAGGGAGCTGATCGCGAAGGTGGCATCACCCAGACCAGTCGTGGTGACGGCTGCCTTGCGGTCAAAGTAGCGCCAGGCTGCGCAATCCGCGCGACACCAGCGTCCCCACAATCCGGCACAACGGGGGAGTTGGTGTCGCCGCAGCCAGAATGCGTAAATTGCCTGTAACCGTTTTGTGAAGTCACGTCCCGCCGGGAATAACAGATCCGCGCACACAGTCCAGGACTCAGGTGAGGTGCAATTTGCGATTACGTGAACTTCTGATTGTCGCTGGACTTTCAGCATTTCGGCTGTGCGCTCAAGTCGAGCCGGCCGCGGGCACTGGTCTGTTCATAACTGTGCAATCGGGGAACTGATCAGTCATCGGATATGTCCTTGTTCGTGTGGTCCTTGAGCATGGCGGTCGCAATCAGGGAGACGATCGAGCAGGCGAGGATGAATATGGCTATCGGCGTGGCGGAGTGATAGCGGCTCACCAATGACGACGCGATGAGTGGAGCCGGACCGCCCGCGATCAGGGACGATAGTTGATAACCGAGCGACGCGCCACTATAGCGCAGGCGTCCGGGAAAGGATTCCGCGATGAGCGCGGCCTGCGGACCGTACATCATGTCGTGCGGCACCAGCGAAAGCACAATGGCGAGCGCCACCAGACCCGCGACCTTAGTGTCGAGCAGTGCGAAATACGCGAAGCCGTACAGCCCTATGAGAGCCGCACCCAGCATATACACTCGCTTGCGGCCAAAGCGGTCGGACAAGTGGCCAAACAGTGGAATAGAAATGAACGAGAGCATCGCGGCGCCGAGCACCGCCATCAGGAGAAAGTCCCGATTGAGGTGCAACACGCCGGTGCCATAAGCGAACACGAACGCAGTGAACAAATAGAACGGCGCTTGCTCGGCCATGCGGCACAGGGCTGTCAGGATGATTTCGCGAGGATGACGCCGGAGCACTGCGAGGACCGGCGCACGCTCAATGCGGCGCTCCGCGGCTAATTTGACGAATACCGGCGTTTCCAGGATGCCCAACCGAATGTACAGGCCGACCGCGATCAGGAGGATACTCAGCAGAAAAGGAACGCGCCAACCCCACGTCAGAAATCGATCGCCCGTCATCGCGCTCACCGCGAGGACCGCGAGATTCGCAAGAAACAGGCCGGCCGGTACGCCGAACTGCGGCCAGGAAGCGATGAAGCCGCGATGACGGTTCGTTTGCGCCCATTCCATCGAAAGAAGCACCGAGCCGCCCCACTCCCCACCGACGCCGATGCCTTGAATGAAGCGCAGAAACGTTAGCAGGATCGCGCCCCAAATCCCGATCTGTTCATAGCCAGGGACGAGCGCCACCAGGAACGTGGCAATCCCCATCAGCAGCAGCGTCGCGATCAAGGCGGCCTTTCGCCCGAGACGGTCGCCGTAGTGGCCGAAGATCGCCGCGCCGATCGGTCTGGCGAGAAAACCAACGGCGTACACACCGAAGGCCTCGAGCGTGCCGACAAGCGGATCCGCCCGCGGAAAATAGAGCCGGGCGAACACCAGGCCGGTGATGGTGCTGTACAGAAAGAAGTCGTACCATTCAATCGCCGTCCCGATCGCGCCGGCCAGAACCGCGCGGCGCAACTGCCGCCGATGCTCTGTCCGGTCGAAGGTGCCGGCCTCGGGAACGGTTGCCATCTTGTCAGTCTAGCCTCCGGAAGCGATTCGCGTTATCGCGCTGCCGGAGGCTCCTGGTCGGTGGGAATTCCGACGGCGTAACGATAGAACGCAACGGCCCGGTTGACGGCGGAAGACTCGTTTCCTCCGATCAACCCGTTCGCGTTCTTTCCTGTGCGCATGATGCTGTAATATCGCCAGACGTTTTCCGATTCCCGGTCCAGAAAGTAGACCGACTGCAACTCACCCGGGTGGAAGAGAGGCATCAAGAGAAAGCGTATCGTGGTGACGTTCTCGACATCGAAGACGAAGCGGTCCGCCGAAGCCTCGGCAATATGCATTCGGTAGATGGCCTTGCCGGAAAGGTTATCTACCTGTTCAAAGTAGAGGACCTTGCCTTGCTCCATCTCACCGGGCGCAAAGTCCTCGCGGCGTTGACCAGGCTGCGATCCCGTCAGAGCGTACGCGTCCACAACTAAGGTTTGCCACTGCTTGTGAGTGGTTGACCAGTAGCGCATGCCCGTCAGTCCTGTAATTGCCCCGGCGTGGCGAAGCAGGCCCTCAGCTTTCGAGGTGTAACGAAATCGCGCCACTATGGTTACCAACGTGGTAAAGCCCACCTCAGTCCAACCGGTGCACGCGGGCGGTCTCCAGTCTCGCCCTAAATCAGACTTGCTCCACAATTTCACAATGGCCGAATCATCTAGACCAGGATAGGGCGGAACGGGGACGTTTCCGCATGGCGGCTGCGGTCCCGATTGCGCATAGCCGAGAGTCTGGCAGAGCAGCATTGCCGACAATACCAAGGGAACGCGACGCCGGTTCCAGGGCTGGACCGGCATCTCGTGAAGCGGATCTGCACTCATCCGACCATCATAGTTGTTAGCCTCGGCCTGGTTAGTTCAGCAGCGCTACAATCGTTAGCAGGCCGCGTTCTTAATCGCGGCTCTTGTGGAGGCAGGCGTGGAAACTTCCAGCCGTGCGGTTCTATCCGGCTTGTTATTCGTGACGTCGATTTTTGGCCAGACGGGCGCGCAGGTCGATCGCGTTGGCAATACCGGGTTCCTTCAGCTTCGCGCGGAGAGTTTTCGAACGCTCGAGCCGCGCCAGAAGGAGCTGGCGTACTGGCTGGTCGAAGCCTCCATCGCGATCGACCCGATCATTTACGATCAGCTCTCGCCGTTCGGTATCCGCGAAAAAAGGCTTCTTGAGGAGATTGCATCGCACCCCGCCGGAATCGACGCCGGCAAGCTCAAGAGCATCACGGATTTCGCCAAGCTGCTCTGGGCGAACCGCGGCAATCACAACGAGAATACGTCGCAGAAGTTTCTCCCTGAGTTCACGGCCGAGGATTTGCAACACGCCGCGGAGCAGGCATTCAAGAACGGCGCGTTTCGCTCCACGTATGGCGATCTGCCCGCGCTCAACTCCCTGCAACAGGTCACCAAGGAAGTTCTCGATCTGAAGGACCCACTCTTCAACCCGGAGTTTGAGCCGATGATCACGGCCAAGAGTCCGCGCGGCGCTAAAGATATCATCCAGGCAAGCTCGAATACTTTCTATGGTCCGGGCGTGACGCTCGCGGATCTGGAGAAGTTCAAGGAGCATTATCCACTGGATTCGACGGTCGTGAAAGGTAAGGATGGGCAACTATCCGAACAGGTGTGGCGGGCCGGTACGCCCGACGGGTCGGTTCCTCCGGGGAAATATGCGGTCTATCTTAAAAAGGCAGTCGAATGCTTTCAAAAAGCGCAGGCCGTAGCGGAGCCGCAGCAGGCCCAAGTCATCGCCGACCTGATCCACTTTTATCAAACGGGCGAACCGGCGGATTGGCTCATGTTCGGCGCGGACTGGGTGCGCGATAACGCGACCGTCGATTTCGCCAACGGATTCATCGAGGTGTATCGCGACGCTCGCGGCGCCAAGGGGAGCTCGCAGAGTTTCGTTACCGTCACCGACAAGCCTCTCACGGAGACGATGAATAAGCTGGCGCAGAACGCGGCGTACTTTGAGGAAAAGGCTCCGTGGGTGGATGCGTACAAGAAGAAATCGTTCACGCCGCCTGTCGTGAAAGCGGTCGAGGTGCTGATCGAAACCGGTGATTTCCAGGTGACCACCATCGGCGACAATCTGCCGAATGAGAATGAGATCCACGAAAAATACGGCACCAAGAACTTCCTGTTCACCGCCAGCAGCCGCGCGTTCGATGAGGCGTCCGGGCATAAGAGTGTCCGCGAATTCGGCGCAACGCCGGAGGTTGTGGAGCGGAACATCAAATACGGGCAGCAGGCCGAGGAGTTGCTGACAGCGCTGCATGAAGTGATCGGCCATGGATCGGGCAAATTGAGTGCGCGCCTGACCGGCGGCGCGGAGCCGTATTTGAAGGAATACTTTTCAACACTGGAAGAAGCTCGCGCGGATCTTTCGGCTTACTGGAATATCTGGGATCCCAAGTTAAAGGATCTGGGTTTAATAGAGAATCAGGACGAAGTCGCCAAGGCAATGTATGACGGCGCGGCGTCGACGATGTTGCAACAGTTGCGGCGCATTCCCAAGGGCGACACCATCGAGGAGGATCATCAGCGCGACCGCGCGCTGATCGCCAACTACATCATGGACACTACCGGCGCGATCAAGATGGTCACGCGCAACGGAAAGACCTACGTGATGGTTGACGATTACGTGAAGATGCACCAAGCCGCGGGCAAGCTGCTGGCGGAGTTGATGCGGATCAAGGCCGAGGGAGACTACAACGCGATCAAACTGCTGGTGGATAAATATGGCGTACATTTCGATCCCAAGCTGCGGGATCAGGTGGTAGCCCGTTACAAGACGCTGGATATTCCGGCTTATTGGGCCGGTATCAATCCACAACTGACGGCCACGTTCGGCAAAGATGGCAAAGTGACGAGCGTCGACATCGCATATCCACGCAATGCTGTGCATCAATACCTGCTGTACGGATCGATGTTCGATTCAGGATTGAATCTAAACGCGAAATAAGATCCTGTTAAGTTAGTACTCTCCATGCCCTTTTCCATCCGTGCGCGCCTCAGCGTCATGATGTTTCTCAATTACGTTATCTGGGGTGCTTGGTACGTGACTCTCAGCACGTACCTGACGAATACGTTGCATTTCACTGGCACGCAGGCGGGAGCTGTCTTCGGAACAACTGCGCTCGCGTCGATGATCTCGCCATTTTTTGTGGGTTTGGTTGCCGACCGCTTCTTCTCCACGGAACGCGTTCTGGCGGCTCTGCATTTTATCGGCGCCATCCTGCTATGGCGTGTGGCGAGCGCGCAGACATTCGGCGCGGTATACGGCCTGCTGCTGGCATATTGCCTTTGCTACTTCCCGACGATCGCTTTGACGAATTCGCTCACACTGCAACATGTGAAAGATGCCGGCCGCGATTTTCCGCTGATCCGTGTTTTCGGAACGCTGGGCTGGATTGCGATCGGGCTCGCCGTCGGCTCCATGGCCATCGAGAAATCCGCCGCGCCTTTCCTGCTGGCGTCCGGCGCATCCGTCGTGATGGGTTTTTTCAGTCTGATGCTGCCGCATACTCCGCCGGGCGCGAAAGGGGAGGCGTTCAGCGTTCGCCGAGTGCTGGGACTCGACGCGCTGGTGATGCTGAAGGACAAATCGTTTTTTGTTTTCGCGATTGCCTCAGTGCTCGCATGCATCCCGTTGACTTTTTACTTCTCGTTCACCAACGACTACTTGAACGATGTCCACCTGGCGAACGCCGCGGGCAAAATGACGCTGGGGCAAGCGTCGGAAGTCGGGATGATGCTGGTGATGCCGCTGGTTCTGCGCCGCGTGAGTGTGAAGGCGATTCTGATGATCGGCCTGGCAGCGTGGGCGGTTCGTTATCTGCTGCTTGCTTTGGGCGATGCGGGGCCGGGCGTATGGATGTTCTATGCCGCGATTCTGCTGCACGGCGTGTGCTACGACTTTTTCTTCATGACCGGCCAGTTGTATACCGACCAGCAGGCGCCGGTGCACCTGCGCAGCGCGGCGCAAGGCTTCATCACGTTCATGACTTACGGCGTGGGTATGTACGCCGGGTCGCTGATCTCCGGCAATGCACTGGATTTCTTCACGACGGGTTCCGGCGCCTCCGCGGTCCGCGACTGGAAAATGTTCTGGCTCATTTCAGCGGCGGGAGCGTTCGTGATTCTGCTGATCGTCGGATTCATGTTCCGCAGCCGCGTGAAAATTTCATCGGCCGGGGACAACGTCGATCTGTAGGGCCGGATCCGCCGCAGGCACGTACGTCACGGGCAGTCCAAGCTCACGGCGCACGATGTTCGCTCCTTGCGCGATCGCGCTTGCTTTGTAAAACGCGATCTCCCGATTCGAGCCCTGCCGCCCGAAGCCGCAGTCGCTCGATACAATCAACCGCTCCGCCGGGATGTATTTCAAGGCATTGCGAATCTCGCCGGCGACGTCCTCCGGCCGATCCGCCTGCAGTGAGCGATGACTGACAGCTCCAATGCAGATCTTCTTTTTCAGTTCGTGCTTGAACGGCTCGAACAGTTCCAGATCCCTTTGGCCGCGATCCTTCATTTCGAGCGTCCACACGTCGCCCCGGCATCGCTCCAGATAAATTTCGATGGAGTTGGCGTAACTCGTGTCCTCCATCACGCGCTGCATATTTGGATTGCCCCAACACGTGTGGATCCACAGTTCAACGTCGTCGAGCCCCTGCACCTCGCGGTTGAACGCATCCACCATGAACTTCACCTCGTCATGATCCTTGCCGTAGGTGTTCGCCATGAAGTGGAACGTGGGTTCCTCGATCTGGATGCACCGGCAGCCCGCGTCGCGCAGCGCCAGCAGTTCCTTATTCATCGCTTCCGCCATGTCCCAGATCACTTGCCGTTTGTCTTTGTACTTCGGCGTGTGAATATCCAGGAACAGCGCCATCACCTGGGAGCAACAGGTTCCGAATTTAACCGGCTTGCGCGTCCTGGCCTGCGCGAGCCGCCACAGTTTCGGATAATCGAGCGGCCGGTGCTCGATCTTATCGACCACGTGCGGCCAGCGCCAGCCGGTGTAGATCTCATTCAGCAGCGTCCCCGGCGGATAGTGAAGCCACGGCGCGGTGGTCGCCTCAGGCTGCAGATGGTCGCCCTCGAACCCAGCCCATCGCTGCAGCGGATAATGATGCCAGGCCCGGCCGGCCATATCTTCATCGACGTGAAGATCGCCATGCGTCAAAATATCAAGCCCGGCGCGCTCCTGGTCGTTGATCAAGACCGCCATCGCGTCCTGAAACTTCTCGCGGAAGCGAACGTCGAGCATGCAGGTGTCGAGGGGCCGCCCCCACATACTCACGTCGAACCAGCGCGGGCGCGGAAACGATCCCGTGGTGGTGCTGGGCAAAATCAGGTCGGAGGTCGCGGTAAACATGGCTGCCCCACATTGTACGCCCTTAAAAGACCTTAAATGGCACGAAAAGGGGGCTTGATGAAGCTTAAATGACCATAATTTTACCTATTTGGCCGTATCGGGGCCCCAGCTCGCGGGAGCCTTGGCGCGCGCTAATGTTCGGGCTTGAAGAACGCCCTTGTCGAGCGTCCCATTTGCGGCAACGTGGACGCCGACCACCGGATTGATCATCCTGCCCGTTTTCATTGCTTCGCTCAGGTCGATCTGAAGCGTTTTGCCCGTGCGGAGCGAGATCGTGATACGAGCGCCATTCACGCTCCTGATCGTGCCCCAATACGAAGCACCCGGAGGGCTCGGCGGGGCCGCGAACGCCGGCACTTGCGTGATCTGCTCGAACCTGCTCAAGCCCTTACCTTTAGGATTCGCTCTTAAGCCAAAGATCCACAGTTGACCATAACTGGGTACGTAGACTCTGCCATTCGCGACCGTGGGAACCAGATTCGCATTGCCGCTGATGGTCAGATGTTGCGACCCTCCCAGGTCTGGCCAGGTTCCTGCCGGACCTGACCACAATTGCGCAAGCGAGCCTGCCGAGGCCGTCCCGTTGAATGCGAGAAGCGTCAAATTGTTGTTCTTGCCCGTTGGACGCGCGACTGCCCAGATGATCTGGGTGTTCACCTTGGTTCCGTCGGAGGAGACGGTGGTGAAGAATCCGCCATCTGGTTGCGAACTGCTAACGGGTAGCGAGCCGGATGCCTCGTGCGTGAGCGCCGGACTGAGAGCGGTATTCACCTTCCATGTCTGCGCCTTGAATCCGCCGCTGCTCACTACGCGTCCGACGAGGTCCGATCCCTGGTAGTACGAAGGCCCGCACCAGCAGGCGTCCACCACCACGAACTTGGGTATGTCGGGATTGTGGAAACCGCCCATCTTGTCGCGATTCAGGATGAAATTGCGCCCGTCCTTGCCAGCCGCTACGGCCACATGCGGAACCGGTCCGGGCTGATCCGGCAATACCATGACGCCGCCCGAGCCGTAGTCGGTATCGCCTACGTCCAGCGAGTCGACGTTAAACGGCGTGAAAAGGTCGGCCACTTTGGAAAGATCCCCGGGTATTTTGACCACGCTCTCCTGGATGTTGGTAGTACCGGTGTAGCTCGTCGGATCGGAGTTGCCGGTGGTGAAGAAAAGGTTGCCGGTCGAATCGGCAGCCACACCATACCCGGACATCCAGATCGAAGAGAGGAAAAACGTGCCCGGCGACGTCGCCAAGGTGTCGTTGAGTTGATTGGCGGCGAGCGGAGCCAAGGTGGAGGCATTCCAGCCGAGCAGCCAGCCGCGCGATTTGTCGTGACTCCAGTCGCAGAAGCTGGCGAACGCGGCGTACACGTTCCCGTGGGTGAGCAAGAGGGCGGCTCGCTGGCGCTGCACCGACGCATTGAAACTGAAGGCTCCGTGAGTTGCCGCGACCGTTACGGGCGACCCCGGTTTATCCTTCAGCGTGCTGAGATCGAGCGCGTGCAACTGGTAAGTCGGATTCCCGCCAATCAGCGTGTAAGCGATCACGTACAGAGTATGGCTGCGAACATCGATGGTCGGAGTGCCGTTAATGCCCACATTGGGGCCGTTGTTATTACAACCCAGCGGGGCTGGTATGGGCGCTCCGAGGTGGGCGAACTTGAGGACGCTGCCGGACCAGGAATCGAGGGCATAGACGGTATTGCCTTCGGTGGCGACATAAACGACGGTGTGGATGCCTTCCCCTTCGATCGCCTGATTGGTCACGACTAATGGCTGCGTGTCGATCTGATCGTCCAGAATTGCCTTGGTAATGAACCCGAAAGTCGATGGAGTCACATTCGCGGGTGTGAGTGTATTTTCGGACCGGTTCCAGCCGGTACGATTTGCATCGTTGTGATACGTGATGGTGCTGGTGCAACCAACGGTTATGGTATTCGAAAATACAACATTCGATCCGATGTATTGGACCACCTGGATGACATCGTTTTCCGCGAAGGTCGCGGGTGGCGCCAGGTCCAACGGAACATCTCCCGGCGCGGCCCCGCCGTAACCCACGACCACGTTGTTCTTCAGCAGAACCAGGATGGCGTTGATCGTGGTATTGCGCACGATCGCCGCGGGTGAGCCCGGACAAATGGGTCCGACCAAAATCGGCGCAGGTATACTATTGGTCGGGTTCACCGGCGGGCTCATCGGGCTGGGCGTGCAAAGGTCCTGCTCCATGGTCACGCCTGGCGCAGACTTAATCGTCGCGATCCCCATCCAGTTGGATTCGGCGGTAGACAATCCAGATCCAATGGGCCCGGGCTGGAATGCCTTGAGCAGCGATCCGATGTAGAGTCCATGAGCCGTGATGGCGTCGTTGCCGATGATCGGAGTGTCGAAGGTGGGGAATTTTATCGGAGCCGGGTCGACTAAAACGGCAACCGGTGCGGCATCCGCGCTGTTCACTCCGGTGCACGAACTCTGCTTGGCGGTAATCATATGAGCCTTCACAAGAGCGGAGGTTACGACCGGGTCCCAGTCGCCGCCCCAGAGGTTCGGCGTCGCGCCGGTTCCGATGACGGCGGGAGCCGTGAGATCGCGAACCTCGACGGTGACGCCCGGTACGAGATTGTGGACCGGAGCGACGCGCCCGCAGGCATAGATTTTAGGCTCCATCGTGGGTCGAGGCAGAGTCGAGGGCATCTTTCCAACAACCATGATTGCGGAATGCGCGCTGGTGACGCCGTTGACGGTTTGGGTTGCCGTGATGTTGTCCCCGGTGTGGAGTTGCGCGACGGGGACATCGGCGAATCCGAAATAAGTTGCAAACGGTCCTCCGATCGTTGCTCCGCCGCGAAAAACGGTAATCGTCGCATGGGGCACGAACCCATCCACATAAACGCTCTTGGAACATTCGTTGGTTGGCTCAACGTGAGGCGGAGACAAGGTAGGTCCATCTTTCCCGCGAATGGGCCACTTGTCGTTGATGACAACCTGAACCTGTGCCGCCGCCGGGAAGGCGAGGGCCAGGCCAATAGCGGCCACAACGGACCATCGCCAAAGCATCACAACGACACTGCCGCTTTCCTGCGACCGAACGCAAGATCCTATGGATTCTCGGTTGGAATTAGCCATGTCAGGTACCCTCCTCCGGAACAGCTCATCTGTCCTTCTATGGAAACCTAGTGAAACGAACGTGCCGAACGTTACAGACGAAGCGAAGGAAGTAATGCATGGCGGAAACAAGCATGCCTCCGAGGACGGGAGAAACGTCACAAGCAACGGAAAGTAGAGGGGCGCGGCGGTTACTGTACCGATGGTGACTTCCGTTTCATTCGGGTCTAGTCTGGAGGTGATGGTATGAAGAACATAATCGGGAAGGCGTCACTACTAATTTTGCTGCTCGTCGCGGCTGTTCGTGCGCAGACTGCGGCGCAGTCCAGCGGCTGGCAGCTGGTGTGGAGCGACGAGTTCAACGGCGTGGCGGGCTCGCCGCCTAACCCTTCGAACTGGAACTTCGACCTCGGGGGCGGGGGATGGGGCAACGGCGAAGCGGAAACCTATACCAATTCCGCGAGCAACGTCTTTCAGGACGGCAACGGTAACCTGGTGATCCGTGCCAACAAAGACGCACAGGGCAACTATACTTCAACTCGCCTGCAAACCGGTGCGCCGGGCGCCTCCACCCGCACGGCCGATCTCAGTTGGCAATACGGGCTGATCGAGGCTCGCATCAAGCTTCCTTTCGGCAAGGGCGTGTGGCCCGCCTTCTGGATGTTGGGCGAAAACATTGGAACCGTGGGGTGGCCCACATGCGGCGAGGTCGACATCATGGAAAACTTCGGGACCTTCCACAACAACGCCACCATCAACAATGGAACGCCGCACGGCCCCGGCTTCCAGAACGTCGCATCGCTATCCGCATCGTATTCGTTGCCGTTCGGCGAGACGGTTTACGACGACTACCACATGTATGCGATTCAGTGGTCGCAGGATTCCATTGTCTGGTCGGTCGACGGCATCGCCTATAACACGGTGACGCCGGCATCGCTGCCTGCGGGAGGGCAATGGGTCTTCAACGCTCCAGCCTTCCTTTTGCTGAACCTGGCGATTGGCGGTCAAAGTACTTTTCTGGGCACGCCGGACGCTGCTGTCGCGTTCCCACAGGAAATGCTGGTGGATTATGTACGTGTCTATCAGGCGACTGCGGTTCCGGCGACAACACCGGTGATCGCGCCTGGGCGCATTGTGAACGCGGCGTCGTACCTCGGGGCGATCTCGCCGGGAAGCTTGGCGGCACTCTACGGCACTAATCTGGCGGACGCGGTTCACCTGATTCCGGCCCCCGGACCTGGCCAAGGTTTTCCAACCACGGTGGCAGGTGCCACGGTGAGCGTCAACGGCATCCACGCCCCGCTGATATACGTTTCGCCGACCCAGATCAACTTTCAGATTCCTTGGGAAACCACGCCCGCGCTGGCGTTGCCCGTGAAGGTGACGTGGAATGGCGCGGACAGCAACGTGGAGCAGGTGACGGTTGCCTCGACGGCTTCTCCTTCGTTTTTTCTGAGCGAGTTCGTGAATGGCGTCGCCTGGGTCACGGGTAATGTCGCCGACGGATGTGCGACGCCCTCGTCGGAATGCGCTGTTCAGGCAGGCTCCTCCTATCAGCTCTGGGCAAATGGACTTGGGCCAAAAGCTTCGCCGTTGCAGACTGGCGTGCCTGCGCCAGTCGCCGCATTGCAGGTGCCCGGTGGACCATCCAGTTGCCAGTTCACCATTGGCGGACAAACGGCCACGGTACTCTACTGTGGCGTTGCTCCCGGCGAGATTATCGACCAGGTGAATTTCACTTACCCAACGGGAGTGGCAACAAGCTCGCCTTATGTGGGCGCGATCCTGACCGTCAACGGCGTGACCAGCCACTTCCGCGTTCCCGCGCCCGCGGCGCAGCGTTGAACTTACGTCGCCAGCGCGTTTCTCACATACACCGCTCCCTACGGTCACGGCTCGCTGCCGAGGCTGCCAGTTATCAGATGCTTAGCGAGCCGCGACCATAGGGAGCGGAGTTTCGAGCGAGTTCTTCAGCCATACCCAGACACCACCCGCGTTACAATAATTGCGATGAGTCTGGAGGAAGTGGCACGAAAATCGGGTGTTTCCACCGCCACTGTTTCGCGCGTGCTGAATGGCGTCGATAGTGTCAAGAGCTCGACGAAATCGCGCGTCATGAAGGCGGTCAGCGAACTAAAATATCATCCCAACCTGCATGCAAGAAGCCTCGCGGGCGGCCGCAGCCGTACCATCGGGGTGATCGTTTCGAATCTCGACAATCCGTTCTTCCTGGACGTCTACCGGGCAGTGGAAGAAGATTGCCACTCCCATGGCTATGAAGTTCTGCTGGCGAATACCGCCTATCGTTCCGAACAATTGACCGCCAGTATCCGGTTGATGATGGGCCGCCGTGTGGCGGGACTCGCCGCGATTGTTTCCGAAATGGAAGACAGCATCGTCGATGAACTGACGGAGAGCCGTCTGCCGATGGTCTTCTATGACGTCGGAACCGCTGGAGGAAACATCACCAAGATCCGCGTGAATTACCGGCGAGGGGTGGAGCGAATCGTCGAGTACCTGGCGGCGCTGGGTCACAAGCAACTCGCGTTTATCGGCCATCACGCGGTTCTCGGCCCCATCGACGAGCGGCGGCGCGCGCTTTTCGATACCGTTCAGGTCGTGTGCCCCGACGCCACGATTCGCGTCGCGGCGGACGCCGACAGCCTTGAGGGAGGGCGCCAGGCGGTCCGTGAAATCTTATCGGGTGGCCCGGCGCCGACGGCGATCATCTGCGTGAACGATCTGATGGCCGTGGGGGCGCTGAAAGAATTGCGCGAACGCGGCCTTCGCGTCCCGCAGGACATTTCCGTTACCGGTTTCGACAATTTCAGGCTCTCGGAGTTTTGTTATCCGGCGTTAACCACGGTTCACATCCCGCGCGATCGGATCGGCCACACCGTCTTTACCAGTTTAGCGACCGACTCAAAGGACACGAACACGCTGGGTAAAGAATTTGTCATCGAACCCGAGCTGGTGGTGCGCGATTCCACCGGGGCCGCACGCGGGTAGGAATACCTAGCTGCAAGCGCTTACTTCGCGCACCCGTTTAAGCCCCAAACGGTATCGAAACGATATATAATTGGTGCGGGCGCTTATATGGCGCACAATCCAGATGACTTGGAATTCGAAATACCTCGTTCTGTCCGCTGCGCTGCTTCTGCCCGGCGGCGCACTCGCTGCGGCGGATACCGCGGGCTTCGAAAAGAACGTCAAGCCGATTCTCAAAAACACTTGTTCGGGTTGCCACAACGCGACGGTGATGTCGGGCGGCGTAAATCTGGCGCCGTACATGGAGGCATCGACGGTTACGGAAGACCGGCCGGCCTGGGACACGATCCTCGAAAAAATCGAGTCGGGCGAGATGCCGCCAAAAGGTATTCCCCGTCCTCCGCAGGCGCAAGTGACCGCCTTGACGAATTTCATCCATGGCGAATTCGACAAAGCCGACGCGTTGGTGAAGCCGGATCCGGGCCGCGTGACGGCGCGACGCCTCAATCGCAACGAATACAAGAACACCATTCGCGATCTTCTCGCCTTGGACTTTCGCGCCGATAAAGACTTCCCGACTGACGATTCGGGTTATGGATTCGACAACATCGGCGACATTCTGACGATTTCGCCGGTATTGATGGAAAGGTACATGAGCGCGGCAGAATCGATCGCGTCGCGCGCCATGGGAGCCGATCCGCTGCCGAAGAAGCCGCTGGAGACTGCTTACGACAAGAACCGCGGATTGCGGAGGCTGGATTTCAGCACCGTGGAAGCTTCGCACCGGGTGGATTTCGACGGCGAATACATCGTCCGGTTCGGATTCCCCGGCGAGCGCGCGGCCGACGCGAAACCGGTCCAAATGAGCTTCTGGATGGACGGGCAGGTGCTTGGCACCATGGACGTGGAGACGAAGCCTTCGAAGCTGGTTTACTTCAATCCGTTTTCCGACGGCGAGATGCGGGTTTATTTGCCGGAGGGCGATCACGTTTTCCGCGCGGCATTCCTGAACGACGACTTCGTGAAGACCATCGATCCAAAAGATGCCTACAGCGACAAGAAGAATAAGTTCATCGGGACGATTACATTCGTCGGGCCGTATCCGGCCAAGGTCGAGAAAGCCAGCCGCAAAAAGATTCTGATCTGCGACCCGGCTTCGGGGCACGCTTGCGTGGAAAAGATCGTCGCCAATCTGGCGCACCATGCGTACCGCCGTCCGGTGACAAAGGTGGAAGTCGGGTCGCTGATGAAGTTCGTGGCGATGGCGAAATCGTCGGGGCAGTCGACGGAACAGGGTATTCAGCTCGCGCTCGAAGCGATGCTGGTTTCGCCCGCGTTTCTGTTCCGCATCGAACGCGATCCGAACCCGCTCGACGCTGAAAAAGCGCACCGGCTCTCGGATACGGAGCTGGCCACTCGCCTTAGCTATTTTTTGTGGAGTTCGATGCCCGACGACGAATTGCTGAGTCTTGCCGAGTCCGGCAAGCTGAGGGACCGGGCGACACTCGACGCGCAGGTGAAGCGGATAATGACGGACAAGAAAGCTGGCGCATTCGCTGACAATTTCGCGGGCCAGTGGCTGGAGATTCGCAACCTCGATTCAATCACGCCCGATCCGCAGAAGTTCAAGGCCTGGACGCCGCAATTAAAAGACGAGATGCGGACCGAAACCAACATGTTCTTCCACCACGTTTTGAGCGAGAACCGGCCGATTTCGGAATTCATCGACGCGAAGTACACGTTTCTGAACGAAGATCTTGCCAAGTTTTATGGGATTTCGGGCGTCAAGGGTCCGGACTTCCGACGGGTCGAACTCACCACGGACCAGCGGGGCGGAATCCTTTCGCAGGCGAGCGTACTGGCCGTTTCGAGTTATCCGAGCCGCACATCGCCCACCATTCGCGGTAAATACGTTTTGAATAATATTCTGGGGACAACGGTTCCGCCGCCGCCGCCCGATACTCCGATGTTCGACGAGTCAAAAATTGGGCCCGAGTTTTCGATACGCAAACAACTGGAAGAGCACCGCAACAATGCGATTTGTGCGTCGTGCCACAACAAGATGGACGTGCTGGGTTTTGGGCTCGAAAACTACGATGCCATCGGTAAGTGGCGCACCATGGATGGCAAGTTCCCGATCGATGTAGGCGGGACGATGCCGAATGGAAAATCGTTCAAGACGACGGCGGAAATGCGCACGATCCTAATGGCGAGCATGCCGCAAATATCGCGCTGCCTGATCGAGAAGATCATGACCTATGCGCTCGGGCGCGGCATGCAAATGTACGACAATCGCAGCATCGATCAGATTAATAAAACGCTCGCAGCGGACGGCTACCGCTTTCAGACCCTGGTATACGAGGTGGTGCGCAGCCTGCCGTTCCAGTCGCGGCGGGGCGAGATGCCCGTATCGAAAAAGACCATACCGCAGGCCAGACCGAAGGAGATTGCAGAGAAATGATCACCCCTAAGGCGCTCCCCAGACGTACGTTTCTTCGCGGACTCGGAACCGCCGCGATCGGGCTACCCTTTCTGGACGCGATGGTGCCCGCGCTCCGGGCCAGCGCTGTGGCGAAGCCGCCGGTACGCATGGCGTTTTTCTACGTGCCGAACGGCCAGATCATGGATTCCTGGAATCCTTCCTATGAGGGCAAGTTCCAGGCATTGCCGCGCACTCTGAAAGCGCTGGAACCTTATAAAGACGATATGATCCAGCTCGGCAACCTGACCCACAATACGGGCCGGGCGCTGCTCGATGGCGCGGGCGATCACGGCCGCTGCTGCGGATCGTATCTCACGGGTATTCAAGTGAAGAAGTCGCTGGTCGAGATCAAAAACGGGATTTCGTTCGATCAGATTGTGGCGAATGAGATTGGCAGGCAGACCCGCTTTCCCTCGATCGAACTGGGAATGGAGGATGCGCGCCAGGCGGGGGACTGCGATTCCGGCTATTCGTGCGCGTACACCAACAATCTGGCATGGCGAAGTGAAACGCAACCGCTGCCGCCGATTCTGGATCCGCGCGCCTTGTTCGAACGGCTTTTCGGAACCGGGCAGCCCATGACGCCGCAAGAGCGCATGCGGCAGGCGAAATACCGCCGCAGCATTCTCGATTTCGTTACCGAAGACACTCACAAGCTGGAATCGAATCTGGGACCGACTGACCGCCGCAAGCTGGACGAATATCTTTCGTCAATCCGCGAAGTGGAGCGGCAGATCGAGCGGGCCGAGAAGGACAACAAGCAGATCGATCCGCATATGGACAAGCCCTACGGCGTCCCGGCGGATTTCGCCGAGCACTTCAAGATGATGTCGAACATGATCGCCGTGGCGTTCCAGGCCGATCAGACCCGCATCGTTACGTTCCTGATGACCCGCGAGGGCAGTTCGCGGGCGTATCGCGAAATCGGCATTTCCGATGGGCACCACCCTTGCACGCACCACCGCAACTTGCCGGACCTTCTGGAAAAGGTTCGTAAGATTAACGAGTATCACGTGCAGCAGTTCGCGGGCTTTATCGAAAAGATGAAGAGCACGAAGGAAGGCGATTCGAGCCTGCTTGATAACAGCATGATCGTTTACGGGGCGGGTCTTTCGGATCCGAACGCGCACTTGCACGAGGATCTGCCGACCGTCATTTTAGGCAAGGGCGGAAACAGTTTCAAAACCGGCCGACGTCTGCTTGCCCGCCGCGAAACACCGATGTGTAATCTGTTTCTGACTATGATGGACCGCATGGGCGTTCCCACGGAACACTTCGGCGATTCGACCGGCCGGCTGGCGGGGCTTGACATGGATGGTTTGGATCTCTCCTGACGCGTATGCAATTCGGTAGAGGCAAACCAGCGGCCGGGGCGTTTTTCGATTCGGATTTCAGCACCATCGACAGCGTGCTCGCGCAGGCGTTGCTGCACGGCCTGCAGGGCAAGAACGATTGCCGCGTGGCGATTGTGACCATGAGCCGTCCTAATCTCGCGGTCGCTGGATTTACCGACATGGTGGAGCGGTATTATCGCGGCCCGGCGGGGAATTTCGCGCAGGTTCCGCCGATGGGGATGCGAACTTCCGGCCAGCCCGGTGCCACGTCGCCCGCCTTCACCGAGCCTTTCGCATTGAAGAAAGCGGATGGGACGCCGCTCTTTTTGAACCACGTGAAACTGGTGCGGGATACTGGCGATCCCAATACGCTGCTCCGGAATTATCTGGAAGCGCAGTACGACAAGAATGGATTTTTCATCCTTGCCGGCCCGGCGACCAACCTCGCGGCGGCGCTGGAATTCCGTGGGATGAAAGAACTGATCGCGGCAAAGACCAACTATCTGGTTACGGCGTGCACCGTCGAAGCTGACATTGCTGCCGCCAGGAAGGTTTTCGACGAATGGCCTACTCCGATTTATTCGGTGAGCCCCGAGGTCGGCGCCGCGATTCCGTTCCCTGGGGCCAGCATCGACAAGGATTTTATGGCGGCCAATCCGGATAATCCTTTGATTGCAGCGTATCGGGCTTACAAATCGATGCCCTACGACACGCCGGCTCCGGCCATGGTTGCGACGTTGTATGCAGCGCGGCCTAAAGAAGGGTATTTTAAGGTCTCCGATCCGGGAACGATCACGCTGCGAGACGATGGGCACGCGGTGTTCACTGCTTCCGCGCAGGGTAAGCATTACAATTTGACGGTCGATCCGGAGAAGCAGCAGAAAGTGCTTCAAACCTGGGTGGAACTTGCCAGCGCTAAGCCGGTTTTGCCGCAGCGATTCCGTCCGCCTGTGGCTGCCGACGATCAAAAAGACAATAAAAAGGACGATAAGAAGGACGCTAAGAAGCCGGATCCGCCCGTAAAGTAAGCGGCTCGGCGACTTCTTGTGCGGCCTTGCATACCAGACGGTGCGATTGTCCTTTGTAATCATCGATGGCATCCGAATTGCCTTAGAAGAAGTATGACCTTCTACTCTACTGTGCTCCTGGGATTGATGACGAGCATCATAGTCTTCTTCGGGTGGGTCCCTGGCTTGTCATTCTTGATCGTCGCCGCTTTGCTGATTGGGCTTTTGCTGACGTTCTTGCTGGGCGTTTATGCAGGGCAGTCCATCATTGTGGCCGGCAAATCCAGTCAGGATCTGCCTTTCCGCGATGACGCCGCATCCGCTGGGGCGGACTTTCGCGTCAGGCCCCGTCTTATTGGACCCCAGATCGCCGGGCCCAAGCCTCATTGAGCTCGGCTGGTTCACCCAAAATCTGGCTCGAAGACACGTTCGCACCCGGTAATTTTTCCAGCCGCATCACTCAGATTTTGCACGGGAAGGCGACAGGGTTGCACGGCGAACCCATGCTTCCCTTGGATTTCTTGATCTTTTAGCGTACGATTAGGACTGCCCCATGTTTTTGGTTGCCCTCGTCGTATGTTTCGGGATCTTGGTCCCCCTTGGGAATGCGCAGAGCCAAAATCCGGCCACCTCGAACCGGGCTCTGCTCCAGCGCTATTGTGCCGGTTGCCACAACAACCAGTTGAAGACGGCCGACGTGACGCTGCAGGGGTTGGATCTTTCGAGCGTTGCGGACAAAGCCGAGTTGCTCGAAAAGGTGCTTCGTAAAGTGAAGTCCGGTCAGATGCCGCCGGCTGGAGCGCCTCGTCCCGATTCCGCCGCTTCCACCGGATTCCGGCAGTGGCTCGAAGGCGCGTTGGATGCGGAATCCGCCGCCCATCCCAATCCCGGGCGTCCGGTCATCCATCGTCTCAACCGCGCCGAGTACAGCAACGCCGTCCGCGATGTTTTCGATCTGGATGTCAACCCCGGCTCTCTTTTGCCGGTGGACGATTCCGGCTATGGCTTCGATAATATCGGCGATGTTCTGTCGGTTTCTCCCGCCCTTCTCGACCGCTATTTATCGGTCGCGCGCAAGATTTCCCGGCTGGTGATCGGCGATCCCTCGATCAAGCCGGTGGAAGAAGCTTTCGAGCCTCGCCGCGCCTCGGGCCGCAACGCACCGGTCCCCGCGAGACTGGAATGGGTGAGCGACGATCTTCCGTTTAACTCGGCGGGCGGCGTCTCCGTCCGCCACTATTTCCCGCTCGATGCCGAATACGTTCTCCGGGTCAATTTCGGGGATGCGAATTCTCCGAGCAAGGAAAAACCGTTCGAGCTGCGGCTTCCCATCAAGGCCGGCCTGCGTACCGTGGCCGTCACCTTTCCGCGAGAATCGATCAGGCCGGAGATTTTGCCGAACCCCGGGCGCGGACCCCGCGCGGTTCCCATGGCCACCGAAGCGCCACAGTCAGTAATGGATCTGCGTCTCGACGGCGTGTCCTTAAAGCGATCCACCACGCCAGGGGTCGCGGGCGGATTGCCTCGGATCGCCAACCTCTCCATCGCAGGACCGTACAATGCCTCGGGCCCCGGCGATACCCCAAGCCGCCGCAAGGTTTTGGTCTGTCGCCCGGCTTCTCCTTCTGAAGAAACCGGATGCGCCCGTCAAATACTCGCCAAAGTCAGCCGCCACGCATTCCGGCGCCCTATGACCGATTCGGATGTAAATCCGTTGCTGGCCTTCTACCAGCAAGCCCGTCGCAAGGGCGGATTCGAGTACGGCATTCAGAAAGCGGTTGAGGCGATTCTGGTTTCTCCGGATTTCCTGTTCCGCGTCGAATCGCCGGCCGGCTCCTACGGCCCCGTCCCCGGCGTAGACCTCGCCTCCCGCCTCTCGTTCTTCCTGTGGAGCAGCGTTCCAGACGATGAGTTACTCGATCTGGGCACCACCGGCAAACTCTCAAATCCCGAGGTGCTCAAACAGCAAGCCGAGCGGATGCTGGACGACCCCAAATCCAGCGCGCTCGTCACCAACTTCGCCGGACAGTGGCTCTATATCCGCAATCTGGCGACTGTGAATCCGGACCCTGTCATTTTCGCCGACTTTGATGAGAGTCTCCGCTGGAGCATGCGGCGGGAAACCGAGTTGTTTTTTGAAAGCGTCTTGCGGGAAAACCGCAGCGCTCTGGATCTGCTCACCGCGAATTATACGTTCCTCAATGAGCGGCTGGCGAAGCACTACGGGATTCCAGATATCTACGGTTCGCAGTTCCGCCGTGTGGTGCTTCAGGATCCCAACCGCGGAGGCCTGCTGGGGCAAGCCAGTTTGCTTACGGTGACCTCGCCTCCCAACCGCACCTCGGTGGTGCAGCGCGGGAAATGGGTTCTCGAGAATCTGCTGGGCGCGCCGCCTCCGCCCCCTCCTCCCGATGTGCCTCCGCTCGACGCGACCACCAACGGGAACCATAGCCTCAGCTTGCGGGCGGCGCTGGAGCAGCATCGCGCCAGTCCAGGCTGCGCCGGTTGCCACGCGAAGATGGATCCCATCGGCTTCGCTCTGGAGAACTACAATGGAATCGGGCAGTGGCGCGCGCAGGACGGCGGTTCCGCGATCGATGCTTCCGGCAAACTTCCGGACGGAACCACGTTTAACGGCCCATCCGGCCTGAGAAAAGCAATGACCACTTCCAAGCGCGAGGAATTTGCCGCAACCGTTACGGAGAAACTTCTCACGTACGCTTTGGGAAGGGGACTCGAATTCTACGATCAGCCAGCGGTGCGAACCATTTTGCGGAAATGCGACGCCGGCGATTACCGTATGCGGGATTTGATTACAGCAGTGGTGATGAGCACTCCATTTCAAATGAGGAGATCGGTGGATTAATGATGGTTATCAAGAAACACCTGCCCCGCCGTGCGTTCCTGCGCGGAGCCGGCGCCGTCGTCGCGCTGCCATTTCTCGACGCGATGGTGCCCGCATTCGCCGGGACGACAAACAGCGCCGCAAGTCCGGTCCGTCTAGGCTTTGTGTACGTCCCGAACGGAATCATCGAATCCGGCTGGAGCCCCTCGGGCGAAGGCGCCGCCTTCGAGTTCAACGCCACCATGAAAGCCCTCGCGCCCTTCCGCGATCGCACGCTGATTCTGAGCAATCTCGCGCAGATCAACGGCCGTTCCTTTGGGGACGGCGGCGGCGACCATGCCCGCGCCGGCGCGACCTGGCTCACAGGCGTCCATCCGAAGAAGACCGAAGGCGCCGACATTCACGCCGGCATCTCGGCGGACCAGGTCGCCGCGCGCGAAATGGCCAAGCACACGCAGTTCTCCTCCCTCGAAATTGGAGTGGAAGCCCCCAGCCTGGCCGGTGGTTGCGATTCTGGTTATAGCTGCGCCTACACGAATACGATTTCCTGGAGCAGCCCCACCACACCCAATCCCATGGAGGTGAACCCGCGTGCGCTGTTCGAGCGCCTCTTCGGAGACGGCGACAGCACCGATGCCGCCTCCCGCCTCGATTGGATGCGGCAACGTGGCAGCCTGCTCGATTTCGTCAAGGGCAGCGTGGATCGCATGGAAACCAAGCTCGGCCGGGGCGACCGCCACAAGCTTACGGAATATCTAGACGCGATTCGCGATATCGAGCGCCGGATTCAGAAAGCCGAAGAGCAGAAGACCGCGACGAAGATCCCGGTTATCAACCTCCCGGTGTCCGCGCCGGAGGAGTTCGTCGATCATGCCCGTCTGATGATGGATCTGATGGTGATCGCCTACCAGGCCGATCTGACCAGGGTGGTCACATTCATGCTGGCGCGCGAGGGCAGCAATCGCAGCTACCGCGAAATCGGCATTTCCGACGGCCATCACAACTGCACCCATCACCAGAACGATCCGGACAAGATTTCCAAAACCATCCAGATCAACACCCACCACGTAAATCAATTCGCTTACTTGATCGACCGGATGAAATCCACTCCAGACGGCGACGGCACGCTGCTCGATCACTCCATGATCCTCTACGGCAGCAGCATCTCCGACGGGAATCGCCACACCCACACCAATCTGCCTCTGGCTCTGATTGGAGGCGCTTGCGGAAAACTTAAAGGTGGCCGGCACATCCGTTATGCCGAGGAGACGCCCATGAACAACCTGCTCCTGTCGATGCTCGACAAGGCGGGCGTTCCCACCGAGAAACTCGGCGATAGTACCGGCAAAGTCCAGCACCTTTCCGAGATCTGATGGTGATCGCCCCAACAAGCTTTCTTTTCCTTGTGGGGCAGACGCCCTCGTCTGCGCCGGACCCCCTGGTCCGGCTCGGTCGATTCGTGAAGTGCGCATTGGCACTGACCCTCGCCGTCACCACAACCTGGGCTGCATCCGACCTCCGCCTCATCGATGCCGTAAAGCGCCGCGACGCCAAAGCGTTCGACAAGCTACTCGCCGAGCGCGCGGATATCGACGCTCCCGCCCCCGACGGCGCCACCGCGCTAGCATGGGCCGCGTTTCTCGATTTGCCGGACATGGCCGAAAAGCTGATGGCCGCGGGCGCCAAAATCAATACCGCGGGCGACTATGGGGAAACGCCTCTCACTCTCGCGCTTGCCAACGGAGATGCGCCGCTCTCGGGAAAACTCCTCAAAGCCGGCGCCGACCCGAAAGCCACGCGTTGGAATGGCGAGACGGCACTGATGATCGCGTCCGGCGCGGGGAGCGTGGAAGAAGTCAGGATGCTGCTCGATCGCGGCGCCGACATCAATGGCTCTGAGCCGAAGAGTCTTCAAAACGCGCTCATGTGGGCCGCCTCTGAAGGGCATGCCGCCGTGGTCGACCTGCTGATTCAAAGAGGCGCGAACGTGAATGCGGCCAGTAAGTCCGGTTTCACGGCGTTGGTTTTCGCGGCGCTCAAAGACGACGCTCGTTCGGTGCAGCGTCTCCTGATTGCCGGCGCGAATCCCGACTATGCTCCCGCAGATAAAACCAAGGTAT
Source organism: Bryobacterales bacterium (assembly GCA_003170295.1). Taxonomy (GTDB): domain Bacteria; phylum Acidobacteriota; class Terriglobia; order Bryobacterales; family Bryobacteraceae; genus Palsa-187. The sequence continues at coordinate 119,461 of PNAJ01000115.1, read as the reverse complement.
TGGCCATCGCAACCACGAACCGCAGCTACGCGGCCTCGATAGCGCTGCTCGATGGCGGAGCCGACCCCAACATCGCGGATCGCACCGGCAGCACTCCGTTGCACGTCGCCGCGCAATCGGGCGCGCTCGACCTGGTCAAGAAGTTGCTGACCAAGGGCGCGAAGCCGAACGCTCGCACGGAACCGGCGAACACGGCCGGGTTCCGCGCAGTCGCCGGCGGCCAGACCCCACTTCTTCTCGGAGCCAGAAACAATCGCGTGGACGTCATGCGTGCCCTGATTGAAGCCGGCGCGGACCCGAAAATAAAAGCGCAGGATGGCGCCAGTCTTCTGCTTGCCGCCGCCGCAAGCGGTCGTGTGGACGCCGCAAAATACGCGTTCGAATTCGACAAAGATGTAAAGGCCGTCGACAACGGCGGCCGCACCGCCATGCATCAGTGCGTCAGCAATCCCGCCAGCGGAGCGACGCAAACGGAGATGACGGAACTGGCTCAATATCTTGCTGATATCGGTGTTCCTCTCGATGAAAAAGATGCCCGTGGTAGAACCCCTATTCAAACCGGCGACAACATTCCGCTTGATAAGCCGATTCAACGGATGGCCGATATTATCGTGAGCCGCGGCGGAACTCCTGTACAGTTCCCGAAAGAGTACGTGAAGCCGTCGAAATAGCCGTTTTTAAGCTCGAATAAGGCCTCGCACAGCGACATTTAAGGGCAATTAAGGGTCAATACGGACCAGCCTGCGTCGCAGCAGCGACCGTATCGCCGCGATCGCGGCTGGCTCGTCGGGCACTTGAATGCGCCCGCCCATTCGATCCAGGATCTCTCGCTCCACCGGATCGAGCTGATGTTCAATCGACAATGCCTGTCCCATCAAAGTTACCTTGGCTTTCGCGCGTATATCACTACCGAGCACTCGCGCGTCGAGAAGCGCGATCGGTCCGGCGAGGCACACCCCGCTCTGTTTGAGGACCCGCTCGAAATCGGGGTGCCGTATCAATCGTTCCGCCAGAAATGCCGCATCGATCTCCGCACCCGCGGCGCGGCGCGGCGGCGGGGATTCGTCGACCCGCTCCCATGGCGGGCCGTAAGCAGAATCACTCCACTCGAAAGAAATGACCACCGAAACCACCCGGATATAGCCCTGTGCTCGAAGATTCCTTGCCCACTCCTCAATTGAGTCTAGGAATGCCTGGTAGTTGTCACCTTTGGCATGTCCGATGGCGTATTTTGCAGCAGCATGTTCGCTCAGGCGGAGAATATAGATGTCCATCGGCGCGCCGTCGAGCCATTCGCGCAATCGGTTGACCAGCGGCTCCTGTTCACGCTCGCCGAGCTGCGTGACAATCTGCGCAATGCCACCCGGCGCAAGGTGATGCGGCAAGCCTGCGACGATTCGTTTCTGGATGTCTTCTCCCGACCGCCCTCCGTCCCGAAATCTTAATGTGTTCACAGGCGATGGCACAAACGGAGGATTCGCCGTGATCAAATCGAAACGCTGGCCGCGCACGGCTTCGAAAAGATCGTCGACCGCGACTTCCAGGTTGTTGATGCCCGAGACTTGGGCGTTGAAGCGTGTGCAGCGGGCCGCACGAGGATTGATATCGATCGCGCACACGCGCTCGGTATGGGAGGAAGCGAGCAGCGCATGGATGCCGGAGCCGGTACACAGGTCGAGCGCGGCGCGAAACGGCCGGCGAGTGGTACAGCGCGCAAGATGGCGGCTATCGAGGCCAACTCCCATAACCTGATCGTACGGAACCGTCGCATACCCCGGATGCGGAAGCTCCGGCCACGCGTGGTCTGAAAAGATCAGCCGATCGCCGACGGGATAGAGCGACGCACGAGCCCGAGCTTGCCCCGTCTCATCGATGGCGAGCAGCCCGGCTCGGATCAGCACATCGCGTTCGGACGAAACGAACAACCGGTCGAGTTCCTCCATCGGAAGCGTCCCTTGCAACAGAAATAAATCGATCGCCAGAGCAAGCGGATCGCGGCCAGCCAAACGATCCGCGCGCAATATCGTTACGAGACGCCACTGGAGATCGGCAAGGTCCTCCAATCCGAGACGCGCGCTTACGAGACTCTCGGAGTATCCGAGACCCGCCAGCTTCGCCAACACGCCGCGAAGTCCAGTCACATCGGCAGGGTCGACCAGGAAGCTGGCAGGCTCTGTTATTTCTGCGAGCACACTTCTGAAGTAGATCGAGGTGAGACTTTGTCTCTCTCAAATCCGAACGACGAAATACGGTTGGCCCGTCAAATCCTCCCGGAATCCGGGGAAAATCCAGGCCGATTCCGGCCCGTGCTTCAGTTCGAAGTAATACTCCAGCGGATAAGGCGAATTCGTGTAGCTGGCCGGGACCGTGGCGCGATAACGTCCGTCGCCGGGCTGCATTTCAACCGACTCGTACCTTTCCGCTTGCGAGACGTGGCGATAATACAAGCGCGCCGCGACCTCGCTTTTATCGGCACGTGACGCTTTCTCGACAGACAATTCTATTCGAAGCGGTTGCCCGGCGTGAAACTTCGCGGCAGGCCGATGCTGGCAAGCGAGAGTGCTGCGCCGTGGACGTCCCAGTGCGGCCTTAATCGCAGATTCCACCCGCTCCGGCGATGCGTCTCCGATCTTTGCCCGATCCGCCTGCTGCGCCATCAAAACAATATCGACATTGATCCTCGGCAGCCGGTCGAGCCAGTGACCGCGCAATTGCTCGTGTTCTCCGACTGTGATGTCGGACACGTAAACGCTCTTCGCGCGATTCGCTAATTCCGACCAGAAAGTTCTCGCCGCGCGATACGCTTTGAGCGACTCCTCAAGAGCCGTGCGATTTCCCGTGCGTTCATAGATCCGGTACAGCACGCCGCTTCGAAACTTCGCTCCAAAAAACCGGCCTAATCCAGCTTGAATCGCGACATCCTCGACCATCCTGCGGTATTCGGGCCGGTTCTTCGCCGCGACCAGCGCATCCGCTTCCGCAAGGCCTTTTACCGCTCTTGAGGCGTAGTCTTCAATCCACTGTGCGACTTCAATGGGCGAATATTTCCCGCTGCATTCGCCTGTAAGCAGTCCGTCCGCATAGTCGTTGATGCGGGAAAATAATTGCGGATCGAGCGGGCTGACGTTGCCAAACACTTTGGGAGCAGGCGAGTCCGTGTAGGGAGCGGGGTGATCGGGATCGATCATCGACTGGTTGAAATATACTTCCGGCCAATAACTGTTATTTGCGGCGGACGGAAGGTGGGCCGTCGTGACGGTCGGAAGGATGCGGCTCGCGTTGGCCAGCGCGGCTTCCATCCCAGGCGCCCCCGGCCCGAACTGTTTCTGCAAATATCTCTGCCACACTTCCGGTTCCGCATCGGGATTGTAGAGCAGCCGTCCCCACACGCGGTAGCTGTAGAGATACTTCTCCCAATCCCAGCGTGATTTGAGAGACGGGTCTGCATAAGCGCATCGATCGCCTGCAAGCCCGCCCGCAATCCCCGACCCCCTCCGGCCTTTGAACGAGAGAGGCTCCATGATGTCGACGCCCTCGCTGCCGCAGAAGCTGAACGCGCGCGAATGTGCGGCCGCGGTCAGCGGATCTCCCCACAGCAGCAGACGCTGCGTCCCCGGCCAGATTCGAAGCAGCACACCCCACTGGCGATCTTCGCGCAGAAGATCCCCATAGCCGTAGCGGAGAAAACTGCGGGAGCCAGCGCTGAATTTCATGAGCCCCGGTGCCGTCCGCCCCGCCTTAGGCTGCTCCACCGCCCGAATATCCGCCTGATGGTAGGGCATGCCCATATGTTCCGCCCAGTACTTGGGGGAGACCTTCACGGGCAGCCCGGTTGCCACCGCCAGCTTCAGCATGGTCTCATCCATGCCCTTGGCGTGCATATCGATCTCGACCTCGCGGCCGCAGGTCGCCACGCCATCGAAAACGTTTTTCCAGAAGTCGTAACTTCCTTCTTCAACTCCGCTCTCGCCGTGAATCCGGAACGTGATGCCGCCGATGGCCGGACACGCCTTCAGAAGGGCGCGGACGGCATCGCGGCAGTAGGGCCCGTGGGTCTCGCGCGCCAGTCCTTGAATGGTGTAATTGGGCTTCGGACTGTCGATCCATTCATACCCATGCATCCAGAGACCCAACTGGAACCGCATCCCTCGGGCCACGGTTTGCTCGGAGATGAATTGCAGCATCTTGAGGTTTTGGTCGCGTTCCGCATCCGGCAATTGCGGAACCCGCACGTTGTAACCGGGCACATTGATAAAAAATGGATAGGCGAACAAAAAGTAGGCATCGGTAACGTTGCGGATAAAGTCATAGCCGATGCCGAGCGCCAGATGAAACCGGTTGAAGCGGTTTGTGGCGAGCATGGTCAAGTACTGCGGCCACATCTCGCGATCGTTGAACCAGCGGCTATCCTCGACGTCGCTGGAGAATAGTTTGCTGATGCCGCGAATCGCATTCGCCGGGCGCTCGATCACGGGCTTGGAGAGGGAGAAATCGGTGCCGTTTTGCACCCGGTCCACTAATTCGAGCAGCGCGTAGACTAGCCCTCGGGAGTCAAAACCGCACGCCAGCAACGCGCCTTTCCCAGGTACCAACCCAAGTGCTTCCGGTACTTCAGGAACTGTCACCCCAGCCTGTTTGAGAATATCTGTGGCCTCGGGAGATCTTGAACCAGCAACCACGATGCACTGATTGCCGGTCTTTGCGTCGGCGGCCCGCGCGCGCCTCTCGACAGCCACACCAGATGTGGTCAGGCAACGTTCGAGTTCGTTTACCGCCCATCTTGCCGGATCCGCGTTTGCGACTTCATCGCGCGGATTCACGATAATCGATACGCCGCGCACAGCGGCGAGACCCGTGACTCCGGCTGCGGCGACAGAGCCCGCAGTCTGCAAAAACTGACGGCGGTTTAGAGCGTTCCTGCGCAATGAGTTCATAACCTGGTCGTCCCTTCCTGTGACCACGTCGGGCCGATGTGGCGCGCGCACTCGTGCGTGCCGCGTTGACACTCGTGTCTACGCCCGAGCGCCTACACCAGAACCCGTCAGCGAGGAGACACTAGTTCTTCGTCATGCCGAACCCGGTGACGATCACCTCGGTATTGTGCGCAAACCGAAGCCCGTAGATGCCATCCGAAGAGGCAAGCTTTCCCGCAGCAACGACCGCGGCCTTATCGTATCCGGCAACAACGGTCCCATTAATCGAGCACTCCACGCGCGCGGGGGTAACGGATATCGCAATGTCTTGCGTGACCGGCTCTCCCACTGCCGCCGCCTTATGCACCGCCGCGTTCGCCTCGCCGCGCCTGCCGTTCATCTGAAACGGCTCGGGACCAAACCCGCGCACAATGAAGGTGCCGCTGCCATACGCGGCGCAATAGAGATAGCTCTCCTTGTCCGTGCCCAACCCTGCCCCCGCGATCACAATGCCGTACGGGTGCGGGTGACTATTGAGATTCATGTACTTCGGTTCATGGAACGTGGCTTTCACGGTGTAGCTGCCTGCCGCCTGATTCGCGGGATTCCAATACGTCACCGCGGGCCCGGTGATCACATGGAATCCATTCCCTTCCTTGGCCAATTTCGCATCGTTGAGTGTCTTGCCCTGTTTCTGTTCAGAGGCATCGATTTTTCCAGTCCAGCCTGGGACGGAGACGCCGCCGCCCGCAATGCTGCGGGAAGTTTCATCCTGAGCGTTGCTCAACGCAGGGATAAGTAGGAGAACAACCGTTGCAAAAGTGGAACGATAGTCAAAGCGCATTTGTGAGTCCTTTCATTTGACGAGCCGCAAACCAGAATCATACACTGAAAGACTTCTCAAAAGGGGCCCTTTTATTTGGGTGGGGCGGGCGCCCTCGCCCGCGGCGGACCCCCTGGTCCGCCTCCGCCAACACAAGAAGCCGACGAGGGCGTCGGCTGCGGTCCAGGGGGACCGCCCCACTTTCTAAAACGCGAAGCGGATCTGCCACTCTATCCGCCGATTGTTGGCGCTCTCCGATATCCCGCTGCCGCCACCGCTCCCCGCCGATTGATTTGCCAAGCCGAATAGTGGCGAGGTAATGTTGCCGATGATCGGGCCAGGATTGTTGTGGTTCGTCAGATTGCGTATCGACGCCGAGACCGTCAGGTTATAACGCCGCCTGGTTCCCGCGACCCCACCCATCAGGCCGCCGCCATTCCCCGGACTGCCTGGAGGACGCGGTGTGCTTGGTCCCGTCTCGACCATCTTCGCGGTCCCGCCGCGCTCCGATCCGAAGCCCCAGGTCTTCCCAATCCGCATGTTCATCGTGACCAGCCCCGGTCCTCTGCCGTAGTTGCGCGGAAGCAGCTTCTCATTCGCCGTCGGATTCGGGTCCAGCAACCCATATCGCGTCTGGATCGCCCCCGCGACGCTCTCGCCCGTGACGATGCCGGGGCGCGAATTGAAGAGAGTAGTGCCGAAAGGATCGCTCCCCGTAGTAATGTCGAACGGCGCGCCCGTTTGAATATTCATGTAGGGACTGATGCGGATGTGCCACCTCATGTTGAGCGATCCGCCGAAATTAACGCGCTGCCGCACGTCGGTCGACGCGTTGCCATATTCGCCCGAGAAGTTGTACGGGTTTCCCGGAAAGGTTCCCAATCCGTCCGAATTGCTCATGGCGTGATTCAACACATAGAACCCATAAAGCGATACGTTGGCATTCACTTTGGTATTGACGTTGAACATCAACTGATTCTGGTTGTACAACCCCGAAGAGGTCATCAGGAACAGCGGATCCGATTTGCCAAACGGAAATACTCCGCTACCTCGGAGATTCGGATTGTATGTGCCAGGCAAAGGCGCGTTGATGTCTTCCGACCGCAGCTCATGCAGTCCATGGGAGTTCGTATAAGTCGCCGCGAGCGTGGTGTTATCCGGCAACTGCCGTTCGACCGACAGCGCCGACTGCATGATGTACGGCGCCCGCAGTTGCGCGCTCACTTCCTGGACCACCTGCGTCGATTGCAACCCGCCGAGCGACGCGACCGCCGGAATATTCGGGAAAAACGTAGGATTCGTCACCACGTACTGCTGCTGCACGCTGCCATTGAATCGTTGCGCCGTCAGCGTGTTCGCAAGGGCGAAACGGTCGTAGAACATTCCGAATCCGGTTCGGATCACCGTCTTTGGCTTGAGGCTCTTTGCGCCCGGCGCCCACGCCAACCCGATTCGCGGAGCCCAGTCCTGCCGATCGCGAATATTCGTCTGAGCTTCATACCGCAGCCCGAGGTTCAGCGTAAGATTCGGCCGCACCCGCCAATCGTCGCCGACGAATACTCCCACATCCTCCTGATGCACGGAAATTCCAGGAGTACCGGCGCCAATGCTGAACTGCGTGGGACCCCCGCCAAGAGCGGCAGCCTGTGCCGGCGAAAATCCTGCCAACTCCAGCAGCAGCGTCCGCCGATACCGGTCGATCCCCTGAATCGCCGCGAGCACCGGCTGCCCCGATGGATCGAGCTGAGGATTGTTATTCGCATCGAGCACCGGAGCCAGCCCGCCTCCGAACGTAAACGTCCCCCCGAAATTCTGCGCGGAAATATTGTCGATCCACTGGCTGCGCACCCGTACGCCGAACTTCCAGGAATGCGCGCCGTGAATCATAGAAGTGTAATTCTGAAACTCGAAGCTGTTCTGGATATTCGAAGCATGCCCCGTCTGCGACCCGCCCCCGTTAAACGACCCGAGCACCAGAACCGCCGGACTCAAACTATTCGCCGTAGTATCGAGCCCGCTGCGGAAATACTGGAATCGCGTCTCATTCACGCTAGCGCCCAATACCGCGGTCTCCGTAGCCTGCACCGTTTGGTTGTTCATCTGCAAATGGTACCCGCGAGAAACCAGATCGAAGCTCCCAATTCCCGCATCGACAATATCCATATGCGTGAACCCGTAACGAAACGACAGAGTATTGTTCGAATTGAGTTGATAATCGACGCGCGGCGTCACGTTGACCCTTAGCTGTGGCGTCGTCCGCACGGCATTAAACGGGGTCACAGCGTACGTCTGCGGATCGAGCGTCACCGCATTAACAATCGATCCGTTATCGACCTTCTCCCTCTGCGCATCGAGCGTAAACGACATGCGATGGCTCAGCGGCCCGCTCATCCCACCCTCGAACTCGTTCAACAACAGCGGCGCCTTCTGTGCCGAATATGGATTTCGCGAATTAAAAACCTGATCTTGCAAATTGTAATTAATCGACCCTCGCCAATTATCCGTGCCCGGCTTGGTGAAAATCTCAATTCGCCCGAACCCAAGCTTGTCGTATTCCGGCGAAAACGGATTCTGATTAATTCGAATTTCGCGAATCGAGCTCTTCGGCGGCAGCTCCCCTCCGCTGAACCCGTCGATGAAAATCGATCCGCCCCCAGGCCCAGCCGAAGGCCCGGCGAGCGCCTGCAAGTCCGCCTGCAAATCCTCTGGAGAATCGCCCAGCGCGTCCAGATCGTCGCCCTTCAGCACCAGCGCACTGGCATTCGACGAAGCGTCGGTAGCGATCGCCGGGCCGGTGTTTTCCCGCACCGTGACCTGTTGCTCCGTGGCTCGAACTTTCAATTGGAGATTCAAAACCTGCGCGCCGCCCTTCACGGCGATCTTCACCGCCTGCGCCATCGCCAGATCCGGCGCACTGGCCTGCACCGCGTAATCGCCGGGCGTAAGACCGCCCAACGAGTACGATCCGTTATCGCCTGATGTCGCGGTCTTCGCCAAGCCACGTGAACCCGTGATCGTAACCGTCGCTTTGGGAACTACCGCTCCGCTCTCGTCGGTGACCTGTCCCGTCAAGGTCCCAGTCTGCGCCAGGAGAGAAAATTGTAGGAGGAACAGGGGAAAAATGTACTTGATCATTCATTGCAATGGTATCGTCCATCCCTGAAGATGGCCTGAAAGCCTGGAATGGCCCCACACGTGCTTTTAGTACGAGGGAGGATTAATCATGACGACCCTTAAACGAGCCACCCTGACCGCTATACTCTTCGCATTCTCCGCTTTCGCGAACGACCACACCGCTCTGAACGGCACCTGGACGCTGGTGCCCACCAAGAGCGATTTCGCCGGCCAGCCCGTCATGCAAACCGGCACCGTGACCATCGACGAGCGGCAGGGCAACATCGCCGTCTCCCGCAGCTTTGCTTATGAGGGCGCCACCGAGACTTTCTTCTACCGCGATATGACCGACAGCCAGAACAGCGCCACGATTCACACCGGCAAAAATCTCAAGAGCAAGACCCGTTGGGATCACGACGTTCTGAAAGTGACCACCACCGAATCCGGCGCGACCACTGTTGAAAGCTATGCCCTCGGAGCCGATGGCACGATGGTCGTGAACGTCGTCAGGCCAGACCGCAAGCCAATCACGCTAATCTTACAGCGCAAGTAAAAATTGCACTGTAGATCCGACTAATGCTGCAACGGCGCTAAATGAAATGTGGCGCGCACTCGTGCGTGCCGCGTCGACACTTGTGTCGCCGCCCCGGGACCGGCTCGACTCGGTGTGCTTCTCCGCGCCGGTATTTTTTCATTTAACCGCTACTTTTTCGTGCCTTAAAACGCCATAAAACGTCAGAAATGTGCCTTGACGGAGCCTTAATTGACCATGAAATTGGTGTAGCAGCGCAAACGTATAAACGACGTGGTTTTGCGTGCGGGGAATCGGAGACGGATATTTCTCATATTCCTCGCGAAGGAAAACCCAATGGAAAGCTGGCGATTAAAAAACCAGGGAAAGGAATGCCCGTGAGGAGCGATGCCACGCTGAAAAATCTGAGAAATGTCCGTCTGTCCCGGTTTCCCCGGTTTCCCTCTCACTTAGCGTTCAGTAGGGGCAAACACTATGACTAGAAACCTCCATAACCTCCTGCCGCTCGTCCTCTTCGCAAGCGTGGCCTCTGCGCAGCTGACGCTCACTGGCGCGGGATACTCAAATCCTACCCCGGTGGCGCTTGCCCCCGGGCAAGTCACCACACTGTTCGTGTCCGGCCTGAGCCTCCGTTTCCCTTCGCCTGTCTTTGCTTCCTCCACGCCGCTGCCGACATCGCTCGGAGGGATATCCGCCCGGTTTCAACAAGGCGCGAACACTTACCCCTTCGCAATATTTTCCATTAGACAGACGCCAACATGCACCACTGGAACTACCAATGAATGCTTCTCTACCGCTATCACCGTTCAAGTTCCCTTCTACGACGCAACGATGAACGCACCGACACTCGTAATCTCCGTGAACGGTGCCGACTCACAATCGATGCCGGTAATTGGAGGCATCCCTCACATTCTCACAAGCTGCGATAGCATTTTCGCGGCCCCTTCGTCAACAACTTCGTTCGGGCTTCCAATTTGCCTTCCTCTAGTCACCCACGCCTCTGGCGCTCTTGCGTCCGTTTACAGCCACGGCGCGACCTCCGTCCAAGTCTCCTCTGGGGAAACGATCGTGGTTTATGCAACAGGTATGGGATCTACGACTCCTCCCGTGCCTACTGGAACTGTTACGCCGGCCCCTGCTCCTCAGGTCGACTTTAGATTGTCGAATATAAGCTTCCTAATAAGTCCAAACGTGGGTGCAACCTATCCATGGTCCCAGGGCTGCAGCAGCCCCTGCCCGCCATTCACCCCTCCGCCCGGGCATCCAGCCGCCTCTGCATGGCTTGTGCCCGGAGAAGTTGGTCTCTACCAGATAAACATCACGCTTCCCACCTACACCGCCGCCGACCTGCCGACGATTTGCGGCCTAGCAGAGAACGGATTCTCCTTCGGCGTCTACTCAAACGTAACGATCAGTTTTTTTGGAGGAGGGGCAAGCCTACCAGTCTGCATCAGCCCACAATAGAAGAGGCCCTGGGCGGGACGTCCATAAAGGGGGTTTCCTCGGAACAAACCGGGACAGACGGAGATTTCTCAGATTTCCTGAGAATCCTTGGCGACCCCAACAACTTCCGTTCATGCCTAGATTCGCGCCCAGCGGCTCCACACAATTGCGGTTCCGCGGCGGGCTTCGGGAGTCTGGACGACATTGTATCCGTCCATAACGGTCCTTGAGGTGACGGCGCCGTGCCGGATGTAAAGGCACCCATCCGCGCCGATGGACATTGTGCGGCTATAAGACTCTTTCAGTCCGTCGGCTGCCGCCCAGAAGTGCCAGTCGGTACGTGTTTGGGCAAAGGATGCAGGTGTCAGGAAGAACAACACCGCTGTCGCGGTCATCAATCGGCTGCGCCAGGATTCCACACTGAGGCTTATCGGCCGAGGGAGGGGTAGTAATATGCCGGGAAGGTGCGGTAGGGGATTATGTGGCACCGCTCCCTCCGGTCACGGCTCGGTAGAGCGCGGTGGGCCAGAGCGGCGACACTAGTGTCGACGCGGCACGCAAGAGTGCGCGCGCCACAAGCGGCGGGGCAATGATAAAGGGGCAGGAGTTTCTTATCAGTCGGAGCGGAGGGCTTGCATTACGTCGACGCGGGCGGCTCGGGCGGCTGGGAGGACGGAGGCGATGACTGCGGCGGCAAGAAGAAGCACGGCGGAGCCGACGACCGGGAGGGCTCCGGGCATGCGCAGGTCCGGGAAATAGCTGGCCGTCAGGGTTGCGAGCGCGAACCCGCACACGCCACCGGCGACGATTCCCGCCGTGGCCATCCACGCGCCTTCGGCGATGACGCTGGTCACCAGGTCCCTCGGCTGCGATCCGATGGCGAGACGGATGCCGAATTCACGCGTCCGCCCGCTTACGGAGAACGCCAGCACGCCCGCGACACCGACGACCGCAATCAAGAGGGCGACGGCCGCGAAGACGCCGAAGACCAGCGCGTTCAGACGGTCCGGCGTGAGCACTTCCGCGCGAACATCTTCGAGAGTGGCCGCGCGTTCCACGACCTGGTCGACAGACATGTCGCGGATGATGCGAGTCAGGGGCGTCACCAGGGTGTAGGGATCGGTGCGCGCGTGGACAAACAGGCGGCCTCCGAAAATTTCCTGCGCGAAGGGGTGATAGACGGTGAGGGCCGGGCCGGGCACCACATTTTCGTCGTCGACATCGGCTGCCACGCCGACGATGCGCCGGGGCGTGGTCGCGACGTCGATGAACTTCATCACGGGATCGGTCCACATCATGTGCCGGTTGACCGCGTCCTGGTTCGGGAACATGCGCTGCGCCAGGCTTTGGCTCACGATCACGACCGATTCACTGCCTTTGCGATCGGCGTCGTTAAAATCGCGCCCAGCGAGGATGGGAACGCCGAGCGACGCGAAAAATCCGGGCGAGACGGTCCGGAAGCGCCCGCGAGGGTCTTCCTCGCCTGCCGCGCGCACGTGGCCATCGGCGGAGAACTCGAAACCGGGGCCGAAAACGCCCTTGTCGCGCCAAGGGACGACGGTGCCGACTGCGACGTTATCGACGCCAGGCAGCTCCGCTATGCGCCGCATCGTTTCCTTATAGAAGCCGACGATTTGCTCGGGCGAGCGTCCGTACGACATTACCGGCACGTTGACCGCGAGGACATGGCGAGTATCGAATCCGGTCTGGTTGGCCTGAAGCGAGAGCAGCGTCTTGAGCAACATGCTGGCGCCGGCCAGCAGCACAAAGCACGCGGCGATTTGTACCACCGCGAAGACCCGGAGGCGGCGGCGCGTTCCGCCGGTGATCCGGACACCGCCGCTGGCCAGACCGAATCCGTGCGCCGCGCCGGCCGATGGGAGGCGGGGAACAAACGCGAGGAGCACCGCTGCCACGACCGCGAGGAGCGCACCGACCCAGACCATGCTGGAATCGACCGTCAGATCCAGTGCACGGACCGAGAAGCGGGAAGCATAGCGAGCGAGGACGGCCACCATCGGGCGCGCGATCAGCACGCCGAGGGTCGCGCCGATGCCGCACAACAAGAGACTTTCGGCGAGCAGGGTCCGGCGGAGCGCCCAGGTCGATGCGCCGAGGGCCGCGCGGACGGACAACTCGCCTTCGCGGCGGACAGTGCGCGCGAGAATCAGATTGGCGACATTGGAACACGCGATGATGAAGACCAGTCCCGAGGCGGCGAGCAGGACGAGCAGCACGGTCTTGGCGTTCGAGGTGATCTGATCGCGGAGGCGCACGACGTCGATCCGAAAATCCGCTTTCGGCGAATAGGCTTCGGGATGGTCCTTGACCATCGTCGCGTGGGCGGTGCGCAGCTCGGCGCGAGCCTGCTCCAGATCGGCGCCGGGGGCGAGGCGGCCAAACAACTGTGTCATGCGATGGACGCGTCCGGTGACCATCGTTGCGGATAGGTGATGAGGGCTGGTCACGATGTTGGCGATGATCTCGGTTTCAGCCGGATAGGGGACCGACGGTTCGAGCACGCCCACGATGGTGGCGGAGCGAGTGCCGAGTCTGATCGTTTTTCCGAGCACGGACGGATCGCTCTTGAGGGCGGTGGTCCAGAAGCGATAGGTGAGCACGACTGCGCCGGCAGCTTTAGGGCCGTCGTCCCGCATGTCGATCAAGCGGCCTAGGACCGGATGCAGCCCATCACATCGAAGTACGATCCACCGACGACGCCGGAGCGCACTTCGCGGGGCTCGCCGAGGCCGACCATGGTGAAGCCGATGGTGGAGAAGTCGCCGAACGCGCTGATTGTTTTGACGCGGTCGCGCAGATCCTGAATTTCGGGGACGGAGAACGCGGCATTTTCGAGGGCGATGCCGGGGGCGCTTTGACGGATGTAAATCAGGCGGTCCTCATCGCGGTTGACGAGCGGTCGCAGCAGGACGCCGCGCACCAGGGTAAAGATCGCGGCGTTGGCGCCGATGCCGAGTGCGAGGGTGATCACTACGGTCACCGCAAGCCCTTTAGTGCGGGCGAGGGAGCGGAACGCGAATTTCAGATCGTTGAGGAAGGTCATAAATGCATTTGGAGGAACTTCAAGTATCGATCCCAGTCCAGCTTCATAGTCGCAAAAAGGCGGCACGCAAATGGCCTCTCTATATTGTTGATCCTTGAAGCGTAAGAGACTGCAAAAGTGTCCGCCTATGGGACAGTGGCGGTGAAATCGGACAAACGCGGACTTGGCCACGATAGAAATAAAGCGCCACCGAAGAGCCGTCTGAAGGCGGCGTAGCCAGGATTGGCCGCCCTACAAGACGCGGGCGCGCGCCACATAACGGCCCAGGTTAGTCGTTCGCGATCCAGCCGTCGACGATCTTGATGATCCGGTGGCCGCGGGCGGCGTTCGCCTCGGAATGGGTCACCTGAATGATCGTTGTGCCAGTCTCATTCAGCTTCTGGAACACGTAAGTGCATTTGCAGGAACTTCAGGTATTGATCCCAGTCGGAGGGAATCGTGCCGTGCCCGCCGCTATGCATGTAGTACCCGACGGTGTGGAAGATCGCGGTACCGGCCGCGGGCATTTGATCCACGTCGAGCCCTTGTTTTCCCAAGAGTCGGTACACGGGTCCGGCAGCCACCGCGGCTAAAAACTCGCCTTTCGGATCGGACCAGAAATCCTTGTCGCCGGTTTGCAGCAACACCGGGCGAGGCGCCATTAGCGCGACCAGCATATGCGCATCGACGGGAAGTCGGTCGACGTGTTCGGCGAACTTGCCGTAGTTGGCGCAGAACTGATAGGGGAAGCGCGTGGGCGCGGTGAGGTGGGCGATCGTCTCGCCATAATTCCGGCGGCTCAAGGCCGCGCCACCCTCGCCCGAGCAACTGGCGATCACCATCGCGAAACGCGTGTCATGGGCGCCTGCCCACATCACTGTTTTTCCGAGGCGGGACACTCCCAGGATGGCGACGCGTTTGGAATCCACACCTTTGTCGGTCTCGAGATAATCCATGGCGCGGCTGAGGCCCCACGCCCACGCCGCGATCGTGCCCCATTCGTCCGCCTTCGGTTCTGGAAACTGCGCGCGCACGCCGTACGGCAGGCCACCTGCGAAATCAGGGTCGATATCGCCGTAGTAAATTGTACCGAAGCCAAAGCCAGCATCGAGTAAACGCACTACGTCGATCTTTCCAAAGCGTCTGCCTTGGCTCGCGGGAATTTTCTTCTTGTCCGGTCCCCACACCGCGCCGACGCGGACTCCGGGATCGTCCACGGTATTCGAGTTCGCGGAAAAACTCAGGTTCAATAGAAAGGGCGCGGGTTTTGTGGCGCGAGCGGGCAAATAGAGCAGCAGGTCCATTTTCGGGCCCGCCGGATCGGCCGAAAAGTGTACCGTTACCTGCTTGCGGATCGCCTTGCCGTCGAACGCGGGCGTTCCCTATCGAACATATCGAAGATCATCCCAGCCGGACGGCCGGGGCTGCGGCCATACTCGTTGTCTTCAAAAAGGCGAACGATCTCGGGGCGCCGTTTCTCGGTCCAGGTCTTGGCGTCGCGCACGGGTTTGCCGTTTGCGAGCACTAACGGATCGGGAAGAGTATAGGTTCCGACGAGCGCCTCGTCGTAATTGGCGGGAATTCCCGCGACGATCGCGGCGGGCGCCTTTTCCGTCTGCGCGTGCGCGGCGCAGCAGAACAACATCATTGGGAGGGCAATCGACAACGGGCGGCTGGAAGACATAACAGCTATGTTATCGCGTCGAAACTTGTGTGTTATACCACGAGGAATGAATCTCGATGATCTTACGCGCAACCTCGATCGTTACGCTTTTTATGGCTCTGAGTGGAGTGCTTTTTCGGTAGTGGTCTCAATTCACTGCAAGCACTTTGATTCATAGAGTCAACAAAAGCCCCCTTGACGCTTGACCCTCATGCTCCCTAACAATCTTCGAATAGAACGATTCTGGCGCGGGCGGTAGGGGCTTAATCCAATCCGATTCGATGCCCAATGGTGGATGATTATTCCACGAATTCCATTCAGGTCCATTTACCCCGATCAGGATAGCCATATTGCCTCTTGGAATATTTCCATCCAGAATCGGAATCGGTCTATATCGTACATTTAGTCGCGAAAGCATGTTTAAGACAGCCTGCACGATTGGACGCTCTTCCATATGGAAGTTATCACGCGATACTTGTATATCCCAGAATGCGGCTGTCAAGGGAACAGCCCTAGGTCCGTCAACCAATAAGCCACATTCAGTCAGGATGTCACAGAATTGTCGCGCGTAGTTCATTGGCTCAATCTCGCAATGAGCTAGAACTAAGATGGATGTTCCTCGGTAGCTAGCTAGGTCATTCAGGATGGAAACACGCTGCCAACCCTCTAGCCTTCTTTCCCGAGGATCGTTCGGGCCGACGCGAGACTCTATATTAGAAGCCTGTACTATTATCTTCCCTGGCTTCCAGATGACCTCACCACGGTCATGCGCTGTCAGTGTAAATATCCTAGCAAACTTGCCGTTTCTCGTTTCATAGGCAGCAGTTACACAAGCCTCTTGGCCATCTTCTACATCGTTCCGCAGGAAGGAATGCAAATCGATGCTGCTGTGAGGTGCATTCTTGAAGTACATCCTACACGCTTGTTTTTCGTTCGCTGGGATTGGCGGAAGCGGATGCTCCAGATCGATATCATATTCTCCATGACATCGTAGTTTTCCTATATCTACGTTAATCATGCCCTCTGACGAGTCGTTCGTGAAAATCAGCGTTTCTTTACGCCCGTTATCACTTTTATAGTGAATCAGGATTCCCGGGAGGGACTGTTGTGCTTTCGACGGCATTTCAGCATAGGGATTATCAGGATGATGATGGTGCACACCGCCTATGAACTGTTTCAGATCCCCCGCCACGCCAGCTAGAGCCACCGCCGGGCTGTTCGGGCCTTGTGTCTTCGCGTTCGCGCGCGGTGCTGGAGGGGGATCGCCATTTTTACTGTGATTTAGCAAAGCACCACCGTTAGGATGATTGGAGCGGAGGAGTCGTAAAACTCCTATCATGCAATAAAGCAACATGGAGACACAAATAGTCCAAAAGGGATGCAGAATTATGAACTCTACAAACGGCATCTTGGCTATTTGCTCCCCAAGATTTTCCGTGATCCAAGATAGGACTGCGTGCTCCCATAGCTTGTGAACCAAGCCCCAAAGAAACTCACCAGACACAACGGTGGCTCCATACGGTCGCAATGGCCTTTCGGCCACAAGGAACCGTTGCACAGCATCTTTGCGATCCATCCCTCGATTCTACTCCATGCCAGAGCGCACAGCCACGATACAACTTTGTACTCCAAAGTTCTTGGAGCCAATCGAGACCAGTACCGCTTTTTCGCAAGCGGTGACGCACGGATTGACGCCGATCAATAATTTCTTGTGGAGCTCGTTGATCGAAAGAACGACTTACTTGAAGTATCAGGGATTCTCGTCCTGGGGCAACGTGATTTACTAGGCGGTCCGCTCCATTTCAATTCCCACAATGCCGATGGTCCCACCTTCGACTTTACCCAGTTTCGAACCTCCAGCTCGCAGCAGGCGAATTCAACTCGGCGCTAGATTTGTGTGGTGATGATTGCCCGATTCAAGTTTCTATTGGGACCGATCAAAATATTCTATGGCTCGGTCAATTGACTTCGCCCGCCAAGGCGCTCGATAATTCAAGACACTCGACTATCTCCAGCCGGGTTTGTTTCTAGACAATACTGTGTCGTATTGCTTGCGGCCAATCAGGCGAGCCCGTCCCTCGCGATCTGAAAGTTCATCGAATCTCAGGAATCGCGGAGGATTTAATGTACACCCGATCTGCCTTTTGCCTAAAGGCTTTACTCTCCTTTCTTCTTGGCGCTTCTGTGAGCGTCTTCGCTCAATCCACCAGCTTGTTGCGTGGGACGATCACAGACCCGCAAGGAGGCGTGATCGCGGGAGCGATCGTGACCCTAAGCAACTCCGAGACTGGCCTCACACGTAAAGTGATCGCAAGCGCGGACGGCGAATACCAGTTTCTGCAAATTGTCCCTGGCACATATAAGGTCGTGGCGGAGCATCCCGGTTTCTCGAAGATCAGCCGCACCGATGTCAAGTTACTGGTAAACACACCGACAACGTTGGATCTACACATGGAACTCGGCGCCACGACGGAGGCCGTGAGTGTATCGGCGGACGCTTCCTCCGTCAACACCGTGGACGCGTCGGTGGGGAACGCGTTCTCAGAGCGGCAGGTCCGTCAACTCCCTCTTCAAACACGGAACGTTGTCGAATTGCTCAGCCTCCAGCCAGGCGTTACGACGAATGGCGAAGTGCTGGGCGCTCGCCGGGACCAAAACAACATCACGCTCGATGGCGTGGATGTGAACGATAACCAGAGTGCGGGCCTGGTAGCTCAAAACTCGACTGTTGGCAATTCCTATCAGGGCGTCAACGGAAATAGTGCGAATGTCAATTCGGGTTTCAACGCGGTGCTGCCCATCCCTCTCGATTCGGTGCAGGAGTTCCGGGTCACGGTTGGCGGAGTGGGCGCCGATCAAGGCCGCTCCTCCGGTGGCCAGGTGGTATTAATCACGAAGAGCGGAACGAACGCGCTGCACGGGTCACTCTACGAGTACAATCGCAACACCGCGACTTCGGCTAACACGTGGTTCAACAATCAGGCAGGCGTGCCGGTGCAGCAACTGGTTCGCAATCAGTTCGGAGCTTCCATTGGCGGTCCGATCCAGAAGAATCGCCTGTTTTATTTCGTGAATTGGGAGCAGCGGTTTGACGCGAGCAGCGTTGCGCAAGTTCAGGCTGTCCCGTCGGAATCGCTTAAACAGGGATTTCTGAACGTTCAACTCTCCGATGGAAGTGTGCAAACTTTGACTCCGGCCGAGCTGAAGCAGATCGATCCGCTGGGCATTGGGCTGAACTCCGGCTATCAAAAAATACTCAATCAGTATCCTGTTGGGAATAACCCGGCGTTCGGCCAGGATGGCGGATTAAACTTTAGCGGGTACCGGTTTAACGCGCCCGACCATCTGAACAATATGTCTTGGGTCGCCAAGCTGGACTACAAATTGGACGAGGCGGGTAAACACACCTTGAGCCTGCGCGGAACGCTCGCCGACAACACGCAGGATCAGATCCTGGCGCAATTCCCAGGTCAAGCGCCGGCATCGACGGAACGCGACAACAGCAAGGGACTCGCTGCACATTACACGGCGATTCTCAGCCCGACGTTGATCAACTCGTTTAGCTATGGTTTTACGCGCCTTGGTCAGGAGTTCTCCGGTGTCTCGGGCACCGCCTTTCAGTTTGAGCCGACCGCTATTTCGCCGCTCCAGAACTGGGCGGCGCGGGCAAGAGGACGTGTGAATCCGCTGCATAATTTCCTGGACGATGTGACCTGGACCAAAGGCAAGCACACCCTTACCATGGGGTTGAACTTCCGCTTCAGCCGCAACGATATCTCGACATTCACGAACTCCTATCCGCTGTACTCCTACGGTGCGACCGAGTTGATCGGACTCGGCGAGGATATCAACTCGTCCGTCACCAATTATCTGGGAGGGAAGCTCGGGAATCCCAACCTTCAAATCGCGAACTCCACCGCGGTGACCAATGCGTCGGCAATGCTGCTTGGTCTGTTGAACGATGAACAGGTGACATATCAGTACGATAAGAGCGGGAAGATTTTGCCGGTTGGGACGCCACAACAGCGATCGTTTATCGCGCGCAGCTACGCGGGTTACGTCGGAGACGCGTGGCGCATTAGCCGGGAACTCACAGTGACGGTTGGGTTGCGCTATGAGAACTTCCGTCCACCGTACGAAGCCAACGGGCTACAAGTCAGTCCGACGGTTCCTCTGAATCAATACTTCGCGGAGCGCAATGGCCTGCAATCGCAGGGCGTGCCTGCCAATCAGATGCCTAATGCCACGCTGAGTTACGCGCTGAACGGGCCCGCAAATGGCAAAGCAAGCTGGTGGAGCCCGAACAACGCGAATTTCGCGCCTCGCTTCGCGTTGGCCTACGCTCCCGCCGACAGGGGAGGATGGATCGGGAAGGTTTTTGGCAAGAACGGCGCCCTCCGGTTGGGAGCCGCGCTGGCATACGATCAGTTCGGCAACGATTTGATCGTGAATTTCGATCAGCTTGGTTCCCTCGGTCTCTCCGAACCGAGTTATCTTCCCGATTCGTACAGTTTTTCGACATCGCCGCGGTACAACGGCGCGTTACCCGCTCTCCCGGCCGCCGTGCCAGGCGGATTCCCCTTCACACCGCCTCCGGTTGCCGCAATCACGGG
This sequence comes from Bryobacterales bacterium, assembly GCA_003170295.1. Classification (GTDB taxonomy): domain Bacteria; phylum Acidobacteriota; class Terriglobia; order Bryobacterales; family Bryobacteraceae; genus Palsa-187. The sequence goes on along the minus strand of PNAJ01000115.1, from coordinate 99,317 downwards.
TTACTTTCTCGGTATTTCGCCCGACTTGAAGACTCCTTATTCGATCGTGCTGAACGCGAGCTTCTCGCGCCAGCTTCCGGGCAAGATGACGATGGAAATCGGGTACCTGGGCCGCCTATCCCGAAGGTTGCTGATGGAAGGCGATGTTTTCACGCCTCTTGAGAACTACAAGGATCCGGCCTCGGGAGTCACCTGGCAACAAAACGCGCAGATCGTGTATAACCTCGCCAACACACTGGCGAAACAGAATGGAGTGCCTTATAACGCCGCATCTGGAGTGGTCGCGAATCTCGTGATGAACAATCCGAGTCTGGTGCCGAATTTGCCATTCGTCAATAACATTTGGCCAGGATATAAGAACGCCTACTTCCCGGGAAGCGCGTCGGCCAACTATTTTTATAGCGTTTACGGCGTTTTCGGGAGCAGCTTCCTCGACAGCCTTCATGCCGCCGACCGCATTGCGGGCGCTTATATTCCGGGAAAATGCCTGAGCATTACGGGCTGCTATACGTTCTTCGCGAAGCAAGGCAGTTCGATGCCGATGTGGATGAACGCCGGTGAGGCCGACTTCCACGGTCTGACGGTGGCCCTCCGGAGGCGCTACGCGAATGGCTTCCAGTTCGACTTCAACTACACTCTGTCGCACTCGATCGACAACGGTTCCGCGGCCGAGTCTGGGGCGGGCGAACAGGGTGCGGCGATTCAGGACATCTTCAATCTGAGCGCATTCCGAGGTTCCTCGGACTTCGACATTCGCAATAATTTCAACGCAAACTTCACGTATGCACTGCCCGTGGGCAAGGGGAAGGCGCTATTGGGAAAGGCTCCGCGCTGGCTTGATCAGGCAGTCGGAGGTTGGCAGGTTTCAAGTATCTGGCGATACAGCACTCCTCTGCCGAGCGCGGTTGCCGGCGATCTCGCCTACAATTCCAACTATTGGCTTAGTTCGTTGACGGTGTTGAACACACCTACCAAATCGGGAGGCGTTCACATTGACGACAACGGAAACCCCAGCATCTTCGCGAGTACCAGCGTCTCTAACAATTTTCAGGATCAACCGCCGGAGACGTCCGGCCAGCGCGCCTCGGTTCGCCTCGCACCGATTTTCAATGTCGATATGGCCGTGTCGAAATCCTTCGTCATGCCCTGGGAAGGCCACCGCCTGCAGTTCCGAGCGGAAGCCTTCAACGCTTTCAACCACGCGAACTTCACCAATCCGAGCCTCAGCCTGCAGTCTCCGCTGACCTTCGGAGAGTTCCAAGGCACGCTGGCTCCCCGTTCCATGCAGTTCGCGCTGCGGTATGAGTTCTAGGGCTCGGACCACTATTGGTTGGAGCCAGGTGAAGTACTCGGGCGCTCTCGCGAGGAGTATCTGTTGAGCAGATGGATCAGTCTCTCCGCCGCCTTGGGCATAGGCACGGAGGTCGTTACGATCTCACGATTCTCCAGCCTGCGGCCGTAAAGTATGGCATTATCGTCCTGATCCTGCCGCAAGGTGTCTCCTTCGAGAGCAAGACCGGCAAACAGCCCCTGGGATCGCGACCAGGAGAGAATCTCGGCGTGCATTTGAGCGTCGGTTTGAGCGGTTGCGGTCCGTCCCACCGGGCCGGCGGCAACCGAGCCTTCCGCACCCAGAGTGAACTTGCTCGAAAGAAGCTTGTCCACGCCGCGCGCATTCATCACGAGCATGATCAAATCCGTCTCCGACCCGCCGATCTGGAAGCCTACGCTGCCCCCCTCGATGCGCATGGTGGCAGGCGCCGACCAACCGCTTCCGCCCTTATTCCGGCAGGAAAGGACGCCTTTTCCATACTTGGCGCCGAAAAAGAAAGCGGCCGTCTTCAGTCCCGGAACAATGACGATACAGCGCGCGTTTTCGAGCAGCTCCTGAGGGATGCCCTTATCGGGCGTCGCCATGACCTCGGTGAATACGGAGGCGGCTTCGTCGAGACGCTTTGCTGGTTCGTTATCCTTGGCGTGCAAGCTGACTACCAGGGGCGCAAGCGCCAGAGTAGCCGTGAGAATTTTTCGCATTATTGACCTCTTCAGTCGGCTAGGAGCCCCGCGGGGGCTTTTGACGACATGCTCTCGGATGCACGAGAAACGCCAAATCGCTTCTTGTTGAGGCAATTCGGCGTAGACGGCTCTACGGAACCGGATGGGCGGAAACGATGCGACCGCCTGAGGTCGTTTGACGACGCGCGGTCACAGATCTTTGCGCGAGATGCCCAGCTTGCGCATCATGGCATTGAGGGTCGTGCGGTGCAGTCCCAGACGAGTGGCCGCCGTGGTGACCACCCCTCCGCTTTCTTTCAGCACCCGGAGGATGTGCTCGCGCTCCACTTGTTCGAGAGTGGCGCTGCCCAGGACTTCGAGGGCATCGTGACGTATTTCGGCTAAAGGGGCACGCAGGCTGGGGCCCCTCGACAGGATGACGGCCCGCTCAATGAAGTTTTCGAGCTCCCGCACGTTGCCCGGCCAACGCCAGTCGACCAGCGCCCGCATGGTGTCCGCTGGGATCTTATCGATCTGGCGGTCCATCTTGGCGGCGTACTTCTTGGTGAAGTGCCGCGCGAGGATCGGGATGTCGTCAGGGCGATCGCGCAGCGGAGGCGTCGTGATCGGAAAGACCTTCAAACGGTAGTAAAGGTCACTGCGGAAGAGCTTGTCGCCCATCATCTGCGCGAGATTCCGGTTCGTCGCCGCCACCAGACGGACGTCAATGGGGATCGTCCGGGTGCCACCCAATCTCTCAAACGACTTCTCCTGCAGGGCGCGGAGCAATTTCGGTTGTAGGTCCAGTGGGATATCGCCTACCTCGTCGAGAAACAGAGTCCCCCGGTGCGCCATCTCGAAGCGTCCGATCTTTTGCGACAAGGCTCCGGTGAAGGCTCCTCTCTCGTAGCCGAACAGCTCGCTTTCCAGTAGTCCCGTGGGAATCGCCGCACAGTTCAAAGTGATGAACGGAAGATTCTTGCGAGGGCTCATCCGGTGGACGGCGCGCGCGACCAGTTCCTTCCCGGTACCGGTTTCCCCCAGGATCAAAACCGTTGCATCCGTAGGCGCGACCACCTCGGCCTGCCGCAACACGCGCTTCAGAGCCGCGCTCGCGCCAACCATCTCCTCGGATTCCTGCTGGGGGTCAACCTCGTCTTCCTCTACGTTTTCAATCCGGTCCCTCTCCCGCAAGTCCTGCACAAACGTGATCCAGCGGAACGGAGAGAGCTTCAACACGGCCGTGGTGATCAGGACCGGGATCCTGGTCCCATCCTTTCGGATCAACTCCTTTTCAAAAGGCGTGCAGGCTCCGAACCTCAGACCTTCTTCATGCGCCACCTCATCGAGCGGAATGTATTCCGGTGGCGTAAGATCGGGCCAGTGCAGCGCGCCCCCCAGCAGGTCTTCGCGGGTGTATCCGGTCAGTTCGAGAAACGCATCGTTTGCCTCGGGAATGCGGTCAAACTCGCCCGAAACGACGCCGGTGATGGTCGATTGCGATGGAATGGGCCGGATACGCGCTCGGCTTCGACGCAGCTTTTCGTCTCTTTCGTGACGCTCGCTGAAATCGCGCGCGACCCTCGCAAAACCCTGTAATTGCCCGTTCTCGTTCTTGATGGCCATGGTGATGACGTTCGCCCAGAATCGCGACCCGTCCTTTTTCACATGCCAGCCTTCCGTGCCGAGATGGCCTTCGCTCTCGGCCCTCTTCAGTTTTTCAGGCAACTTGAGGAGAGAATCTTCGTCGCGATCGAGAAACGAAACGTGCTGGCCGACCGCCTCGAAGCTCGGGTAGCCGTAAATGCGTTCCGCTCCCGCATACCACGAGACTATATGGCCTTCCACATCCATCAAGTAGAGCGCGTAGTCCTGGACCCAGGCCGGGACATTGCCTTTGTCGCCCAGCACCACCACGTGGCGCACCGGCAATACGTTCCCTTTCGCTACGTACGGAACGTCCCGCGGACCGCCGTCCGGGCCAACGAGTTGCAGCGTGCCCTCTTGCTGGCCTTCTTCAAGAAAAGCGTTCCAGCGTTTCGAAATCACGGGCTTGAAGCTGGGCTCCACGAATTCTTCCAGACCGTGGCCGATGATCTTTTCCCTCGGGATCCCTAAAAGGTTGCCTGCGCCCACACTCGCGTCCCTGGAATTGCCCTCGTCGTCGGTGATCAGGACAGGTGCGGAAGGGTGATAGACGATCGCCCGGAAGAGGAGCTCCAGTTCTCTAGGACCGTGTTCCACAAGCCAACGCGTCGCTGTTGACTGAGCTGCCATCGTTTCCTTCCGTTGCACGCCGATCCTAACCCGTCGATCTTGAGGACCTCCGAGTTGGCGGACACCCCACACGGGCGTCCTACAAGCACGGAAGCCGAAAATGGCGGTCCGTAACTAGTTTATCACGAACTTTTCCTCGGGTCATGAGGATTGGATCGCTGATTGCCTATGGGGATTCCCGAGGAGTATAGAAAATGCCTTTGCTAAATATTGTTGTGATGTTGATCCTGGTCGGGGTGGCGCTGTACCTGATCAACCGTTTTATTCCAATGGCATCCAGTATCAAGTCGATTCTGAATATCTTTGTGGTCGTGGTGGTCTGCGTTTGGCTATTGCAGGCCGTCGGGCTGTGGGGAAATGTAACCAGTTTTCGGCTTGCGAAATGATTGGGAGTCTCGACGGGGATGGCATTGGCCGGATTTGGTCACATGACGCCGCACCGTCAGATAGTGACCCCTATTGGAGACTCGGGTGAGGTCGCCGTATGCGGGCAGATATGGCGCAATCGCGATCGGGTGCTGACGGACCTCGGAATGCCTACATGTAAGCGAAGAGCACCAAAAAAGTCTGAAGGAATAGCAAGGAGTGAAGGAAATGAAATTATTCAAAGCAGTAACGACGGTGTGCGGTTTGGCGCTGTTAGGCGCGGTAAGCGCACCCAGTGCCAAGGCTGACGACTGGAACAGGAAGACTGTGATTACGTTTAGCGGTCCTGTGGAGATTCCCGGTGTTCACCTCACCGGATGGGCTGTGTTGCCCGCGGGCACCTATGTGTTCAAGATCCTGGATTCGCAGTCCGACCGCCACATCGTTCAGATTTTCAATAAAGAAGAAAATACGATCTATGCAACGATTCTGGCGATTCCGAACTATCGCCTCAAGGTCACCGACAAGACCGTAATCACCTTCAATGAACGACCGGCGGGCGAGCCGGAAGCGCTCCGGGCCTGGTTCTATCCCGGCAGAAATTGGGGCGAAGAGTTTGTCTATCCGAAGGCAAAAGCGATCGAGCTGTCGAAGACTAGTAAGATGCCCGTGCTCTTCACGCAGGCCGAGATTCCTATCGAAGTCGCCGAGCCGATCAAGTCAGCGGACGCGCCGGTTGTCATGGAACTGAAACGCGCATCGGTCATGGCGGTCGAGCCCACGGGCGAAGAAGTGCAAGTCGCCCAGGTGGTGACTCCGCCGCCGCCCGAGGAGATGCAGGTAGCGACGACGCCAGAAATCGCGGAGCTTCCGGCTACGGCGAGCACCCTGCCGTTGATCGGGCTGCTCGGATTGATGATGTTGGGCGCGGCTTTCGCGGTCCGGGCCATTGGAAACCGCGTTCGGTAGTAAGTTTGTGCTCTATCGCGTGGCGCGGCACTCGGAGACGCGCTGCGCGAGGAGCACGGAGAGAAGGACTCAAAGCCATGCGACCAAGAGCGGTTCCGCCGCTGGCGTTCGTGCCAAAACGCCATCAGGCCGGTGAGGCTTGCCACGAGACCAAGTCTCGCGGTCTGGCCGTGCTCAATTCGCCGCCGTTGAACAAAGGTACGGCGTTCCCGGCGGAAGAACGAATCGCGCTAGGCCTTACGGGTCTGCTCCCGCCGGACATCAGCAACTTGGAGGCTCAGGTCAACAGCGCCTACATCCAGTACGAGCGGCTGCCGGATGCGCTGGGCAAGAATATCTATCTGACCGCCCTGCACGACCGCAACGAGGTGCTGTTCTACCGGCTGTTTTCGGAGCACCTCCGCGAAATGATCCCCATTGTCAACGATCGGACCGTCGGCATGGCCTTGGAGCACTACCACCATGAGTGCCGGCGTCCCAGGGGGGTGTATCTCTCGATCGACCATGCCGGCCCGATCGAGGAGGCATTTGCCAATCTGGGCGCGGGCGCCGGCGATGTGGACTTGATTATTGCAACCGACGCCGAGCAAATCCTTGGAATTGGCGATTGGGGTGTGGGTGGGATTGAAGTGTCCATCGGCAAGCTGGCGATTTACACCGCCGCGGGTGGCATTGACCCGAACCGGGTGATCCCGGTCATGCTCGACGTCGGCACCAACCGGGAAAGTCTGCTGGACGATCCCACCTACATCGGGAACCGGCACGCCCGTATACGCGGACAACGCTACGACGACTTCATCGACGCTTACGTCACCGCGGTGACCAAGCTGTTCCCGAATGCACTCCTGCAATGGGAGGACTTCGCGCCGGGAAACGGACGGCGCATCATCGAAAAGTACCAGGACCGGATCTGCACCTTTAACGATGACATGGAGGGCACGGGCGCGATCACGCTGGCGGCGGCGATCTCCGCGGTCCGTGTTTGCGGGACTCCGCTGCGCAACCAGAAGATTGTCATCTTCGGCGCGGGTACGGCAGGGGTTGGAGTCGCGGACCAGATTTGTCGTTCCATGGTGCGCGAGGGACTTTCTAAAGAGGATGCAATCAGGCGTATCTGGTGCGTGGACCGGCAGGGATTGCTAACGACAGGCATGGCCGTTCCCCTTCACGATCATCAGGAGACGTACGCCCGGCCGGCTGCCGAAAGCAGAGGATGGAAGCAGGACCAGCACGGCGTGAGCTTGGCCGAGGTCGTGCACCGGGTGAAACCGACCATGCTGATCGGCGCGTCGACGGTCCCCGGCAGTTTCACCGAAGCCATCGTCAGGGAAATGGCCGCGAACTCGCAGCGGCCGATCATCTTCCCACTCTCCCATCCGACCGCCAAGGCCGAGGCGAACCCAGCGGATCTGATTGCCTGGACCGAAGGGCGGGGGCTGATTGCCACCGGCGCCTCTTTTGCCCCCGTCACCTATAAGGGCATGACCTACGTCGTGGCTCAGGTGAATAACGCTCTGCTGTACCCCGGTCTCGCCCTGGGCGCGATCGTCTCTCGAGCCCGCAGGATTAGCGACGGTATGTTCGCGGCGGCGGCGAATGCAGTCTCAAGCCTGGTGACGGTGCGCCAGCCCGGCGCGTCCCTTCTTCCCCAGGTTGACGACTTACGCAGCGTGTCGGTGACCGTCGCGGTGGCGGTTGCAGAGGCTGCGAGCGCCGAGGGTCTGGCCGGTGTCAAGCTCGGCGATATCGTCCAACGGGTCGAAGACGCGATGTGGCAGCCGGAGTACCGCCGCATCGAGGCCTGCTGATCGCGATTCCCTACCCGCATTTTTTAATAGAGAATAGCCAGATGAACAATCTGCAGAAGCTCGTTCTCTTGGCCGTCGCCGCAGCTTCCTCGTTCGCTTTTCAGATATCCCCGGAATCCGCTCGATGGGAGCAACAAGCCAAGAACGTCACCATCGTTCGCGACGATTGGGGCATCGCGCACATCTACGGTAAAACCGACGCCGACACGGTCTTCGGCATGATCTACGCCCAGGCCGAGGACGATTTCAACCGCGTCGAAACGAACTACATCAACGCGATGGGCCGCCTGGCGGAGACCGAAGGCGAGTCCAAAATTTATCAGGACCTGCGCATGAAGCTCTTCATCAGCCCCGCCGCGATGAAAGCGCAATATGCGTCGAGCCCGGCGTGGTTGCAGAAGCTCATGAACGCATTCGCCGACGGTCTAAATTACTATCTCGCGAAACATCCCGAAGTAAAACCGCGCGTCATCCAGCGATTTGAGCCCTGGATGGCCCTCAGCTTTACGGAGGGAAGCATCGGTGGCGACATTGAGAAAATGAACCTTAATCAATTGCAAGCGTTCTACGGCAAAGCGCCGGTGAGTGTCGCGCCTGCTGAGGCTTTTTTTGAGAATGACGAGTACGCGGAGCCCTCCGGTTCGAACGGCATCGCCGTCGCGCCCTCGAACACCCTAGCGCATCACGCCCTGCTGCTGATCAATCCGCACACCTCTTTCTTCTTCCGCTCGGAGCTTCAAATGGTGAGCGAGGAAGGACTGAATACCTACGGCGCCGTCACCTGGGGCCAGTTCTTCATCTACCAGGGCTTCAACGAGCGCACCGGCTGGATGCACACGTCGAGCGGTGTCGATGCAGTCGACGAGTACCTGGAAACCGTCGTCAAGAAGGGCGATAAATACTTCTACAAATATGGAAGCGAGGAGCGTCCGCTCATCGCCGAGGAGATCGCCGTCCCCTATAAGACCGCAAGCGGCATGGCGGAAAAGAAATTCACGGTCTATCGCACGCATCACGGACCCGTCATTCGCGAGTTGAACGGAAAATGGGTGAGCATCCGCCTGATGCAGGAGCCGGTGAAGGCGCTGATTCAGTCGTATACGCGTACCAAGCAGAAAGATTACAAATCGTATCGCGAAACGATGGAGCTGAAGGCCAATTCGTCGAACAACACCATCTTCGCCGATGCCGACGGCGACATCGCATATTTCCACGGCAATTTTATTCCCCGCCGCGACACCAGCTTCGATTGGAAGCAGCCCGTGGACGGAACCACTCCCGCGACCGAGTGGCAGGGACTTCTTACCGTCGATGAAACCCCGCACCTGCTGAATCCGAAATCCGGCTGGCTCTACAACACCAACAACTGGCCCTGGTCCGCGGCCGGCCCGAGTAGCCCGAAAAAAGCAGATTATCCCGCTTACGTCGAAAACGGCGGCGAATCCGCCCGCGGTCTGCACGCGATCCGCGTCCTCGAAAATATCAAGGACTTCACGCTCGATTCGCTCATCGCCGCGGCGTTCGATAGCTACCTTACGTGGTTCGAAAAGCCTCTCCCCGCATTGATTAAGGCCTGGGATGAAACCCCGGCCGGCCCACTCAAGTCCAAATTAGCCGACCAAATCGCGATGCTGCGCGCCTGGGATCTCCGATGGTCCGCAGCCTCCGTCCCCACCTCACTCGCCGTGTTCTGGGGAGAAGACATCCGCCGTCGCGTCAGCGGAGGAGGCCGGAGAGGAGGCGCATCGGCCGAAGACGCCTCGGCACAGCAACTGCTCGACTCGCTGGCCAGCGCCTCCGAAAAACTCACAGCGGACTTCGGTAGTTGGAAGACCCCTTGGGGCGACATCAATCGATTCCAGCGCCTCACCGGCGACATCGTCCAGCCCTTCAACGACGCCGGCCCGAGCATCCCGGTCGCCTTCACGTCCGCTGTGTGGGGTTCGCTCGCCTCCTTCGGAGCGCGCGCCTACCCGGGAACGAAGAAGTGGTACGGCACCAGCGGAAACAGCTTTGTCGCCGTGGTCGAGTTTGGAGATCGTGTCCGCGCCAAGGCCGTGACCGCCGGGGGTGAGAGCGGCAACCCAGCGTCGCCTCACTTCAACGATGAGGCGAAGCGATACTCCACCGGCGCGCTGCGCGAGGTCTACTTCTACCGCGACCAACTCAAGGGGCACGTCGAGCGCGAGTACCATCCAGGCAGTTAAACTGTCTCTTTCGGGAGACTCATGCACTATTGGAAATTGCTCGCCTTAATTTTCGTTCCCTGTCTGATCGCCCAGGAGCCCGCCTTTACTCCAGGCGGCCGCGGCGGCCCTAATCAAGGTGACAAAGGGATCACCGCCGCTATCGCCGGTGCGAAAGAAGATCCAGCCGCCTTCGAACGTGGTGCGAAAGCCTACGCCGCGAATTGTGGCGGTTGCCACGGCGCGACTGGAAGAGGCAGTGTGGGAGCACCGGACTTAGTTCGCTCCCTGCTCGTCCTCGACGATGAGAAAGGCATTCTCATTGCGCCGGTCCTGCGCAACGGCCGCCCCGATGAAGGAATGCCGAAACCGAATCTCAGCGAAGAGCAGATTGCCGATATCGTCGCATGGCTCCATGTCCAGACTTACTCCGCCGGCCACCGGTCGACCTATGCGTTTATGGATGTCCTCACCGGCGATGCGAAAAAAGGCGAGGCCTATTTCAACGCGACGTGCAAGGGTTGCCATTCCGCTACCGGCGACCTCAAAGGCATCGGCGCCCGCTACGACGCTTTCGCTTTGCAGGCACGCTGGTTGCAACCGCGCGGCGGTCGAGGTGGACGCGGCGGCGCATCGCCCTCATCGAATAAACCCGTCACCGTAACCGTCACTCTTTCCTCCGGCGAAAAAATCTCCGGCACGCTCGATCGCGTCGACGACTTCAGCGTCTCCCTCCGCGATTCCCGCAGTGACTATCATTCCTTCACGCGCGATGGCGCCACGCCGAAAGTCGAAATCAACGATCCCATGAAACCGCATACCGACCTTCTTGGCAAATACACTGACCCCGACATCCACAATATGACCGCCTATCTGGTGACCCTCAAATGAGATTTCTGCCCTTCTTCATCACTCTCGCTTCCTTTGCGCAAGGACTCACTCCGGCCGCGTTGCTCAAACCGACCCCCGATTCCTGGCCCACGTTTAACGGCGATTATTCCGGCCGCCGCTTCAGCCCTCTCGCGCAGATCAACGCTTCCAACGTCCACACGTTGTCCCTAGCCTGGGCCACCCGTTTCACTGCCGGAGGCGCTGGCGGCAGAGGCGGACTATCGATCAAGTCCACTCCTCTGCTCGTCAACGGCATCCTCTATTTCACTTCGCCAAACAACGTGTGGGCCGCCGACGCGCGCACCGGCCGCGAGCTGTGGCATTATCAATACCCTCCCAACACCGGCAGCACTATCGGCAACCGCGGCGTCGGCATGTATGGCAACTGGCTCTACTTTGAAACCCCCGACAGCAATCTTGTCAGCCTCGATGCGAGCACCGGCAAGCAGCGCTGGAAAGTTTCGATCGCCGATCCGAAGCTTGACTACACCTCGACCGTCGCGCCCGTAGTAGTCGGCAATCACATCATCGTCGGCATCGGTGGCGACCATCTCGATAACCCCGGCTTTCTCCAATCCCGCGATCCCGAAACGGGAGCGTTGCAATGGAAGTGGTGGACCACTCCGCGCAAGGGCGAACCGAACATGGATACCTGGCCCGACGAATATTCCTCCGCGCACGGAACCGGCCAAGCCTGGATTCCCGGCACATACGACCCGGAATTGAACCTATATATAGTCGGCACCGGCAATCCGAATCCCGTGATGGCGGAGAAGAGCCGCAAGGGCGACAATCTCTACACCTGCTCCATCGTCGCCATCAACCCCGACACCGGAAAGCTGGCGTGGTATTTCCAGCCCTCGCCTCACGACGTCCACGATTGGGATGCCGTCGAGACTCCGATACTTTTCGACGGAGTGATCGACGGAAAGCCTCGCAAGCTGGTAGCGCAGGCCAGCCGCAATGGATACTTCTTTGTCCTGGACCGCGTTACCGGCAAGAACCTGGTCACGAAGCCGTTCATCGAAACCGTGAACTGGGCGAAAGGAATCGACGCCAAAGGTCAGCCCATCGCGGACCCCAAGAAATTCCCAACCACAGACGGAGTGCTAGTCTCGCCATCATCGAACGGCGCCACCAACTGGCCCGCACCCAGCTTCGATCCCGAGACCGGTTTGTTCTATGTCGGCACCAGCCGCTCCTACAGTATGTTTTATCTCACCGATACCGACGACCATCCCGAAGGCTGGGGCGGCTTAGATAGCGGAGCAGGTAACGATGGCAACGCCCTGCTGGCCATCGACTACAAAACCGGCAATACAGTATGGAGACACGATTGGCCCAGCGGCAATGGAGTAGTTCACAATCTGTCAACCGCGGGAAAACTCCTCTTTACGAGCAACGGAAACAACTTCATCGCGTTCCACGCCGCAACTGGTAAGATCCTATGGCACGCGAGCCTAATGGCCGCGCCCAGCGCCGGTTCGATTACCTATATGGTCGACGGCAAGCAGTACGTACTCGTCGCCGCAAGCGACAGCCTGTACGCGTTCACAGTGAATCAGCCGGCAAAGTAGTGTGGTGCAGATACCTGCAGTGGGTCACTTCCCTAACCGCAAGGCATCCACCAAATACGCATAAGGATTAATGGGAGTTCCGTGGTACCAGAGCTTTCCCGAATCCAGCCGGTGTATCTCGAAGTGGAGGTGAGGCGCAGAAGGGTCGGCATTACCCGTGCTGCCGACGAATCCGATGACCTCGCCCCGATGCACCATCGTTCCTTCGGCGATCCCGCCTGCGTAGCGATCCAGATGGGCGTAGTAATAACAAAATTTCTCAGAAGGATCGAACTGATAGATGGTGTTCCCGCCAGGCTTGCTCAGAAACAGCTTCACGATCTTGCCATCGTTTACCGCGAGCACGGGCGTTCCGCGCGGCGCCATGATGTCCGTTGCCTCATGCCGCCGGGTTCCTCCGCGCGTCTGCTCGAACGTATCTTGAATATCCGGCAGCTTCAGACCTTTCATCGGCAGAGAGATCTGGAGGGCGGCATCTTCAGAATCTGCGGCAACGGCCGCGTGCGTTACCGTTGCTTCTGGTTTTAGCTGATGGACGAAGTAGAAGCCAATCCCTCCGCACACCAGCAGCACCATGAGAGTTCGCCCAAGCACGGCCACGCGAGCTACTCCTTGAGGTGAACCGGCGTTCCCGGGCCCACCGTCTTTGCCAGTTCCATCGCATCCCAATTTGTTAAGCGTATACAGCCGTGGGATTGTGTGTGCCCGATCCCCGAAGGGATTGCGGTGCCGTGCATTCCATAGTGCTCTTTGGAAATCCCGATCCAAACCACCCCCACTGGCCCCCGGGGCCCGGCCGCGATTAACGTCTTCGCCTGAGTTGATCCGGCGTCCCAGAAAAGGTCTGGATTGTAGGAAAACGTTGGATTGTAGTGGACCGTGGTCACTTTCCAGTCGCCAATGGGCAGTGGATCGTGTTCGCTCCCGGTGGAAGCGGGAAACTGAGCGATCACCTTCCCTCTGCCATTGAGCGCGGTTACCGTCCTTTCAGACTTCTTCACCACCACGGAAGTTGCCTTCACTTTTATTGCAGTGTTGAAGTGAGGCACCATGATCTCTGTATCCGCTTGATCGAAGACCTTGTTTGGATTCAACTTGTGAAGTAGTCCTGGATTCGAGTGGAACCGCTCACCAAGTTCCTCGTCAACCGATTCGTAGTTCATCTTGGGCAATTTAGCCATCTCGGCCCAGTCCCCAGGGATCTTTTCAAACGGGCCGGCCAGGTCTTCCTTCGTGATGCGATACGCCACCAAGGCCAAGCCATGGTCCACGTTCAGAGCCTTCCAGGTCGCCTTATTCACCGCGCCAGTGGGAGGAATTTGCCGCGAGCTCTGGAATCCTTCCACCGCGCGGCGAAAATTAGTACCCGGCGAGCCGTCGATCTCGCCCACCGAGAACCTCGCCCGGCACAGCAGAATCTGCGCCCGAATCACCGCCGCGCCAGTAGAGTTCTCCGTGACAAGCGCTGTGAGGCCGGCGTTATTGATAGCATTCACTAAAATTGTCTGAGTCCCTCCGGAGCGCACCCTGGGAACAGACTTTTGAGAAGCCTCAGCGCCCAGCACTAAAAACAAACTCCACGAAAGGATGAGGACGCGTAGCATGAATACCCTTGTCTTATAGAAGATGTCCTCGCGAAAATGTTTCACCCGGCACCGAACCGCCATGCGTAAGCATGCGGACAGGCATCCAAGGCTCCGCGATCGGGCTAGGCTGCATCGCGGTCGATGACGTGAAGGTCGGCGCGCACTTAGCCATTCCTCTTCATGACGGGACTGACTATCCTTTCGAACCTCTCCTCGTCGGTCAGTTCTTCGTCATCCTCAACCGCGCTCAATTTGGCGGGAGGCGGAGCAGCGCGTGAGCCTGTTGTCGTTTCTGCTGAAGATCGTGAGACATGGCTTGCTTCCTTTCTCCTATAATCTCACTATCGTGCAAACCAAGCCCATATGCGCCGCGATGATTCTCGTCGCCGTCGGCATCGCCCACGCCCAGCCGAATACCTACGAGCTCAACGACTGCCATTTCCATCTCACCAACTACATTCAGGAAGGCACGCCGATTCGCGACTTCCTCAACATTATGGGCACCCGCGTCGGCCGAGTGGCTCTGTTCGGAATCCCTTTGCAGCAGCAATGGTCGAGCCGCGTTTCGGGTGACAATGCACCGACTTATTATCTGAACACCGACGCGCCGCTCTACTATTACTCGTTCACCGACGCCTTCATTGCCATGCAATACAAGTCGCTCAATAAGGAGCAGCAAGCCCGCTTCGACCCCATGATTACCGGCTTCAACCCCAGCGACATGTACGCCGCCGACCACATCCGCCGCGTTCTGAAAACATTCCCCGGAGTCTTTTCCGGTATCGGTGAATTCTCCATCCATAAGGAGTTCGTGTCTTCAAAAATCTCGGGCGAAGTCGCGAGCCTGCAAGACCCCGCATTGGACCGCGTTCTCAACTTCGCCGGCGAAGTAGGCTTGGTGACTCTCCTTCATAACGATATGGACCAGCCCTTCGCGAAAGACGGAGCCGAGCCGGTGTTCCTCACACAGATGAAGGCTCTTCTCAAACGCCACCCCGCGACCACGATCATCTGGGCGCACACCGGCTTGGGCCGCGTGATTCATCCGGTCCACGATCACCTGGGCATCCTTGACGCCATCCTTAAAGACCCGGCATTCAGCCACGTCTACTTCGATATCTCGTGGGATGAAGTCGCCAAATATCTGGTCACGACTCCGGTGACGACGAAGGCCTTAGCGGATCTCATAAATCGCTATCCCACCCGTTTCCTGTTCGGCACCGATGAAGTGGCTCCAAAGGACCAGGCCTCGTATCTCAAAGTCTTCGATCAATACGCACCGTTGTGGCAACTTCTCAGCCCCGAAGCGAGCGCCAACGTGCGGAAAAATAATTACGAACGTCTATTCGATGCGGCACGTCTCAACACGCGGGCCTGGGAACAGGCAAACAAATGACCCATTCCGGTCACCGCCAACTACCGAGCCGTGACCGCAGGGAGCGGTGTTCAGAAAGGACCCTATGAAAAAACTTGCGTTCTTACCCCTGTTGCTAGCCGCAGCATGGCTGCTTGCTCAAACACTCGGAGATCCGCTGACCGAAGGTTTTCGCAACGTGGAAGTCGCCTCGGTATCCGATGCGATGGAACAGCTTTACGGCCAGCGCAATTACATGTCGCACGAAATGCGGCCTCTTTCGAAAACCAAGTTCGCCGGACCCGCCGTGACGGTGCTGCTCAAGAAAGAGGAGCACAAGGAAGGCGCGGCCGCGTCGCAAGGCATGCTCGACGCGATCGATGCTGCCCCTGCTGGCTCGGTTTATGTAATGGTGCTCGAAGACGGCGCGGATTTCGCCGGCATCGGCGGATTGATGGCGACGGCGATGAAATATCGCGGATTAACCGGCGCCGTGATCGACGGCAGTGTGCGCGATACTCCGCAAATCGCCAAGCTGCAATTCCCCGTCTTCAGCCGCGGCGTCGCACCCTCGACGACAATCAATCACTACCGCTTCGCAGGCGCGAATATTCCCGTCACCTGCGCCGGTGCGCGCGTGAATCCAGGCGATATTATTACCGCCGATGAGGACGGGGTCGCGGTGGTTCCAAAAGCCCGCGCCGCGGAGGTGTTGAAGAAGGCGCAGGAACTCGATAACACCGAACATACGATGATTCCGTTTATCGAGAAATTTCGGTCGATTAAGGAAGCAGTAGCGAAATTTGGACGTATTTAAGGTCGATTAAGGCCTCATCGGGGGCTCAAAAATGGCAATTTAAGGTCATTTAAGGACTCCCGCGCGGCAAAAACCACCTGAAACGTCGAGCCTGCGCCCTGGGTGCAGGACACATTGATCGAACCACCGTGCGCTTTCACAATTCTGTCCGCCAGAGAAAGGCCGAGACCATATCCACCCTGGCTCCGTGCGCGATCGGCCTGATAGAAGCGCTTGAAGATGTGAGGCAGATCCGTTTCGCCGATGCCGGCACCGAAGTCCTTGATTTCAACGGAGTAATTCGACAGGGTCACGATGACTTCCGCCCCATCCGGCGAATATTTCACGGCGTTATCGAGCAGCACTAGAAATGCGCGGTGCAGCGCCGGGCTATTCCCGGAAATGATCGCGGCACGATCGCCCAGGAACGGCTTGATGTGGATGTGGCGAAACTCGGCGAGGCTCCTGATTTCCGCGAGCACGTCGCGCACTACGTCACGCAGATCGAGTGGGCCCAGAGGCATTTCCGCGACGCCCGCGTCGCTGCGCGCAAGGATCAGCAAATCCTCCACTAGGGTGGTCATTCTTTCCGCTTCGGAGGCGATCTCCTGCAGCGAATCGCGATAAGCCTCCGGCTCACGCGCGCGGCGGAGAGCCAGTTCGGCCGTGGTGCGAATGACTGCGAGGGGTGTTCGAAATTCATGCGACGCATCGGCGACGAATTGCGAAAGCGTCTTTACCGCGGCTTCCAGACGTGCCAGCATCGTGTTCAGAACTTCGGTGAGACGCGCGAGTTCGTCGCCGGTGGCGGGCACGGGAAGGCGGCCGGAGAGATTTTCGATACTGATCGTGTGGGCTGCGGCGGTGATGTCGGTTACCGGTTTCAGGGCGCGCCCGCTAAGCCACGCTCCGCCGGCGCAGGCAATCAAAATGACAATCGGGCTGAGGCCGAGGAGCAACAAGCGCAAGAGGTCCAGCGTGTGCCGGAGACCATGGATGGAGTCGCCCATTTCGAGATCGAACGATTCTTTTGCGATCGCGAATCGCCGTTGGACGGTCCGTAAATCACCCGGCGCGGAAGGCTTGGCGGAGGGGTAATGGAAGGCAAATCCGCTGGCTCCGCGCAGCTCGATGTAGCTCGTGCGTGGCAAGGCCTGGCAGAATTCACCGAGTTCATCGCGGAGCTGCCTGTCGGAGGTCGTCTCCACCGATTCCGTCTTGAAATATTGCTCAAAACGGCTGGCGCGCCCGCCCAGATCCTCATCGAACTCCTCCAAAAGATGTTGACGGAGAGATAGCCAGATCAGTCCACCGAACAGAGCGAAGCCGGCGGTTAAGATTACCGCGTACCAGGCCGTTAAGCGGAAACGGATGGAAAGCGTCATGGTTCCCGCATCATGTAGCCGAAGCCGCGAACGGTGTGGATCAGCTTTGGTTCGCGAGTATCCACTTTGCCCCGCAGCAATCGCATGAAGACTTCAAGCGTGTTCTCGTTCACCGCGCTATCGAAGCCCCAGACGGATTCGAGGATGGTATCGCGGCTGATGGCCCTGCCGGGATTTCTCATGAGCAGTTCGAGCAGCCGGTATTCGCGAGGGGTCAGCGCCAGCAACGCTTCGCCGCGCGTGACGCGATGGCTTGCAGGATCGAGCCGGACATCGGCGATTTCGAGACAAACGGGGCGCGCGATCGCTCCACGCCGGCTGACTGCGCGCAAGCGGGCGAGCAGGATATCGATCGAAAAAGGCTTGGTGAGGTAATCGTCCGCGCCGGAATCGAGGCCGGTGACGATGTCGGACGCGGAATCGCGGGCGGTGAGCATCAAGATCGGCGTTTGATTACGGCCTTCGCGCAATTTCCGCGCGACCATCGTCCCACTCAGGCCGGGCAGCATCACATCGAGAACGATTACATCGAACGGCGAGGAGAGCGCGATCTCGAATGCTTCCCGTCCATCGTGCGCGACCACCACCTGATGACCCTCTTCCGCGAGCGTCCTCTTTAGCAGTTCGGCCATGCGCCGATCGTCTTCGGCGACCAAAATCTGCATTGTCACGATTTTAGCAATTGAAGCTGAAGGGTGGCTGAAAGATTAGTAGCGCCCTTTCGCCTGTTCGCACCCTGACGGGGGAAGCCCACGGACGCTCGAAGCGCCGGCTGGGGAGCCGGCGGCAGGCCGGGGGGCCCGCCCCACACGGCGCGGGCTTGCGACGACCTTTCAGGGGATCTTCAGGATAGAATGATGCACTGATGAGGATGCTCAACTGGTTTTGCGCGGTGGCGCTGGCGGGAGTGATGTTCGCCCAGGCTCCGACGATCTCACTTAAGGACGCGCTCGACCGCGCTCGGCAATACGGGGGGCAAATTCAGAGCGCCAATCTCGCTGTGCTGCAAGCCAGGGAAGACCGCGTGCAGGCCCACGCCGCTACGCTGCCTTCCGTAAATGCGTTCAACCAATTTATCTATACGGAGGGTAACGGGACTCCCTCTGGCGTGTTTGTCGCTAACGACGGCGTGCACGTTTACAACGAACAGGCAGTGGTGCATCAGGAGCTGCTTTCGCTCGTCCGGCATGGCGAGATCCGGCGGGCCATGGCGGCGGAGGCAATCGCCCGGGCGAAGGTGGAGGTCGCGGCGCGCGGGCTGAACGCAACCGTGATTCAGAACTACTACGCGATCGTGGTGGCGCAACGGAAGTTCACCAACTCGCAGACCAGCTTGAAAGAGTCGGAGCGGTTTTTCGACGTCACGCAAAAACAGGAGAAGGGCGGAGAAGTGGCGCACGCCGACGTGATCAAGGCGCGGATCGACTTGCAGCAGCGGCAGAGGGATGTCAAAGAAACGCAGCTTGCTATCGAGAAAGCTCGCATGGCTCTGGGCGTTTTAATCTTTCCGAATTTCAGTTCGGAGTTCGCAGTGGTGGACGATCTGCTGCAGCCTTCGGAGCTTCCGCCGGTCGAAGACGCACGAGCTCAAGCGGCTTCCAGCAGTCCCGACATCAAGGTTGCGACGGCGGGGGTCCAAGAAGCGGGGTGGGAGGTGACGGTGGCGCGATATCAGTTTCTGCCTTCGTTCTCATTGGATTTTTTCTACGGAATCGACGCGAATCAGTTCGCGGTGCACGGCAACATTCTATCGGAGGGCGAGACGGCGCGCCGCCAGAACCTGGGATACAGCGCGCAGTTGACGCTCAATATTCCGGTGTGGAACTGGGGCGCGACCCGAAGCAAGGTGAAGCAGGCGGAACTGAAGCGCGACCAGGCACAGCTTGATTTATCGCTGGCGCAGCGCACGCTGCAAAGCAATCTGGCGGTAGCGTATGCGGAGTCGCAGGCGGCGAGGGGGCAACTCGAATCGCTCAAAAGCTCGGTCGATCTGGCGGCGGAGAGCCTTCGGCTGACGGTGTTGCGCTATCAGGCGGGTGAAGCGACGGCGCTTGAAGTGGTGGACGCGCAGAATACGGTGACGCTGGCGCGTAACGCGAATGACGACGGCCTGGCGCGTTACCGCGTCGCGCTGACGAATTTGAAGATGCTTACGGGGACCTTATGAAAATTTCGGCGCATGATCGCTCCCTGCGGTCGCGGCTCGATTGCTTTGGGCACCGGCAGGGCATGGCCCTGCCCCACATTTT
Source organism: Bryobacterales bacterium (assembly GCA_003170295.1). Taxonomy (GTDB): domain Bacteria; phylum Acidobacteriota; class Terriglobia; order Bryobacterales; family Bryobacteraceae; genus Palsa-187. Next base: position 79,878 of record PNAJ01000115.1, on the reverse strand, counting down.
TGCGATTGCGTGCGTTCTTGCCGCGCTGACCGCTTGCGGAAAGAAGACGGAGAAAGAGGCCGGCGAGGCTCCGACGCCGGTGCTGGTGGAGGCCGCGGTGCGCGGCGCGGTGGACCACATGGTCACCGCGGACGCGATCCTTTATCCGATCAATCAGGCGAACGTCACTCCGAAAATCAACGCCCCGGTGAAACGGATGCTGGTCAATCGCGGAGATCACGTGCGCGCGGGGCAGGTCCTGGCGGAACTGGAGAGCGGCGATCTGGCGGCGGCGGTGAACGAGAGTAACAGCCAGTATCAGCAGGCGCAGGCGTCGTATCAAAACATCTCGGGGGCGACGCTTCCGGAGGATAAGAACAAAGCGCAAGCCGATGTTCTCGTCGCGCAGCAGGTGCTGGAGGCGGCGCAGAAGCTGTACGACAATCGAGTCGCGTTGCAGAAGGAGGGCGCGCTGGCGCAGAAGCTGGTGGACGACGCGAAGGTCACGCTGGCGCAGGCGCGGGGGCAGTTGCAAACGGCGCAGAAGCATTTGGATGCGCTGAATCAGGTGAGCCAGCGCGAGACGATTCGCGGGGCGCAGGCGCAGGTGAATGCGGCGAAGGCTCATTACGACAACTCCGCGGTGCAGCTTACTTACGCGGAGATTCGGAGTCCGATCAACGGCGTCGTATCCGACCGGTCTGTCTATGCGGGGGAAATGCCGGCGAGCGGCACACCGATTATCTCGATCGTAGACATTTCGCAGGTGGTGGCGCGCGCGAACATTCCCGTGAAAGAAGCGACTGCGATTAAAGTCGGCCGACCGGCGCGAATCACCGGACCGGATGGAGATCTTGCGGGAAAAGTAACGGTGGTGAGTCCGTCCGTCGATCCCAGTACGACGACGGTGGAGGTCTGGGTGCAAGTCGCGAATCCGGGCGAAAAACTGAAGCCCGGCGCGAGTGTGCGGGTAGCGATCATTGCGGAGACGATTCAAAACACCATCGTGATTCCGGCGGCGGCGCTGTTGAACGCGGACGATGGCGGGCAGAAGGTGATGGTGATCACGAGCGATTCGGTGGCGCATGAGCGGCGGATTTCGGTCGGCGTGCGCCAGGGCGCCCGGGTACAAATCGTAAGCGGATTGCAAGAGGGCGAGCAAGTGGTGGTCTCGGGCGGTCTCGGGCTGGAGGATAAAGCGAAGGTCGCGATTCAGCAGCCGAAGGCGGAGGACGAAGACGAACCCGCCGCGGATGAAGAGAAGAAGCCCGATGCCCAAAAGGGCGCGGACAAAGACAAGGGCAAAAAGTAAATGAGCGAGCCCACGGCGGTCGAACCTCCGGTGACGGAGCAGCAGGAACACTGGACGGCACGATTCTCCGGTCCCATCATTTTCGTCATTATCACGATGATGGTGGTGGGCGTATATTTGGCGTTCACGATTCCGGTGGCCGTTTTTCCGGCGACAGACTTCCCGCGCATCGTGGTCGGCATCGACAACGGGGTCGCCCCGATCAGCCAGATGCAGGTGATGGTCACGCGGCCGGTGGAAGAGGCGATGAACAGCGTGCCGGGCCTGGAGCAGGTTCGCTCCATCACCAGCCGCGGCTCGGCCGACGTAAGTCTGTTTTTCAGCTGGAACGTGAACATGTTTCAGACGCTGCAAAACGTTAACGCGGCGCTGGCGCGGGTGCAGCCTTTGCTGCCATCGACGGCGAAACTGGTGGCGAACCGCTCGACCTTCGCGGCAAATCCGATGATTGGCTATAGCCTGACATCGAGCACCATGTCGCAGGCGGAGTTGTGGGAACTGGCGAACTATACGATTAAGCCGAGGCTCAATCGTGTGAATGGGATTTCGATGGTGGTGCTGCAAGGCGGCAACGTTCCGGAATTTGAGATTCAGCCGGACCCCGCGAAATTGCTCCAGGCGCAAGTGACTGTGCCGGGAATTCTGGACGCAGTGACCAAGACGAATATGATCGATTCGCCGGGGTTGATCGAGAATAATCACGAGCTGTCGCTCACGCTGGTCAGCGGGCAGACGCAGACCCCCGAGGAGATTGAGAACATCGTTGTGCGAACCACGCCGGCGGGCGTTCCGATCAGAATCGGAGACATCGGCAGTGTCCATACCTCGGTGATGCCGGTTTATACGATGGTCACGGCGAACGGCGCGCCGGCGGTGCTCCTAAATATTTTTCGCCAACCGGAGAGCAACACTGTAGCTGCCGCGGATGCGGTCAACGAGGAATTGGCGCAGATCCGTAAGACTCTTCCGGCCGGCGTAAAGATCGACACGTTTTACGATCAATCCATACTGGTGCGCGATTCCATCGACAGCGTGCGCGATGCGATTCTCATCGGACTGGTGCTGGCGGCGATCATTCTGGTTCTGTTCCTGCGCGACTGGGGCAGCTCCCTGGTCGCCGCACTGGTCATTCCGGCGACGATTGCGATCACGCTGATTGTGCTTCGATTGATTGGAGAGAGCTTCAACCTGATGACGCTCGGCGGGCTGGCCGCGGCGGTGGGTTTGATTATCGACGATGCGATTGTGGTGGTGGAGAATATCGTGCTGCACCGCGATTCCGGACAGAGCCGCGGCGAAGCGATTCGCAGCGCGCTACGCGAGATCCGGGTGCCACTGGTGGGATCGACCATTGCTCCGATCGTCGTGTTTCTTCCGCTGATTTCGATTACCGGAGTCACCGGAACATTCTTTCGCGCACTGGCGCTCACCGTGGGAACAGCGCTGCTGACGTCTCTGATGCTGGCGCTGACCTGGACGCCGACACTCAGCCATTATCTTTTGCGCCGGAAACCGGCCGGGGCGCACAAGGAAGACGAAGAGGGTCATGGCGGTTTTATGGGGCGTGTCACGGGCGTTTACGATCGCGCGCTGCGATTCGTGCTCGGGTATCCGCTGGCGCTTGCGGGCGCAAGCGTGCTGCTGATCGTCGCTTCTTTTTTCTGTTATCGCGCCCTGGGGAGCGATCTGTTGCCGGCGATGGATGAGGGCGGCTTCATTATCGATTACCTGATGCCGGCAGGGTCGTCTCTGGAAGATACGAACAAAGTCCTGCTGGGAGTTGAGAAACTCCTCACGTCCACGCCCGAAGTCGAGAGCACGTCGCGCCGTACGGGGATGCAACTCGGTCTCCAGGCTGTTACGGAGGCGAACAGCGGAGACTTTTCGGTTAAGCTGAAGCGCAAGCGGGACAAGGCGATTGACGAGGTAATTTCCAACGTCCGCGAAAAGGTGAATAAGAAATATCCGCAGCTCGATGTCGAGTTCATTCAGATCCTCCAGGATCAGATCGGCGATCTGACCAGCTCTCCGGAGCCTATCGAGATCAAACTGTTTTCCCCGGACCCCGAGCTGCTGAAAAAGTGGGCGCCGAAGGTGGGCGAGCGCATCAAGAAAATCAAGGGCGTCGCGGATGTGAAGGACGGGATCGAAAATACGATCAGCGGCCCCGCCATTATCATGAAAGTCGACCCGGTGGTCGCCGCGCGATCCGGATTCACGCCTCAGGAAATTGAGCTGGATGCCAGCGCGATTCTGCAAGGCGAGCCCGCCACTACTCCGGTGGTTGTGAACGACCGTTCGTATACGATTCGGGTGCGGTTTCCACAGGACACGCGCTCGTCACTGGATCAGATTCGGAACACGATGATCACCAGCAGTTTCACGGGGAAGACGGCAACGCTGGGTTCTTTGGCGGACTTCCGGACGGAAGTGGGGCAGACGGAGATCAGGCGTGAGAACCTTCAGCGGTACGTCGCCGTGACCGGCCGCTTTGAAGGGATCAGCTTGGGGAAAGGGATGGAAATCGTGCAGGAGGCGGTCACCGGTCTCGAGCTTCCCCCGACGATTCGCGTTGTTTATGGCGGCACGTATGCGGAGCAACAGAAGTCCTTTAAGGATCTTTTCGTAGTGCTGGTTTTGGCGGTAGTGCTGGTGTTTATGGTTTTGCTGTTCGAGTTTCGGACGTTCGCCGCGCCTACGGCGATTCTGGCGTCGGCGTTGCTGTCGACCTCCGGAGTATTTTTCGCGCTGCTGATTACGGGGACGACGTTCAACATTTCGTCATTCATGGGATTGATCATGGTAATCGGTATCGTGGCGAAGAACGGGATTCTGCTGCTCGACGCCGATCAAAGGTTCCGTGCCGAGGGCTTTTCCGTGCGAGACGCGATGATTCAGGCAGGCGAGCGCCGCTTGCGTCCGATTCTGATGACCGCCCTTGCCACGATTGCGGGCATGATTCCGTTATCGCTCGCCATCGGGAGCGGTTCGCAGATGCTCCAACCTCTGGCTATCGCGGTGATCGGCGGGATTCTGGCTTCGATGGTGTTATCGCTGATCGTCACGCCGGCGGTGCATTATTATCTGAGCGGGCACAAAAACGATAGAATATCGGCGTGACAAGACGCCAACTGCTCGGCGGCATGGCCGCTTCCTTGACTGCTTCAAACTTGGCTGTACCCAGGATGTTTGCCGCATTCGACCGGCCGCTGGGGGTGCAGGTCTACACTGTCCGGTCGTTGATGCCTGCGAAGGGCGAGGAGACACTTCGCGCGATCGCCGCGATTGGGTATAAAGAGGTCGAGATCGGATTGGACGATGCGAAGAAGTTCGCCGCCGTGCTCAAGGAGACCGGACTGCGGGCGACGGGGTCGCACATCGAGGCCGATCGCAGCCGGCCACAAAAGCTGGATGAATTTATCGGGCAAGCGAAAGAGCTCGGGATTCCGGCCATCGGTGTTGCCTACGTGACTCCAGGGCAACGCAAAGATCCCGCGGAGTTCTGGCCTCGATTCGCCGAGACGCTGAATTGGTCGGGGGAACAGTGCAAGAAGGCCGGGCTCACTTTTTATTATCATCACCACAATTTCGAATTCGATCCGGCGTTTCGCGCGATCGATCTTCTTCACGAGAAACTCGGCAAGGACGTGAAGCTGGAAATCGATTGCTTCTGGGCCAGCGTCGGCGGGACCGATCCGGTGAGTTTGATCGAGAAGTGGAAGGGGCGTCTCTTCGCGCTCCACTTGAAGGACAAGGCGAAAGACACGCCGGATTCCTACGAAACGAACAAACTTAAGCAGGAGGAATTCCTGGAGGTCGGCGCAGGCGTGATCGACTGGAAAAAGGTCCTTAAAGCCGGCGTCGATGCAGGCGCGCAGCACTATTACGTCGAACAGGACTACACTCCCGGCGATCCGGTGGAGAGCCTAAAGAAGAGTTACGCATTTCTGCGAACCCTGTGATCGGCGGATGGATCACCACATAGTTGCAGGGGTCAGCATTGCCGGTAGTTGTCTGGATGTTCTGGGGAGCCTCTATCTTGCGTACGACCTGCTGGGCGGCCAGCACGGTCCTTTGCGGCTGCTGACTCGCGCCGTCACGTACAGCATCGTGTTCGCGATCGGCTACGGACTTGGGCTCGGGCTTTTTTTTGGCGTGGCTTCGGGCGCCGCCACTGGGATCACGGTGGCGATTGAATTCAACCGGGCCTCTCGCAATGAAGATCATCATTCGTTGTTTTGGGAAGGAGTCTTCAGTGCGATCCGCGGAGCTGCGTTTGGCGCGGGCCTCTATCGGATCGCGGGATTTCGATTCGCTCTCGCTTTCGGCGTAGTGATCACGCTGGGACAGGTATTCGCTTATTCCCGTGGGATGCGGCCGGCTCTCGATTATAGTGCGTCGCGCCGTCCGCGTTTTTCACCCAAGCTATTGTGGGGGTCCCTCGCGCGGACGGTCGGTTATATCGTTACGGCGCTGCTATGCAATGCGGTGGTGGAGCACGTCGAACATCCTTGGCTCTTGGCGCTGCGCGTGGGATTGGTTACCGGCATCGTCACCACAGTGGGATTAATCGTAAGCCCTTTCATTGAGTATTTCGCCGACCACCTGCCGGCGCGGCGCCTGGGTGCTTTTGGCATCGCACTCATTTTTGTTGGCTTTTCGTTGCAATCGTTCCAGTATTGGCTGGCGGTGCTGGACGTGCCCGTCCACTAAGGCTTAGCTCTTGCGCGCTAGGATGCCTCGTTCCTTTTTTGGGAGCTTGTCTATGGCGTCTTGTGGGATTCCGAAGTTTGCCGACAAGAGAGAGCTCGGGTTTCCGCCCAGCCAGTTGGCCAGTGAAATTTCCTGATACTCGGGGCTCTTGAACAGGATCAGAAGCTCGGTTGGCTGATCGCCGATCTGTTCGATGTAGTGACCGTAGCCCTGAGGCACGAAACCGACGTTGCCCTTTCGATACTCCTCAGTGCGCGTGCGGCCGTGGGAGCCGAAAACGGTCATGCTCGCTTGCCCGCTCAAAAAGTATTGCCATTCGTCGGCGTGCGGATGCCAGTGCATTTCGCGCAACGCCCCGGGCTTGAGAATCATCTTCACGGCGGTGAACGTGGTCTGAATCGGGAAGTCTTTTTGCGTGACCATGTACTCGATACCGCCTTCGAAAACTCGCGGCGTTTGCATATCGAGACGATATTTGTGAGCGAACTGGCTGGTCTGGCTTTCTCTGAGCCGCAGTTCCTCAAGGATGGTGGTGGGAACGGGTCCGGGTCCGATGTACACCTCTTTTTTGGGGAACTTGGCGAGCGTGGACGCGGGGACATTCAACACGCGGCTGGCGATTTCGGGAGGCGTGTTGGCGATCCAATCGGTGATGCTGAAGGTTCCGAACTCAGAGAAATGTCCATTATCGAAGCCCAACAGAAAATGAGCTTCGCCGGGGCCGAGGCCTTGCAGCAAGTGCCCGTGTCCGCGCGGAAAATACCAGGTGTCGCCGGGGCCGAATTCGTCGATCGCGGATTGCCCGTTGGGCATGACGACGGTCGTGCGGACGCGACCCTCTATCATGTAAGCCCATTCAGCGGCCAGCGCGTGCCAGTGCAATTCGCGAATTGCGCCGGGCTTGAGTCGCATGGAAACGCCGGCGATGTTTTGCGAGATGGGAAACTCGGCGACGGTGGCCTCATTGGCCGAGCCGGCCTCGCCTTTCCAGTGCGTCTGAGCTTCGATGTCGAACTTGAGGCTCGGGATGGCGGCGGGCTGTTCCTGAGCCTGCGCGTGTTGAGGCGCGAGAAATGCGGCGGCTGCTCCCAGGGGCGCTGCTTGGAAGAGGCCTCGACGCGACATGGCGTTAGCTTTTTTATCTTCGGACATATAGAGAATCGTATCGTACACCAGGGCGGAGATGCGTGGCTAGCCGAGTTTTAACGCGGGGTTGCCAGCGATAATGGACACGATGGCGGAAAACATTGTGGAGAGCCGCGCGGCCAAGACGATTCGGGAGGTTTTTGCCTCGGGTCGGCCCCTGACTTATGTTCGCTCGGCTGAGGAGCAACGCGTCGGACGTGTGCTGCGCGAGGTCGGGCAGCGGATTCGCGCTTCTGTCTGGACCTGGAGTTCGACGGAGGGGATGCATCGCGATGGTGCGCCTGCGGAGGCGGAGGGCGCGAGAGGCGCGCTCGATTTTGTCATTGAACACAAGGGCCCAGGCATTTTCCATCTGAAGGATTTTCACGAGGCGCTGCGCGAATCCGCGGAAATCCGGCGGCGGCTGCGAGATGTATACGAACAATGTCTCGATCACGAGAAGTTTGTCGTGATCAGTTCTCCGGTGCGGTTTATTCCGGAAGAGCTCGAACGGAGCATGATGTTTCTCGAACTCCGGCCGCCGGATCTAATCGAACTGGTAGAGTTCCTGAAAGAAGAAACCGGCGCAAGCGAAGACATTTTGTATCAAGTCGCGAGGGCGCTGCAAGGATTGACGCTCGACGAAGCCCGGTACGCGCTGCGGCGGGCGCTGGCGGTGAATCCGAAGTTGGGACCGGAGTCGTTGCCGGCCGTGCTCGAAGAAAAGAGGCTGCTAGTAAATCGAAGCGGCGTCATCGAGTACGTGGCGGATGGGACGCAGCTCGGCGAGGTCGGGGGGCTCGATGGCCTGAAGACTTGGCTGCTCGAGCGGCGCAAGCTTTTTCAATTGCGCGACAGCCTGAGCGACGAGATCGTGCCCAAGGGGATCCTCATCATGGGAATTCCGGGGTGCGGGAAGAGTCTGTCGGTGAAAGCGATTGCGTCGTATTTCCAGCTTCCTTTATACCGGGTGGACATGATCGAGATCTTCTCCGGGCGGCACGGGAAGCCCGAGGGCGCCTTCGTCGAGGCGTGCCGCATGATGGAGGACATGGCTCCGGCGGTGCTGTGGTTTGACGAAATTGAAATGGGGATCACGTCGACCGAATCGGGCGGGGAGCAGGGGCGAATTTTCGCGTTCTTCCTGACCTGGATGCAGGAGAAAGCGCGTGGACTGTTCGTCGCGGCGACGGCGAATCGCATCGATCTTCTTCCGGCCGAGATGATTCGCAAGGGGCGATTCGACGAGGTATTCTTCGTCGACATTCCGCTCGAGGACGAGCAGATCGAGATCTTCAAGATCCACTTGCACCGCCGCGGCGTGGATAGTACCGGGTTCGACCTGGAACAACTGACGAAGTTCACGATCGGCTGGACGGGTGCTGAAATCGAGCAGTGCGTCATCTCCGCGGTGACCAAGGCGCGCCTCGCGGAGCGCGACGTGACGGAGCAGGATCTGATCCTGATCGCGGCGAAGATGGTTCCTCTGTCGCGGACGATGAAAGAGCAGATCAATCACATTCGAGGATGGGCATTTGAGAGGGCGGTCCGCGCCTCGCCTCAAGCAGCGCGGCGCTAGAAAATAATTCTCATACAGTTGGCCGTCCGTCCGATAAGACCTATTGATATGACTTCCGTTTCTCCAATCAGCACCGGCATCTCCGACCTGATGCGGATGTATGCGAGCGTGGCGAACCCGTCGATCTCATCCTTGCTGTCTTCGTCGCAAATGCAGTCGGCCCTGTCGAAAGCGCCGCCCTTCGATATTGTGCAACTCAGCGATCAGGCGATGCAATTGCAGGAAGTGGATAGCTTGTTCGGTGCCACAAATCCATTGCAGACCGTAGATCCGGGCCTCGCGATGCAGAGCATGCTGATGTCTTTTTACTCATCGTCTCTTCCCGCGCCCAGCACGTCGCCGGGGTCACTGGTCAACCTGCTGGCCTAACGGTAGAAGAGCCGGCGTCCCTTTTGATAAAGTCGATGCATGCGCTGTATTGTTTTCCTGTTCTCGCTCGCGTCTGCCGTTACTGCCGCCTCGGGCCCGTTCACGGTAGACGATCTGTTGCATATCGCCAACGCCACCATCGCCGATGTTTCCGCCGACGGACGATGGGCGGCTCTGATTGTTTCCAGTCTCGAAGATAGAATTGGGATCGACAATCGCCGCTTTGGTGATCCCACCTACATCGCGCCGCACAAGATGGATGTGCTGGTGGTCGACACGCAGACGGGCGCGACGATCAAACTTTTTCCCTATCGGACGCAGGTCAAGGGTTTGAAGTTTTCGCCGGACGGAAAGCATCTGGCGATGCTTGCGCAGCGCAGCGAGTCGTTCGCCGTGCGGATCTGGGACCAGGCTACCGGTAACTTCGCCACGGTCACTGCGCCGGACGGCAAAGCGCTCGACGACGCGGGCGAACTGTACTGGACTCGCGACGGCGCCAAGCTGATCCTGCCGCTGCGGATGGCGGATTGGAAGGAGCGCGCTCGCGAACGATTTCTCGCGGAGACCCTGGGTCCGGTGATTTTCCACTCCAGCACGGAACGGTTTCTAGCCTGGATCGATGTTCGCCGTCTGTCCCTTGAGGAATCCATTGGCGCCTACGATCTTTCGAGCGGGCGGGTGACGGAAATCGCGCCGCCTTCGCTGATCTCGAGCTTCAGCGCTGCCGAGGACGGATCCTTCCTGATTCTGAACCAGGACATCGCGAAAAAGACCGAGTATGACACTTTGGGCGCGGGCGAAGCGCGCATTGATGCTCTGATGACGACGCCCGGCGCCAAACCGCGAACCGTAATCCCCTCCAATAAAGGTATGACGCTGGTCTGGTCGCGCGACTTACGCTCGTACGCTTATTCGAAGGATGGCGCGATTTACTTCGCCTCTATCGACACCAAAGCGCCCGACGAGAAAGAACCTCGGTTGATCGCGGGGAAGAAGAAGGAAGAGTCGCCCAAAGAACCGGAGCTATATCCAGGCGACACCAAGAGCAAGGAGGACACTTACACCGCGGTGCGCCTCAGCCCGAAGGGCGATCTTCTCGTAGCGTCTTCCAAGGATGGCCTGTGGATGATCTCCACCGCCACCGGGAGGAAAGATCTGTTCGTGAAAATGCCGGAGGAGGACAAACTCGCACCTCACTACCAGGTGATTGAATGGAGCCCTTCGGGTGACGCGGTGTACTTGAGTTATTCTTCGCGCACGAAATGGGAACGCGGAGTTTCCCGTTACAATGTTGCGTCCAAACATATGGACGATCTGATCAAGGACGGGCGCATTTACTCGGGATTCCACATGTCGCATGACGGTACTCGCTGGCTATACCTCACATCGGAAGGCAATCGTCCCCCTCAGGTTTTCACCGCCGATGGATCCTTCCGAGGCGAGCGCCGTCTTACGGATTTGAACCCGCAGCTCGCCGGGAAGAATTTGTCGAAGACCGAATTAGTGCCGTATCTGGATGCCGATGGCAAGAAACTTTTCGGAGTCCTCTACTATCCATCGAACTATGAGAAGGGGAAAAAGTATCCCACCGTTTTCAATCTGTACGAACAGTTTTTCGATGATACGTTCGGCGGCACGATCAACGTTCTGACGTCCAATGGATACGCGGTGATGCAGCCGTCGGTGGAGTTGGAGATCGGCTTCCCTGGCGAGGCTTGGGAGAAAGGCGTTACCGCCGCCGCGAACAAGTTGATCGAAATGGGTGTGGCCGATCCGGACAAGCTTGGCGTGCAGGGCCAGAGCTACGGCGGATACGCGACGAATCTGCTGATCACGCAGACGAGCCGTTTCAAGGCGGCGATCAACATCTCGGGCAAGGTCAATATGGTGAGCTTCTATACCGACAGCCCGCGCCTCGGCGTGCGCAACATCCACGCGCCGGAGCACAGCCAGGATCGCCTGGGCGCAACGCTCTGGCAGCAGCCTCAGAAGTATCTGCAACACTCCGCGATCCTATACGCGGACCGCATCAAGACTCCGTTGCTGCTCATCACCGGCGAAGCCGATCCTAACGTCCCGCCGCGCCAGGCGATGGAGATGTATTACGCGCTGCGTCGGTTAGGCAAAGAGGTCGCCTGGGCCAGCTATGTGAACGGTGGCCACGGCATGCCGATCACGACTGTCGAAGAGGTAAAAGATTTTCACGAGCGGATTCTGAAGTGGTACGAAGACCACTTGAAAAGGGACGCGAAGAAGGCCGACACCGAGGGCGAGTCGGAGCAGCCGTGATTGTCCCGTGGACCGGTTAACTTCGAAAACACCAATCGGATTGGCCTCTTGTGGGGTGGCCAATTTTGGCGGCAGCCGCCCTTTCAGGCGGCTCTTCGAGTGTCGTTCAACAGCCGCCTCACCTCTTATCGTGCGGAGGCCGCATGAGCAATCTGGCGAACGCGATCCGCGAGCCCGACCCCGGCGTCGCCGCCGTGTAGGTGACTTCTTGACCAGGCGTTGCCGCGAACGCGCGGATCGCAGCGTCGGTGATCGGCGCCGATCCATCATCCGGGATAAAATTATTAGCGACTGGATCGTACAAAAAGCCCATGATGCGGCCGTTGCGGACCACTTGCACCACCAGGTCGCACTCCGTTCCCGCGCCGTTCAGAGCCTTGGAAACGAACGGAGCGCCAGCGCGCTGGATCAGCAGATCGATCCGTGGTCCGGCGGCGGCGCTATTATCGGCGGTCAACGTCACTTGCTGACCGACGATCGGCGCCAGGTCGCTATCGAATGCGAGCAAAAATTGTTCCACGTCGCGCCGGGTCCCATCTGGATTATTTTGCGGGAAGCCCGAGTTTGAGGTGGGCCTGAAAACCGCGGCCGTCAGGAAACGGAACAGAGTATCGTCTGAGCCGTCGCCGGTGAATCCAAAACCGCGAATCTGATCGCCGGCCGGGCCGGTATCGGCCTGGTCGAAGAAACTGACCACGGGATTACCGAACATCCCGATCTTGGCGTACGCGTTGCGCAGGTGCGGAATTTTAACGATCTGAGGAAGACCCTCGAAGCTTTGATTGCCTCCCGTGCCAAAAAATCCGTTGGACGAATCGAGCGTGTGGCACCCATTGCAACTGAACGACGACTTACCGGCGACTTGATCTAACAGCGCATTGACGACGCCGTCGGACGGGCGCGCGCCTGAGAAAAAGTCGTGTCCGCGTTGCTGCGACGGCGTCAGTGAGTTGTCGAGATTACGCACCGGGTTGGGCGGAGGCAACACTTGTAGCTGGAAGTCGGTGAACACCTGCATCTCAGCTTGGAGTGGCTGGTCGACGCTGCCGACTAAACCTTGGAACGCGACCACAAAATTATTGAAGGATACGTTGGCATCGAATGGAGCGGTTCCGGCGATTCCTGTCGAACGGTCCCCGCGCCAATGCATCGCGCCGGAGTTTTTGAGGCCTCGCAAAGTCTGCGTGGTGAACGGCCCTTTCATCGGATGGAAGTCGGCCGGGTTGTTGCTTCCACTGATGGGCGTCGAGACGCCGGTAACTCCGGCCGCGATCAGAAGATTCAGCAAGCCGCCGAAGTTAATTGGGATGGTACTCTTCGTCACGGCATTGTCGGGATTGCCGAGGTCCCAGGCGAGATCGTCCATGTCCCCGAAAATATGGCAACTCGCGCACGCCGCTTCCCCGTTCCCCGAGAATCTGGTCGCGTCATACAACATCGGCCGGCCCCGCACGATCGAAACAGGTTCAGGATTGGGCAGCGCGAATCGTGAAACCTCGCGCCTCGAATGCAGATCTATCGTTTTCACGGCATCGTCGAACCGGGTCATGACATAAAGCAGGCCGCGCCCCTCATCCAGCACCAGTCCGCTCACGCCGCCTCCGCTGATGGGAATGTAATTCGCGCTGTCCGTCACCGGATTGAAGGTGTCGTCTTCAAGCGTACTGGACTTGAACACGCCAACCTTGCTGGAGCCGAACGCGGCGACATAGAGTGTGCCGCCATCGCTAGAAACGGCCATATCGAGCGGCATGGACAAACTATGATTCTTCGATGAGGGGTCAAATCCGGCAGAGCCGGCGAGCTTGGTGTAATCGATATGTTTGTTGAGATGACGAGGCGCGATTGTCGTTCCCGAAATCACAGTAATGCGCGCTTCGGCCAAATGCCCTTGCACCGTGTGGCCCGCGTAGGTTCCCGGTCCTTCGAAGCGAACATTGTTGACGGCGTCGGTGTTGGAAACATACAGCTTGCCCGTAACCGGATTGGTGGCCATATTGAATAGCGTCGTACCGACGTGCGCGAAGGAGGCGGTCTGTTTTAAGCTATTTGCATCCACTGCGAACACGTCGGTATCGGGCAGATTGAAGCGCACTGAATTGTCCCAAACGCGATGCAGCTCGTCCTCCCAGTGGCCGCTCACGTTGTTGAATTTGACGATCAGTCCAACTTCGGGGGCGGGCTCCCCTTTTGAATCCGTTGACGGACCGGGATTGCCGCCGGGGCTCACACTGCCGTCGGAAAGAGTGCAAGGCGTGTGCGCCTGAAATCCGGTGCACACCCTGCCCTGGCTCACCGTTGTCGTTTGGTTGCCGGTCTTGAAACCCGCGACATAGACCGTGTTTCCGTCGGGACTCACGACCAATGCGCGTGGCGTATCGGTGAAAAAGCTCAGGATGCTGAGAGGCGTTCCGCCCAGCGTGATTCCCAAACTCGCGGGATCGAACACCCATACGTCGGCCCGAGGAATCCCTGGTGTCGTCAGCTGCGGATCACCCGCCCCCGGCACGTTCGCGAGCGAAGGATCGCTGCGCTGCTGCCCGCGATGAGCGGTGGTGATGAAAGCGCGGCGGGGATTCCCGGCGAATACAATATCGCACGGCTCATCGCCCACCAGCAGCGTCCGAACCACGTGCGGCGTGCCGGAAAGGCTCACGACGCTCACACTGTCGGAGAGATGGTTCGTGACCCAGACCTCCGTATTATTCCGGGCAGCAACCGCGACCGGTTCCAGACCAACCGGAACACGAAACTTGAAACTCGGTCTTCCTGCGGTAAGATCGAAAACTTCCAAAGTGCCGTTGGGAGTGTTTACGGCATAGAGCGTGTTCCCGTCCGGAGAAATCGCGATGGGGCGCACATGTCCGCTCTCAAACTCGACAAACGGAGGTCCGCTCGAAGAAGCGGAGACCGTAACGCCGATCGCGAGCAACGCGATCGCCACGAGACCATAGATCAATTTAGTGCGATGCAAGCACCCATGATATCAGTCGTGAAATGGTGCGACCCGAACGCGATCCGCAACTCTAATCGCTTGCAAAAGGCGAATCATGAGCCAGCTCATGTCGAGTTCATACCAAGCCAATCCGTGGCGGGCCGACGTCGGATGAGCGTGATGATTGTTATGCCAGCCTTCGCCAAAGCTGAGGAGAGCAACGAACCAGTTATTCCTGGAATCGTCCCGCGTCTCGAACCGCCGGCTGCCCCAGAAATGCGTGAGCGAGTTGACCATCCAGGTGGAATGCAGATTCGCGGTAATGCGGAAGCACACTCCCCACAGGAAAAAAGGCCAACCAAACATCAACAGCAGCCCCGACGCCACCAATATGGGCACAGCGTTATTCCTCGAAAGCCAAACCAGGAAAGGATCCTTCAACAGGTCGGGCGAATAACGCCGGCAATCCTCCACGCTGCACTTAGTCGCGTTCCCCACCAGCATCCAAGTAATATGCGACCACCACCTCCCATCCCGCGGCGTGTGGGGGTCGCCGGGGCGATCGGAAAATTGGTGGTGGATGCGATGCGTTGTCACCCAATAGAGGGGTCCGCCTTCCAGTGCGAGCGTCCCGCAGACTGCCAGGAAGTATTCGATTCCTTTGGGCACTTTGTAGGAGCGGTGGGTCAACAAACGATGATAACCCATGCCGATTCCTAGACTTAGAGCGATCCAATACAACGCGATGGCGGTAAATAAGGCTGGCCAACTAAAGTAAAATAACGCTGCCACCGCCCCGATGTGGACGATGGTGAACGGCACGACCGCGATCCAGTTGATTCGCGAAATTATGGTCATTTATGGCTCCGTCAAGCCCCAAAATGAGCAGATTTTGGTCAAATAAGGCTAAGGCAAAGGCCCAGTTGACAGTTTACTCCCGAACTAACTACGTTACTAAAGCCAAAAGCTGATATTGAAAGCGACGAGGACGACTGCCGCTGGGTGACTTGTGCCTTTGGCGGCCGCAGTAAGCTGGGTTGGCTTTTTTTTTGGCGCTTTGCTCCGGCGACGCCCTAAACAATAACCGCTCGTTTTTTCATGAAGCCACGGTCATTTTGTGATGCGGCGTTCCGTGGCGTGATAAAATAAGCGATTCTTCCAAACGGGGGAAGGAAAAAGCGTCGACGATGCCTATCCGCGGATGTGTGCGCTGGTGGCTGCCAGTCTTTTCGTTGACGTGTGCATATGCGCAGGACGCTCTTCTGCCCGACGCTACCGCGCGAACCGCGCTGACGCTTCCCGCGCCGTCCGTTTCCGAGAAATGGAAATTCTTTGTGGAAGAGACGGTGACTCCTTTCACGCTGGTCGCCGCGAGTCTGGATGCGACTGCTTCGCAGTTGACCCGTTCGGCTCCGCTTTACGGAAAGCACTTCTGGCCGACCAACGCATTCCCAAAACGCTTCGGTGCGACCGTGGGAGACGATGTCAGTCAGAATTTCTTTAGCGATTTTCTGCTGGCCTCCATGCTCCATGAGGACACGCGGTACGTTCGAAAAGGCCCTTCGCGAAAAGTATGGCCGCGCATCGGTTATGCCATCAGCCGAGCTGTAATTACTCGAACTGACGCCGGCGCGGCGACATTCAATTGGGCCAATGTGGGTGGTTGTGCGATGAGCGCGGGGTTATCGAACGCTTATTATCCTCCAGTAAGCAGAACCGTGTCCGACTCGCTCACGAATTGGGGAACCAACGTTGCTGGCGCGGGATTGACAAATCTCATGCCGGAGTTTGGGCCTGACGTAGCACACTGGATGAAGAAGCATCTGCCGTTTCATCATTAGCCGGCGATCACTTTTTCCGCGGTTTCTACGCCGAAGACCGGAAGCGACGGGTCGGTCAGGAGTCCGATCTGCTTCAGCACTGAAGCTTGGTCCCAGTAGATATGCTCGTGCGCGAGTTTCCCGTCGCGGAATTTCACGATGACGACGAGGGGCACCTTCACGGATCGATTCGTGGGCGGAACGCCGGGTAACATCCAGGGCATCTCTTCGGTGTGCGTGAAGCAGAAAATCATTTCGTCGACCAGTTGATTTTCGCCTACCGTGCGGGAGACGGGGACGAGCGTGGTATCGGGCGGCATTCTCGGTATGAAGTCGCGCGAGTAAAAAGCACGCAGAGCTTCTTTTCCGCGACCACCGGTCATCACCGGCACATGATTGACATAGGCGTCATCGACCATCGTTGCGAGGGTCGCCTCAGTATCGCGCGTTACAAATTCGTGATCGGTGTGCTGCTGCCATAAGGCTGGAAGATCGGACATGGCTCGATTCTACTATGCTGTCTATTAATTCCTATGAATAAGCTCATCCTGCTGCTTTATGTTTCCGTCGCGTTCGCCCAGGAGCGCCATGAGTTTGTTATCTCCGACTTTCATACCGAAGGCGGCGGAACGCTGCCGCAGGCGCGTATTGTATATGGAACCTATGGCTATCTCAACGCGGCCAAAGACAATGTGGTGTTGCTGCCTTCGCACTATATGGCCAATTTCCACGGCTATGAGTGGTTAATTGGACCCAATCGCGCTCTCGATCCATCGAAGCTATTTCTGGTGGCAACTGAGTTGTTCGGCAACGGGAGTTCATCGTCTCCCAGCAATACTCCGGAACCGTATCATGGTCCTCGTTTCCCGGTGATGACCATTCGCGACAATGTCGAAGGGGTGCATCGGCTCCTTACCGAGGAGTTGAAGGTCACGCACGTTCGCGCGATTATTGGTTTCTCGATGGGCGCTCAGCAGGCATTCCAATGGGCGGTAAGTTATCCGGCGTTCGCCGATCGGATCGTCGCGACCTCGGGGACTGCGAAAGCGTATCCGCACGGAATTGTGAGACTGGAAGGCCAGATTGCCGCGCTCACGGCCGACGCCGCCTTCGAGAACGGCGATTATAAATCGCCACCGAAGAAGGGCCTCGAAGCGTTTGGAATGGTGTGGGCGGCATGGCTTTACTCGCAGGAATGGTGGCGACGTGAGTTGTGGCGCGCGTCATCGCCTCCCGGTACGACGTTCGAGCAGGTGATGAACAGATTCCGCACGCGCTTCATTGCCGACGCGAACGACTATATTCTGCAAGCGCGCACCTGGGAGAAGCACGACGTGGGCACGACGCCCGGATTCTCGGGCGATGTCGAGGGCGCGCTTCGCTCGATCAAGGTTCCGTTTTTATACATGCCTTCGGAGACGGATCTTTATTTCCCCATTGGCGACGCGCGCTATGAGGCGGCGTTTATCCCCGGCGTCTCGTTCAAGCCAATTCCGTCGTTGTGGGGGCACACCGCCGGCGCGGCGAGCAATCCGGCGGATGGAAAATTCCTGAACGAGAATATCGCGCGCTTCCTCTTTCCCGCCAACTGAGTTTCTTGTATACTGAGCCGGACATGTCGAAGTGGATATTGAGCGGTCTCGTGGCCATAAATGCCATCGCGCAAGTTGCTCCCGACCTTCCTGCCGGCAAGAAGATCTTCGAATCCCAGTGCGCTCTTTGTCACGGCCAGACGGGAACAGGTGGGCGCGGCCCCAGTCTGAATCGTCCCAAGCTCGCGAAGGCGCCGGATGATGAAAGCCTCGGGAAAGTAATCTCATTCGGGATCGAGCCGGAGATGCCTGGCTCGTGGCAGTTGAATACCCGCGAAGTTATTTCCGTTGCGGCATACGTGCGATCGCTTGGTGCGATACCTCCGGAGGTGCTCCCCGGCGATGCCGCGCGCGGCGAGCGTGTGTACCAAAGCAAGGGATGCGGCGGGTGTCACGTCGTTGCCGGGAAGGGCGAGGGTTACGGTCCTGAACTCAGCGATATCGGCACGCGGAGGAACGGAGCGCATCTGCGGCAGGCGATCCTCAAGCCAGCTACCTTACTTCCCGAGGGGTTTTTATATGTCGCCGTTGTAACGCAAGCGGGCGCGACGGTCCGAGGTATCCGCGTCAACGAAGACTCTTTCAATATTCAGATCAAGGACGCGCGCGGGCAATTCCACAGCTTCGGGAAGGCGGAGTTAAAGGAGTTAAGAAAGCTCCGTGGCGAGACGCCGATGCCTTCGTTTGAAATGAGCGCGGCCGAGTTAGACGATCTGGTGGCTTATCTGGCTAGCCTCAAGGGGAAATCATGAAGTGGTCTCTATGGCTCGTTGCTGTGACCGGGTTCGCGCAAGTGCCCTACGATCGGATCGTCAACGCGCAGAAAGAGCCTGCCAACTGGCTGACCTATTCCGGTAACTACTCCGGTCATCGCTTCTCACCGCTCGCGCAAATCACGCCGTCGAACGTCGCGGGCATGCGCGTGAAATGGGCGCATCAATTCGATACTGGACGCACGGAAACGTCTCCGATCGTCGTCGATGGAGTGATGTATATCACGGCTCCGAACATGGCCTCCGCGCTCGACGCTCGCACCGGAAGACAACTGTGGAAATGGAGCCGTCCGATTCCCAAGGACTATCAATCGATCGGTTTCGGTCGCGTGAACCGCGGACCGGCTGCCCTCGACGGTCAACTATTCGTCACTACGCTCGATTGCTATCTAGTCGCGCTCGATTTGAAGAGCGGAGCCGAGCGCTGGTCCACAAGGATCGAGGACTATAAGCCCGGTTACAGCATGACCCTCGCGCCGCTCGCGATCAAAGGGAAAGTATTGGTCGGCGTGAGCGGCGGCGAGGCTGGTATTCGCGGCTTCATCGATGCATACGATGCGGCCAGCGGCAAACAATCGTGGCGATTTTGGACCGTCCCCGCGCCTGGCGAGCCGGGTCATGACACGTGGCCTCAGGATCCGAAGTTCAAAGATACCTGGAAGACTGGAGGAGGGTCCACGTGGGTCACCGGCTCCTATGATCCCGAATCGAATTTAGTGTATTGGGGCATCGGGAATCCCGGCCCCGATTGGAATGCCGATTCGCGCCTCGGCGATAATTTGTATACCTGTTCGCTGGTCGCGCTCGATGGCGACACTGGCGCGTTGAAGTGGCATTTCCAGTTCACTCCACACGACACTCACGATTGGGATTCGACGCACGTCCCGGTTCTTTTTGAAGCCGAGGTCCGCGGAGTGAAGCGGAAGCTGGTCGCCATCGCGAATCGCAACGCGTTCTTCTACGTGCTCGACCGGTCAAGCGGAGAGTTCATCGCAGCCCGTGCCTACGCCAAACAAACCTGGGCCAAAGGACTCGACGATCGCGGCCGCCCCATGGTTCTCCCCAACACCGAGCCGAGCGCCGAGGGAACCATGATGTGGCCGAACTTGAACGGAGCCACCGTCTGGTTCAGCCCGTCCTACAGCCCGCAAACCGGACTCTTCTATGTTTCCGTGCGCGAGGTCGGGTCGATCTATTACAAGCGGGAGGCCGATTACAAGCCCGGCACCTTCTTCGCGGGCGGCGGTGAAGCCGGCATTCCCAACACCGAGAAAACCGGAGCGATTCGAGCGCTCGAAGTCGCCACTGGGAAAATACGTTGGGAGTTCCCGCTGCACTCCGCGTCGTGGGCGGGCGTGCTTTCTACCGCGGGTGGACTGGTTTTCTCCGGCTCCGACGAAGGCAACTTCTTCGCGCTCGATGCGGCGAGCGGCAAGCCTCTCTGGGATTTTCAAACGGGCGGAGCCGTCACGTCGAATCCGATTTCGTTCGCCGTGGATGGGAAGCAATTCGTCGCGATCTCAGCCGACCGTGTGTTATACGTGTTCGGCATTTAGCGCTGCCCCAGACTGATCAAATTCGCGAGCAGTTGATACGCACCGTCCGTTCCAGCCGGCAATTGACGCCACAGTCCGAGCGCGAGATAAATCCACCGTCCCTTGCCCACCTTGCCTTCTACGAACGAGCCCAATTTCTCGCCCGGATTATCGGGGAAGGAATCCGTCATCGACACCAGGTCGACATACCTCTTATCTTTTTCACCGAGAAAATAAAGGCCGCGCTCCTGCACCCATCCAGCCCAAGTCGCCGCGCCGATCTTGTTCGGATAATTAAAGACCGGGTGCCCTGGCACCAGCACTTTGACCGGAACCGATTCGTCGCACACTCGATTCGCACTGACTTTCGCGGGATACGGCCCGTAGTCCGCGCGGTTAAACTCCATCTTGTTGTACTGCACGATGACCGTTCCGCCGCGCTCCGCGTAATCGAGCAGGCGGTGATTGTACGCGCGCAAATCCCCGCGCCGTTCGTAGGCGCGAACTCCCGTCACGATCACGCTATATTTCGATAGATCGCCCCACGCCAGCTCGTCCTGATCGATGAACGACACCTTCGCTCCCAACTGTTCGATTGCCTGCGGCACCTGATCGCCTACGCCGACAATGTATCCGACACTGATGTTCGGAATCGTTTTCACATCGACGACCTTGAGCGCGGTCTCGGCCGGCTTGATCACCTGCCGGCGCTGGACGTGCGGATATTCGATCTCCTGATACCCGGTAGTAAGCTTTTCTTGTCCTGGACCCGTCACCACCGCGCGCAGCGTGTACTCGCCCACTTGCACGGGCGGCGGCGCCGTCACTTGAAAACGTGCCGACAGCGATTCGTCCTCGTGCTCGAACTTGATCGGCACGCTTGCCGGAGTAGCCTTCCATCCCACCGGCAGATCCAGCGTGACACTGATCTGTGCCGCACCCTTGGTGCTGTTGGTCACCGAAACATGGATCTCACGCTCGACCGAGCCAGTGAATACAGCCAACGGCGGCGTCATCCTCACGGAAAACGACGGCACGACATTCAGCTCCATCCGCTTGTCGCCGGTATAAATGTCCTTCACGTATCGATATTGGACCGGGATCTCTTTGGTTACTTCGACAGTCCCCACCTTTACATGGAACGCGACGCGGAACGGAGTCGGGCGGAAAGGAACTCCGAACTCTACATCAGGCTCGAAGACATTGATCGCCGGGTTGGCGGGACGCTTCCAGTACTGATCTGAAAAATACGGGGTTGTCAGCTTCGCACTCTTTGGAACATGCGCGTCTTCACTGCAAGTGTAGACCGCGTCCTTCTTCACCGGACCCGCTTTGCAAGCACCCGGCCCATCGAACCCCGCAACAGTCACGCCGGTCACGTTTACTTCCGACGCTCCACGATTCACCGCGATCAGCGATAACTTCACCGCCTGCCCGCCGATCACCAGCCCGTCGTCAGCCACTGCATCGAATGTCAATCCATGTGCTGCAAAAACGGCATCCTCAAAATCGCGCTCTTTTGTCTTGAGTCGAAAATCGATCTCATACCGAGCCGACTCCGCCAATCCAAGCGATCCGAGCCGCGCACGAAGGGACCGCACCGCTGCTAATCCTTCCTCCACCGGACCCGACGCTCCCGTATCGTTCCCCGATGTGAACGCCATTTGCGCCCGCGCTGCTCGATCGGCGATCGCCGCAAGACCAGCAGTCAGTTCCGCCGGCGGATTGCTACCCGCAAACCGCGCCACCGCCGCCAGACTAGTATCGACGCCATCGAACAGCGACGTCTCGTCCTTCCCCATCTGTCCCGCAATCGAGCTCTCGACAAGCTGATAGCCGCGCCCGCCGCCTCCGCGGCCACTCGCGACTCCCGGCAGAGGAGGCAGCCCATTCGTCCCCTGGCACTTATGACTGCTGCGCGCGTCGGTGCCGATCTCGGAGTAAGTGCGGCAGAGCAGCGTGTCATAGATCGCCGTGTTGACCGCCGCAAGCTTCACTGCTGGCGCCGCAGGCACGGGTGCCACCGCAGGCACGGAAGTTTGTTCCGCGCCGCGTCCTCCCGGCCCGCCTCTGCCTCCGCCGAAGCCGCTGGTGAAATACAACTTCCTCGGCTGCCACGCCCGTAGTCCTTCCCTGATTTGCTCCGGATACATCGCCGGATCTCCCGCCGCCTTGTACGCCTCGCGCGTCAGAACCGTGGTTGCCTCGTGAGCGCGATCGCCGCCGCGTCCCTGCATATTCATCGTGAGCACCACGTCGGGCCGGAAGGTCCGAATCAACCGCACGAAATCGCCGACGATCTCCGCGCGACCCCACTTGTCGATCACTTCTTTCGGATCGAACGAGTAACCGAAGTCGATCGCACGCGTGAAATACTGCTCCGCGCCGTCAAGCCGGTGCGCCGCCAGCAGTTCGGAGGTGCGCAACACACCCATGTCGCCGAACAGCTCGGGACCGATTTCGTTTTGCCCGCCCTCTCCGCGCGTCGTTTGCACGTCGATCGAACGCAGCCCCATGCCATGCGTGAACATCGCGTACAAAGGGTTGGTTTCGTCGTCGGGATGCGCCGCCGTTTGCATAAATGTCCCGGAGACATTTAGCTTGCGAAGCGTCAGGCCGAGCGCGATATGCCCGCTATCCTGCGCCGCCAGCGGGAAGTTCAAGCGGTTCTGGGCCGGAGAGGTCGCCAAAAACACACTGATCGCAAGAGTAAGGAATCGTTTCATGACTAAGTAGTAAAGTTTATCCCATCAGCGCGCCGCGAAAGCACTCGCACCCCGTTGCTGTTAATTCCCCAACGCCGCGAAAAATGGGGACAGACTTCTCTGTCCCAAGGCGCCTCGATCTAGTTAATAGAGACTACTCCGACGCCGGTGGACAGAGCTGTCTGTCCCCTTTTTTCGCCCCTTCCACAATCCTGCTGCTCCCTCTCGCGGGCATGACATCACCACCATCCCATCTGGCAGCGCTCCTCGTATATCATGTCCTATTAACCCCACACGCTGAGGAGAGAACTCAAAAATGCGAATCCGCAATCCCTGGACATTACTGATCGTCATCGCTGCAGCCGTCCTCAGCTTTGTGACCTTAATCTGGGCGCAGGCGACACCCTCCGCCGCACCAGCGCCAAAACCCAACGAATCCACAGATCCGATTTTGCGCGGTTTTGAATTCCGCTCCATCGGACCCGCCACGATGATGGGCCGTCTCGATGACATCGTCGGTACTGAGAAGGACCCGATGCTTCTCTACATCGGCTTCGCAACAGGCGGCGTATGGAAGTCGACCGACGGCGGCTTGTACTGGCATTCGCAGTTGGACAACATGCCGAATGAATCCGTCGGCTCGATCGCGATCGCTCCTTCCGATCCCAACGTGGTCTACGTCGGCATGGGTGAGCCGAACAACCGCCAGAGTTCCTCGATCGGCGACGGTGTCTGGGGCACCACCGACGGCGGCAAAACATGGAATCATCTCGGCCTCGAAAAAACGCAGTCGATTGGCCGCGTGGTCGTCGATCCCACCGATGCGAAAATTGTCTACGTTGCCGCCAACGGACATCTGTTCGGCCCCAATGAAGATCGCGGCCTGTACAAATCTTCCGACGGTGGCAAGACTTGGAAGAAGTCGAAATATATCGATTCCGACACTGGATTTACGGATGTCGCCATCGATCCTTCCAATCCGAAAACCCTTTACGCGGCCTCTTTCCAGCGGCGTCGCACTTGGTGGGGATATAACGGCGGAGGCCCTGGCAGCGGGCTCTGGAAGACCACCAACGGCGGCGATAACTGGACTAGGCTCGAAGGCCCAGGCTGGCCCAAACCGAAGGATGGAATTTACGGACGCATGGCCGTCTCGATCTTTAAAGCAAATCCGAAAGTCGTCTACGCACAAGTGGAAGCGGGCGCGAGCGGTGGCACGGGTGGAGGCACGACAGCGGAGGGTGGTCCTGCTCCGCGCGGTGGTCGCGGCGGTGGTGCCCCGGCAGGAGAAACGCCGCCGGGAGATGCTCCGGCCGGAGCTGCAGCGGGCGGTGGAGGCGGCGGTGGCCGTGGACGCGGCAATGCGCCGCCCAATCCCAACGGTAGCGGAGTGTTCCGTTCCGAAGATGGCGGCCTGACCTGGACGTACATGAGCAATCAGAACCAGCGGCCGACCTACTTCAGCCAGATTCGCGTCGACCCGGTCAACGATCAGAAGATTCTCGTCGGTGGCACGCCTGCTCAGATGTCGCTCGACGGCGGCAAGACCTGGCAGCCCATCACCGGGTCGCATACCGATTACCACGCGTTCTGGATCAATCCCAAGGACCCGCGCATCGTCATGGTGGGACACGACGGTGGTCTCGACATCAGCAATGACGGCGGGTTCAACTGGGATTACCACAACGACATCGCAGTCGGCCAGTTCTATCAGGTTTCCGCGGACATGCGGCGTCCTTATTACGTCTGCGGCGGTTTGCAGGATAACAACGCATGGTGCGGACCCAGCGCACTGCGGTCGACCACTGGTCCGGTCAATACGGACTGGTTCACGGTCTCCGGCGGCGATGGTTTTTATACCCGCCAGGACCCGTATGATTGGGCTATCGTGTACGCCGAATCGCAGGACGGCTCCATGACCCGACACGATTTGCGCGCCGCTACACAGAAAAGCATCCGGCCCACCGTTGCTGCTCGGGGCGGTGGCACAGCCGCTACGGCGAATGAGATTCAGAGGGCCAACAGTCCGTCGGTCGGCGTCGTGCGCGAACCCAATGCCGATACCGTCGCCGGTGGTCCCGATCCGAACGCTCCGGCGGGTGGGCGCGGCGGTGGAGGCCGTGGCGGCCCTCCGAACGTCGTGAACGCTCCGCCCGATATCGATCCTTTGCGCATCTATTGGAATGCGCCGTTTGAAATTTCGCCGCACAATCCGGCGGTGGTCTATATGGCGTCGCAGTTTTTCTTCAAGTCGACCAACCGCGGCGACACATGGCGCATGAACACCACGGATTTGACCAAGAACGTCAACCGCTGGTCGCCGGAAATGCCGATCATGAACGTAGCGGGCGACAAACCGATGGCGGAGAAACACGACGGCTACTCCTCCAGTTCGCTGATCACCCAAGTGCGCGAATCGCCTTCGAAACCCGGCGTCATCTGGATCGGCACCGACGACGGGAATCTCCAAGTGAGCCTCAACGGAGGCGAGACGTTCACCAACGTCTATAACAACGTCGTCGCGGCGGGCGCGCCCAAGGGCTACGTGCAGACCGCGCGCATCGAGCCTTCGCACTTCGACGCGGCAACCGCGTACGTCGCGCTCGATAATCATCGCTGCTGCGACGATTGGAAGGCCTATCTGTTCAAAACCACCGATTACGGCAAGACTTGGTCAAGCGTTCTGGGCAATCTGCCCAGCCACGGCACCGTAAACGCCCTGCGTGAGGATTACGACAATCCGAACTTGCTGTTTGTCGGTACCGAGTTTGGTTTGTACGTAACTCTAGATGGCGGCAAGGATTGGAAGAAATTCATGACCAACCTGCCGACCGTCCGCGTCGACGATATCCTGATCCATCCGCGCGATCGCGATTTGATTATCGGCACCCACGGCCGCTCCATCTGGATCGCCGACGATATCACGCCGCTTGAACAGTGGAAACCGAACACCGATCTGGCTTTATACGATCCGCGTCCGGCCATTTTGTGGAAAAATGATCCTGCGGCGCAACGCCACGCCGCCAATCGTGAGTTCAAGGCGCCAAATCCGCAGGGAGGAACCGCGATCAGCGTATGGTCGAAATCCGACGTCGGCGCAGGCAAAATCGAGTTTTTGCAGAACGATAAAGTGGTCAGCACCATGGACATCGATATCAAAGCCGGCATGAATCGCGTCCAGTGGAACATGCGTGGACCCGCGCCGCCGGTCCCTGCTGGACGCGGCGCGGCGGCTCCCGATGCAGCCGGTCGCGGTGGAGGCCGGGGTGGACGCGGAGGCGTTCCATTCGTCGCTGCGGGCGGGCGCGGCGGTGGTGGTGGAGGAGGTGGCGGCGGCGGTGGTGGTGGATTCGGCGGTGGAACGCCGCAGGGGCCGCTGCTCGAACCTGGTACCTTTATGATCCGCCTTACCGTGGGTACGCAGACGCTAATGTCCTCGGTGGATCTGCTCGAAGACGTCTGGATGAGGCCTTAATCGCCCTTAAATCGATCACGAATCGCTCTCCGCGAGCCCTTAAATGACCTTAAATCAGGGGCTCGCGGCGGCCTTTACGCACCATCGGCGAGCCTCATCTTTATCGAGCGGTACGCCGAGTCCCTTGTCGTAGAGTCCGCCGAGGTTGGACATCGCCGCGTGATTGCCCATGTTCGCCGCGCTGCGGTACCACTTCGCTGCTTCGACGTAATTGACCTCCACGCCTTGTCCCTTCTGATAGAGGCTGCCAATGGCGTTCATGGCCTTGTCGTTCTCAGCGTCGGCGGATTTGACGAACCAAGTCATCGCTTCGGCGTAATCGACCGGCACGCCCGAGCCGTCGCGATACATTAATCCGACATTGAACATCCCCTGGTCGTTGCCGCCGACAGCGCAATTGTGAAACCATTTCATGGCGAGGTCGAAGCGCTGCGCGACTCCGTGACCCTGGTAATAAAGGCTTCCCATGTTGCACATCGCCTGGCTATCGCCGGCGGCGGCGGCTTTGCGAAACCATGTGAGCGCCTCATCGTACTTCACGGGTGTGCCTTGACCGTCGCTATACATCAGGCCGAGGCGCACCATCGCCTCGACATTGCCCAAATTGGCGGCATCTTCGAACGCTCGCAAGGCAGGGCCATAGTTTTTCGCGCCATACATGGTCATGGCCCGGTGGAAAATCGCCGCCTGGCCGGCGGGAGGATTGGTGCCCAGCTGCTGCGGCGTCTGCTGCTGCGATTGCGCGAACGCGGAGGCCGAGAAGAGAATCGTTGCTAGGAGTGCGGATGGCAAAGCTGTACTTCAAGACGCGCGAGCGCCTTCGACGGTTTCGGCGACAACGAAAGGCCGACGAGGGCGTCGGCCGCGGACCAGGGGGTCCGCCCCACATAGCACTCAGCCTTGCTGACACACACTCGCTAGAAGCGCACTTTCATCGAGAACTGCAGAATGCGCGGATCGAAGGCGGATTGAACTCTTCCGAAGCTGGAAGAACTCATGCCTGTCGAGAGAGTCGAGTAGCCCGTCACGGTGCCTGCGGGCGAAATCGCTCCAACGAAGTTCGCGTGATTCATAATGTTGAACGCGTCGGCGCGCACCTGCAATGTGTACCGCTCCCGGACCCGGAACACGCGGCTGAGAGCGACGTCGAAATTCATGGTGCCGGGTCCGCGCACGGCATTGCGGCCCAGGCTTCCATAAGTGCCCAGAGGATTCGATTGGAACGCCGCGGGGTTGAGCCACTGCACGCAGGGCGTGCTGCCATTACTACAAATGGAATTGGTCGCGTCGACATTGGAGAGGACTTGATTCGGGCGATCGTTGTTGAGTCCCGTAAGCGAATTGTCCTTGCCGACGGTCACGTTCAAAGGCTGGCCGCTCGAGGCATGAAGCAGCGGCGCCAGTTCCCAATCGCTGAGCAACCGATTCATCCACACGTTCGAGCGCTTCACAGTGCTGCTTGCGAACATCGACATGTTGAAATTGTGACGCGTATCGAACACGCACGGACCCCAATCGGCGTGGCGGTTGAACGGCTGCGAATTGGAGGCGCCCGCCAGCGCCGCGCCAAAGTCGGCGTCGGAGATGCAATAGGAATCGGTGTAGTTGGCGAGGAATGTGAAGTTATTAGAGAAGCGATGCTGAATGGACATCAACAATCCCTGGTAATGTGCAACGTCGCCGTCGTCCATCGTATTGACGCTGGCGTAGGACGCTCCCAGGGTGGGATTCGTCACGTACAGAACGCGGCGAAAATTGGTGTTCGATGTGGTGGAACACGCACCCGCCACCGTCAGTCCGTATTGACCGGCCGCGCAGGGCCCCGGAACATAAATCGCTGGATTCATTTCGCCGCCACCGCCCCACAGGTGGGTGGTCTTGTTGCCGAGGTAACTGATCGACGCCATCCAACTGCCCGCGAGCTGGCGCTGATAGGTGGCATTCCAATTCGCGACGTAAGTCGGCTTGGGATTAATCGGAAAATTGATATAAACTCCCGCCGTCGGGAAGAAAGCCTTTCCGTTGGTCGGAAATGGACTCCCTCCCGGATAATTCAGCCACGGATTGGACAACCCGCCCGCCGGGTTCGGCGTGTCGAGCGCAGTGCCCACCGGAGCATTGGTCGTCTCGCGCTCGTTAAACCACGTCTCGTTCACTTCGTAGAGAATCGAGCCGCCAAGGCGGAATGTATCCCGGCCATCGCCGTGGGGATTCCACACTAGACCGACGCGCGGCGCAAAGTTCGCCATGTGTCCATTCCAGTTCGCCGCGGGGATTCCGGGGTCGCCTGGGAAGGACAATCCGGCGGGTGCGTTCGGGTGCACGGTGCTGATCTTGTCAGCGAGGAAGCCCGCCATGCTGAAGGACGTTCCACGCCCATATTTATCGGGGTCGGAGAACGTGGGCTCCCAGCGGACGCCGAAGTTTAGCGTGATGCGCGAATTCAATCGGAAAGTGTCCTGCGCATAAAAACTCATGATCCACTGCCGCAGGTCGTCGGGAGTAGCGTTGGTCTGCGTGAAGTCGTTGGGCAACCCAGTCATGAAATCCGCGAGACCGAAACCGGTACGGGACCCATTGAACGCAAAGTTGCCATTCTCATTGAAGCCGGAGATGGTGTTGTTCTGAACCCGAATTAGATTGAAGCCGAACGCCATCTGATGCTTCCCGCGGATGACGTCGACATCGTCCGCCACCTGGAAGCTATTCACGTTAAAATGCCCCGGCGCACAAGTGCCGCAGAAGGTGCTGAACCCGCCGGTCACTGCAAACAGCAGGAAGTTGGGCACCGCGCTATACATGTTCACGCCGAGCAGCGTCGGATTAATCGGAATATCCGTCGGACCACGGTTGTCACGGCGCCGGTTGAAGGTAAAGTGAAAGCTATTGAGAGTGCCCGGGTTGATCGTGTAGTTGTCGCTGATGGTGGCGGATTGCGCCCGCTCCAGATTGCCGGCCTGCGTGGTAGTCAGCAGGTTTTTCCCGTCGTACGTCGGCGGATTCTGGAAGTCCACAATGAAATATCGTCCAGAGATGGCATTCTTCGCGCTTTGGGCGTAGTCGATCTTCCCGATCCACTGATCCTCATCTCCAGTGATCGGAATGAAGGCGCCAACTTTGCCGCACTGATCGGCCGAAGACACCGGCAAATAGCCGCTCGCAGTCTTGATCGCGACCGGGTTTAGCATCCCAACTGGAATCACGTTGCCCGGGAACGGAGCATTACTCGCAAGCGGGTTCAGAAGCGTAATCCCTTTGCCGCTCGATTGGCAAGCGGCGCTGGCGGCGACGCTGAAATCTCCACCGAGCATCGCGGAGTTCGGAACAAATGTCGTCGATGCCGTGGGGAGCTGACGATTACGCGTGCTCTGCCAGCCTCCGAAGAAGAACAGCTTGTCCCTGATAATTTTGCCGCCGGCAGTCGCGCCGAACTGATTTCGCTTCAGCGTGTCATGGCTCGCCGAGAAGAAGTTGCGGGCATTCACATCGCCGTTGCGGAGATATTCAAACAGATCGCCATGGAATCCGTTCGACCCGGACCTGGTCACAACGTTGACGGTCGCGCCGGGGTGGATTCCAAATCGTGAGGACACAGCGCTGGTCTCGACGCTGAACTCCTGCAGTGCGTCCGGGAAGGGAAAAGGCAGGTTGACGTTCGACATCGGGTCCGTGTTGTCGCCGCCATCCAGAAGATACGCGGTTCCATTGCCCTGTCCGCCCGCGACGGAAATCCTGGTGGAACTGTAGAAGGTCTTACTGCCTGTATCGCCGCCATCGCCATAGGCGGCGCCGCCCAGCGTGATGATCAACTGCGTGGCCTGCCGTCCATTGAGGGGCAGCTCATTGATGCGCTGCTGATCCACCAGACTGGAGATGGAGTTCTCCTTCGTCTCCACCATGCTCGCCGTGGCGCTCACTTCGACGCGCTCCGACGCCGAGCCCACCTGCATTGACACATTGATCTGAATATTGTTGTTGACCACCAGCTCAATGCCGGATTGAATGTAGTCTTTAAACCCTGCCGTCTTCACTTCCAGGCTGTAGGGTCCCACCGGAAGATTTGGCAGAGTGTAACTGCCCGTGACATCGGAAGTGGTCGAGTGGACCTGGTGTTTGTCGACCTCCGTCATCGAGACCTGTGCATTCACGATGGCAGCGCCGGTAGAGTCCGTTACCGTCCCGCTGATTTGCGCCACAGAAGTGGACTGGGCGTGTGCGGTGGAGCGTAAACCAATGAAAATAAAGGCCGAGGCGAGCAAGCACAAACTTGCATACGTCAACCGGGACGACTGGAACATAGCTACCCCCTGAAAAAGCAAACTTTGCTACAGGTTCAATTGAAAACGGCTGTTGAAAATACTAAAGGGTTTCGTGAAACCTGTCAAATAAATCTCTTGGAGCGAGCCTCATTCTAGGCCGCAAAAACCAGGACAATGATGGTCGCGAGAGACAAACTTGGAGGGTGATCGAACGACCAATATTCTTTTTTCGTCGCGTTATTTAAATATAAGATAATAAATAACTTAAATTTGCTGGGATGTCCTCAGGGCTGCCGAATCCTACCCGAGTGATCTGCTATTGGGCGACGCCTTCGATAAGAGAATTGGGTACGGTTTGTTGCTGGCGACTCAATTTCGCATAGTGAAACGATCAACGCGCGGCTACGTACGCTTTATACAGGTCCTCTACTCCGCCGGTCACAGCGTCCCCGGGGTGAATCACGACCCTCCACCGGAACGCCAGCTTCTGGCCGCTCGCCAACTTCGTTTTGTTCTCCTCCTTATTTTCATCGAACGAGTTTTGGCCAAACGGATTCAGAGAGAACAATCCGTAATCTCGCGCGTGCCAATACGTGGGGTAATGCGGGTTTTGCGGATGATCGAAAATTGCCACGCCCAGCCGCTCCCCATCGACGACCGCAGTGTAGTCGACCCAATTCGAACGCTTGCCCCACACATTGATCATGCCGGTTCTGCCGTTGGCGTCGACCATCTTGCCGCCCCTGCGCTCCGTAAAGCTATCGTGAAGGCGAATCGCGAAGGCGCCCTCCTTGGTGTCGCCGATCGTGACCTCCTGCGCCGCAGTGAGCGTGATATGAAAATCGATGATTCGCAGCTTCGGATCGCTGTAGAAGATCATGTCGCGATTCTCAACCAGCAGGACTTTGCCCTTGGGATCGCGCCACTCCATGACCGCCGTGAGAATGCCGGATTTGTCGCCGTCTTTCCATTCGGTGTGCGTGACGACAATGCGCCCCATGTTCGGTTTGGTGTAGGAGGGATCGTTCTCCCAAAACTTGACCCCATTCACATCGTCGTAGGAAAACCACAGTCCGGTATGATGCAGATGGTCGCGGCTCTCACCGGGGATGTCTTCCATTGGGAAGCCGCGCGTGACGATTTTGCCCGAAGCGGATCGCAAGGGAGCGAGAAAAGGCTTATTGTTTTTGTCGCCGCGACGAAAGATAGTGAACGGCTTGCCATCGACGTTGATAGCGACGACGTCTTCGGGGGAGAATTTCACTTGTGCGGACAAACACGTTCCGGCGAGGCACAGAGTAAGGATGGTGCGCATAGCTCTTATAATAGACGCATGAAATTCTCGAGCGCTGTTCTGCTGCCCTTGGTGGTCGCAGCCGCGCAACTCCCCGAACTGCGGACCGAGCCGATCGGCGGCGGCACCGTGTTCTTTGTGAAGAATATTTCGACGCAGCCACTCACCGGGTATCTGATCGAGCTGGTGAACTATCCAGGAAGCTCCTATTCGCTGTGGCAGGATGAAATTACCGCCGAGCCTATTCCGCCTGGTGGCGAAAAGCGGATCCAGGTGACGAACATGACGGCTGGCGCCGTGCCAGATTACATGCATCTAACAGCCGCGATCTTCGCGGATGGATCGACTGCAGGTGTGCCGGAAAAAGTCACCCAGTTCATAGAGCGCCGGCGGTTCGTGCTGGAAACAACTCGCGAATTAATTCGCCGCATTGAAAGAGGGCCAAAAATAAACATTGTGATCGCTGATTTCGGACGGTGGGCCGATTCCTTGCAACCCGTTGGCAAAGTGAAGCAGAATTCCCAGCCAGTGATCAATCAGGCCGCTGCGAGAAGCCTCGTGGCTTCAACCGCAGCCAAACTCGAATCTCATAAACTCGACGCGGATCCGATAAAGGAGACGCTCGCCAGCCTACGCGCTTCCGAGAGATCCCTCGCGGCGTCTAAACCAGGCCTCTAAAGTGGCGCGGGCATTTGTGCGCTGGCAGGCGAAACCGCCCGCCCCACCAAAGCGCAAGTTAATGATTGATTTGTTTTCTTGCTATTGGATCCGCACCACCCCCGGCGCAACCTCTGGAAAATTCTTCATCACCGCTGGATCGTGTCCCGGAATGATCAGCTTCTCGCTCGCGGCGAGCTGTTTCATCCGATCCTGAGCCTTGAGATTCGAATCGGCATCGAGTGTCGCCGCAATCGGCACATGCTTTTCGAGATTCTCGTAAAGATAAACGTTGTCGCTAGCCAGCACGACAACCCCCGCCGAAGTCTTGACGCCAATGTATTGCGATTGATAGGTATGCTTACCGCCGGTGTAGCAAATAATTCCAGGAATAATCTCCTGCGCATCCCCCTTGATCAACCCAACGTGCCCCTCGGTGTTGAGCTTCACAAGACCCAGCACATCCTCCGCATCGCCCGCCGCTGTACGTTTCGATTGCCAAGCCTCGCCCGCGTAGTATTCGAGCTCGTCTTTCTGAATCCAGATCTTCGCTTTGGGGAATAAATCGAAACCATCGGCGTGGTCCCAATGGATGTGGCTGATGATGACGTCCGTGATGTCTTCCGGCTTCAGTCCCGCGTTCTGAAGCGCCTCTGACGGTTTTTGAAAATCGGATGGCTTCCATCGCTTGATAAACTTCTCGCGATAAAATCCGCAATCGAAAAGAATGTTCTTGCCGCCGCCCTTGATCAGCCACACATACATCGCGATATCCATCTTCCGATCTTTATCGGCGCCGGCAACCAGTCCTGCGACTGAAAAATCTTTGATGGTCGCATAATGGATTCCGTAAATCTCGTAGGTCTGCGCCGCAAGCGTGCAGGCGAACGCCGCGAATAACAACAATTTCTTCATGACGAAATCCCCGGTGCCTCGTGCCCCGTCGCCTGCACATACTCGACATACGAACCCGGATAGAAATGCGGCTCCGCGCCCAACTCCAGGACCCTTGATGCGAGCCCTCGCAAAAACGTCCGGTCGTGCGACACGAAGATCATCGTACCTTGAAACTCCTTGAGCGCTTCCACCAGCATCTCCTTCGTGGCTAAATCCAGGTGATTGGTCGGCTCGTCCAGCACCAGAAAATTCGGCGGATCGTACAGCATCCGAGCCATCGCCAGACGCGATTTCTCGCCGCCCGACAGCGATCGAATTTTCTTGTCCACATCGTCGCCCGAAAACTGAAATGCTCCTGCCAGCGACCGCAGCGATCCCAGCCCATCCTGCGGAAAATCCCTCTGCAATTGTTCGATCACCGTCAAATCCGGATCGAGCACGTCGAGCGACTGCTGCGCGAAGTATCCCATATTCAAACTCGCGCCCAGCGTTACGCTTCCCGAATCGGGCTCGCTCGCCCCCGCGATCATTTTGAGCAGCGTCGTCTTTCCCGCGCCGTTTCGACCCATCACCGCCCACCGTTCGCCGCGCCGGATGGTCATGCTGAATCCGTCATAGATCACGCGCGATCCGTAGCTCTTGTGCACATCTTCAATCACCGCGACCTGATCGCCCGAGCGCGGCGGCACACGAAAATCGAACTTCACTATATGCCTCTTCTTCGGAAGCTCGATCTTTTCGATCTTGTCCAGCGCCTTGATGCGGCTTTGCACCTGCCCGGCCTTGGCTGCATGCGTCTTAAAGCGGTCGATGAATCTCTGCTCCTTCGCCAGCATCGATTGCTGCCGCGCGAACGCCGCCTGTTGATTGGTCTCGCGAATCGCTCGCTCACGTTCGTAAAAATCGTAATCGCCCGTGTACGCGATGATCTCGCCTTGATCGATCTCCGCGATCTTCGACACGATGCGATTCATGAATTCGCGATCATGCGATGTCATCAACAGCGCACCCTCGTAGGATTTGAGAAACTGCTCCAGCCAGATAATCGATTCGATGTCGAGATGGTTCGTCGGTTCGTCCATCAGCAAAACCTGCGGACGCCCCAGCAGCACTCGCGCCAATGCCACGCGCATTTTCCAACCACCGGACAAAGCCCCGACATCGCCGTCAATCTGATCGTCCTGAAACCCGAGCCCCTGCAGCACCTCGCGTGCCTGCGCTTCGAGCGCATATCCGCCCAGATGCTCGTATTCTTCCTGCACATGGCCGAAGCGATCGAGAATCTTATCCATCTCGTCCGTTCGCGCCGGATCTTCCATCGCCTTTTGCAGATCTTCCAACTCGTGGTGCAGATCGCCCGCGCGTCCGCTGCCCGCGATCGCTTCATCCAGCACGGACCGCCCCTTCATTTCTTCCACATCCTGCCGAAAATACCCGACCGTCATCTTCTTCGGCACCGACACTTC
Organism: Bryobacterales bacterium; assembly: GCA_003170295.1. Classification (GTDB taxonomy): domain Bacteria; phylum Acidobacteriota; class Terriglobia; order Bryobacterales; family Bryobacteraceae; genus Palsa-187. The sequence continues at coordinate 45,104 of PNAJ01000115.1, read as the reverse complement.
GCCCTCGTCCGGCTCTTCCTCACCCACCACCATTCGAAACAGCGTCGTCTTCCCCGACCCGTTCGGCCCCACCAGGCCGACCTTCTCGCCAGGGTTCAATTGAAAAGAAGCATCGACGAATATCAACTGCTTCCCGTATTGCTTATGGATTCCCGAAAAATAAATCATCTAGCGCAGAACACCCTGGTTCATGCGCTCCACCAGCTTCACCAGATACGCCATGTCTGAAAACGGTTCGCCGCCGTTGCGAGCCCAGTAGACCCGACCCTTTTTGTCGATCAAAATCGTCGAATGCAATGCCATCTCCTCAAAATCGTCGTACGAATGAAAGCGATGCGCGTTGGCGTAATGCTCGTCCGATAGCAACTGCACCGGCAGATTCCCAAACGCCTTCAACGCTTCCGTATTCTTCGCCGGAGCAGCGCTGCTTACCGCCAGCACCACTGTATCCAGCTTCTCCCACTCGTCTTTTTTGTTGCTGATATCGTGCAACTGTTTCATGCAATGCGCGCACTCCGCGCCCAGATAAAAAATCAGAATGACATTCTTCCCTTTAAATTGATCGAGCGTCACCCAACTCCCCGAAGCATCCTTTACGTCGAGTGCAGGCGCCGGATAAGGCTCCCATTTGTTCGGCCCAAATTTCTCCAAGGACGTCCGCAAATAATTCCGCTGCACTCGCGGCGAAGAATCGCGAGGCGTGGCCTTAATCCCAGTAGCCATCGCGCGGGAAAAAATCGCGAGCCCCTTATCCGCATCCGCCGTAACGAATAGCAGCCGAGCCATCGCGTCCTCCGCCTTCGCTTTTTCTCCCGCCGCCGCGTAAGCCCGCACCAATCCCGACAACGCAAACAGATCGTTATGCGTTAATGTCAACGCTCTTTCGAATGCTTCCGCCGCCAGCACAGGACTCTTCGTGTTCAGATACGCCTCGCCTAAACCGTTGTACAGCGCTTCCGGATACGTCGGCGGATCCGCATACGTTCGCTGATTTTCGAATTCTTTCTGAGCCGCCGCAGCCAATGATTGCAGCCCTTCGAGCGTCTCCCTTCGAGCCAGCAGCGTCCGCCCTTTCAACTCCACCACCTCAATTTCATAAATCGCCGTGAGCTGCTTGTCCTTCTCCACCTCGCTTTTCAACGCCGCATGAGCCGCCACGCTCTTCTCCGCTTTCTCCAAATCGCCCTTGCCCAAATATGCCCGAGCCTCGAAATAATTCCGATCTCTCTTGTCGAGCAAAATATCGCGCCACGGGACATTGTTCTCTTTGAGCAATTCGTCCCATCGCTCGAATTTCACCAACGCCCGCGCCAGCGCCGCGATTCCATAAGAGTGCGTGCTGCGCGGCGCATCGTCGTTCCCTTGCGGATCCTGCGGCGCGTCGATCAACTGTCTGGACCCGAATATCGCCGCATCCGCCATACCTAACTGCTCGTGGATATACGAGAGGTAATTGAGATTGTGCCCGTAATTCCAGTTGTTAAACGGAAACGTCATCCGCTCCTGCATGTACTGTTTTTCGCGCCGCGTCGCCGCGTCCATCGAAATCGCGGCTTCATTCCACATCCCCACGATGCTGTAAATATGTCCCGGCATGTGCAGCGCATGCCCGATTCCAGGCACGATCTCTCCATACCGGCGCGCGCTTGCGAGCGCCTGCTCCGGCTCGTGATAATCCCAGTTGTGAATGCGGTAATGGTGCCCCGCCGGATGATCCGGCTGCTTGGCGAGTATCTCGCGGATCATCAACTCCGCACCGTACCGGTCGTCCCCCATCGTCTCCAACGCCAGCAGCGCCCGAGCTTCCATATCGTCCGGATATTTCACGCAAATCGTTTCCAGGATCTTCTTCCCGCGCTTCGGGTCAGGCTTTTCATGCAGCGGATCGGGTAAAATCTCCGCCGCCATCGCGTCGATATAAAGTTGTTCCCGCTCGCTCGCGTGACTCTTCCGCTTCACCGCCTCCCGAATCATATCCTGCGCCCGCTTCTCGCCGCCGTTGCCGATCAAACTTGCTCGAGCCAATCCCCAATACGCCATCGCGTTGTCCGGCTCCAATTTCAAACACCAGCGAAATGCCCTCTCCGCCTCAAAATCCCAGAACGAATGCAGCAGCGCGTTCCCCTGATCGAACCACTTCTGCACTTCCGGATTCTTCGTCGTGATCGGAAAATGCGCCATCCCGATTCCTTCAATCACCCAAGGCTTCTCGCGTGGTCCGGTATCGAACGCCTCGCCATAATGCGAGTGCCCCAGCTTCTCCAAAATCCCTGACTGAAAGGCAAACAACGGCGCACACAGCGCAAACAAAATCCATCGATGCAACATGCATATATGATAAGGTGTCTGTCGTGATGAAACTCGACAGGCGTGCCTTCCTGCTCACCGCGGCCTCCGCCAGCCGCATCTTAGGCGCGAACGATCGCATTCGTCTCGCCGGCATCGGCGTCGGTGGACGCGGCGCTTACGATCTCGGCCTCGCCGCCAAGGCCGAAAACACACAAGTCGTCGCCGTCGCGGACGTCTTTGCGCCCCGCCTCGCGGAGATCAAGGAGAAGCTCGCGCCCTCGGGCCTTGCCTTTAAGGACTACCGCGAGCTGCTCGACCGCAAGGATATCGATGCCGTCATCATCGGCACGCCCGACCACTGGCACGTCTCGATGATCATCGATGCCGTCAGCGCCGGCAAAGACGTCTATTGCGAAAAACCCGTCAGCCATTCCATCGAGGAAGGCGAGAAACTGCTCGCTGCGGTAGCCGATTCAGAGCAAATCGTGCAAGTCGGCTATCAGCAGCGTAGTTGGCCGCACTACATCGCCGCGCGCGAGATCATCGCCTCCGGCCACCTCGGCGCGATTCCGCTTATTCAATCGTCCTGGTATCAAAAATACGGTCACACCGTCAAACCCGCCGACGCCGCGGCGATCGATTGGAAAAGTTTCCTGGGCTCCGCTGCCGATCAACCCTTCGATCCTCAGCGCCGCGCCAACTGGCGCTGGTTCTGGGATTTCGGCGGAGGCCATCTCACCGACCTGTTCAGCCATTGGGTCGACGTCATTCATTGGTACACCGGCGAATCTGCTCCGGACGCGATCGCCGCGCTCGGCACCCGCGACATCTTTCCCGAATTCGAATGCCCCGACACCATTACCGCGACTTATCAATATCCAAGAGGTTTCAACGTCGTCCACACCGGCTCGCTCGCCGGCTCGATTGAAGACGGCAATATCGTGTTCCGCGGCAGCCAAGCCGTGCTCCGCCTGAACCGCGGCGGATACGCGGTGTTCGAGGAGCGGAGCAACCGCTCCGGCGCACTCCTTCCTCCGCCCGCACTTGTCGTCGATTCCACGCGCGACGGCACCATCGACCACATCCAGAATTTTCTAGATTGCGCCCGCAGCCGAAAGACTCCGAATGCTCCCATTACAAGTTCCGTAGCGGCCGCCCGCGCCGCGCACCTTGGCAACATCGCCTATCGCAAACGTCCGACCGCATGATCGATACCAATCCGACGTGGCGATTTTTCTCTATCGTGATTTTTCTAAAACGACGAATAGCGACTGGCCGAAGGGCGGACGTACGCAATTTTCGACGCGCGAGGCGACGGGGACCACGTAGCGGTCGAAAAACTCGATTTGCGCCACCGACTGCGTCTCCCGCTTGAGGAGGTGAGCGTTGGCCCACCATCCAAAGAGTCCGATCGCGTTCAAGTAGTACGAAGTCTTGACGCGGAGTCCGGTACGCTCGGCGAGCCGCGAAATCGATGCGCGCGTATAGCGGCGCCGGTGGCCGAGCCGTTCGTCGATGGGACCGTAGAGGCTCGGGAAGGCGGGCACGAGAAGGATCACGATTCCGCCTGGCGCAAGAACCGCCGCCATGCGGTCCAAGGCTTCGCCGTCTCGTTCGACGTGCTCCAGAACATTAAGGCAGAGACAGGAGTCCGCCCGGAACGACTCCAGCTCGGCGAACGCAGGCTCGGTCACATCGCAAGTAATGGCGTGAAGATTGGGTCGATCCGGGAATCGTTGCTTCAAGCGCTCGATGCAGCCGGACTCAATGTCGATCGCGAGGACGGCTTCGCGAGGATCCAGAATGAGGCGGGTGAAATTGCCGATTCCGCACCCGATTTCGATGACACGCTGGCCTAACTCGCGAGTGACGAGGCGATGTTGCCAGGTGAAATAATTCACCGCCCTGGCCATTCGCTCCTGATCCTCCAGCGTATAACTTGCCGTGGCGGGCATGTCTCTTGCCCTATAATACTGTTTCTCGATGTTCTATCTGTTCCGCCTGTTCTATTCATTTCTCCCTCTGCATAATCCGATCGGGTTCGGGGGGGCCGACTTCATCGAAATCGCGATCGCGTTGCTGCTCGTCGCGGCAACGCTGGCATGGCAGAAATGGGCTGCGGGGGCGAACATGCTCGCGTCCAGAACCATTTGGTGCATGTTGCTTCTCGCCGCGATGCCGGTAGCGCTGCGGCTCCTGCTTCTTCGCACTTCTCCGATCCCATCGGCATTGGGCGCCGACGACTTCAGCTACCTGTTGTTGGGCGACACGCTCGCGCACTTCCGGTTGACGAATCCAGCCCATCCCATGCACCAGTTTTTCGAGACGCTTTTCATACTGCAAGAACCGAGTTATAGCTCGATCTATCCATTAGGTCCAGGGCTCGCGCTCGCGTTCGGGCAGTTGGTTTTCAGACAGCCCTGGGCGGGGATTGCGCTGTCGACGGCCGCGTTCACGTCGCTGTGCTACTGGATGTTGCGGGCCTGGACCAGGCCGGGATGGGCATTGCTCGGTGGAGCTTTAGCCGTGATCCAGTTCGGTCCGCTCAGCCACTGGATGAATACGTATTGGGGAGGCGCGCTGGCAGCGGCGGCGGGATGCCTGGTGTTTGGATCGATGCCTCGATTGCGCGATCGATGGAGAGCGCGCGACGCAGTGCTGCTTGGCGTCGGCCTTGCGATCCATGTACTGACACGGCCATTCGAATCTATATTTCTAGGGATCAGCGTGATCCTGTTTTTCGCGCCGGCGATCTTCAAGCGCGAACAAGTCCGGCCGCTGCTGCGAGCCGCGGCGATCGCCGCGCTGATGGTGCTGCCAGCGCTCGGGCTCATGCTACTGCACGACAAACAAGTCACCGGAAGTTGGGCCACGCTACCCTATGCGCTCTGCCGCTATCAGTATGGTGTTCCGTGCACCTTCACTTTGCAATCGAATCCGGTTCCACATCGTCCACTGACGCGGGAGCAGCAGACTTCCTACGAAATACAATCCTTCGTCCATGGCGAAGGCACCGATACCCTCGCGAGCTTCCTCAGGCGCCTCGCCGGTCGCGTACGCTTCTATAGATTCTTCTTCCTGCCGCCGCTCTATCTCGCGCTGCCTGCTTTTTTTTGGAGTTTGCGGGAGGCCCGATTCCGTTTTGTCCTGTTAATAGTACTTATTTTCTTCGTTGGTACAACTATCTATCCGTACTTCTATGCTCACTATGTTGCTGGCGCGACCTGTCTGTTCATTCTCGTCACTGTAGTTAGCCTCGAGAATCTCAGCCGGCTGACAATTGCGAATCATCTCGTGGGTCCCGATGCAGTGCGGGTAATTTTGTTCCTGTGCGGAGCACATTTTTTTTTCTGGTACGGAGTGCAGTTGGCAAGCAATCAGCAATTCTCGCAAGACTTAGAACCGTACGAAACCTGGGACGAGGTGAATCACGGAGATCCGGATGGTCGAATTGGAGTGAATACACAACTGGCACAAGTTCCGGGCAAGCTGCTTGTCTTCGTTCGCTACTGGCCCAGGCATGCAGTGACGGAGTGGGTGTACAACGGAGCTGACATCGATCGTCAACGAGTCGTCTTCGCGCGGGACCTCGGTGCGGCAGATAATGAGAAGCTTCGTAGTTACTATCCCGATCGCACAGCATGGCTCTTGGAACCAGACGCGAGACCTCCGAAGCTGTCGCCTTATCAACAAATCGAAACTTCGGAACCGCTAACTATTCCAGCGCCGCCTTCGGAGACCAAGCCAAGTACTAAACGCCCAACATTGAGATTCGAGGAAGTAAAGTAATGCTCGATCCGGTCAAGAATCCGATTGGCTTCGGAGCCAGCGACTTTATCGAGCTTACTATCGCCGTGCTGCTGATGGCTTTGGTCTTAGCCTGGCGTCCCTTTATTGAGCCATACGGCCGCCGATTCTCGCTAAAGACCGGCTGGGCGATGCTTGCGCTAGCTATCTTGCCTGTTGCCCTTCGCCTCGCGCTGCTGGCGCGTCATCCGGTTCCTTCGCCCGATATTTACGATGAGTTCGGACACTTGTTCGTCGCCGATACGCTGCGTCATTTCCGCCTCGCGAATCCCACCCACGCGCTGCATCAATTCTTCGAAACGTTCTTCATTCTTCAGGAACCTACTTATAGTTCGATCTATCCTATCGGGCAAGGTGTGATGCTGGCGATCGGCCGCGCGATCTCCGGATATCCATGGGTAGGAGTGCTGCTGTCTACAGCCGTGTTCGCCGCGCTCTGCTATTGGATGCTGCGTGGCTGGACGACTCCGGCGTGGGCTTTGGCAGGTGGCATTCTTGCGGTAATCGAGTTCGGTCCTCTAAGTCAGTGGATGAATAGTTATTGGGGAGGCTCGCTAGCCGCGGCGGCGGGTTGCTTAGTCTTCGGGGCACTGCCGAGACTCGTGGAACGAGTCCGCACGATAGATGCACTCGCATTGGGCGGCGGACTTGCGATTCATCTCCTAACTCGTCCCTATGAGTCAGTGTTCTTACTGATCAGCGTATTGCTGTTTCTAATTCTCTCTGTGAAGAAGGTACTTCGTAAACTGCCGATTGTCATTTTCGCCGTAATTCCAGCAATTGGAATTACTCTTCTGCACAACCATAGCGTCACGGGCAACTGGACGACTCTTCCCTATCAACTCAGCCAATATCAATACGGTGTGCCAGCGGCGCTCACGTTCCAGGCGAATCCAGTGCCTCATCGCGAGCTGACTCCTCAACAGCAGCTCGAATATAGAGCCCAGATGGCATTTCGAGAAGGCGACCGCGAGACTATTCAAAGCTATTTGCTTCGCCTGGAGTATCGAGTGCGTTTCTACCGGTTCTTCTTCTTAGCTCCACTCTTTCTGGCTATTCCGGCCTTTTGCTTCGCGGCGATTCGTAACTTTCGGTATGCCTGGGTTCTGCTCACATTGCTATTGTTCGCACTGGGAATTAACTTCTTTCCCGCGTTTCAGCTTCACTATCTGGGCGCGGTAACTAGCCTCTTCGTTCTCATTAGTGTTGCCGGACTTCAGCAAATTGGCAGCTGGAGCCCGGAAACCGCGAGGCTAATCCTGTTTCTCTGCGCTGTACACTTTATCCTCTGGTACGGACTGCACCTGTTCGATCAAAAGGACTTCGCGTTGGCGATGATGCGATACGAGACCTGGGACTCCATTAACCATCGCAACCCCGAGCGCCGTATTTTCGTCAATCAGAAGCTTGCCGAGATTCCTGGCCAGCTAATCGTCTTCGTTCGATACTCTCCGCGGCACATATTCCAAGAGGAGTGGGTTTATAACGAAGCTTCGCTCGACTCCGCTCGCATTATATGGGCCCGCGATCTGGGCCCTGAGAAAAATGATAAACTCCGCGCGCTATATCCAGGCCGCCAAGTATTATTATTAGAACCCGACGCCAGACCTCCGCGATTGACTACTGTTGATCGAACAGTTCGCTTCGATCCACGCGCTCCCCTTTGAACATCACCATGGAGATTCGCTCGGTCACCGAAATATCCTTCAGTGGATTCCCGTCAATGAGAAGCAAATTCGCTTCGTAGCCCTTCTTGATCAGCCCCATGCGATCCGACGCGCGGAGCAGTTGCGCGCCGTTGTATGTCGCGGCTTGGAGCGCCACGGCGGGCGGAATCCCGGCCTCTATCCACAACTGCAATTCGCGATGCAGGGCGGGACCGTGCAGCAGCATCGGGTTCCCTGAATCCGTTCCGGTGACGAGAATCACACCGGCGCGCATAGCGGCAACCAAGTTCTGATTGCATATAGCCATCGACATCGGATATTTCGCGATTCCGATGCGCATCTTCTCGCCCGCTGGCGATTGGAGAAACTTCCTGGTCGATTCGAGGATCTTCTTCGGCCCCGCCTGCTGGACCAAGCTGCGGTCCAGCATCTCGAATTTCCCTTGCGCGAGCGCCGTGAATGCTTCCACCACGTCGAGCGTCGGATCGAACGTAATGCCCGCCTGCTTCATCCTGGCGAACAGCGTCTCGGGAATCGCGTCGCTCATCGATCCGTGCTCGATGCCGTCGACGCCCGCGTTCACGGCGTCTTCCACATCGCGAGCGTTGCCGGTATGGCACACCACCGGCAGATGCAGTGCATGCGCCTCGGCGGCAATCGCCTTCACCAGCGCCGGGTCCATGCGAACGAACGGATACCCGGGCGAGCCCGCTTCGAGAATCGTCTTGATCCCGTCCACGTGCTTCTGGGCGAGATCGTCCACCATCTTCTTGGCTTCTTCCGGCGTCTTGGGAAGACGCAGAAACTGGGCGTCGAAATTCCCGCGCGCCATTTCCGGAATGTTTTTGCTGTACTCGGTCCCGTGGCCTCCGGGCGCCGTAAATAACGGTCCGACCACAAACAATTCCGCGCCCAACTTCTCGCCCGAGGCGCTCACCTGTCGGGCTTTGAGAACGTCATCGAGTACATCGCCGACACTCTTCACCGCCGTCACGCCGCTATACAGGTACGCGGCGAGTTCGCGCGGAAACGCTTTGGCGGGCACTTCGTAATCCTCCGCGCTGGAGTAGAATCCGCCGGGACTCCCCAGGTGCACATGAACATCGATCAGCCCCGGCATCAGCGTCTTGCCCGCCGCATCGATCGCCTCGGCCTTCAGCGTCTTCGGGTCCGGAGCCGTGCCGGTGTAGATCTCGACGATCTTGCCGTCTTTCACCAGGACCGCGCCCTGTTCGATGACATTGCCGTCGCCCAGGAATAAACGCGCGTCGCGAATCAGCAGCGTGCGGCTGCGGCGCATGTCGCGCGCCAGCATCTTGCCCTTCACCACGTTATCTTTCGCGTACGCCTGCCACGCGCCCATCGCGATAAACGGCGCCAGCACCGCGATCAGCCAGAACTTCGCCGACGTCCGCATCTTCTCTTCTTTTTCCCAGCGGAACAATTTCAACGCCAGCAGTGTGCCCACCGCGGCTGTCAAAAGCAGCGCGCCCACGCTCGACCGGTTGTCCCAAATCGTTTCGTGATGCTGCAAAATCGACGTAATTCCGGTCGTCAGATAAGTCGATGGAATGAACTGAGCGACAATCTGCAGCCAGTTCGGCATGAACGCGATAGGAAACGTCGCGCCTCCCAGAAACAGCATCGGGAAGTACAGAAGCTGGATGATGATCTGGCTTTCCGCCATGGAATTCGCCACCGCGCCGATGATGCCGCCCATCGCACGGAACGCGACCACGCCGATCATCACGAATACGAACAACGATACCGGATGCTCCAGCGGCGGCATCCCGTATATAAAGTGCGCGAGCACTAGGACCAGCACCGTGACCGGAATATAATGCACCAAGCCGACCACCATTTGCGAGACGAGCAACGGTCCCGCCGAAATCGGCGCGACTTTGAAACGCCGCAGTATATTCGCCTCCCGATCCATCACCGTGCGCATGCCCGCGCCGAAAAATCCCGAGCCTAAAATACCGATCACCAGCACCATGTTGACGATCTGTACAATGGCTCCGCCCTGCTCGGCGTGTTCCAGGAATCCGAAAATAAAAAAGAACAGCAGCGGGAACAGGTAATTGAAAAACAGCACCGTGCGATCGCGCATGGTGAGACGCAGATTGATCCGGATCTGTGAAAGGTAGCCTCGCATTTAGTCCCTCAACCGCTTGCCGGTCAGTTCGATGAACACATCTTCCAGCGTCGGCCGCTTCAAATGGATGTCTTCGAGATCCAGCCCTTTCTGATCGATCCACTTCACCAGCTCGGGCAGCGTGCGCGCGGGCCTCGCCGAATAAACGGTCAACACTTTGCGATCCTCGCTCATCACAAACTTCTCGGCGTCCTCGAAACTGGGCACTTCCAACGGCATCGCCTGTACTGTGTGAATTTCCACGCGCGAAGTGCCCAGCGTACGCGCCTGAATCTCGCGCGGCGTCCCCAGCGCGATAATCTGCCCCTGGTCGACGATCGCCACGCGGTCGCACAGCCGCTCCGCTTCCTCGATGTAATGCGTAGTGATCAGAATGGTCCGCTTGGCGTCGCGCAGCTCGCTGATCAGGCTGTGAATTTCCAGGCGCACCTGCGGATCCAGGCCCGTAGTCGGCTCGTCGAGAAACACCAGTTGCGGATCGTTCACCAGCGCCAGCGCGAGCGCCACTCGCTGCTTCTGGCCGCCCGAAAGCGTCTGGTAATAAGCGTTTCGCTTTTCTGAAAGCTGTAACCGGTCGATCAGCTTATCGATATCGGAGTGCCGCGAATAGAACGAAGAGAACAGCGCCAGCGCCTCTCGCACCGTGATCTTATCCGGCAGGTTGGTCGATTGCAGGCAAACCCCAATGCGATCTTTCAACGCCTTCACCTCGACGTTCGGATCGTGGCCCAGCACCGTCACCTCGCCTGAGGTGCGCGGACGCAATCCTTCCAGGATCTCGACCGTCGTGGTCTTCCCAGCCCCGTTCGGACCCAGCAGGCCGAACACTTCGCCTGGCGCGACCTCGAAGTCGATGCCGCGCACCGCCTCCACCTCACCGTAGGATTTATGGAGACCTTTGACTTGAATAGCCTGTTCCACTTTATTTCGGGAACACCGGGCCGGCGGCCAGCACTTTGATGGACGCCCGGCAGAACGCGGGCAGATCTTCCGGTTTGCGCGAAGTCACCAAATTCCAATCCACCACCACTTCGGAATCCTCGAAGATCGCGCCCGCATTTACCACGTCGTCTTTAATCGCGAAGAAGCTGGTCGCGTGGCGGCCCTTCAAGATGTCGGCTGAGCATAGCACCCAGGGTCCGTGACAAATTGACGCGACCAGTTTCCCTTCGGTGTTCATATCGCGGACAAAATGATTGGCCTTCGCGTAGCGCCGGATGTGATCGGGTGCGTAGCCGCCAGGAATCACCACGCCATCGTAGTCGCGCGTCTTCGCCTGATCGTAAGAGAGACTGCTCTTCGCCGGATAACCGAGCTTGCTATTGTACGTCTTGCCCGCTTCCGCCGCAATGAAGGAAACTTCGACATGCGCCTCTTGCAGCCGGTAGAACGGATACCACACTTCCATCTCCTGATACAGCGTATCGATCAGGATGGCAACCCTTTTCCCTTTAAGTTCCATGAAGGCATTGTATCCTTCACAGGCACAAGGCAGGCGGAGAAACTCGGCCAACGGCGGGAAACGCAGGACGAACGGCGCGAGATCGCGGATCTTTACTTCACGGGATCCATGGTCAAAACGAAGCCGTCGACGCCGCGATCGATCTCGACTGTACCCGGACGCTCCGTCTGCGATCTGTAATCCCATGGCGGCGCCCGATAACCCCTCACAGATGCGAAGACCTCGTACTTACCAGGCGCCAGTCCGCCGAATTCGAAACTGCCATCGGGCTGAAGCACCGTCGTTTGGGCGTCGAAGCCGCGACTCGTGTTTATCGTCACCCGCATCCCGTTTGCGATTTATTCTGACTCCTGACTTCTGACTCCGGACTTCTTCTTCTAGCTTGACGAAACACCCCCCGCCAAGCTATCTTCAACGCCAGCATGCAAATTCTCCGCCGAGCATTCTGGCTACTGGCTACTGGCTCCTGGCTACTCCTGGTTTCCCAAGCAGTTGCTGTCGACTTCTCCATCACCCCCTCCGAGCGCTGGTCCGAAAAGTCCGCCAATAAGTGGTACGCCAAGCAGCCCTGGTTCGTTGGCGCGAACTACATCCCCTCCAACGCCATCAATCAAATTGAAATGTGGCAAGGCGACACCTTCGATCCCCCGCAAATCGACCGCGAGTTCGCCTGGGCCGAATCGATCGGCATGAACACCATGCGAGTATTCCTCCACGACCTGGTCTGGCAGCAAAACGCCAAAGGCTTTCAGCAGCGCATCGAAGTTTTCTTAAAGGTCGCGAGCAAGCATCACATCCGCCCGATTTTCGTATTGTTCGACTCCTGCTGGGACCCTTTCCCCAAACTCGGCGCGCAGCATGAGCCCCGCCCCGGCGTCCACAACTCCGGCTGGGTGCAAAGCCCCGGCGCGAAATCGCTCCAGGACCCCAACGATCGCACGCGCTTGGAAGCCTACGTAAAATTCGTCATCGGAGCGTTCGGCAAGGACCCGCGAATTTTAGCCTGGGACATGTGGAATGAGCCGGACAATTTGAACGAAAACAGCTATGGCCGCCAGGACCCTTCCGACAAAGTCAAAGTCGTCCAGGATCTTCTCCCGAAAGTTTTCCTCTGGGCGCGGTCGAAGCATCCAGTCCAACCGTTAACCAGCGCCGTCTGGACCGGCGACTTCTCGTCGCCCATGGCGAAGATCCAGCTCGACCAATCCGACGTCATCTCATTCCACAACTACGGCCCACCCGCCGACTTCGAAAAACGCATCGAGTCGCTGAAGCGCTATAACCGCCCCATCTGGTGCACGGAGTATATGGCCCGTCCCCAAGGCAGCACCTTCGAAGCCATCCTGCCCATCGCGAAAAAATACCAGGTAGCCGCCATCAACTGGGGCCTGGTCGCCGGCAAAACCCAAACATTCCTACCCTGGGATTCCTGGCAACACCCGTATACTGACCGCCAACCCTCCGAATGGTTCCACGAAGTGTTTAAAGAGGACGGCAAACCCTACCGCCAGCCGGAAGTAGACTTCATTCGCCAGATCACGGCGCGATAAAACGGACACAGTGCGCAAATAGGGGACTGGCCCGAATTTCGCCGCTTTTGCGAAACTTCGTGCCTGTACCCTATTTGCCCCGTCCCGAAATCTGGTAGTGGTCTCGTCTGGCTGGACCACTACCAGAAATCTTAGTCTGCCACGTCTGGGGCTGCCAATATTGGCGGCAGCCGCCCTGTTAGTCGGCGTTCATCAGTGTGAATCGGCGGGCAGCATTGTCGCAGAATCCTCAATCATGCCTGTCGTCCGATAGTGGGTCCGGTTCTACTTGCTGACGATTCGTCCAAGTCGGCTGACTTCTGGGTACGGCGTTTACCGGGACGAATCCGGTCGGTTTGCTGGCAAACTGCTTCGAAAAGACCTCTAGCCCGCAGTTTCCAGATTGCGCGTCACCCGTCAGCGATCCCGACCAGCTTGACCTTACGCTAACTTGACGGAATCATCCACTCGGCCCCGATCGGCTTCGCTAACGATGCAATATCGTTATCCATATTGAGCTTGTAACATTACGTTTTGATAGCCGATAACGGCTATCATCAATCCGAGCGCGAGCTTGAAAGCAAGATCGGCCTTTTCTCGGAGTGGTTTGCGGCGACCGATTGACGCGAGCGTAGCGTGTATCTGCACGTTCGGAATGGCGTACGCGCCGACGAAGAAATGTTGGAATGGACCTCCGACCTGATGCACCATAGAGGGAATATCCAACGGATCCCAGGAGCCAGCCGTACGCGTCTTTCCACATGCTGCACACGGTCGTCTCGAATTCGGGCTTCACTTCCTCATAACGCCGTTTGATGTCGGCCACGGTATTGTCTTCGCCCATGGCTTGGTCGAACTCCTCTTCCGAGACCACGTTCAGAGTCGCTCGCATCATTCGGTGTTCTTGGATAGCGGCATAGCGCACGAACCGTTCGGCCTTCTCTGGGTTCTTCATCAAGTACGCAGCGGTCACCGCCCTCTCAAACATTCCCCGAAGCAGCTTCATCGCTCCATTCCCATGTCCGTGCACCGCCAAGAAGACGACTTCGCCGAAATCGTCCCTGCATGCCTGCCCGAGATCAAACACGACGTCCTCGGCTCGGTTGGCAGGTTGATACTCGCGGCCAAAACACTTATTCGAGAGGTTGATGAGCGCATCGAAATGGGGTTCGAGTTCCGCGTTGCGCTCCCAAAACGCTCGCGATTCTCTTGTGTCGCCGAATTCGTAGATAATGTCTGCCACGTCACTCGCTCCTCGCCTCCATGGGGCCGATCTCCTCGTTCGATTGATGGCCGTCGCCACCACCATCCCAACAAGCGCCCCTCCGATCGTCCAGAGCAGCGTCGTTAGGATGTGCGACGGGCGCCCACTGCAGCTTGCGCCGTTAAAACACTAGTTTGCAACCGCAGCATAGGTGCCGCGGAAACCGCAGCACCCATCAGCACACTCCAAACGATCAGGCGCTTCACAGCACCAGTTTACAGTTCTTGAACAGTCTCAAACAGGAACCAGGTCCGCCGCTCCGTCTGGTCCACCCAGACCTCAATCAGGCTGGCCGTCGCGATGTCGTTGTGCTTCTCGCAAACCTCGTGCGCCGCGCGCAAATACTGCGTCAGCTTCTGATTGTCGGCAAGCAGCTCCGCCAGCATTTCTTTAGGCGCGACGAACTCTTCGCTGTTATCCTTCAGCCTCTGATGCTTGGCAATTTCCCCGATCGAATGCAGCGTCGTCCCGCCGATTTTGCGCGCGCGCTCCGCGATCTCGTCCGTCATGGCGAAGATCTGGTCGCTCTGCTCATCTAGCAGCAAATGATAATCCCGAAAGTGCCGCCCGCTCATGTGCCAGTGAAAGTTCTTGGTCTTCACATAAAGTCCAAACACGTCCGCCAGCAACTTGCGCAATTCCAAGGAGATCTCCGCCACGCTATCGTGACCCAGATCCGTCGGTGTATCTAAAACATTGGTTTTCAAAGTAGCTTTGCTCATGCCCTTATAGATGCCAAATCGCAGCGGATGTTGCGCTAAACTCGATAACTATGAAGATTTTTACCCTCGGCCTCCTCGCGGCATCGTGCATGTTCGCGCAAAAGGTTCAAATCGAGTTCGATCCGTCCGTCGATTTCTCCAAATTCACCACCTTCGCCATCCGCGACGCCCGCCTCAACAGCAAAAACCCTTCGCTCAACAGCGAACTGGTCAAAAAACGCATCAACTTCGATATCCAGAAGTTTTTGGAAAAAAAGGGACTTACCTTCGTCGCCGAGGGACCGTCGTCGTTGAATGTCCGCTACACGCTCGGCTCGGTCAGAGGAGCGAAAATCGAGGCGTATCCGGCCGGCTGGTACGGCTACGGCACGCGCATCGTGAGGGTTCCTTTTACCGAAGGCACGCTGGTCCTCGATTTGCGCGACCCCAGCACCCAGTCGCTGGTCTGGCGCGCCATCGCGAAGGTGGACAAAAGCGATGCCTCGAAAATCGAGGGAAAACTCGATGACATGGTCAAAAAGTCGATTGATAAGTATCCTCCGAAGCGTTAATTGACCTTAAATGATCAAAAAAACGCCTCGCCGAAGCCTTAAACGACCATAATTTCGCCCTAAACCTTATGTACGCGCCGCAGCGTGTATAGCTCCGGATTCACGTTTTTATCCTTCAACTTTTTCCAGTTGTCCTCGACATGGAGCAAACGCCCGGTGATGTGGTTGGATTGCTCCGATGCGAGGAAAACCGCCAGTTCCACCTGCCGCTCCGGCGCAACTCCGCCCGTCAACCGGACTTGTTGCGCGTCTTCGATTTCCCGCCATCCTGCGCGCTCGCCCGCGGCTAGAATCTGATCCGTCATGTGGGTATAACTGCCGCCCGGCGACAGGCAGTTGATTTGCACGTTGTGCTGGCTCACTTCTTCGGCGACGCTCTCGACGAAACGCACCAGCGCTGTTTTCACCGCCGAGTACAACGAAAAATTGGGACGCCCCTGCCGCGCGCCTCCGCCTGCGATCACGATGATTTTTCCGCTGCGGCGCTCGATCATCTGCGGCAGCACGGCGCGGCAGCAGTTCAGCACGCCGGTGAAGTTGGTTTCGATGGTCTCCTGCCAGGCTTTCGGTGGAATTTCCACAAACGGCCCGATGGGTCCCTGCACCGCCGCGGCGCATACCAGCAAGTCCACGCCGCCGAAGTCGATGCGCATCTGATGCATTACCGCGGTCATGCGTTCATAGTCGCGAACGTCGGCCAGAATGCGAGTCGCGGAGCCGCCCGCATGGCCGATTTCGAGATGGCACAAATCGATTTCCGCTTTGCTCCGCGCGAGCAGACCAACTCTGGCCCCGCGCGTCGCGAATCCGATGGCCAGACGTTTTCCGATTCCCCGTCCCGCGCCCGTCACCAGCACGGACGCCGTGTTTAAAGAGTGCACCTCCTCACGTTACTGCATTGTGAGCAGATGCACAGCGATCACTCCGGCTTCGACGCCGATGTCGACAGACTCGCCGTTCGCGAGCGCATAACGTCCGGTAATCCAGGGCACAATCTCTTCGGTGCGCTCCTGGGCGATGTCCGCCGTGCCGTGAAACAGCACCAGAAATTCGCGTTCGGTCCAGCGGCAGACCAGATCCTTATGGCGGAACTGCGAGCTGATACGCGCGGCCGCCTGCTGCGCCACTTCGTCCCGCACATCGCCGGTCAGTTCGAACACCAGAACCACCGGCTCCTGGCCCGCCGCCCTCGATTGTTCAATCCGGCGCTGCATTTCCCTGCGGTTTATCAGGCCGGTGAGCTGGTCCGTGATTTCGGCCTCTCTCAATCGTTGGGACGCGCCCGCCAACTCGGCGTGCATGCGCGCGACCAGCGACTGGCTGTCGTGACCCATGCTCTCGACGCAGCCCATGAGTCCCGACACCTGGAGCGCCACGACTTCGGAAAGCTGCTCCGCATCGGTGGGATAGGGCTCCGACTGCATTTGCTCCGCGAACTGCCGCAACCGCGCGCCGTAGAAATCCTGCCGTTGGGCGAGAGAATTCACGATGGTTTCGAGGCCCTCCACGGCGCGCCGGATCTGGATGGCATGCTCGGCGAGATACTGGGCGGCTTTCTTCGAGTAATCCGCCAATTCCCGCTCCACCACCACGGTGCTCTCGATCATTGCTTCGGGTGTGACGTCGAACGCCAGGCGGGAGCGAAGACGGCTCAAGCGGTGACGGTAAGTCGCGCCCACCTCCGGACACGCCGCGCCGAGGCACTCGGAAATCGCGAGTAAGGTCGAGAGGTAGCTGCCGACCGCCGTGTGCAGTGCGCTCAACTGCTCGGTATCTGTCATCTTATTAAAGATCTACTAAGAATGTATCGGCTGTGCGCTTATAGGCGGGATCGGGGGAATACCTTAGCAGGGTCGGAAGATCGCTCCCTGTGGTCGCGGCTCGGTAAGGATATCCTGACGTTCAAACTTTGGTCGTCCGGGACGATGAAGTTGATGTGAAGCCTCGCTTAGTTCATTTCCTCATCGCGCTGGCGATTGCCGTCCCCGCGGCAGCGCAAGCTCCCGTACTGACACCCACACCGGCGACGCTATCGTTCGTCTGGGTGGTAGGAGCGACACTTCCCGTCGCCCAGAAGCTGAACGTCTCATCGGGAAGCAGCGCAGTCGCATACACGGCAGTCATTGCGGGGGGAACGCCTTGGATCACGCTCACTCCATCTACACTGAACCTGCCGGCGTCGAGGAGCGTATTGGTGAACCCGAGCGGGTTGCCGATTGGCACCTATAGCTCGGCGATCCAAGTTTCGGCGACTGGTTTTGCGACGATTTCCATACCCGTGACGCTGACAGTGGAAGAACCGCTGCCGACGCTGGTTCTGAGCGCGTCGTCACTCAACTTCTCGACGCCTCCCGCAATTCCGGCGGCGCAGACGCTGACGCTGACGACCACGGGCGGACCGGTAACGTTCACCGCCGCTTCCAGCGCGCCCTGGCTGACGGTGACGCCGACCAGCGGCGTGGTGTTGCTGGGCCTGCCGGTTACGCTGAGCGTTACGGTGAACAATGCCGGCATCACTCCGAGTGCCACGGCTTATCCAGGGAAAATCACGATTATAGCCGCGAACGTGCCGAGCACCAACGTCACGCAGACCGTTGCGGTTTCCATGGTGGTGAACGCGTTGACGCCGACAGTGACCACTTTGTACCCATCGGCGGCGCTGATGGGCTCCGGTCCCTTGACGGTCACCGTGACCGGCGCGGGATTCTATAAAGGCGGGACTACGGCGACTGTTGGAGCCACGCCTCTGGCAACACCGACATATGTGAACCCGACCACCATCCTGGTGGTGCTGCCCGCGAGCCTGCTGGCTGCGGCGGGCACGCTCAATGTCTCGGTGGTGAATCCGGCGCCGGGAGGGATCTCGGTGGCACCGGCGGTCTTTACGGTATCCCCGACGCCGGTGGTACAGGCGGTGGTCAGTGCGGCGAGTTATGCGGGCGGCACAGTTTCGCCAGGGGAGTTCGTGACGCTATTCGGAACTGCTATTGGTCCGCCGGTGCCGGCGGGAATGACTGTAGTTGCCGGTTACGCGACGACGTCGCTGGGAGGCGTTTCCGTGACGATCGACGGGCAGAGTGCGGCGATGATTTATGTCAGCCTAAACCAGTTGACGGTGCAGGTTCCCTATCTGGCGACACTCGGCGCCGGAAAAGTGGTGATCGTGACGAACAACGGCGTCGCGGAAGCGTTCGCGCCCAACGTGACCATTGCCGCGACCGCGCCAGGGCTATTCCTGGATGCCGGGGTGGTTGGCCAGTGCGCGGCGCTGCGGTTTAGCGCGGCGACCGGCGCGACCACTGTGAACTCCCCAACCAACGCCGCGCTGGTGGGAGACACGATTGCCTTCTATCTTACCGGCGAAGGACTCTACGATCTGAATCCTTTGGCTACTACCGGATATGTTGTTCCAGTGGGCCTATCCCCTTTACCGCAGGTGAGTCCGCTGCCGGTGGTGACCATTGGCGGCGTTGCGGCGACGGTGACTTACGCGGGCGTGGTGCCGGGCGGGTTGATTGGGCTGTTGCAGATCAACGCGATAGCGCCGGCGGGGAGCACGAAGGGCGTTAGCGTGCCAGTATTGATCACGATCGGGGCCTCGTCGACGCAAATCGGCGCGACGGTTACGGTGAAGTAGAAGGTTTGGGATTCTAAAGTAGGGCGGTCCCCCTTGGACGGCAGTCGACGCCCCCGTCGGCCTGAGTTTCGCTTGCCCTGGCAGAGCCGGACAAGCGTCCGCTCCACAACGATGGGCACGACACCTGGGAGCTGGGCCATATTTGCTTTATTAAGTCTCTCTATAGATTGGGCGCAGAAGAGCCGGCCGGCTGCGGACCAGGGGGTCCGCCCCACTTCTGACTCTTGCTGTTGCTGGAACTAGCGGCCGAACCATTTTTTTCGCAGGTCTGCCAGTTTTTGACTGAATCCACCGGAGACCTGGGCGGGCGCGGGCGGCGGATCGAAGTTGCGGGATGCGCGGACCTCCGGGAGATCGGCGGGCGGACGATAAGGGATCTTCGAAATCATGCGCACGTGATACCCGGTGAAAGCATAAGTGCGTTTGTATAATTTCCCATCCTTTTCGCGCAGGACGACGGAGAACGCTTTCTCTTCCTGCCCCGGAATCGCGGCGGTCTCGATGGGATAGAAGCCCTGCACATTGCGCTCGATGAAGGCGGTCTCGTAATGATGCCGGCGGGTGCTCCAGACGAAGACGCGGAAGCTATCGAACTCGAAAGGATGCTGACCGGCGCTGGAGGTGGTCCAGAGCCAGTTATGTTTGGATTGCCCCTGCTTGTCCTTCACTTCTCCGACGGCGAGGTAGGCGGTGATGCGATGGCCTTCCGCGTACTGCGCCACCTCATCCGGGATCGCCATCATCAACATGCGCGCGAGCACCCAGCCGACTTTACCGTCGCGGGTGCGGACCAGGTTCCAATCGTCGAACTGCGGCGCGACAAATGTTGCGGAAGGATGCGCGTAGGCACCGGGAAGATCGGTGGCGCGAGGCTTCGAAAGATCCTGCCAGTTGCGCGGCGGTGGCGGTGGAGCGGGCTTCGGAGGCGCCTGCGACGCTTTTGCATCCTTGGTCTTCGATTTTTTAGCAGGCGCGGCTCGCTTCACGGGCGCCGGCAGTTGGATGGGCTCCGGCGGCGCGGTGTGGGGCGCGAGGCGGTGGCCGATCACCTCGACCGATTCCCCTTCGGCGATTTGAAAAAAACTGGGGGACAGGCGCGCGGGAGCGCTGTGCATATTGAGGACGTCGAAGGGCGTGGCTTTTCCCTGCGAGGCCAGTTTGGCCGCGCCCTCGGCCAGGTGGCGCAGATCGTCCATCTGCTGGTCCGTGAGGAGGAGGTTGGAGTCGGTCCAGCCCTCGATGCCCTGAGAGGTGCGGACCTTGATAAACCGGCGGCGCAATTCGAGGACGTCAAGTTTGTCGCCATGCTTCACGATCGCGACGGGAGGCGATTTCGAGGTGAGGTCTTTTCGCAAATTCAGGGTGATCGGGCCGACGTAGGCGACGCCGGAAGAGGGTTGTTGCGGAGGGTGGGACGTGCAGGCGGCAAGGAAGATCAAAAGGCCAAAGGATACTAGCCGATGCCTAATTCGTCCACTTGCTCGAGCGGCGAACCGCATTTCCGGCAGATGAGCGAGCCGCAATCGCCACAGGCCAGGGGATCGCTCACCGGCTGCTGGCAGCGGGGACAGTAAAACTCTGGGTTTACCTGATTTGCCATGAAGCCTGACGCGCACGTTTCTAACGATGATCCGGAGCCGCCACATCGGAGGCTGCCGCGGCTGCCGCCAAATTCTCGCGAGCTTTCAGAAAAACGTCGTACTGGCTCATCAGGTCGCGAAACACCGCGTCGCCGATCATGCGATATCCGGCGCCGGTGAAATGCACGTAATCGCCTTGCGCCATGCCGGCGAGCACCCATTCGCGCATCGCGCCTTTTCCACCCATTTTCGCCCGCATATCCCAAAACGCGCAGCCGGTGGAGGCCGCGGCTTCCCTCTGACCTTCCACAATGAGGTCGATGTTCTCCATCGGAATCCAGCCTTTGGATCGCGTGCGAATATAGCGGTCCGGTGGGCCGATGATCAGAATCGTCGCGGTGGGCGCGGCTTTGCGAAAGCGGCCGATCATCTGGATGCACATGTCGCGATAAGTTTCGACGGTCCAATCCTTGCGCCCCGCTTCATTGGTCCCATACGCGATCACGATGAGCGCGGGATTGCGGCGCTCAATATTGGAGCGCAGCGTCACCTCATCCCAATTGAGCGGGATGGACGCCTGCGCGCCGTTGATGCCGAGCTCCTCATACGTCACGCCTCGCGAATTTTCCGCGACCCATCCGAACAGGCGCACCGGAGCGCGGTCGAGCGTCTCAACCTCGAACTTGTGCTGGCCCGGGACCCCATCATAGTGGTAATAACCAGGGGCTGGCGTACCTTCGGTTGAGATGCGCTCCACCGCGGTTCCGTTGTCGTAAATCTGGACCGCTCCACCGCCGGGCTGCTGGAGATAGAACAGCTCGAACTGCGAACCATCGGCGAGAAGATAAACCGATTCGCGCGGCGACTTGGTGGACATGCTGATGCCGCCGAGCCCGTAGATCCCGTCGCCGGGCGTTTTGCCGACCAGGCCTTCGGTATGCCAGCCGCGGGTGGATCCGCTGCGCACGTCAAACCTGCGATAGCCCGAGTACGGACGGCCAATCAGAGAAAAGCCGCTGCCGCCGTCGCCAAATTTTTCCTGGAAACGATTTCGCAGGTCGCCGGTCCATTCATCAGCGGCAGTGTGCGAATCGCCATAGTGCAGGATGCGGAGGGGTCCGGCCATATCGCCCTTCTGATGGCGGTAGAGCTGTTCAAAGAAAGGGATCAGCGTTCCGGCGTTTTCAACCGGGAGGGTCGCGGCGGTGGAAACTTTCTGAAACACTCCCTGATTGGCTTCCATGCGCGTGGCGGCACTCACTTTCGGAGCCCTGGGGGTGGTGACACGGCGTCGCACGGCGGAGACTGTCCTCACGACTCTTTTCGCCGCGGTCTTTACAGGAGTTTTTTTAACGCTGGCGACCGGCTTGCCGGCGCTGGAACGATATCTTTTCTTTTTCGATTTCGTGGCCGGAGGGGTGGTTTTCTTAGTCGCGGGCTCCGCTGCGCCGAGGCACACACCTACTGCGACGAGTACGGCGAACCCGACCCTGGGCCACAAAATCATTCTTTAGAGGCTGTCTGCACAGAAGCCTTATTTAATTGTCGCAGTTTATAGTCGATATATCCATCCCGGAGTGCACCGTAGAGCAACTCTCCCACTATCTTAGCTCCGGCGGGCATGGGATGAATGAAATCCGCGCCTACCAATCGGGGCTCGGAGGTGTACCAGCGGCCCATAGTGCCGGGGCCGCCCATCGCTTGAAAGGTATTGAAAAACGCCACGCCGGTTTCCTGGCCGATGCCCGCTTCGATTTTGACGAGGCTCGGCATGGCGCGGATGGTATCGATCGACCCGTTGTGCTGGCGCTCGCCGCGATCCATGGGACTCATCAGGAGCACGGAGGTATTGGGCATCGCGGCCTGCACTCGTTTCACGGCAGCCTTCAACTCCACTCCCCAGGTACCTTCGACGAACGACGGGTAACCGCTTTCATTGGTGCCATAGTTAATGATCACCAGATCGGGCTTGTAATGACGCAGCTCCGCCGCCCAGTGCGGGCCGCTGAAAGATTTCGAAAGTAGAGTCACGTTGGCGCCGTTGACGCCGAGGCTGTGATAGACGACGCCCGCTCCGGAGCGTCGGAAGTCCGCGCCGTAAAGACGCACGGTCCCGCGCGTCACGCGCACGACGAACTTTTTCGCGCCGCCGGGAATGTTGAACGAGGAAAATCCCGGCGTCTTCGATTCCGCCGCCGTTTCGACCGTGCCGAGCCCGGAGCCATCTGCCTCCACCGTGAAATCGCCGCCATCGGGTTGCGAAAGGTACGCGATCTCGACGATGTCATGCGCGGCCTTGAGCGAAAAGCGCGCGGTTGCGCCGGCCGAACCTCGAAAGCTCGCGCCGCCGAGCCCGTGCATCCCGTCCTTAATCGAGGTCGATCCCGCGACGTCGATCCCCCAGCCCGATCCTTCCATTTCCAGTCCGCGATGGTTGTACCAGGCCCACGGACGAGCGATCAGCGCGAAGCCGCTACCCGCGTTCCCGAACTGTTTCTGCAAGGCCGCGCGCGCATCGGCGGTGATCAGATCGCCGGTGGTGGGCGAATCGCCATAGTGCAGGATGCGAGTGGTTCCGCCTTTAAACAGAGCTTCGTAAAAATGATCGAGCTCATGCGTGGGATCGATCAGGTTCTTCGCCGCGGCGGATTCGAGGCGCTTGGCGATCAACTCCTCATTCTTCGCTTCCGGCGCGATTTTCACGGGCAGGTCGATTACTAATGGAATGGTCGAGGGATCGAAGGACTTATATTTTTCCAGCGCCGGAACGTACTGCGGCAACAGAATGAGCCCGATGAAGGTGAGCACCGCGAGTCCCGTCTTGATCGGCATGGTTAATCTCTAAAACTTGTTATACATAAACGGCGTCGCGCCCGTCTGCGCCACGTATTGCAAACCTACCACCAGCAGCGCCAGAGCCAGCGCCTGAACGTAAAAAGGCGCTCGCGAATAGACGCTTAAGCTAAAGTCATACCACCTTTTCGGACAATAATGCGCGAGGATCGCGATGCCCATAATAAGTGCGAGCGGCGCGGAAATATTCGCGACAGAAAAGCTGAGCGAGCCGATACGCGAAAGAATCGCGTAAGCGTTTTCCCAGTTCGCCGAGCGAAAGAAAATCCAGGCGAAGCAGACGAATTGGATGGTCACGAAAATGTTGAAATACTTCCAGAAGCCCGTGACTTTCTTATTGCCACGCGACACCTGCCAGAAGCGGTGGACGGCCAATCCCAGGCCATGAATCGCGCCCCAGACGACGAACGTCCAGCTTGCGCCGTGCCACAATCCGCCGATCACCATCGTGATGAACAAATTCCAATACGTAAAGATTTTCCACTTCGACCGCAAGCCGGGCAAGGAAAAGTAGAGATAATCGCGCAGCCAATTCGATAGAGTGATGTGCCAGCGACGCCAGAAGTCGGCGATATTCACGGCGGCGTAGGGAGCGTTGAAATTCGGCGGCAGCTTGATGCCCAGCAGCAGAGCGGAACCGATGGCGATGTCGGTATAGCCCGAAAAATCGAAATAAATCTGCAGCGCGAAGGCGTAGACCGCGATCAGCACCTCGGAGCCGGAATAGAGGGCAGGGAAGTCGAAGACGCGATTCACGAGATTGGCGGAGAGATAGTCGGCAATCAGAAGTTTCTTCGTAAGTCCCATGCCGATCAGGAACAGCGCGCGTCCACCATCGATTGGATCGAGTTTGCGAGGCTTCTCGAACTGGTCGATCAGAGTAGACACGCGCGTGATGGGGCCGGCAAGCGTCGTCGGAAAAAACGAAACCGCAGTGAGGTGCGCGAGATAACTGGTCGTGCCTTTCGCATCGCGCCGATAGAGATCGATGGTGTAGGTCAGTGCCTGAAAAACATAGAACGAGAGCGTGATAGGAAGGGTCCAGTGCCATTCCGGCGCGGACTTGCCCGTAGCTTTCGTATAATTTTCAAGGAAAAACGGCATGTATTTGAAAAACGCGAGCATGCCAAGATTCATCAGAAGGCTCGCTCCAACAAGGATCCGCCGCACGATGGCGTTTTTCGCAGATTGCAGTCCGAGTCCGAAAAAGTAATCGCAACTGGACGCGACGGGGATCAGCGCCAGGTACCACATGTCCCATTTGGCGTAGAAAAAATAGTTCGCGAACAGGAGAACGCCGAGCGCTAGAGATCGGACCCGCGATAACGGCCAGTAGAGGAAAAAAACGGCGGCCAGGAAGATGAAGTACGTGGACGAGGAAAGAAGCAATAACCAGGATACTCTGGCGACTGACGACCAGCGAGTCGACTGTCCAAGAATTAGCTGACTTTGTGGGGCGGACCCCTGGTCCGCAGCCGGCCCCCTGGCAGCTTCTGGGCGACCGTCCGAAATATCGTACGTAATTGCGCGAAGGCCGACGGGGGCGTCGGCCGCGGACCAGGGGGTCCGCCCCACAAATCCGATTCTAGGACCCAACACCAGGGGGAAGCGGCTTTAATAAACTTCGATCTTCCGCTTCGCCCGTGGCGCCTGCCCGTAAGGTGTCACGAGACTCTCGTTGCCCTCTTTATCGATCGCCTTCACGCCAAAAACCAGTTCGTCGATCGAGACGTCGGGAAGCGTGTACTCCGTCACATTGCCGACGAAAATCTCGCGCTCCCAATAGGGCGCGGTGGTGGACCTCGATACTACGGCATACCCCGCCAGGTCCGCTTCGGGATTCTCGCGCTTCCACTTCAGCGCCGCATCGTAGCGAGTCTTGCCGCGCGTCAGCAGCAGGGTTGTGACCTTCTGTCCATTGCGCTCCCCGATCTCCGAAGTAATCGGAGCCTTCGGCGCCCACGCCAGCGATGCCGCCGCCGCGCCGTTCACCTTCGTGACTAATGTGATGTACGGCACCGACGTGTTGGCGAACGTATCGGTCACGCTGTGCTGATTGGCGAAATTTTCCTGTGGCGACGACAGCCGCACCGCCGCGAAGCCTTCCTGGTTGAACGGCGTGTGATCGCCTCCGCGGCCGAAGCGGTCCGCGCGAAAAATCGTGTCGACGTGCATCGCGGGCAAGTAGCGCTCGCCAATATCTTTTACGTAGCGAGCCAGCTCGCGGGAGGGTGAATCGTCGGGATCGTCGCTGAACACGCTGACGCGGCGATTCTCCCTGCGGCCGGAGCCGGAGACATCGCTGCCGATGATGTCGTTGTTCAGCACCGCCTCGATTTTCTGACTCGCGGCGCGCGCTTTTTCCGCGTAGAGAGCGCTGCCGAGCAGCCCTTCTTCTTCACCCGCGAACGCGATAAACACCAGCGTCTTCTCAAATTCGTAGTGACTCAAGACGCGCGCGAGTTCCATCACGCACGCCGTGCCGCTGCCGTCGTCGGTCACGCCGGGCGCGTCGAGATCGGGATCGCGCATGGGCGGAGGAGGATCGCCAGGCGCAGGCGGCGCACCGCCGGTCGGCCTTCCCATCACGATCGAATCGTAGTGGCCGCTGATAATAATCCGCTGTTCCTTGTTGGTAGTGCCCGGCAGCACCGCCACCACGTTGTATAAATCCACGTCGCGCGGCACACGCGAGGCGCGGCCTTCGATTTTTTTGAGCTTGTATTGATCGAAGCTCACTTCAAGCTTCGGGCTGTAACCGCGAAACTGCTCGTAAATCCATTTGCGCGCCGCTCCCACGCCTCGGGTAGGATTATCCTGCACCGAAAGGATGTTCCGCGTGCCGAAGGATTCGAGTTTCTTCAGGATCTCGGTGATCTTTTCGTCCGAAACTTCAGAGACGATCTTCGCCACCTGCGGGTTCGGCATCTTGTATTGCGCCGGCAGTGCGGCAGCCGTCAGGAAAAATAGGGCGAAGAGAGAGTCGGCACGTTTCATATCAGTGAATGATAGACGACGCTTGGGCGGCTGTAAAGGTAACACCTAGCGCCTTCTAGGAATCGCGAAACAGCGCCTGGAACCCTTCCTGCTCAAAATGCCGGTCGTTGGTGAGGACTTCCGTCAGTCCTTCCTTGCGCATCGTCTGCATCGAGATGCAATCGACCAGGCTGTAGCCTTTGTCGGGACGGGCTTCGTAGAGACTCAGGCCTGCCAGAAATGATTCACGGCTCTGCGGAATTACCCTGACTTCCGGATTCGCGAGAAGGCTGCGGACCGTTGCCGCAGCCCGGTTGCGCTGCCAGGGGTCTGCGGAAAAGAACGTCATAAACTCTGTGAGGATTTCATCGGTCGTCGCGATCGCCGCACCGGAAAGAATATTATCGAGGGCGAGTGCATCCTGATAACGGGAGTCGTCCGGATTGGTGAGAGCGACCCAATAGAATGTGTCGGCAAAAACCGCTCTCACTGGTCTCTCTTGGGCAGACCGTAAACGTAATGGTCCACCTGGCTGGCGCCATCAAGCGGCAGCTTGGCGCGCACATCGACAGGCATGTCGCTCCAAATCTCGCGAATGGACTGCGAAACAGGTGGTCGCGCGCGTTTGGCCTTGAGGTCGTCCTCCAACACGAGCCGCACGTACTGTTCGGCCGACACGCCTTGCGCCCGCGCCTTGTCGTTCAAGGCCTGAATCTCTTCGTCTGGAAGGTCAATGGTTAATGTCATGGAAACAACTCCACGCCCCTATGTTAACTATTTTGCCGCGTAAGTTTTCGTGAACCTATTACGCGAATTGAGTACCGTAAACGACCCGTCCTCATGCGCGGACACTTTCAAATACTTACCCTCGCACTTTTCGTCGATATTGGCGATGAACGTATCGGGCGAGTTGGCGTCCTTGCCTCCGCCCACCGCGAAATGGAGTTGCCACAGATCTTCGAGACCCGGCACCGCGCGCAACAACTTATAGGCGCCGGCACTTCCTCCCTTGGTAGGACCGTTGTTCATGACGATCGCGCGCGGAGCCATGGCGTAATCCGCCTTCGGCGAAACGTGCGTGCCGTGATGCGGGGTCAGCAGGAGGTCCACCTTGCCGATCCGGTTTTCCGGGCAAAGCAGCGCCAGCTCTTCGTTATAGATGATGTCGCCCAGGTCCGCGAATCGAAATTTCCCGAGCTCGATCACCACGCCGCCCGATTGCGGATTCTCGCCCGCTTCCCCACTCTCTGGAGCCAGGCCGGCGCAAAACGGATTCGGCTCCCCTTTCGTTTCAATGTGCCTTTGGGAGCCCACCACTACTGTAATGTCGAGATCCTTGATGGGGATCTTATCGCCCGGCTTGTAAACGGTGTGCGGAGACGCGCCCATCGCATTGATATAGTCGTTCGAATACTTGTTGCCATGTTCGACGTCGCCGCCGTGATCGTAAAACGATTCCACTGGCAAAACTTCGAGAAGGTTTTTCACGCCTCCGACGTGGTCTTGATGATAATGCGTCAGAAACAGAACATGGATGCGCTTCACGTGCGCGAGCTTCGCGGCGGTGGCGATGCGATTGGCGTCGCGTCCGCCGAATCCCGCGTAGCCGGTGTCGATCAGCATGGCCTGGCCGGAAGGAGAAACCACCAGCGTCGCTTGCCCTCCCTCGGTGTCGATGAAGTAAATGTCGAGAGTTTTCGCAGCCTGCGCAGCGGCCGCGAACAAGAGAATGGATAGGAATAGGCGGATCATATACGTCGGGAACCTTCAGTGTTACAGTATCGTATTACATTCCAGCAATGCCTTTCTGCGTACAATGCGGCAACAAGGTGGGAGGCGCGGATCAGTTCTGCGTCAAGTGCGGATCGCGGCAAAAGACGGCGTCCGGACCTCATCCCTCGCCCGACCCCTTCTCTGGAATCAGCAACCGCACTGCCTCGCTGCTCTGTTACATTCCTTGGGTCGGGTGGATCGCCGCGATCGTGGTGCTCGCAAGCGAGCGGTTCCGCCGCGGTGCGCAGGTCCGTTTCCACGCCTTTCAGGGTCTCTATGTGTTCGTGGCGTGGCTGATGGTGGAATGGGTGATCACGCCGATGCTCTATGTGTCGGATTGGGAATTCGGCATGCCTTTTCATCGGGTTGCCGCGCGTGGCCTGCAGCTCATCATCTTCGCGGCCTGGGTTTTCATGATGATCAAGGTCAGCCATGATGAAAACTACAAACTGCCCGTCATCGGGGATTTGGCGGAGCGGTCGGTCAGCGAACAACGCTCCTGAACGGTAGTGGTCCGACGTAGTGTTGTTGAGGCATCTTAGGCCGCTAATAAGTCCTTCAGGGTCCATCGTCTGTCAGCAATTCCCGACGCTTGCGCTGGCGTCTTGCGCGTCGTGCCGTGGACGCGGCAAAAGTTGTAGTAGGCGAAGTGGAACGCCAGGGCCGCGCGGTGATGCTCCCACTTTTTGAGCTGAAGGCATAGGTTAGCCGCGTCAGTCTCTTGCACCACTGGCGAAGCGATCCATTCTGACGCTCAATGTGGCTCGTGCAAATCTTGTCTTCGTCGGGCTCACCGTATACCGGCGTGCTGAAAGACTCCGCGAACTTCGCGGGGCTGTAGCGGCGTTCGGATTCTGCCTCGTTGAACTTGTATACCTTGATGAGCTGCGCGTAATCGACGCGATCCCCAAGGATGTTGCCAACAGGGTACGGATAGACGTTCAGGCCGTCTGTCGTGAATTGAAACCGCGTATCGGCATCCGTGGCCGTGGCGAGCTTCGAAATGAATCGCGTGGCTGAAGTCACGGTACGCTTGCCCAGTTCGCACGCTAGAATCAGCTTCGTATTGCGTTCGATCCCAATGAAGCACCACGCATCGCCCACGCGGTAGCTGTCTCCAGGTCCCGTAGCGGCTTGCTTTTTTCCGACGAATCCCCAAATCTCATCGGCTTGGACATCCGACGCTGGCACGTTGCGAACCCGTTCAGCCAAGAGCGATTCGCACTTTTCGCCCCCGATCACAAGTAGGCTCATAATCGTTTTCTTGTTAATTCCGCTGATGCGAGAGGCGCTATTGATGGAGTTGCCCTCAGCGAGCATCGCAAGCGCCAGGAGCGCCTGGTTCTCATCGACGGCCTGTTTATGCCCGATCCACCCAAAGTCTTTCCTATCGCTGAAGGTCTTGCCGCACTGAGCGCAACGATAGCGCTGCAAGCCGTCCGAGCGCTTTCCGGCTTTCTTGCATTCGACCACGCAATTGTGGCACGTCATTTGAGCCTTGCTTTCTTCGGGCACTGGCGTCAAAATGACAGTGGGCGTAGAAACCCTGCCTTTGGCGCAAGCCCGAGGTTAGGCCCAGCGAGCAGTTGACGCTGCAAGTTGGGCTGAATTTGGTACCCCTGGCCGGATTCGAACCGAGCGACCTCAAGCTTAGTAGGCAAGCGCTCTGACCATCTGAGCTACAGGGGCTATTAGCAAAGGCCAGCGTGTTCGGTTTGGCGACTGATACGCTGGCTTTTGCTTTGTTTACTAGCACGTAGATAGTATAATAAAAATATGATACAAACGCAACAGAAATCCGTTGCCTGATATAATTTTTTTGTGATACTATGGGAATGCGGCTATGGACCTTCTTGCAGTTTCGTTCGCTACTGAGCGAAAAGGACTCGATAAGCGATTGGCGCAAACGGCTCTCCCCAGCGCGGAAAGCCACCTTCGACATTTTCATGGACCGTATCGCCAAGATGAGGGCATGGCCCCTTGGAATTTGCGATCCGATCAAGGGGAAGGGGAATGCTGGCTATTGGGAACTTCGCTGGACCGCAGAGAAAGTCGAGCACAGAATCTTCGGTTACTACAGTGGCCCGTTAGTGTTCGTGATGCTAATAGGCTGCACGCACAAGGGCAAGGTCTACGATCCACCGAGCGCATTTCAGACGATGAAGGATTTGCGCCGAAAGCTAGACGATACGAAAAAGGGAGTGCTTGCTGTCTATGAACCTGTCAGAATCGGCGGAGATAAGGAACAAGGAATACCGCCACGGCCTAATTAACGCTCAGATTGAGGTTGACTTGCCATTGCAGATTCGTGCGCTGCGCAAGCAACTCGTTGGCACGCAGCCTGATTTAGCGAATCTCACGGGCATGAAACAGTCGCGCATCTCTGACATGGAGAAGCCCGGGAAGGTGCATTTCAGCTTGGAGACGCTACGACGATTGGCCGAGGCTTTTGACGTGGCGCTGATTGTGCGTTTTGCTCCGTTTAGTGAATTTCTGGATTGGTCTGACAGGTTCAGCTCGGACGCCTTTCGAGTCCCAAGTTTCCCCGAGGAACTTCAGAGTAGTGCGGCCCCCGAGGAGTCCGAGAAGGCGCCAATAGAGACGCAATGCGCACCGTCACTTGCTGGCGATGATCTTTCATGGCTTGGTAATTCATTTGACGCTGCTAATAAAGCCATCGCTGCATATTCTACACAACGACGAAGTCCGGCTGAATGGGAAACTCGACTGAATCTTGCGATAAAAATCATAGACTGGGGCAGACTTTCCGACACTACATCATTTGGACCCTGGTTTCAGAATCCGCCGATGCCTTTTGCTAACCCTAGCGTTTCTCTTCAGGAAGAAGCATTGCCCTTTGCGGAATCTGCCAATGAAGCATTTAGGCAGGCAGTAAGTCCCGATGCTCCAGTGACCGGAAGAATTATCGAATTTCCGAAAGATATCGCAGATTATCAAGCTAAACGATCAAGAAAGAAAAAACGAGGAATTTATGGACGAAGAGCCCAAAGAGCAAGCTGAACAATCTGAACCAGGGATTGTGGAACAAACGTTCGCCAGGGGCGAAGAATTCGAATCCTTGTATGCCAACAACGTTACCCTGGAAGCCACCGGCTTAGATCTAAAGTTAGTTTTCGGGGAGATCGACTTGCGGAAACAACTCGTCGAGCAGCACACTGCGATAACCATACCCTGGGTGATGGCAAAAATCCTGTCTTACTACCTGGGAATATTCATCGCCCAACATGAAGCACAAGCTGGCAAGGTGATGATTCCAGTCAGCGCCCTTCCTCCCCTTATCCCGATCCCAGATGGAGCCACGCCGAAGATGCGTGCCGTCTACGAACTCGCACAGGATCTCCACCACAAGCTAGTGGCGGATGTTGCGATAGTTACACCGTAACTACCTCCGTTGCGTGATGGCCGAATATTTAACCAACACAACCCCGGACCACTACCTCCTGAACGGTAGTGTCCTCATGTGCGTTGGTTGAACGGACTTGGTGGCGGCCTCGCGAGTGCGGGCCGCCAGGGGATCACCCTCTCGCCTCCCAATCCTTGGGATCGTCCCATAGCGTGGGGTTATCGGGGTAGATTGGAGCGATGCTGTCTAGTTGCTTGTAAAACGCGTCGTAATCTGTGTGGAGTTTCATCAGGCCCACTACAGTTCCTAGATGGAGCAGTAATTCCGGCCTTCCAAGTTCTTCGCTGGTCCACCAATGCAGTTTGTTGCTCCGGCTCCCCCGTTCGCGCCTGCGCTCCTTGATTGCCTTTAGTAGTCCAGGCGCAATCCTCCGGTAGACGAGATCATTGGTTATATGGCCAAAATATTGCGGCAGTTTCATGTCCGGACGTAGTTCCACTCCTTTGAGTCGGCAAAGATGCTTGAAATAGTCCCCCGGGAAAGAGCGAACCCATCGGCGCAAACTTTCGGAAAGAAATTTTGAAAGATACTCCTCAAGATCCCGCTTGGGGCGATCATACTGGAAGCCAGTCGCCTCATCGATCAGGGCCATGATGCCGACGTTGGCAAATCCCCGGATGAGGATTAAGGCCCTCTCCGCAATATGCCCCTGGAGGCGCGGTATAAGCGCCTGCGCTGCTTGAGCGTCCAAAAATACACCACAGACGCGGGGAAGTAAATCAGCCGAGTAACCGAATGCCCTAACCCCCGCCAATGTCTTAAACTCGATCTGAGTAGACGTCACGGATAAATCATTAGGAATAAAAGGTTTAAGGTTCTTAGCTGTCAAAAAAGCGGGTAGATTGACGTCAGCATCATAATACTGGCGACCCTTTGCTTGCCGCGCTCGCCCCAGGGCGATCATAACTCCGCTTTGTGTCAGCACCCTCCTGCCATTTTCGAGCACCGCGCAAGGAATTTCTATATTCCCGATAGTGAGGACGCCTTCATGGGTCGCCTTGGGTATCGGCTTCAGCTTTCCAGCCTTTTCCCACCGCGCTTCGGCTGCGGCAGAAGCAATAGCGCTGCGATCCTCTTTGGAGAGCTTCTCCGCTCTGGCCTTCCCGCCTTGCGCCTGTATGCTGTTCTTCTCATCTGGCATTTCGTCTCTCCTTATGCTTGCAGGACTTCGATAGGAAAATATTAGCACATAATCACCTGCAAGCACAACTATTTTATTGACATGCTTGCAAAGCAAGCATAGACTACATATATGAGCAACAAAAAAGCCCCGGTCAGTGTTTCAGCACTGGCCGGGGCTATGCTCACCACGACCGAAGTCGCGAGAACACTAGACACGTTCATTATCGTGCTTTCGGCTGTGGAACTCAAGAGGAGATTCCACGGTGACCTGCCACAACTGCCTGATAGATGCGCCC
Source organism: Bryobacterales bacterium (assembly GCA_003170295.1). Classification (GTDB taxonomy): domain Bacteria; phylum Acidobacteriota; class Terriglobia; order Bryobacterales; family Bryobacteraceae; genus Palsa-187. Next base: position 11,997 of record PNAJ01000115.1, on the reverse strand, counting down.
AAGAACGGAAAGCATCGCAATGGACTACAGCGATTCCGCTGCGTCCAGTGCGGTAAGACGTTCACGGAGCCGCACGAGGAAGCGTTCCGCGTCGAGATGTACCTGGATGAGCCGCGCGGCTTGTTAGCCGTCCAGATGCTCACGGAGGGCATGAGCATTCGCAGCACGGAGCGAATCACGGGCCTGCATCGGAACGTGATTATCCAACTGCTCGTGATCGCCGGTCAGCGTTGCGAGGCGCTGCTCGCGTCCAAGATCAAGAGTGTTCCCGTCACGGACGTTCAATGCGATGAGATGTGGGGATTTGTTGCGAAGAAGGAAGCGAACCGCGACATGCGCGACAAAAACTTTCTGACTACTGGCGACGCCTGGTGCTACATCGCAATCGAGCGCAACACCAAACTCGTGCTGGCCTATCATCTCGGGCGTCGCGTCGAAAGCAGCACGCATCAGTTTATGCAGAAGGTAGCCGACGCCACGGACCCCAATCAACGCTTCCAACTGAGCACGGACGGCCTCGCGACGTATCCGCTGGCCATCGGTCGCAAGCTTGGGGATCGCGTGGATTACGGCCAGATCATCAAAGCCTACGCGAAAAAGCAGGGAGAGGAATATCGCTATAGCCCACCATCGGTAATCAGCGTCAACACGAAGCCGATCTACGGCAACCCGGGAAGGGAATTTATTTGCACGTCGCACGTCGAACGCATCAACCTCACCACGCGTATGCAGGTCCGCCGTCTAACGAGGCTCACAAACGCGTTTAGCAAGAAATGGGAGAACCTGAGGGCAGCGCTCGCGCTCTACTTCGCGTGGTACAACTTCTGCAAACCGCACTCCTCGATTCGCGCGACTCCGGCGATGAAGGCGGGGCTTACAGATCGGGCTTGGACACTAGCAGAACTGCTAGGTGCTGCGTAGACGCGCAGCGAGCGTGTTAGTATTGTTGGCGTGGATTGGGCTGTGACGCAGCCCGTCCCAGTTCGAGATCGCTGAATCTATCTGACCTGCACTTTAGCAGGAAGGAGTAGAAATGTCAAATCTCGATCTCTTCGAACTGGTTGAACCGAAAGGGTTCTCACCTGAAATGGCAGCGAGCACCGACGAACGATTCAATGAAGCATTTGAACGTATTCGGGACCTAGAGGGTAGACCAGCCCAGACGGCACCGCCGCCATCATCTCAAGAGAGTCTGCTCAAGCAGAATGCGTATTGGGTTTTTCCGGTTCTTACATTGACGCTGGGATCGGGCTTCATTTTTAGCTTCTTCCATTGGTTTTTCGCGGATCTGGTTGAGCATCAAATTGACGCGAAACTTACTGAGTCAAAACTTATTGGCCCAAACAACGACATTCAAGCAATCAACATCGAAGTTCGCGAGAATACAACCAAGTTGAACATGCTGATCGACTTGCTTAAGCCACAGATAAGCCAACGGCTTCGAAACGCAGCATCGCTTTCTCCAGAGCAGTTTCAAAAGGAGTTGCCGCAGGTTAAGGCCGCAGTAGCCTTAGCGAAGCAGGAGCAACTTAGAGAACCGGAGGAAACGATCAATTCTCTGGGAAAGCAAGCAATCGATCTCGCAAATGTTCAATCGGATATTCGCAATGTGGCTTGGCAGACGGCAACAGAAATTCTCAACTATCGGTCGTTCTTGAATGTCCCGCCAAGGGAAGCCCTTGCTATCGCCCCCCTTCCAGGCAATCAGGCTTGGCAATATGGAGTCCTGGGGACTCCAGGAAAACCGCTTCCCAGCTTTGCGTTCACCGAAGTATTGGGAGTCCCATCTAGAATGGCAGCTCGATTCGACAGGATCGGGGAGGACAAAAACCAGGCGTTGCAGCGAGGCCCACTTTATCTGATAGGCACTGGAGGGGCGACCATTTTGGATAACATGTTTCTTCGAAACGTAGTTTTTCAGAATGTCGAGATCCATTACTCCGGAGCCCAAATCGATCTCAAAAACGTGACGTTTGTAAACTGTACTTTCGTGATTGACAACAATCTTCCTGGACGGGAGCTTGGTAACAAGATGCTAGCCTCTAATTCCGTTAGTTTCAAGAACGGCGACTAGTTCCTTGCATAATCAACCAACGCACCACTGGACACCACCTCCTGAACGCCGTGGTATAATTATTCATCGGAGTGAATACTTAATCACGTGATCCCCGTCGGCATCGTCGGATTCAGCGGCTATAGCGGCGCTGAACTCGTTACTATTCTTTCAAAGCACCCTCACGTCGAGCCCGTTCTGCTGGAGCATCGCGAGGCGGAGCCCAATTTTCGCTCCGCAGCCCGGCGGCTTCCTTATTCCGCGGACTTAGGACTTGCGCTGGTGTTTCTCGCGACGCCACCCGAAGTCTCGATCGAGCTCGCGCCCGCGTTGCTCGACGCCGGCACGAAAGTCGTTGATTTGAGTGGGGCTTTCCGGTTGGGGACGGTCGAGAACTACCAGCGTTGGTACAAAACTACCCACGCGCAGCCGGGGTTGTTGGCCGAGGCGGTTTATGGGCTGCCTGAGTTTTTCCGCGCGACTATACCCGACAAGCGATTAATTGCAAACCCCGGTTGCTATCCGACGGCGGCGAATCTGGCGCTGCGGCCGCTGCTTGAAGCAGGGGTGATCGATCGCGAGGCGGGGATCGTCTGCGACGCAAAATCCGGCGTAAGCGGGGCGGGCCGGAAACCATCGCTTAAGACCAGTTTCTGCGAGGTTACGGAGAATTTTTCGGCTTATTCGATCCTGGATCATCGGCACGTACCCGAAATTCTGCGTACATCGGGTCTAAAAGAGGCCGAACTGAGTTTCACGGCGCAGCTTCTGCCGATTGAGCGGGGGATTCTCGAAACTATATACTTCCGCGCTAAGGAAGGCTTAAATGACCATAATGTGCTTGATATCTATCGAAATCGATACTTAAATGACCATTTTTTGCGCATCTATCCAGCCGGCCAGGTTCCCGATCTGCGGGCGGTTGCGCGAACGAATTTCTGCGATATTGGCGTGCATCTGGATGCTGCAACCAGGCGGTGCGTCATTGTCGTCGCGATTGACAATTTAGTGAAGGGTGCCGCGGGAATGGCGGTTCAAAACATGAACCTGGCGTTGGGATTTCCGGAAACCGCGGGCCTGTTGTGAAGTTACTCGTCAAACTGGGCGGGACGCTACTGGACGCGCCGGATTCGCGATGCCGCCTGGCTTCGGAAATCGCGGGGATCGCGCACGCGGTCGTCGTGGTGCACGGAGGCGGCAAACAGATGACGCAGTACTTGGCGGAGCGCGGCATTGAAAACAAGTTCGTCAACGGGATGCGGGTCACGACGCCGGAAGTTGTCGATGCGATGCTGAAAGTTTTCGCGGGGACGGTCAATACGGAATTGGTGGCGGCATTTAGAGCGGCGGGGGCGAGGCCCGTGGGGCTGACGGGGCTCGACGCGGGATTGGTCGATGCCGAGCCTCTGGCGGAAGAACTCGGTGCAGTGGGGAAGCCGGTGCGCTCCGATGCGCGGTTGATCGAATTGCTGACCAAGGAACACTATTTGCCTGTGGTCGCGTGCGTGGCGGGCGATGCGAAAGGTTCTGTTTATAACGTCAATGCGGACCAGATGGCGGTGGCCTGCGCGTCGTCGTTCGGCGCGGAGAAGCTGATCTTCTTGACCGACGTCGATGGAGTGAAGGACGGCGCGGGCAAAGTCCCCGAATCGTTGACGGCGATGGGAGCTGCCGCCTTGATTGAGGCCAGTGTGGCGACGGGCGGCATGCGCGCGAAGCTCGAAGCGGCGGTATCGGCGCTGCGGACCGGAGTCGGAGAGATCGTGATTGCGCCGGGTGCGAGAGCTGGAGTCGTCCAAGAGATCCTGGCGGGAAAGCGGATTGGAACCAGGATCGTACCTTGAGCCATGTTGGAAATACGCAAAGCCTCGCTGACCGACATCACTGCTCTGCTGGAGCTGATCAATGCCTACGCCGCGCAGGGAGTCATGCTGCCGCGCACCGAGTTTGAGATGGCCGAGAATATTCGGGACTTTCTGGTGGCCTTCGACGAAGGGCGCCTGGTGGGATGCGGCGCGCTGCATTTTTATACGGCATCGTCGGGCGAAGTGCGGAGCCTCGCGGTGGATCCTGGCGCGAAGGCAAGAGGAATCGGGCGCGCATTGGTGGAGGCGCTGGAGCAGGAAGCCCGGGCGCAGGAGTTGCACTCGATATTTGCATTCACTTATGTTGCTGGATTTTTCGGCAAACTGGGATTTGAAGAAGTAGATCGTGGCGAATTGCCGTTAAAGGCGTGGAAAGATTGCATGCGTTGCCCGAAATTCCAGGCTTGCGATGAAATTGCGGTGCTGAAACGGCTCAAGCCGGACGCGCCCCCGGTACCGTCGACCCGGCTCACGCAGATCGCCGATTTCCCACAGTTTCCGGTCGTTAGAAAGCAGTAGACGGACGCGGCCTTCTTGGTATAAAATGTTTTTGCACAGTGATACCCTGTTTTCGACAGCGCGGAGATCGCCTTTCAAAGAGGAATAATCGCTTAGTGCACAGGTTCAAGTAATGAAGGGCACGATGGTGAAAACGAAAGCGCAGATTGCTAACGGTCAGGAGTTCTTGGCCAAAATCAATGGTGACAAGACCATCTCGAAATGCACTTCTAAGAAAGCAATTTTCTCCCAGGGCGACGAGGCCGATTCCATCTTTTACATCGAGAAGGGCAAGGTCAAGATCACGGTGGTTTCGACAGTGGGGAAAGAAGCGGTCATCGCCATCTTGGGAGCGGGCGATTTTTTTGGGGAAGGATGCCTGGCGGGTCAGCCGCGGCGCATGGCCACTGCCACGCCGCTCGAGGAATGTACGCTTGTACGCATCAATAAAGCGGTGATGGTCCGCGCGCTGCGCGACGATCCGGCATTTTCATCGGTCTTTCTCACCTACATGTTGAGTCGGAACATCCGGATGGAGGAGGACCTGGTGGATCAGCTCTTCAATTCCAGCGAGAAAAGATTGGCCCGCACGCTTCTGTTGCTGGCGAGCTTCGGAAAAGAGAGCAAGCCGGATCTGGTGATCGCGAAAATCAGCCAGGAAACCCTGGCCGAGATGATCGGCACCACGCGGAGCAGAGTGAGCTTCTTCATGAATAAGTTCCGCAAGCTTGGATTCATCAAGTACAATGGCCATCTGGAAGTTCACAGCTCGCTGTTAAGCGTTGTGCTGCACGATTGAGCCCTCGGGACCGCTCTCATTTTCCCGTCGCACAATTTTCTCGCGATGAGCAAAATTGAACAGCTTTGAAATTGTGCCTCTGGTAAGTTTTTTTTGAAACCGGTCCCTCTGGAATTAGGCGAGACCGTGCCTACCCCGCCGTGATAACCAGGGTAATTTCTAGCAAATGACTTTGACATTTTGCGGAAGGGGAACATGAAAGCACAAGCGGTCGGCGTTAAAGAATCGAGAGGCAGGATTCTTTACTTTACGATTTTTCGTCCCGGGGGACGCAAACTGCTGGCGAAGGGGCATGTGCTGAGCGAGGAAGATGTCCACCGGCTCGAAAGGGAAGGACTGGGTCAAGTTTGGGTCACCGACTTTGAGGAAGGCGAAGCGGTTGAAGGCAGAGGAGGCTCGGAACCTCCTCTGGCGGCAAACGGCGGCGCCGGTTTTTTCGCCCGGGAAGACGACTACGTTTCAGACGATGATCCACTGTTGAAGCAGGTCAACCATGCGGCAAGCATCCGGATCCGGGGTGGATCTGGTGGTTGAATCTAGTGACCGCCCCGATCCGTCGAGAAACGCCGGCTCAGATGGATGGGCGTTCCAGAGCGGGATTTTGCATATCGTTCTGGAAGTCCCCCGCGCCTGCCGAGTGTTGTACAACCATTGAGTCCTGGTACTACTCTCATTTCCTTGCGACACAATTTCCCTCATAGAGCAAAATTGACCAGATTCTAAGTTTTGGCTCTGGTATCTTTTTGATGAATATCTGTGGAATTCTAACGAGTCTTCTGAACGAGGTGAGTTTGGATAGACGACTCGTAGGCTCGGCTGCCCCTCCGTGTCGCAACACTGCACTTACCCCGTTTAATAGTCAGAGATATAGGTGTAAATAACTATATTTCGCGTTTTCAGGAATTCTAATTATTTTTACAATTTTTATTGAGATAATTCTGGGAGATTTGACACTAGGCTGACGCGAACAAGGTTATTTGAAAAATCAGTCCGAGTGCCAACTCGAGGAGGCCAATATGAAAGCACAAACGGTCGGCGTTAAGGAATCGACGGGCAGGATTCTCTGCTGCACGATTTTTCGTCCGGGGGGACGAAAGCTGCTGGCTAAGGGGCACGTGCTGAGTGAAGAAGATGTGCGCCTGCTTGAGACGGAAGGACTGGGTCAGGTTTGGGTGACCGAACTGGAAGACGGCGAGGTGGGCGAAGACGACGCGGTAAGTCAGGCGGCGGCGGAAATGGGTTGCGGATGCCTGGAGATTCGTCTGGCAGCGGGCGGCCGGGCTAATCTTTTCGCGACCGAGGACTGCTGCGTTCTAGTCGATGAGGATTTGCTGAAGCAGATCAACTGCGCGGCGAGCATCGTCATCGCGACGAACGTGAACTTCAGTTTCGCGCGGGCGGGGCAGCGCATCGCCACGGTGAAGAGCGCTCCGTTCGCGGTTCCGCAATCGCAACTCGAGGCGCTAATCAGTATTTTGCGGGAGCGCGGGCCGATTTTGCAGGCGCGTCCGGTCCGTAATCCGGTGATTGCGGTCCTTTATACAGATCCGGTGCATGGGGATCGCGCCAAGCAACTCTTCGAAAGCATTATGCGCCAGCGGCTGGAGCATTTTGGAATCACGCCCGCTTTTGTGCTTGCCGCGCAAGAGGAGGAAACCGCGGTGGCTCGCGGCTTGCAGCATCTGTTGCGCGCAAAGCCGGCGGCGATTCTGGTGGCCTCCACCACGGCGCCAGCGGGTCCCGATGACGTGATTGGCCGCTCCATGACACGCATCGGCTGTCACCTGGAGCGGTTTCTCGCGCCCGTTGAGCCCGGCAATCTCTTTTTGCTAGGTTATAAAGAGGAGACACCCATCGTCTCCGCACCTGGATGCTTCCGATCCGCGAAACCGAATGTCGTCGATTTGGTACTGCCGCCACTTTTGGCGCGGTATCGTGTTTCAGGTTGGGAAGTGGCTTGCCTGGGACACGGCGGCTTACTGGGCTGATTTGGGATTTTAGCTGTTCAATTTCCTCCACAACCACAAGCAGATTCCTCCGAGCTACTTGTGGGTGCTCCTCGCCGGGCGTTTAAACGCGCCCGGCATTTTTTTGCGCCCGTTCCTGACGGGGCTCCCGAAGGTCCAGTGGCGGCGACTCTCTCTAAGACACGGGGCGTTGACCGCTCCCTGTAGTCGCGGCTCTACAAACCGTCCGGGCTCTCGCCCGGATGGACCGATTGACATTCGGTCCGCACACGAAAAGGCCGATCGGGGGATCGGCCGCAGACCAGGGGGTCGCCCCACCTGCCAGCCTGCACAACAAACGGTTTTCATTGGGAACACGAGCGCGGTTCGGAGGTGGGTTTTGATTTTCGGTAGAATGTAAACGCCTCAAGATGAAGATTACCGGCATTGAAGCTTATCTGCTCTCCTACCGGCTCCCCGAGCCTGTCAAGTTGCAATACTTCGGAGGCGAACGGACCATTCTCAAACGCGACGCGATGCTGATACGCGTCTCGACCGATCAAGGATTGTTCGGTTATGCGCCGGGGCAGGCGAGCGTCCAGGCGAAGCAGACGATCGATCAACTGATCGCGCCGTTTCTCAACGGACGCATGCTGACCGATCCCGACGCGTTGCGGATCCAATTTCAACAAGGGGCCGGCGCCGACGCGGAGGTGAGCAAGGTTTATAGCGCGGTCGAAATTGCGCTGTACGATCTGGCGGGCAAAGCTCGCAACTTGCCGGTGAGCGAACTAATCGGCGGACGTGTGCGGGACCGCATTCGGCTCTATGGCAGCTCCGGAATGTATCAGGCGCCGGAGGGCTATGCGGCTGAAGCGGTGCTGGCGCGGGAGGTGGGATTCGCGGCGTATAAAATGCGCCCGGGCTGCGGACCGGAAGCCGATCTGGAAGCGGTGCGGCAGATCCGGCAGGCGACCGGACCCGATTTCGAAATCATGGTGGATGCGCACACCTGGTGGCGCATGGGCAACAAGTGCTATTCGCAGCAAACGGTGGAGCGCCTGGCGAAGGCGATGGCGGAGTACCGTATCCTGTGGCTCGAAGAACCGATGCCGCCCGACGATCACGATGCATACGTCGCGTTGAACGAGCTCGACCTGGTGCCGCTGGCAAGTGGCGAGCATGAGCCGAATGAACTGCGCTATCTGGATCTCATCGAATCGCTGGCGGTCGATTATGTGCAGATGGACGTGGTCTGCCAGGGCGGCTTCGCGACGGCGCGGCGGCTGTTTCCGGATATTGCGCGCGCAGGGCTGCGATTTGCGTTCCATAGCTGGGGGTCGTCGCTCGAAGTTCTTGCGGCGGCGCATTTGGGGATTTGTTGGCCGGAGAGCGTGGTCGATTGGCTGGAATATCCGTGCTATTCAACCGACACGCACAAGTTTATGTATCCGTTTCCATTGGCAGCCGAGATTCTCAAGACGCCGCTGACCATCGAACACGGGAATCTGGTGGTGCCATCGGGTCCCGGCCTGGGTGTCGAGATCGACGAAAGCGTGATTTGGCGTTATCCGTGGATTGAAGGGCCATGGTCGTTCTTCACGCTCGATTCGCCGCCGGGGACATTTGCGGTGACGGCGGATCATAGCGTGAAGTGGGTGTGAAGCGGAAACGTCTGCACAAGGTCATTCCTACATGTGCCGTTTGCCGACGGCTGGCGGGCAAGCTTAAGAAAACACAACCAAAACCCGTTGGCGACGTAATTGCTTTACACGGCACTAGGGTGAAAAATGCATAAACTATGTTTGATTATGGCGGCTGCGGCCGCAGTGGCGACCTTGAGCGCTCAGGAAACTCAGCGACGGGCGTCGATCGTTCGTGCGGGCGCGGGACCGGGCGGCGGTGAAGGATGCACGGTGGACGTCGTCGTCGATGGGGCTGCGGAGGTGGAGATCCGTGGAGACAACCTTCTTCTGCGCAATCTTTCCGGGCAGCCGCCTCAATTGCGGCAATTCGAGTGTACGCGTCCAATGCCGGCGAACGCGCCGGGGTTCAGGTTCGCTGAGGTGGACGGACGGGGGCGGCAGGAGCTGGTTCGGACGCCGCGCGATGGCGGTCCGGCAGTGATTCGCATTGACGATCCGCAGGGTGGCGCGGGCGAGTATCGCTTTGAGATCATGTGGGCCGGAAATAGCGGCGAACGGCGGGAGCAGGGAGACCGCGGTTACGACCAGAGTCGCGACGGGGATCGGCAGCACATGGACTATCAGAACGAGCGGGAACGCTTCTTCCAGGGCGATGCATGGCGCAAGAATCTGTTCCAACGGGTCCGCGAGGATGTGGAGCATCTGCAGCATTCGACATTTCCTTTCACCGGCGATCAATCCCGGTTGTCGCGGACGATCTTCGAGCTGAACGAACTACAGGGGAAATTGAGTCAGGGCCGTTTTGACGACCACGAACTCGATGACGTCATGTATTCACTGACCAACGTCCTTCAGAACAACCGGCTTTCCGCTCGGGACAGAGAGATTCTGACGGACGATCTGCGCCGGATGAGGGAATTTCGCGACCATCACGACGATTACGGCGCCCGTTTCGATCGTAAATAAACCGGCGCGTAACTCGTTGAAGGCACTCTCCGGGATTGTTTGCAGCTTGCGTATCCCGCCTCGCGTAGGTAGAATCGAGGAGTTGCCAAAGAATCCCTGGAGGGTGCATGTCCGTTGAGCAGAAGGTCAAGCAAATCATCGTCGAGCAGTTAGGGGTGGATGAGTCCCAAGTCGATCCCACCGCGAGCTTTGTCGATGATCTCGGCGCCGACTCGCTTGATATCGTCGAGCTGGTGATGGCGTTCGAGGAAGCGTTCGACCTCGACATTCCGGATGAGGACGCCGAGAAGATCGCGACGGTGAAGAATGCCATCGACTACATCGAGTCGAAGAAGAAAGCTTAGCGCGGCGAATTCTTGGAGCCACGTTTGCGGAGTTTTCCTTGCAAAGAAGAGTCGTAGTTACCGGAGTCGGACTTCTGACTTCGGTTGGAATCGGCACTAAACCTGTCTGGGAGGCCATCAAGAGCGGGACGAACGGCATTGGGCCGATCACCGCATTCGATGCCACCGATTTCAATTGCCGCATCGCCGGCGAGGTGAAGGGTTTCAATCCGGGCGATTACATCGAGAAAAAAGAAATCAAGAAGATGGGGCGGTTCATCCAGTTCGCCATTGCGGCGTCGGAGTTCGCCCTGGAAGGCGCGGGACTGAAGCCGAATCCGGAGACGGCTGAGCGCACCGGTGTTTACATCGGCAGCGGCATTGGCGGATTCGAAGTGATCGAGCGTGAGCATCGGAATTTACTTGAAAAAGGTCCGTCGCGCATCTCGCCGTTTTTCATCCCTGCCACGATTATTAATCTTGCATCGGGCTATGTCTCGATCCGCACGGGCGCGAAGGGTCCGAACTCGGCAACCGCGACCGCGTGTACAACGAGCGCGCACGCGGTGGGCGATTCGTTCCGGCTGATCCAGCACGACGATGCCGACGTGATGATCTGCGGAGGCGCCGAGGCCTGCATTACGCCGCTGGGCGTCGGCGGATTTGCGGCGATGCGCGCTCTGTCGCAGCGCAATGACGATCCGGAGCACGCCTGCCGCCCTTGGGACGTTTCGCGCGACGGGTTTATTATCGGCGAGGGCGCTGGTATTCTGGTTTTAGAGGAGCTCGAGCATGCCAAGGGGCGCGGCGCGCCCATTTTGGCCGAGATCGTCGGCTACGGGATGTCGGGCGACGCGTATCACATCACTTCGCCGGCCGAAGATGGGGACGGCGCGTATCGCGTGATGCGCAATTCGCTGAGGGACGCTAAAATCGAGGCACATCAGATCGATTACATCAATGCGCATGGGACGTCGACGCCTCTGGGCGATCGCATCGAGACCACGGCGATCAAACGCGTGTTCGGCGATCATGCACGCACGGTTGCCGTATCGTCGACCAAATCGATGACCGGGCATTTGCTGGGTGGCGCGGGTGGCCTCGAAGCGGGGATCACGGTGCTCGCGATTTGCGATCAGATCGCGCCGCCGACAATCAACCTGGAGGTGCCCGATCCGGATTGCGATCTGGATTACGTGCCAAATCACGCGCGGCCGATGAAAATCGATTACGCGCTGACCAACTCGTTCGGCTTTGGCGGAACGAACGGTTGTCTCATCTTTAAGAAGTACGAATAATATGAAAATCGCCGATTAGTTTATGAAGATCATTGTTGCGATCAAGCAAGTCCCCGTACGCGACTCGCAGCTCCGCGTGGAAGCGTCGGGACGCGGGATCCAGGAGTCCGATTTGAGCTTCGAGATCAACGAGCCCGATGCTTACGCTCTCGAAGAGGCGCTGCAATTGAAGGAAAAACACGGCGGAGAAGTGATCGCACTTTGCGCCGGGCCAGCACGTGCCGCCCAGACTATTCGCGAAGCTCTCGCCAAAGGCGCGGACCGGGCCATACACATTGATACTGAAGAGAATCTCAACACCTTGGACACGCTGGGAGTCGCAAAGTTGCTCGCCGGCGCGGTGAAGGCGGAAAATCCGGACCTGATTCTCACCGGTCTGCAATCGGACGACCTGGGTTATGGACAGACAGGCGTGGTGCTGGCTGAGCTGCTTGGAATCGCGAGCTCGACGATCATCATGCAGGTCGAAGTGCAAGACAAATCCATTCGCGTGAAGCGCGAGCTTGAAGACGGTTGGTTCCAGCACATCGCGATGCCTCTGCCGGCGGTACTGACGATTCAAAGCGGCATCAACAAGCTGCGCTACGCGACGCTGATGGGGAT
>PNAJ01000153.1 GCA_003170295.1 Bryobacterales bacterium | reverse complement strand
TTATTTCTGGGACATGAGACTAGAGGGGTTCTATTGAGCTGATCTTGATTGTCTTCGTTTTTTGGTTCAGCGTGCCTGTCACCTTTACTTTTTGCGCGGCGAGTTTCGCGGGCTTGCTTTGATCGCTCAGCTTGAAAACATTCTGGCCGTCGAAGAGTGCGTATGCGCTGGATCCTTTCACGCACATCTTGATGCACTTGTCGTCTGGTTGATCCTTCATCGTGGTGTGCTTGGCGCCGCACATCGTTTCGGTGACTACCCCGGTGAATGTTTCGGCTAGTGCGAGGGCTAAAAATATCGCGATCATGTGTTTCTCCTTATGCGAAGTCGAATAAAAATATTGCCGCCGACGGGATGGTTGCCGTAGTAGGGCTTGATCGGATCGGGGAGGGAATAAGCGCTGAAGTTTGCGCCGATGCCGGTCTCGACGTTAGAAAATAATGCGATATCGCGGGTATAGCCCAACGTATACGCGCCGATCCGAAAAGTGCTGGCGGACAAAGCGGTCTCGGGTTGCCCGCTGAACAGTTCGTCTTTGTCGACGAGCTCGATACGGCCGGTGATGAAGTTCTTGCGCGAAACGGGAATCGCCGATTCCACCAGGTAGCTGTTCAGGTTGCGGCTGGTGGGCGTAAAGTGGGCCCTTCCCCAAACGAAACTGGACGACCAGCTTGAGCCTGCCATGGGTTTTGTATAACTGAGCGATGCGATGGTACGCATCTGATCGCCTGGAGTTAACGCTTCCGGATGGGTGAGTCGTCCGACCGAGACCTGCGCCGCCCAATTCTTCGCGGGGAAATACCACAAGCGCGTGGACCACGAATCGATCGCACCGGCCTGGATGATCCAGCGATTCTCACCGGGTTCGGCTCCGTGGAACCCGCTCGCTTCGAGCCTCAGTTTCTTGTGGGTAATGCCAACGGTGACCACATCGTCCGAGATGTGAGTGGAATCCTGCAAATGATGAGAAATCGCGGCCTGCGGCAGTTCTGCCGCCGACGCCCTGTGCGGATAAGCGACGGGTCCCAACGCCGGGTCGCCCACCGGAGCGAAGTACGCATCGACGATGGTCGATTCGGAGATGGCATAGGCGTAGTGGAAGCCGAGGGCCATGATGAAATTGTGCGGATGCTGCGCGTCGAAGAGAGGGCGGCCATAGGCGGTCTCGCCGGTTTGAAACAGCAGCGGGTAGCGCTCCCCGGTCATGGTCGCGGGATCGAGGCTCAGCATCAGGTCGGCTTGAAACGCCCCTTTCGCTCCGGCGCGATGCTCGGCTGAAGCCATGAACCAGTTGGGCGAATAGAATTTGTCGCCTCCGCGCGGACCGGATTGCTGCGTGTCCACTATATACGCCATGCCCATGAACATGGTGTTCCAGGAACCAAAGTGCGTCATCAGCATCGGCATGTCCCAGGACGCCGGATTCACAGCTGTACCCGATGCCATATTCATCAGCGACATGGATGCCGCGTTCATATCGACCATGTTCGTCATCGTGGACGATCCTGGCATGCTTGTCTGTGGCATTTTCATGCCGGGCATGTTCGCAGGCATGGGGTCCTGGCCGGCGGCGAACGTTGCCAATATCAGTCCAAATGGAATTGTTTTCACAAAAATCTCCCAGGCAGGCGCAAGGCCGCTTCATCACAACTCAAAAGGGATGGGTTGACGGAAAGAGAGATCAGATTCTGAGGACGGAAGGTAAGCCGCTATTCAGAGAGGGAGGAGATGCATCCGGCACCAGCGGAACGTCGAGTGAAACGAGTGCACCGGCAGCGAACGGGGCATCCACCGATTCCGATGAAAATAAAACGCTGGCGACCGAAGACTGAACGGTGGTCGCCGGTACCAACTCATGAGAGCAGGCGGCAGTCTTTTGATTCGACGGAGCCTGCTTGTGATGGTGGCAAGGAGGTTGCGGATTGGCGCACGGTACCGGCGTGCAGGCTGCCGCACACTGCACGGAACTTACGATAAGGACGATCGCAACCAGAACGACCGTCACGCTGGAAAACTTCATCACTCTTGCCTCAGAATAACACCGTCATTGGTCCGACGTATTTCGCCGTTCGCCGGTTTCCATAGGCGTCGAGTCGCGGCGATCGTTTATGCTCGATTGCAAATGAACCCCACACGGGAACACATGGAAGGAACCTTCGAGCGCACGCTGACGGTGACCGGGCGTGTGAGCCTGGATGTAAGCGTGCATTCGGGCGTCATCCGAGTGGTGAGCGGCGAAGCGGGCTCGGTCCGGATTCGAGGCGTGGTGCGGGCGAAGTCTTCCGTGTTCATGGGCTTGTTCGTGGGAGGGCCGCCTGGGGAGAGAATCCGCACGATCGAATCGAATCCGCCGATTGCGCAGGACGGAAATACGATTGGCGTCGGAGACGTGACGGACCGATGGCTGCTCCGCGGCATCAATCTGCTGCTGGAGATCACGACGCCCGCCGATACGGAAATTCGCGCGCTGGCCGATTCGGGAGACATCCGGATCGAAGGAATCGACGGGCCGGTGGAGTGCGAGACGGACTCCGGCGAGATCAACATCGCGAGCATCGGCTCCGAGGTGCGCGTGAGCTGCGACTCCGGCGGCATCCATATTCGCGGCGTAAAAGGGGCGGTGGATGCGCGCACCGATTCCGGCCACATCGAGGCTTTGGAGATTGCAGGCACCATCGACGCTAAGACTGATTCGGGCGACATCCGGCTCTCCCAGACCATCGTGGCGCCGGTGTGCGCGCAAACCGACTCGGGCCGGATCCGCGTCCAGCTTGCCGATACCGGCGGGTACAGCATTCGCGCGCGCACCGATAACGGGCGGATCGATTTGCCGGTGCTCACGCGGCAACGGTTGTCGCGCCACGAAGTAGAAGGAGAGATTCGCGGCGGCGGGTCGGTCGTGGATCTGGAAACCGATTCGGGCGACATCGACGTCGTGGCCAATTAGTTAAAGGCGTCTGGCGACAACCACGGTTATATCGTCCGCCGCGGGTGCGCCCTGCGTGAACGCCGTGACGGCGTTGTGAATCGCTTCGACGATTTCTTCCGATGGGCGATCCCTCATCGACCCGACCAGCGCCGCTAAGCGCTCCTCGCCGTACTCATCGTCGCTGGGGTCCGCGGCTTCCGTCACGCCGTCGCTGAACAGCACCAGCACATCGCCGGGATTGAGCGTCATCCGCGCTTCCTGATACGCCGCCATCGGAAGGATGCCGAGGATCACGCCGCCGGCTTCCTTCAGCGTTTCGAAATCGCCCGCGGCGCGCACCACGACCGGCGGATTGTGGCCCGCGTTGGTGTACACCAGCTCACCAGTTTTGGGGTCGATGATGCCCATGAAAAAGGTGATGAATCGGTTATCGGGGCAGTTGGCGCAGACGGCTTTGTTCAATCGTCCGATTTTGCGGGCCAGATCGTCGGCGTCTTCAAACAGCACCTGCACGCGGGCTTGCAGGCTCGACATCAGGAGAGCCGCCGGCATGCCCTTTCCCGCCACATCGCCCACCAGCATGCCGATGCGGCCATCGGGGAACGCGAGGTAATCGTAATAATCGCCACCGACCGTGCGGCAAGCGGTGGTCCGGCCGGCGATATCGAGCCCTTGGACCACCGGCGATTTTTCCGGCAGTAGACGCTGCTGAATCAGCGCGGCCTGCTGCATGTCCTTCGCCATCGCGCGCTCCGCCTCTTCGATTTCGTTGAGGCGCGCATGTTCGATTCGAATCGCCGCGACGTTGGCCATCACGGTGAGCAGGTTGAGATCCTCGCGCGAAAATTCGCGGATCAGGTGCGGCGAATCGACGTAAATCAGCCCGATGACGCGATCGTTGGTTTGCAGCGGAACGGCGATCATGCTGCGTACTTTTTGCTCCACGATGCTCACGTGCTCGCGCAGCGCCCGATCGAGCTGCGCATCGCGGACCAGCAGCGATTCCTTGTTGCGCAGCACGCGCTCCCGGACCGTGGTCGAGATTTGAAACCCATCGCCGCGCGCCGCACGCACTTGCAACTCGCCGCCTTCGAGCGTCATCAGAACGCCACGGCCCGCCATCACGGCCTCCACCGAAAGATCCATGATCACGGTGAACAACTCGGCCAGCGGCCGGTGTCCGGCCAGTTCGCGGCCCGCGCGAATCAGCGCCCGCATTTGCGGACTGCCCTGCATCACGTGAGTCTTGTTCAGATCGTCAGCGTGCGGCCCGAGCACCGCGTCGAGGTTGGCCACCACCGTGGTCGCCGTAGTTGAGAACGCCTCGTTCTGTTCGACGAAGACCACCGTATTAGCGGTCGCGAGGGCCGTGTCGGCGAATTCGATGGTCAGGTGCCCGGCGGATATGCGGTCACCTTCCTTGAACGGCATCTGCTTCTCGACCCGCTTGCCGTTCAAGAGCGTGCCATTCTTGCTGCCGAGGTCCTCGACTTGCCAGTGGTCCCCAGTGCGGGTCAACGCGAGGTGCTGACGAGACAATCCAGCGTCGTCGGGATAACACAGCTCATTGGCGCTGGACCGGCCCAGCGTAATGCGATCCCGGTCGAGCGGCACATTCACGTTCTTGCCATCGATGTTACGGAGAACCAGTTCGCGGGGCGTCATTTGCGTCAAAAAGTTAGCGTAGCATCCCCTTCGGCTTTGCGCTTCGCGGGGCGAGGTCCCATGGAGCGGCTATACTCTGATGAAGCACATGAAGACGGCACTTTTTATCGCTCTGGCCATCATTACGGTGAGCTTTATTCTGTTCTGGGTGAAAGAAGCTCGCCAGCACGGCGACGCCGGACCCAAAGCGCCCGGGCTCTTCAACGTGCTGATCGGATTCGTGACCAACTTCTTCGACATGCTGGGCATCGGCTCGTTTGCACCCACTACCGCTGTGTTCAAGCTTGGCAAGCTGGTGAGCGACGAGAAAATCCCCGGCACATTGAACGTCGGTCACGCCATGCCGACCGTAGCGGAGGCCTTCATCTCCATCGCGATCATGACGGTCGATCCCACGACTTTGGTTTCGATGATTCTCGCTTCCTGCGCGGGCGCCTGGCTGGGAGCGGGCATTGTTGCCAAATGGTCTCGCCGCGCCGTGCAGATCGGTATGGGGCTCGCACTGATCGTAGCGGCGATTTTCTTTCTTCTGAAGCAATTGAAGATGCTGCCGGGTGACGCGGGCAGCGTCGGCGTTACCGGAGCGACGCTCTTGTTCGCGATTGCCGGGAATTTCGTTCTGGGCGCGCTGATGACCCTGGGTATTGGCCTTTTCGCGCCCTGCATGGTGCTGGTGGCAATGCTTGGAATGAGTCCCGCCGCCGCTTATCCGATCATGATGGGCTCCTGTGCATTCCTTATGCCCACCGGCAGCGTGCGGTTTATCCGCGAACGAAGCTACAGCTTGAAAGCCGCCATAGGTCTGGCAATTGGCGGCGTCCCCGGCGTTCTGCTCGCCGCTTACTGGATCAAGTCGATGGATGTTACCAAGCTGCGCTGGATCGTGATTGTCGTCGTCACCTACACCGCCCTGTCGATGCTGCGGTCGGCGATGATAGAGCGTCCGCGTCCGTCCGTGGTTGTGATGCCGTCAATTGGGAATTGAAATCACCGGCGCTCCCAGAACCTCGAACCGCGGCGTTATTCCAAGCCCTGGCGCATCCGACGTCGTCATGCGTCCGTGCTTCCGCTGCGGAGCCCCTTCCGCGATGCTGACCGTCACGTAGCTATTAAAATCCGTCGTCGTAAACAGCAATTCCGGAGGCGTCGAGTGCGCCAGATGTGCGATCGCCGCCGTAACAATGTCGCCTCCCCACGTGTCCTCGATCGTCATCGCGATCCCGAGCGACACACACAAGTCGCGAATCTGCCGCGCCTTCGTCAATCCCCCGACCTTGGAGATTTTCAGATTAATTACGTCCATCGCCTGATCCGCGTGGCCGCGCACCACCATCGCCAGATCGTCGATCACTTCGTCGAGCACAAACGGACGGTCGGTATGCCTCCGCACGGCGAGGCACTCTTCATAGGTCTTGCACGGCTGCTCGATATAAACATCGACATCGCGGACGAACGCCGCCACTCGCATGGCGGCATGTTGCGTCCAGCCCGTGTTCGCGTCCGCAATCAGAACATCGTCTGTCTCCAGTTCCTCCGCCGCGGCGATAATGCGCGCGACATCGGTATCGACGTCCGACCCAACCTTTAACTGGAACTTCGTGTACCCTTCCGCGCGATACTGCGCGACACGCTCCGCCATGGCCTCCGGAGTATCCTGCGAAATCGCGCGATACAGCGGAAAATCGTCGCCAAATCGTCCGCCGAGCAGCGTCGCGACCGGCTTCCCGCACGACTTTCCCAAAATGTCCCAACACGCCACATCGATGGGCGACTTCACATAAGGATGCCCGCGCATGGCCCAATCCATATGCGCATTCAGCACTCCGAGCCCGGTCGGATCGAGTCCGATCAAAGACGGCGCCAACTCCGCGATCCCAGTCCGCGCACCATTCGCGTATGCGGCAAGATACGCGGACCCAAGCGGGCAAACTTCGCCATATCCGGTGATCCCTTCGTCGGTCGACACGGCGACCACTGTGGAGTCGAATATCGCGACCGTGTTTCCGCCCGACCATTTATAGCTGCCCTCGTGTAAAGGCAGCTCAACTCGGTACGCCTCGATTTTCGTGATTTTCATTTGAATTAAAGATCGGGACTACAATAGGATTTATTATGAACCTCCGCATTGCCATGCTGCTGGCGGCGGCATGCGCATGGGCGCAAGACTTTTCTAAAGACGTTCAGCCGATCTTCGAGCGCCGATGCCAGGGCTGCCACGGAGCCAACCAGCAGATGAGCAATTTGCGCCTCGATTCTCCGGAGTCGGCCGCGCGCGTGGTCAACGGCAAGCTCTTCGAGCGAATCAGCAGCACGAAAAAAGGTTTCATGATGCCTCCGGTGGGCGCGCCGCTCAGCGACGCTGAGATCGCGAAAATCAAATCCTGGATCGACGCCGGTGCTAAATTTCCAGCGGCTGTTACCAACGCCAAATCGACGCACTGGGCCTTTCAGCCGATTCAGCTCTCCGCAAAAACATCCATAGACGCTTTTGTTTTAGAGCGGCTCGCCAAAGAAAACATCGCTCCTTCGCCCGAAGCCGATCGCCGCACTCTGATCCGCCGCGTCAGCCTCGATCTCACCGGCCTCCCTCCCGAGCCGCGTGAAATCGACGAGTTCGTCGCCGACAAACATAGGGACGCCTATGAAAAACTCGTCGACCGCCTCCTCGCCTCGCCGCACTATGGCGAAAAATGGGCGCGCGCCTGGCTCGACGTCGCGCACTACGCCGATAGCGACGGTTATGAGAAGGATCTGACGCGCCCGTGGGCGTGGCGCTACCGGCAGTGGGTGATCGACGCGCTCAATCGCGACGAGCCGTTCGATCAGTTCACGATTCAGCAAATCGCTGGCGACCTGCTGCCCAATCCGACCGTCGACGATCACGTGGCGACCGGCTTTCTGCGCAACACTCTGACGAATCGCGAAGGCGGCGTGGACCGCAATGAGGCTCGCTTCGAGCAGATCGTGAATCGCACGAATACCGTCTCGACCACGTGGCTCGGCCTCACTACCGGATGCGCGCAGTGCCACAACCACAAGTTCGATCCCATCAGCCAGAAGGAATATTATTCGCTCTACGCGTTCTTCGATCACGCCGAGGAAGAGGACATCGACGCGCCGATGCCGGGAGAGGCGGCTCCGCCGCTTTCGTATTACCAGAGACGCCAGGAAATCCTAGAGCAATATTGGATTCCCGAATTGCAGCCGCCATGGGAATGCAGTCTGCGCGAGGCATACCATCATCCCGGCGAAAGTGGCGAGTGGGATTTTACGCTGACGGATTTTACGTCAAGCATCGATCGCCCGCACGAGTTGCTCACCGACGATCCCGAGAAGCGTTCGCCGCGCGATCGCGATCGCATGACCGCGTGGTTCCTTCAACACATCGGCGTGGATTATTCCAAGGATCGCTCGACCGCGGGTGCTCTGCGTGAGGCTCGTGAAAAACTCGATGCGCTCGCCGCGGCACTGCCGCCCTACAGTCAGGCGCAGGCGATGCACACGGACCCGTCCGTTCCGCCCACGCGTCTCCGCATCGGTGGCGATTACAAAACGTTCGGAAGCGAGGTCGCGCCGGGCACACTCGCGATTCTTCCGCCGCTCGAAACGTCCGCGCCCACGCGTCTCGATCTCGCGCGCTGGCTGGTGTCGAAAGAAAATCCTCTCACCGCGCGCGTCACCGTCAATCGCATCTGGCAGGAGTTTTTCGGGCGCGGGATTGTCTTCACCTCCGAAGACTTCGGCACCCAGGGCGACCGCCCGTCGCATCCCGAGCTGCTCGATTTCCTGGCTTCGGAGTTTCGGGACAACGGCTGGAGCATGAAGCGCATTGAGAAATTGATCGTCATGTCGGCGACCTATCGCCAGTCGTCCAAAGCGCGGCCCGAGCTCGAAACCAAGGACCCGGAAAACACTCTGCTCGCCCGCCAGTCGCGTATCCGTTTGCCTGCCGAGTTGATTCGCGATCAGGCGCTCGCCGCCAGCGGCCTACTAAATACAGAAATCGGCGGCCGCAGCGTGCGTCCTCCGCAGCCGAAGGGCGTCGCCGAGCTGGGCTATGCCAACAGTGTGAAGTGGCGCGAATCGACCGGCGCGGACAAGTATCGCCGCGGCCTATACGTTCACTATCAACGCACCACTCCCTATCCGCAGATGAGCAATTTCGACGAGCCGGATTCGAACGTGAGTTGCACGCGCCGCCGCCGCTCGAACACGCCTCTCCAAGCCCTTAACCTGCTCAACGATCCCGTATTCTACGAGGCCGCGCAAGCGCTTTCCGCACGAATTCAAAAGGAAGGCGGCGCCGATCCCTTGGCCTATGCGTTCGAGCTTTGCGTCGCCCGGCCACCTTCCAAATCCGAGCGCGCGCGCATCGAGCAATATCGCGCGAAAGGCGGAGATTGGCTCGGCGTCAGCCGCATTTTGCTGAACCTCGATGAATTGATCACGCGAGAATAACCATGAATCTCCCCGAGTTTTTGAAAATCCAGTCGCGCCGATCCTTCTTTCGCAGTTGCGCCGGTGGCATTGAGACGCTCGCGCTCGCCACTCTGCTGGAGCGCGAAGGATTGGCTGATCCCCTCACTCCCAAAGCTCCGCACTTCGCGCCGCACGCGAAGAACGTCATTTGCCTGTTCATGGAAGGTGCGCCCAGCCAGATGGATCTTTTTGACCCCAAGCCAGCGCTGCAAAAATATTCGGGTCAGTCGCTTCCTCCGTCGATGACCAAGGACCTGCGCCTCGCATTTATCAAGCCCACCGCCGCCGTGCTCGCGAGCCCGCGCAAGTTCACGCCTCACGGCCAAAGCGGCATCGAATTTTCCGACTATATCCCGAACATCGCCTCCTGCGCTGACGATATTTGCCTGGTCCGCAGCATGGTCACGGACGCGTTCAATCATCATCCGGGCCAGTTGCTTTTGTTCACCGGCTCGCAGCAGTTCGGACGGCCGACCATGGGCGCATGGGTGGTCTACGGACTCGGTTCGGAATCGCAGAATCTTCCCGGATTTGTAGTGTTGAGCTCCGGCGTCGGAACCAGCGGCGGCGCGTCGAACTTCGCTAGCGGATTTTTGCCGTCGTCCTATCAAGGCGTTATGTTCCGTGGTGGAGCCGAGCCCATCGTTTATCTCCAGTCGCCCGAGGGAGTCTCCCGCGAACAGCAGCGCGCGTCGCTCGACGTTTTGCGCGACCTGAATCAGGAGCGTTTCGAATCGACCGGCGACGCCGAAATCGCCTCGCGCATTGCTTCTTATGAGCTCGCCTTTCGCATGCAGGCGGCCGGACCGGATCTGCTCGATTTTTCCAAGGAATCGCCCTCGACTCTCGATATGTACGGCGTCAACGCGGAGAAGACGCGCGCGTTCGGAACCAACTGCCTGCTCGCGCGGCGAATGGTCGAGCGCGGCGTGCGATTCGTCATGCTGATGCACGCCAGTTGGGATCAGCATACGTACCTCAATCGCGATCTTAAGAAAAACTGCGACATCACCGACGGACCGACGGCTGCACTGATTCGCGATCTAAAGCAGCGCGGCCTGCTCGATTCGACGCTGGTTCTGTGGGGTGGGGAATTTGGCCGCACGCCCATGGTCGAGGTCCGCAATTCGAGCGATCCTGAAAACGCCGGCCGCGATCATCATCCCTTCGGCTACAGCATGTTCCTGGCGGGTGGTGGAATCAAGGGCGGCACCGTGGTCGGCAAAACGGACGAGCTCGGATTTAACGTCATTGAAGACAAAGTCCACGTGCACGATTTGCAGGCGACCATTCTCAATCGCCTCGGCTTCGATCACACGAAGCTGACCTACAAATACATGGGCCGAGAATTCCGGCTGACAGATGTCGAGGGACACGTCGTCCAAAAGATGCTGGTCTGAGTGGCGCGAGCTTCAGCTTGCACTGGCGGCCTCGGCCGCCGTTTCGCAGTAAATAAAAAAAGACCGGCCCCGAAGGACCGGCCTCATTTTCAACTGCGGGAGAATTAGAACACGAAGCGCAGCGCCAGTTGCAACCGTCGGGCTTGGGTTCCATCCGGGAACCCGCCGTCCCCGGTCCCGATGCCATACGCGAGCGGTGTCGGCGTGAGGATGCCCTTCGCTTCCGTAAAACCCTGGCTGGTGAGACCCGTGGGAGACCAGCTATTGCTGACGTTGAACGCTTCGAACATCGCGTAGAATTTATAGCGCTCCCCGATCGGGATGATCTTGGCGATACGCGCATCCGTCCGGTACGCTGCCGGAGTATACAGACTGTTGATGGGCAGGAATGGCACGCGGCTGCTTAAGCCCGCTCCATCGAGAGTGGAGTTCTTGTACATACCCGTTACCGGTGTGTCGGTAAGTCGAATGGTTTCGCTTCCCGACGGCCTTCCGCTCTGCATCGTGGTGATCGTGGAAAGCTGCCAGTTGTTGACCACGTACTTGTAGAAAGCGCCGCTGCGATGGGTGAACGTCGGCGACCAGATCCACGAAAGCACAAACCGGTGTCGCTGATCGAGCAAGCCGCTTCCCATATCGGCTCTCCAGTTGCCGTTGTACAGCCAGTTGCTCGCGCTCGAGAAGAACAGCGCGCCGCTGCCGTTGCTCTGTCCGTCGTCGATTTCGTGAGCCCAGGTGTAAGCTCCATCGAACATGAACCCGTGAGCGAAGCGCTTCCGCACCTGCACGGCGAGCGCATTGTAGTAACTATTGACACCGTTTTCGACCTGGTAGATCGAACCATAACGCGTATCCGGCCGCGCCGCGCCGAGATAGATCGGGGTGGTGTAGCTGCCGGCCGCGTTGCCGCTCGCATCATCGATCGTATACGTGAAATTTGTCGAACTGAGCCCAGGCAGATTGAGATCGCGCACGCCGAACATTTGGACGCCGCGGCTCCAGATGTAGGAAGCGGTCATCGCCATTCCCAGCGATTCCCGTCCCAGCTGGCGTTCCACGGCGAGCGTCCCTTGCTCCGAATACGGCGTCTTCAGGTTCGGCGCTGCGAATTGCAGCGTGGCAGCACCCACGGATGCGTTGGAGGGCGCCGTTGCGAGCGCATTGGAGAACACCGGACCTGCCGCCAGTTGCGCTGGCGTGGTGCTGCTCAGGCTCAGCGAGGTCTGGTATAAGCCGTTGGTGGTCCAAAGATTATCTATCACCGAGCCAAGGAACCGGCCATGGAACATGCCGTATCCGGCGCGAATCACGGTCTTATCGTTTAACCTGTACGCGAGACCCAGGCGAGGCGCCAGATTCAGCTTTCCCGTGGAAATGTGGCCGGTCTGCGGATAATCCGGGTTAGTGATCGGAGGCTGCGGCAACTGCGCATACTCGTATCGCGCACCCAAATTCACCGTGAGGCGGTTCGTCACGCGCCATTGATCTTCGAGGTAGAACCCATAATCCTTGATGGTGGCATCCACCAGCGGATTCCCGAATGTCTGCGAGTAGCTCTGCCAATGCTTCGCACCAGTGCCGCCCGTGTAATCGAGGGCGAATGCGTTCGTGGTCTGGTAGACGTAGTTGCCGAACGCGTTGTTGATGTAGTAAGTGTAGTCTTCGGTGTTCGCGATGTCGAAGCCGAACTTCACGATGTGCTTGCCTTTGGTCCACGAAGCATTATCCACGAATTGAAAACGCTGCTCGCTGGGCTCCACGCGAGGCAGATACGCCGGCGGACCCATTATCGCGTTCGCGATAGTGACCTGAAGGAATCCCAGGCCTTGTCCCAGCGCGGAGTTATCGAACGTATCGGCCTGCCGGTCGGTCGACCAGCCAAAACGGAACTCGTTCACGAAGTTAGACCTCGGTACGTAGGTCCACGTCATCCGTCCGTTGCGCACGCGAACCGAATCGTCCCCGTTGCCGTTGATCGCGGATCCGAAGGTGGATACCGCGCCTGTCTGGATTCCGTTCGGCGAAACGTCGTGCAGAAAGTTCAAACTCGCACTGAACGTATTCTTCGGATTTAAATAATAATCGAGCTTGCCAAAGTACAGTTCCTGAGCCAGCGTACGGGGGATCGTCCCAAAGAAGCGCGGCAGCAGCCCGTTGATTGCGGAACACTGAGCAGCGGTAGCGGCAGGAGAAGTGGCCGTGGCCACGCCGCAAGTGAGCCATGTCTGCGCGTTGGGATCGATGACGCCAGCCTGAACAATGCTATCCACCATCGGAAAGTTGCGGCGCGTAATTTCGGTGTTGAGGAAGTAAAAGAGCTTGTCCTTCTTGATGTGGCCGCCCAGACTCGCGCCCACTTGATTTCGTTTTTCGCTGGGATTAAAAGCCGCAAACGTGTCCCGGGCGTTGAAGTCCTGGTTGCGGAAGAACCAGTAGACCGTCCCATGAAGAGCGTTGGTGCCGCTCTTCGTTACCGTATTGACCACTCCGCCGGTGGCTCGGCCGTATTCCGCCGACATGCCCGCCGACACCACCTCGAATTCCTGAACCGCATCCTGGGAAATCTGCGAAGCAATGCGCGTGCGGCCTGCGTTCTCGTTATAGAACTGCTCCGTGGCATCGTTGCCGTCGACCAGAAATGAGTTATTCCCGGCCACGCCGCGGAACGTCAGCAGTCCGAACGTGGCGTCGTTGGTGACCCCCGCGGTGAGCAGCACAAACGAATCGACCCGGCGCCCGTTGATCGGCAGATCCATAATTTCTTTCGATCCGACTACGTGGGAGACGTCCGTTTTGGTGTCCTCTATCATCGACGCAGCGGTGGTTACCTCCACCGAAATGGCGCTCTGCCCGACGACCAGTCCGATGTTCAGATCGAGGTTTTGTCCCACTTGCAGCGTCAAATCTTTCGCTTCGTAAGTGTTGAAACCCGCCGCGGTCACCGTGACCTTGTAGCCGGACGATGGAACCAGTGCCGGTGCCGTAAACAAACCAGAGTCATTAGTTGTCAGCTCGCGGTTCGTGCCCTGCGAAGTATTCGCGATCACGACTTTCGCCTTTGGCACGGAAGCGCCCGAAGCGTCGCGCACCGTACCCGAAATGCCGGCCAGTCCGCCCGCCTGTGCCCATATTGGAGACGACGCCAGCGCGAACAGGGTCATGCAAACTACCGATTTAATATTCATAGTGGGGATATACCTCAACCTTCGCAAACGATTGACCTAGGATAGCCCTTCCCTGTGTCGTTTTCAATGCAAAACCGCGACAATTTCGAGAAAGTCGATAACACCGCGGTACCCCCGTACTCGTTGCTGTGGAAAACAACCCCCACCTATCGGAACCCATAGCTTTCGGCCGGGAAAGCTACAATAAGTGGAATGAAATCTCCCTTTCGCCTCGACAACCGTATCGCCCTAATCACCGGCGGGTCGAGCGGCATTGGTGAAGCCACCGCGCGAGCCTTCTCGACCGCCGGAGCCTCTGTCATCATCCTTAGTATCGATCGACCACGCGCTGAAGCCATCGCCGCGGAGCTTCCCGGCGCGAGCGCCATCGTCTGCGACGTGACAGACGAAACCGCCGTCGCAGCCGCCATCGGACAGATCAAGCACCTCGATATCCTAGTAAATAGCGCCGGAATCGGCCTCGTCGGCAGCATCGAAGAAACCTCGCTCGACGACCTCGAACGCCTCTTCCGTGTCAACGTGAACGGCACCTTTCTCGTTACGAAAGCCGCTCTGCCACTCATCAAAGCCTCCCACGGATCGATTATCAACATCGGTTCCGTAGCCGGCCAGATCGGCGTCAAGCGCCGTTTCGCCTACTGCGCGACCAAGGGAGCCGTCATCGCCCTAACCAAGCAACTCGCCGTCGACTATCCCACCGAATTCCGCGTCAACTGCATCTGCCCCGGCACCATCGACACGCCCTTCGTCGAAGGCTTTCTCGACAAATATCACAGCCACGAAAAGGCCAAAGTTCGCGAGGATCTGCGCCAGCGCCAGCCCATCGGCCGCCTCGGCCGCCCCGAGGAAGTCGCCAGTTTGGCCGTGTATCTCGCGTCAGATGAGTCCGGATTCATGAACGGCGCCGCTCTGCCGATAGATGGAGGGTGGACCGCCGCGTAAGGAACCACTTGACAGCCCCTAGTACTATAGATCAGAATGTTTCTTTCGAGTTCCAGCGGAATCTTTAATGTAGAGGACGAGCCTTTGCCCCTATTTATCCGGCACCGTTCATTGATCCGATTCGCACTGATTCTCGCCACGCTAGCGTGGGGATCCTCCCTCAGCACCGCTATGGAGCGGGTTAAACCGGCCAAGAAAAAGGTCGCAGCCAAACGCGCACCCGTCCCTCGCGTGATCGCCAAGGCTGCCGCCAAACATGTCGCCGCCAAGCACGTCGCCGCCGAAACTCAGTCCTCCCAGACGAATCGGGCCATCGTCTCCCGGATGAACGCCGGAAAGCTCAGCCCCTATCGCGGAGCCTGGAAAGCTCCTAACTACGCCGACTCCCTGGTAGGCGATAACGTCGATGGCGAAGATCTCCTCGTCCGCCGCGCCGCCGTGGACGCTCTCGGCCCTCTGAACGGCAGTGTTGTGGTGACCGACGCCAATACCGGCCGCATCCTTACTATCGTGAATCAGAAACTCGCCTTTAAGAATGGTTATCAACCCTGCTCGACAGTGAAAGTGCCGGTCGCTTTAGCAGCGCTGAGTGAGAACGTGGTCGACCGCGAAACCCCCTTCCACCTCACCAAGCGCAAGACCATCGCCATGACCGAGGCGATTGCCCACTCCAACAATCAGTACTTCGCGGATCTCGGCCAGAAGCTTGGATTTGAGCGCGTCTCCTACTACGCGAAAATGTTCGGCCTGGGCGAAAAAGCCGGCCTCGATATTGAAGGCGAGCAGTCGGGCTCGCTGCCCTCCGCGGAGCCGAAATCGGGCGTCGGGATGATGACCAGCTTCGGCGATGGAATCATGCTCACGCCACTCGAATACGCGGCCCTAATCGGAGCCGTCGCCAATGGCGGGACGCTCTACTTCCTGCAATATCCGAAAACCGATCTGGACGCGCAGTCGCTGGTGCCGCGCGTGAAGCGCCGCCTCGATATCGATAACCTGGTTTCTGAAATCAAGCCCGGCATGATGGGAGCCGTCGAATACGGCACCGCCCGCCGCGCCGGTTTCGACCCCAATACACCCATTTACGGCAAAACCGGCACCTGTACCGACTCGCACTCGCCGACCCATCTCGGCTGGTTCGGTTCCTTCGTCGACACCGGCAAAGGTAAATACGTAGTAGTCGTGCTGCTGACCGGCGGCCGTCTAGTCAGCGGCCCCGCCGCCTCCGGCGTCGCCGGTAACGTGTATAAAACGCTGAACGCCTCGAATTTCTACAACCGCGAGCCCAAAGAAATCAGCCCCGCCGCTCTGATCAACGCCGTCGGCACCGGCTCGAATTAGCACAATCACCCGTCTCTACTGTTCCCCCTCCGAGTGGGGCGGACCCCGCCGGTCCGCGCGGGTCCCCCTGGACCCGCTCTGGCCGACCACAGCCTGGGGAGAATTGTCACCAAGTGTGCCTGCGGCGCTTTGTCAGCCCGCCTCGGTCTTCTTCGCTTGCCAACGCAAACATGCCATCTTAAATGCTATGACGCTCAAGATAGACAAAGCCGGACGCGTGATTCTGCCAAAACCCGTACGCGACCGTCTCGGCCTGCACGAAGGCAGCGATCTGGACCTTCAGGAAACTCCGGAAGGCGTCCTTCTCAAGCCTGCGGCGTCGGCCTTCGATGGTCAAAAACAGGGCCTGTGGGTTCACACCGGCAAACTGCCACCGGGTTTCGATGCCGTCGAAGCCATCCGCGATGATCGCGAAGAACGCATCCGCAAGCTGGCGGTCGAGCCGGTTGGGAGAATCTGAGAAATGCCGTCTGTCCCGGATTTCCCCCGGATTTCCCCGAATCATCCCCGGCCGCCTGCTGCGCGACGTAGGCACATACAATCAGTTCATGAGATTTCTATTGCTGCTGGGTGTGTTTACCTGCCTGAGTGCGCAGACGGCGGATCCTTTCAAACCGCTCCAATTCCTGACAGGTGAGTGGGTTGGCGAGGGCACGGGATCGCCGGGGGACGGCGCGGGGGGGTGCACTTTCGATTTCGACCTGCAACGCAAAGTGATGATTCGCAAAAATTACGCCGTCTATCCCACGTTTCGGCACGACGACCTGATGGTGGTGTATCTGGACCCGGGGCTCAAGGCGATCTATTTCGATAACGAGGGTCACGTGATTCACTACAACGTCGAAGTGCGGCCGGATTTTGTAAGGTTCCTTAATGAAGCATACCGGCTGACGTATCGAAAAACGGGCGACGGCAAACTTTCGCTCGATTTCGATATCGCGCCTCCGGGGAAGCCGTTTTCGAGCTATATTCACGCCTTACTGCACCATAAATGACCTTAAAAGCGCCCTGGCGACACCATAATCGAGCTTAAAACACGCTAAACTGAAGAGCGTAACCCTCAACTGGAGAGATGGCCGAGTGGTTGAAGGCGCACGCCTGGAAAGCGTGTATAGGGGAAACTCTATCGAGGGTTCGAATCCCTCTCTCTCCGCCATGGACAAATGACACGAATTTTACTTGCACTTTTACTCGGCTCCGCAGGAGCCTTCGCACAGAACGCGACATTGACCGGCCAGGTGGCGGACGAAACCGGTGCCGTGGTTCCGGGAGCTAAAATCACGCTCACCGGAGCTCTAGTGAAATCGGCGATTGCCGACAACAACGGCCTTTATTCGATCACGCTCCCGCCGGGCGCTTATACCGTGGTTGCCGCGGCTCCGGATCTGGCGATGCAGCCGCTGAAAGTCACGCTGAAGGCTGGTTCGCAGACTCTCAACGTGAAATTGAAAGTGGCTTCGACCATTCAGCAGGTGACGGTAGAGGAAAGCGTCGGGCCGGTGCTGAGCACCGAGGCATCGAGCAACGCCAGCGCGCTGGTTTTGCGAGGGGCTGACTTGCAGGCGCTTTCGGACGATCCCGAGGATTTGCAGGCCGATCTGGAAGCGCTGGCCGGACCTTCGGCGGGGCCCAGCGGCGGGTCCATTTTCATTGACGGCTTCAGCGGAGGCGCGCTGCCGCCCAAGGATTCGATTCGCGAAATCCGCATCAACCAGAATCCGTTTTCACCGGAATACGACCACATCGGCTACGGCCGGATCGAGATTTTCACCAAGCCGGGCACCGATAAATATCGGGGTATGGTGTCCTACAATTTTGCGAATCAGTTCTGGAACTCGCGCAATCCGTATTCGGCGGAGAAGGCGGATCTTTCTTTGAACGAGTTCGGAGGGAACTTGACCGGGCCGCTGGGCAAGCGCGCGTCGTTCACGCTGGATCTGCAGAGGCACATGGTGGATAACGGATCGATCGTGAATGCGGTGACGCTCGATCCGAAGACGCTCGCGGCGGTTTCCTTTCACCAGAACACCACGACTCCGCAGCGGCGCTTGATGGTGAGCCCGCGCGTCGACTACGCGCTGAATCCGAACAACACGCTGGTGCTTCGCTACGCGACCACGCAGTACGACATTTACGACGCGGGCATCGGCAGTTTTGATCTTCCTACCCGTGGCTATCACAACGATTACCTGAGCCAGACGGTGCAGGCGACCGAGACGGCGGTGCTGGGAATCAACATCAACGAAACGCGCTTCCAGTATTACCGCAGCGCGTACCAACTGACGGCCAATTCGACCGACCCGACGATATCGGTGCTGGGCTCCTTCAACGGCGGCGCATCGCAGGTGGGGCATACGGCCGATCAACAGAATTCCTTCGAGCTGCAAAACTACACGACCGTTTCAAAGAAGGCCCACACGCTGAAATTCGGCGTCAGAATGCGCGGGCAGACGGAGAACAACACGTCGCCGTCAAATTTCGGAGGCTCGTTCACGTTTGGCGGTGGCTTGGCACCGGCGCTCGATGGGAACAATCTCCCGATTGCGGGGACCGAGGTGCAGATTACTTCGATTGAGCGCTACCGGCGCACGCTGTTGTTTCAAGGACTGGGGTACACGCCGGTCCAGATTCAGGCGCTGGGCGGCGGAGCGTCGCAGTTCAGCATCAGCGCGGGGAATCCGAATCTTGCGCTGCATCAAGTGGACGCGAGCGTGTTTGCGGGGGACGACTGGAAGGTGCGACCGAATTTCACGCTGAGCCTGGGCGTTCGCTACGAGATGCAGACGAATATCAGCGACCAT
Organism: Bryobacterales bacterium; assembly: GCA_003170295.1. GTDB lineage: Bacteria > Acidobacteriota > Terriglobia > Bryobacterales > Bryobacteraceae > Palsa-187. Next base: position 71,963 of record PNAJ01000153.1, on the reverse strand, counting down.
GCCGATTTCGCGCCGAGAATCGGTTTCGCGTTTGCGCCGGGCGGTGCGAAGAATCCGAAGCCGAAAACGGTGATTCGCGGCGGATTCGGGATGTTCTACGATCGATTCGGGCTCGGCAGTACGCTGACCGCGGATCGTTACAACGGCCTGGTGGAGCAGCAGTATCTGCTGACGAATCCTTTGTTCTACCCGACTATTCCGTCGATTGCGTCGCTGGCTGGCGCGGTTTCGACGCAGGTGATTCAGGAAAAGGATGCGAATCTGCACGCGCCGTACCTGATGCAGAGCGCGATAACGGTGGAGCGGCAGTTGCCTTCGAACACAACGCTCGCGGTGACGTATACGAATACGCACGGGCTGCACGAACTGCGGTCGTTCGATATCAACGCGCCGTTGGCGGGGACATATCCGCTGAATCCGGTGTATCCAATGGGCAATTCGAATCCGGTGCTGCTGATGACCACTTCCGGAGTGTATAACCAGAACCAGTTGATCACCAACGTCAATTCGAAGATCGGCGCGAATATTTCATTGTTCGGGTTCTACATGCTGAACCGGGCGATGAGCAACACCGATGGGCTGGGCACGTATCCTTCAAATCCTTATTCGCAGGCCGGGGAATATGGGCCGTCGTCGTCGGATAACAGGCACCGCGTGTACATCGGCGGATCGATCAACACGAAGTGGAACGTGCGGTTCAGCCCGCTAGTGAATCTGGTCTCGGGGGCTCCGTTCGATATTACGTCGGGGTCGGATGAATATGGCACCTCGCTATTCAGCTCGCGGCCGGGAATTGCGACGGACCCAACGAAGGCGGGCTTGATCCAGACGAAATATGGGCTGCTCGATCCGAATCCGGCGCCAGGCGAGAAAATCATCGGGCGCAATTATGGGCGCGGGCCGGGACAGTTCACGGTGAACCTGCGCGTCGCGAAAACGTTTGGATTCGGGCCTGAAAAGTCGGGCGCCTCGGGAATGACGCAGGGGAGCATGGGCGGAGGCGGGGGCCCGGGGCACGATCATGGGCCGATGGGCGGTGCTTTCAGTGCGCCGACAACCGACCGCAAGTACAATTTAAGCATTTCGATGTCGGCACGCAATCTGTTGAATCACACGAATCCGGGACCGATCATCGGGAATATCACGTCGCCTCTGTTCGGGCAGGCGAACTCGATGGCGGGAGGATTTGGTGGATTTTCGGAGAACGCGAATAACCGGCGGCTGGAGTTACAGATGAGGTTTAGTTTTTAGGGATCCTGCGTCCACTAAGTCAGAGGCAGCGAACGTGACGTGCTCATAGAAATCGGACATGTGGAGGCGATCTTCCGGTATCCCGTGAAGTCCATGGGCGGGGAACGACTCGAGGCCGCCAATCTGGGCTGGCACGGCCTCGATGGTGACAGACGCCTGGCATTCCGGCAGATTGATGACCGCAGCGGGTTCCCGTGGCTAACAGCAGGCAAACTTCCCGACCTAGTGCTGTTTGCTCCGCAGCGCCGGGAAAACGGTGCTCAGGGAGACCTTCCGACGCATATTCGCACGCCGGATGGCGAAGACATGCCCGTCTTCGGGGAGGACTTGGCCACGGAGGTCGGACGCCGGTACGGTGCTCCCGTGCAGATGATGCAGTTGAGGCATGGCATCTTCGATGAGGCGACCATCTCCGTTATCGCCTCCGATACGGTGCGCGAGATCGGACGCCTCGCCGGGCGGAGCCTGGACGTGCGACGATTTCGCCCGAATGTTGTCGTTCGTTTACTGCGATCGGTTCCTTTCCAGGAGGACGAGTGGGTGGGCGGTGTGCTCTCCTTCGGCGAGGGGGACGACGCCCCCTCCATCACCGTAACGATGCGCGACGTTCGCTGCTCGATGGTGAACCTTGATCCCGACTCAGCAAGTCCGACGCCAGAAGTGCTGAAAGCGGTCGTTCGTGAGCACCAGAACACCGCGGGAATCTACGGCGCGGTCACTCGCATCGGTCGACTGGCGGTCGGACAGACCATTTTCCTCCGTGCGGCGACCGAGAAAAGGGAACGCGGGTGATCGAAACACAATGTCCCGGAACGCCTAACCCTTGGTCAGTCAAGTATATTATTACCTTTGTTTACTGACAAACGAGGCTAGTCTCGAACAGTTCGGGTGCGTAGTTATTCATTGGATGCTCATGCGGAAGCGGCCGGTTGTCGTGAGCACCTGCTGCGTTTTGTCGTACTCCATACGCGTGCGCGAGAGTTGCTCGTCGCGGATCTGACGCATTCCTTCCTGTACCAAGCCGAGCACGACGTACCAGCCGATGCACGCGACTAGAATCGGCTTGATCAAACCCAGCGCGCCTTGGAAACGCAGCAGAGGCGAGTTCCAGAACATGTGCAGGAGCACGGGAACGAAGAATGTCCGCAGGAAGCGAGGGTCGAAGAGCATGCCGATGCGGAACGGGTTGGCTCCTTTAACGCGCCAGAGGGCGCCGGCCGCGATGGCGCTCCACGCGACGTGCATGAAGAGCGCATAGTAGGAACGGCGGTGGATCAGGGTGATCATGCCGTCATAGCCGTAGATCAGCGCGTGGCTCAGCAGTTTCTTGACTTCCTCGCCGTGCGGATTCTGGAGGAAGTAGGTCAGGAAACCATCGAAGAATCCGTCGCTGAAGGAGTAGCCGGCGGTTTCGAACGCGCCGAAGCCTCCGCCGATGGCCGCGCCGAATACCAGGCCGTTCAGAATATATCTATATTTTGTGTTGCGGACGACCAACACGACGGCTAGCAGTTTTCCGGTTTCCTCATATCCCCGCGCTGGCGGCGCCGAGCCATTCCAGATGCGCGACGTCGAAGGCGATCAAGCTGACGGCAAGCGAAATGACGCCGCCGAGGCAGACGAGAATCAGCACCATATGGAAGCTGATGTTGCGCGGCGTGTTCAACTCCCAGAACAGAAAAACCGTCGCCAGAGGGATGACCAGAGAGCCCATGACGATCAATCCGGGCACGATGCGCGGGTTATTCGACAGATCGAACATCTGATAAGAGATGAAATAGACCACCGCCATGAATATCAGCACGCGCATGAAGAACCAGGGCTTGGGCCAGCCAGTCTGCACGTCGTCGAGATGCGGCGTGGTTTTGGGAGTGCCGACGATTAAGTAATCCTCCAGCTCCCCCGGCTTGCGCCCCTTGAACACTTCAGAAAACACGGCGGTGAGGCTGAAGCCTTCCAGCTTATCGGTGCTGGTGAGTTTGGCGAGACGCGCGCCGAGGGTGCCGAGCAGGCCGGTGAGCTCGACCGGCGCACTGCCTACCTGCCAGGTGGAAGCGCCCAGCTGGAACTGCTGACCGTTGGAAAGCGTCCCTTGCATGACATCCACGCCCGCCATGCGCAGCTTCGTTCCGGGGAACGTGCGGAATTGCAGCACGTTGCGCTGCCAGGAGAGTACGACGTGATTTTCGGCCACCTGCGGATCGTTCTGCCCGATGCCGGAGACGCGGCCGAGCGAGACCTCCGCCAAGCTGATCATGTAGGCCTTGCCGGAATCCGGTCCGGAGACGCACTGGAGTTTGATGGCATAGGTAAGCGGCTCTGCTGCTTTTACAGCACCTGGCGCTTGCGGCGCCGGGGTGAGCAGATGCGCCAGCGCCGTGGATGCGGGGCTCCAGGTCTGCCATCCGGCTTGCGCGACTTGCGCGGAGGCGCTTAACGATCCCGCCTGAATGAGCTTGGCGATTTCGGCGGACGGCACGGGTCCTCGCGTCTCCTGTCCATCGAGGTAATACCAGTGGTCCACGCTATTTTCGGCGGGATCGGGCATTGCGATAATTTTACAGGTATCGGAGGACGACAATGGAAAGGATGAAGCCTCAGGCGAAGATCGAAGGCGAGCCGCGCTGGCCGTCGGCGGTAGGAATGATTGCGATCGGTGGACTTTTTTACGCGTTGCCACCGGCGATGACAGTGGGGCCGGATTGGCTGGTGCTGGTGCTGGTGGCCGTGCTGATCACGCCCGCGATCCTGTTTCATCGCGCGGGGATGAAGCGGGCGAATCAGGTATTCGGCTACTTGGCGCAAGGAGTGGTGACGCTGTCGCTGGCCTCATCCCTGGTGATCCTGGTGCTGCGCCTCTCTTCGCACAAGGACACGCCGGCCGAGCTATTGCGGGCAGCGGCGGCGCTGTGGGTTTCCAACATGCTGGTGTTCGCGTCGTGGTACTGGAGGCTCGATGCGGGAGGGCCGAACCAGCGCGATTTGCAGCGATCGCATACCGACGGGGCGTTTCTGTTTCCGCAAATGGTGCTCGATCCGGAGCTGCGGAAGGAAATGGGCGAGGATCAATGGCGTCCGGGATTCGTCGACTATCTGTTCCTGGCGTTCAATACCAGCACCGCGTTTTCGCCGACCGATGTGCCGGTATTATCGCGATGGGCGAAGGTGCTCATGATGGTGCAATCGTCGATTTCCCTCACGGCGATCGCGATTCTGGCGGCGCGGGCCGTGAATATTCTTTAGTAATTCTTCGCGCGTTCTTTGCGGGGGCGCTGGGCGCGGCTCATCGCTTTTTGACCGGCGAGCGAAGGGTCGGCGGAGGCGAGGTCGTCGGAGTGGCGCAACACTTTCGCGATTGCCGCGGCGATGTCGTCGACGTCGCGATCACCTTGATCACCGGCGCCGATCAACAAAAATTGCGGCAGCCAGACTGCTTCGTGGTATGCGGCGCGTTCAGAAACGGGGCAATGGACTTTGCTGTAATCGGTATCACGCAATTGGGGGCTGATTTCGGGAGAGGCGCAGAATAGAGGGCTGCGATAGACGGGCTCGTAAAATCGTCCGTCGCAGGGGATGCCTTCGGCTTCGAGGGCGGTGCAGAACAAATCTCGACTCACGCGCGGGTCCCGGTACTGGAATACGTAGCAGTAATTTGTCTCGCGGGTAATGCCGGGCTGCGGCGGAAGAGGACGGACTCCGTCCAACGAGCGAAGCGCCGCGCTCAACCGCTTCGCGCCGAGGGCGCGCTTCTCCGCGAGCGGCGGGAGCATTTCGAGCTGGCCGAGCAGCATTGCGGCCTGCCATTCCGTCATTCGATAATTCGAGCCGAGGACTTGCTGCTGAAACTGGTCTGTGAGGCTCGCGCGGCCGCAGTTCACTTGCGATTGCAGATGTTCGAAGTGCGCGAGGTTGGAGGTGAGGACGATGCCTCCTTCGCCCGCGGTCATGAGCTTGCTTTCCTGGAAACTGAAGCAGCCGAGATCGCCGATCGAGCCCGCGCCGCGGCCTTGAAATTCGCCTCCGTGGGCGTGCGCGCAATCCTCAACGATCTTAAGATTGTTCGAGCGAGCGAGCGCTATCAGCGCTTCCATATTAGTGAAGCGCATCGCGAGATGGACGGGAATGATCGCCCGAGTGCGCGGCGTGATGGCGCGCGCGGCTGCCTGGACGTCGAGGCAATAGGTATCGGGATCGACGTCGGCAAAAACTGGGATGCCTCCCGCGAAAAGCACGGCGGTCGCGGTTCCATCCCAGGTATACGCGGGAACAATCACTTCATCGCCGAACTTGATTCCAGCGGCCTGCAACGCCGCGATCAATGCGATGGTCCCGTTCGCGATGCAGAGCCCGTAGCGTGCGCCGTGCAGCTCGGCGAATTTTTCCGCGAACTCGGCGGCATAGCGGCTGGGCACGGGAAATCCGCCCCAATGGCCGCTTTCGAGTACTTGCTCGAGCCGCGCGGCATCGGAGGGAAGATACCGCGGCCAGCGCGAGAAAGGATCGCGGCGAACGGGCTCGCCACCCAAAATAGCTAAGACGCTCATTGTTGGTTGAATTGCGTCGAGATGCGGAAGGACTCGACCACGTGGCCATCTTTTTTCACGGCCCGACCCAGCAGATATTTCTTCGTCGACGCGAGATCCTTCGGGTCCCAATCGGAGCGATATTTATGGACCGACGGCTCGAACTGGCTCACGTGCGCGACTGCGGCAGATAGTTTCAGGTCGAGCACCTCGTCGATATTGACCCAATAATTCGCGTCTTGTTGCGTCACATAAAAATAAGCTTCGACCGGCACTAGCCACGGCTGAAGACCGTCGTGCAAACGCTGGCTGGGGAAATAGAGATGCCATTCGGCGGCGCGGATGGCGTCGAGCGTGTTGTTGGCGGCCATGCGATGGTCGGTCTTATGCCAGCGGACGTAATCGGAACCGGGGTCGATGGTCATGACGACGTCCGGCCGGTAGGTGCGGATAATTTTCGTGACCTGCTCCACCAGATCCAAAGGATTCGCGTATTCGAGCATCCCGTCGTGAAACTGGAGCCAGTGAACATTTTGTTTCGGGATGCCGAGAACCTTCGCCGAGTTTTCTTCCTCGGTCTTGCGAATGGCCGCCAGCCGTTCGCTGGTCATGTCCGGATCGTAGGAGCCTTTGTCGTCGTTGGTGTAAATGAAAATGTGAATATTATTCTGGCGGCGGGCGAGCAGCGCCAGCGTGCCGGCGCAGCAAAACGTGTCGTCGTCGGGATGAGGGGTGAACAGAAGAATTGTTTTTTTCTCCAGCTTTTCGAGCTGCACCGGCTGCGCGAGCAGCACGGCGGCGGAGAGTAAGGGCAGCATGAGCGCGGAAGTCTTCATTCGGAGCGTCCGGAATGTATAATACCGCGCATGGAGCTCGACAGCAGGACGCTGATCGTTTCCGCGATCCTTGTGACGGCGGTCCTGAGTCTGCTCGACATTTTGATCTGGCGGACGCGCAACACGTTCCCCGGTTTTGGCCGGTGGGCCGTCGCGCATGCCCTCTTCGCGCCGACCCTGCTGCTGTTCAGCCTGCGTTCGATTGTGACGGACTGGGTGACGCTGGTCTTGGCAAACATAATGGGGATGATGCTCCATATTCTGGTTTTGGAAGCAGCGCGAGAATTCCGCGGTTTGCGTCCGCGGACATGGCTGGCTTATGCCGGCGGGGCCTTGGGTCTTACTGCCATCTTTTACTTCCGCTACGGAGTGAACAGCCTGAATTGGCGGGTCATGGCGGCATCCGGCTCCTTAGGAGTTATGATGCTGTTCTCAGCGAAGGTGTTGCTGACGGACGTTCCGGAAGATCAGCGCACTGGAATGAAATACACCGGGTGGCTGCTGGCGGTGGGCGGTTTCTTGCAAATCGCGCGCGGCGTTTATTTCCTGACACAGCCCGCGACCGGTCTGTTCGATCCTTCGAGGTTGAACTCCGCGTCCATCGCCGGCCTGGCGATTATGTTAACAGGTGTCTCCTTCGGTTTTTTGGTGATGTCCGGCGAACGCCTGATGGCCGACTTGAACAAATCCGAGCGGCAAACAGCAAAAGCCAATGACGAATTGAACACCCTTCGGCGCGGCCTGGAGACAGCCGTGATCGAACGTACCGCGGAGTTGCGCGAGGCCCAGCAGGCGCTTGCGCGGTCGCAAAAGCTCGAGAGTCTGGGCCGGTTAGCCGGAGGCGTTGCACATGACTTTAACAACTTTCTGACCGTGATCCGAGGCTATAGCCGCATGCTGGCACAAGGGCTGGATCCATCGAGCCCTCTGCGGGACGACGTAGCGCAGATGACCATCGCTTGCGAACAGGCGATTCTATTGACAGAGCAACTGCTCGCGTTCAGCCGCCGCCAGTCTCTGGAACTGAGAGTGCTGGATCTCAATGCCGTGATCCTGGAAATGGCGAAGATGCTGGCGCACCTTCTGGGCGAAGACATCGAAGTGGTCATCGCCCCCAGTGCGTCGAAGGAGCGCGTGAAGGCCGACTCGGGGCAGATGCATCAGTTGATTCTCAATTTGTTCCTGAACGCGCGCGATGCGATGCCGCGCGGCGGGCGGCTGACGGTCGAGACGGCGGATGTGGAATTGACCGCGGCGGATTCTCGGCGGCTCCCCGATGCAATGCCGGGCCGTTATGTGATGCTCGCGATCCAAGACAGCGGCATCGGCATGAATGAGGAAACGCAAAGCCACGTCTTCGAGCCGTTCTTCACAACCAAGCCGATCGGACAAGGCTCCGGATTGGGCCTGGCGACGGTGTATGGAATCGTGCGGCAAAGCGGCGGACATATCCAGGTGGAGAGCGCTCCGGGCCAGGGCACCACGTTCCGGATTTACTTCCCGTCGACGGGCGAGGAAATTGCGGAGGACGTCAGCGAGATCGCCTCGGGCGATGTTGTCCCCCTTCCTCCCGCATCCGCGCTCGTTCTGATTGTGGACGATGCCGCTGCGGTTCGGAGGGTGTTGCGCCGGATACTGGAAAGCGCCGGGTTCGGCGTGATCGACGCGGCGGATGCCGAGGCGGCGCTGGAACTGCTGCGGGATGGTCCCGTCGATGTGGTCCTCACAGACTTACAAATGCCCGGACGGAGCGGCGTGGAACTGGCGCGCCTGGTGGTGCACGACTTTCCACGAAGCAAGGTGATCGCCATGTCCGGCTTCGAGGATGTTCACGCCCGCGGGCTGACGCGCGAATTGGGGATCGAGGCGGCGCTGACCAAGCCCATGCAACCCGAGGCGCTGCTTGGCGCCGTGCGTGCGGCGCTCGAGCAAACCAACTAATTTGAGATTTCGTGAAACGGCAGTGCCTCCGGAATGCTCTCCTGGATGTAGGGAGAAAAAATGCTGCGAAAAATGGTATTCACTTCGATTGCCGGCTGTCTGTTGGCCATCAGCGCGATGGGCGCCGAAGTTTACGTGCGCGTGGCGCCGCCTCGTGCGGTGTATGAGCAGCGCGGCGTAGCTCCCCAGCGCGGTTACGTGTACCAGAGGGGCTATCATCGCTGGGATGGAAATGTTCATGTGTGGACGCCGGGTGTGTGGGTAGCACCGCCGCGGCCTCGCGCGCGATGGGTCGATCATCGTTGGGAACACAGGCGCGATGGCTACGTGTTTGTCGAAGGTCACTGGCGATAGACGGCATCTTCACTGACAGGCGAAACCGCCTGCCCCACCCTTGTCTGCAAACGGGTAATTTCAAGAAGGTAGAAGGTGGCGGCAGGCGGTTTCGCCTGCGTTCTTCTCGCTAGAATTGGCAGATGCCAGAATCGCGCGGGTCGGCGCGCCTCCTCCTATATGGCGCGACGATTTTCCTCAGCGCCTTCCTCCTCTTTTTGATCCAGCCGATTTTCGCGAAGTTGATTCTGCCGTGGTTTGGCGGCTCGTCCGCGGTATGGACCACCTGCCTCGTCTTCTTTCAAACCGCTCTTCTCGCCGGATATTGGTACGCCCATCTGCTTTCCGGAGGTCGTGCAGCGCGCTTCGGACCTTTGATTCATGGCACGCTGCTCGCGGTCGCGCTGCTGTTGCTGCCGGTGATTCCGGGCGACCGATGGAAGCCTTCGGGTGTGGGCGATCCCGCCTGGCAGATTTTAGTCATGCTGACCGCGGTGCTAGGGCTGCCTTACTTTTTGCTTTCTGCGACCAGTCCCTTGCTTCAGAAATGGCTGGCGGACAGTTTACAAACGTCTGGAACTCAACCCTACCGCCTCTTCGCGCTATCTAACGCCGGTGCGCTGCTCGCGCTGGCTGCTTACCCTTTGTGGATCGAACCGCGAATCCCGACGCGCGCGCAGGATGTGTCGTGGTCAGCTGGGTTTGCCGCGTTTGCGGTGTTGTGCGGGGTTGCGGCATGGCTCGCGCGACCACGGACGGTTATATTCAGCGAAATGAGGCCGGCGGCCCAAAGCAGCATCCTGTGGCTCTTATTGGCCGCGGCCGGATCGATGATGCTGGTCTCTACCACGAATCAGCTCACGCAGAATGTCGCCGCGGTGCCGTTTTTATGGATCCTGCCGCTGGCGGTCTATCTGCTCTCCTTCATCGTTTGTTTCGAGAGCCCTCGTTGGTACCACCGCGGATTGTTTCTGCGCTTGCTCGCGGTTGCGCTCGGGTCGTTGGCGTACGCGGTGTACGACATCAAAGAAAGCGTGGCAATCTCCGTGGCGATTCCACTGTTCACACTGGGGTTGTTCATCGCCTGCATGTTCTGTCACGGCGAATTGAGCCGGCTTAAACCAGACGCGTCGCGGCTGACCGCGTTTTACCTGATGATCGCGCTGGGCGGGGCGGTAGGAGCGATCTCGACGGGCCTCATCGCGCCGCGCGTGTTCACGGGAATTCACGAATTTCCAGCGTCGCTATTCTTCGTCGCCGCGCTGGCGGTGTGGGTGAACTGGCAAGAGGGATTTACCGCGCGATTACTGTGGCTGACGGTATCGATCGCCATGCTGGTCGCGTTAATAGCGGAGGTACATAGCTATCAAAAAGACGCACTGGTGATGACGCGCAGTTTCTACGGCTCGCTGCGCGTGGTGGAATCGATCCAGGGCGGAGCGGAAACACGCACGCTCTATCACGGCACCGTGAAACACGGTGCGCAGTATTTGGCCGCGGCAAAGCGTGCCGAACCGACGACTTATTTCGGACCGCAATCCGGCGCGGGCCTGGCATTGCGATTCTGCTGCGATGGTCCGAAGAGAGTTGGCATCATCGGACTGGGCGCGGGAACGCTCGCCGCTTACGGCAAGCCGGGCGATGCGTTTCAGTTTTACGAGATCAATCCGCAGGTGATTTCGCTCGCCAAATCGCACTTCACTTTCTTAAGCGATTCGAAAGCGGCAATTACCATCGTGACGGGCGATGCGAGATTGTCCCTGGAGCGCGAAGCGACGCAGCCCTACGATGTTTTCATCGCCGACGCGTTTTCAGGCGATGCGATTCCGGTGCATCTTTTGACCCAACAGGCATTCGCCCTGTATCTGCGGCACTTGAAGCCGTCCGGGATACTCGCGGTGCACCTATCGAATCAATATTTGGATCTCGCGCCAGTGGTCGCGCAGCTCGCGTCGGTATACGGCTTGACCGCTCGATTGATCCACAGTACAAAGGACGACGCGCACCTCTACGCCGAAGCCGACTGGGTTGTGATGACGTTCCATACCGCGTTCTTCGCGCGGCCTGAGATCGTGAGCACGACAAAAATCATCGAGCCGCGCCCCGGACTAAGGCTCTGGACCGACGATTACAACAATCTGCTTCAGGTTTTAAAACGCTCGTCGATCTCAACCTGGTAACCGCTCGCCAGACGATTCGTCTCATTCGCCATGCCGACCACCGCCATCAGCTCCGCGAATTGCGCATCCGTCATGCCCGCTTTACGAGCCGCCGCCGTGTGCGACGCGATGCAGTAGCCGCACTGATTCGACGCGCTGATCGCGACATAGATCATCTCCTTCGTCAGCGGATCGAGCGCGCCCGGCGCCATGATTTGCTTGATCGATTCCCAAGTCCGCCGCAGCGTCGCGAGATCGTGCGCGAGTGCCTTCCAGAAATTGTTGATGTAGTCGGTCTGACGAGTCGCCATGATGTCGTCGTAGACCGCGCGGACTTCTGGAGGAGCGTCCGCGTATTCGATCAGTCCGAGTGTTGCCATATTTTTACTCTAATCGCTACTTCGGATGAGCCGTGATATCGATAAGGTTGTACGCATCCCGCTCAACGGTGAAATAGAACCGCCAGTCACGAGTGACGCGCGCCTGCCACAATTTGTCCGCACCCTCATACTTCTTGGCGCGCAGAGAAGGATGACGCGGATCCAATAGCAATAGCTCGGACTGTTTCCAAAAAGCGCGTTGCACGGCCTGAGGCGCTTCCCGAAGACTCCGGTCGAAGCGCTTCGAAAAGACCAGGCGCATCGTCTACGAAGTAGCTCGCTCCCCGCGCTTCAGCGCGCGTGTTCGATCGTCGAAGGCCTTCTTCGCCGCCGCTGCTGAAGCGTATGGCCCGTAAACGCGGCCGCGCTTGAGGTCGTCGAGGCCCTGCTCGATCCCACGGTCTACGGCGGATTTTGGGGTCAGCGTGATCTTGCCAAGCTCCACATTTGCGTCCAGGCGATCACCCACCTTGATGTGGGCCTTACGGATCACGCTCGCCGGAATGAGCACTGCGTTCTTGTCCTTTACTGTGATGACGGCCATACCTCAATGTAGCATCGTGCCTCAACTGCGCCGCAGCATCTCTATCTCAAGACCAAGGCGGCGCAATCCCGTTCATGCGCGCGTAAGCGATCAGTTGTCCCATATGCTCGTTGGCGTGGACGATGATTCTGAGATACATGCCATCCACGTCGGCGTCTCTACCGTTGACTTTGACTTTGCGCCGGAGATCGGCAGCCGTCGCCCCCGCGTGAGCGGTCTTCACCGCATCGAGCGAGCGCGTCAGCCAGCGAATAACCTCCGCCTTCGCGGTCACAGCCTTCTCCAGGTCCGGGGACACCATGTCGGACGGCATTTTGGGACCCGTGACACTCAATAAAAAGAAGTTCGCCAGTGCAACGTGCATGAAGACCTCGCTCGTAGACCGCACACCCGGCGCCGGCCGCCACGCGAACTTTTCAGCGGGGATCGCTTCGGCCAGAGCGATGAGCTGCCGCGAAACATGGCCCCATTCTCCGTCGTATCCCTGCCACAGTCCTTCGAGCGAATCCTGGGCGTGCAAAGTCAGCGCACCGAAAACAACAGTGAGCAGTGTTTTCATGATCTCTCCTTCCTAGTGCTTGACGACCTTCCCGCCCTTCATCACAAACGCGACCTTGCGGACCGCCGTGATGTCTTCCAGCGGATTCCCCTCGACCGCAACCAGGTCAGCCTCAAACCCCTGCGCGATGGTGCCGATTTTATCGCCCATCCGCAGCGATCGCGCGGCCATCGAAGTCGCGCTCACAATCGCGTCCATCGGTTTGTCGCCACCGTCTTTCACTCGATAAATAAATTCCTCGAAGTTGCGCCCGTGCGATCCCGCCACTGCGTCCGTGCCGAATACGATCATCACGTGATGAGCCCGCGCCCGCCGCAGCACATCCGAGACTAGCGGCAGCGCTTTCTCCATGTATGCGAACCCTTCGTCGTTATAGTTGCCGATGCCCAGATACTTCGGCTTGTTGTCGATGTAGTTGTGCAGCACCAGGAAATTCGGGTCGAAGAACACGCCCTTCTTGCGCATCAGATCCAGCGTCGCGTCGTCGAGCATCGTTCCGTGCTCGATCCCCGTGCATCCCGCGAGAATCGCCGCGCGCGCGCCATCGGCCGCGTGGGCATGTACCACCGCGCGTAACCCCTGCGCCTTAGCCTCGCCGCACGTCGCGTCGATCTGCTCGGTCGTCATGGTCTGCTTGCCTCCGTCGCGAATGCTCGCGGTGGCGAACAGCTTCACCACGTCGGCACCATCTTTCTTGAGTTGGCGCACAATCTCTCGCAGCTTCTCAGGATCGCCGGAGCGCTCATTGATCTGCCGCAGCGACGTGAAAATGCGTGGGCCTTCCCGTTCGCCGGAGTCAATTGAATCGCGCAGAGGCCCATCGACCAGAGCGCCGAGGCTCTGAATCGTCGTGAATCCGGCCAGCAATGTAGCCTTCGCGTTTTCGGCGGCGTAGCGCATCGATTCTTCAGGCCTCTCGCGGCCTTGGAAAAAGCGCCCATTCTCGTCGAAATGCCAAGTCGGATGCGTGTGCGTATCGATCCAGCCCGGCATCAGCGTCATGCCTTTCAGATCGTAATTGGCTTTCGCGTGCCCGCCGATTTTAACGATCTTAGAACCTTCGATCGTCACCGTCGCATTGCGCACCATGCGGCCTTTTCCATCGAGCATTCGGTCCGCGTGAACCACAATCGTCTGCGCCGCGCAAGAGAGCGCGACCCCGAACAATAAAAATTTCATTGCGAAAGGCTCCTAATTACGATTGCCCAGCGGCTCCGTGCGACCCGCTAAAGGCCTCACCACTTTGCCGCCGCATACGCCGACGCCGGTATTCATCAGGGCGTTGAGGAAATTATGCAACACGTGATAAACCATCTGCTCGGTGACCGGAACTTTGTTGGGCAGCCGGAAATTGGCCGGCAGTTCTTTATTGATCTGCAGGCGGATGGAGTGGGGCAGCGCGCGTCCCTTCGGATCGTTCTGATTGGCGAGCTGGATCGGAGTTTGCAGCACGCTGCCGCTCAGCCCGTCGACGTAAAACTGGCAGCGCGAAAACCAGTGGAGGTTCGCCGGATCGGCCGCGTCGAACAGCAGCAGAGGCGTTTGCCGGCCTTCGGCGTTCAGGTCGATCACCACGCGCCGCGACTGATCGTCCAGGCGAAATTCGAAACCTGCCTGGCGCGCGATGTTCTCCAAGAACTCGGGATCGAGTTCGAGTAGTAGAAATTTATTCGCGCCCGCCTTGAGCACCTGCATCTGAACACATTCTAGCAGCCGCTATCATGAAAGTATCCCTTCCATGAAAAGTCTCGTGCTATTTGATATCGATGGCACTCTCCTCCGCCGCGCCGGTCCGCATCATCGGGAGGCGCTGGTCGAGGCCGTCCGCCGCGTCACCGGTCGTGAAACCACCACAGACAATGTCCCCGTGGTGGGTATGCTCGACGGCGATATTCTCACCCAGATGCTTTTGAACGCCGGTGCGTCGCGCGCGTTGATCCGCAAAAACATGCATGAGATGATCGACCACGCGGAGCGAATTTACATGCGCCGCTGTCCCGATCTGCGCGCCAAGGTTTGTCCCGGCGCACGCATGCTGCTCTATCGCCTGTCGCGCCGCGGTGTGACCACCGGCCTCGTCACCGGAAACCTCACGCGCATCGGTTGGAAGAAAATGGAGCGCGCCGGATTGCGCCAATACTTGCGCTACGGCGCATTCGCGGAGCTAGCACGCGATCGCGCCGGTCTCGTGCGCATCGCCGTCCGGCACGCCAAGAAAGAAGGATGGATCGACGCGGCAAGTCCCATCGCGTTGATCGGCGATCACCCCAACGACATCAACGCCGCGAAGGCCAACCGAGTACGATCCATCGCCGTCGCCACCGGATTAGTCGGAGCCGAAGAACTAGCCGAGCACAAGCCCGACGTTCTGGTGCCCGATCTGCGGTCGTTATCGATGGAGGAATTATTCGGATGAAGTGGTTTTTGCTTTTGACCCTTACATTAGCGGGTTGCACCAAACCCGACGAGTCCGGCGTAAAGGTGATCGTCGGCGCGAGACTAGGCGCCATCGACTATTCGGTAGTAGTAATCGAAGGCGGCAAAATCACCGCCGCCGGTCCGCAATCGTCGACGCCAGTGCCAAAAGGCTCCGCTATCACCAGCGGCATCGGCATGACGATCGAGCCCGATGGAGATTCAATCGAACCAGGCCACCCCGCGAATCTGATTCTCAAAGGCGGGACCAATCGAAAAATGCACAACGGCGAATGGATCACACCGTAAGAACACAGGCTGAAGCCGCTGCCACCTGCCAGAACATCCACCGTCTGAGGTGGCACAGACTTTAGTCTGTGTCCCAACTACGCCAATCTCCATGCCCCCCGATACGGACGCATCAACCACTGATTCGCCTCCGCATCCCCAATCACCTGCTCCTTCGCCGCATCCCAGCGCAGCGTGTCGCGCTCAGCGCCGACGCCGCAGCCAAGGCGATCGCCGTTCTTCTGGTGACTGTTTTCATGATTCGATAGTATATGAGGATCGATGCCCAAATATGTACCGCTAAAGGCCGTCACCTTCACTACCTCTACGAACCAGCTTGACCGTAGCTGTGGCGCACGCACTCGTGCGTGCCGCGTCGACACTCGTGTCGACGCTCCAGTCACCCACAGGTTCCCCCACCGAACCCCGACCGTCAGCGAGGGGACGTGCTAACCAGACGCCACGCGATCGCCGCCTTCACCCTAGGAGGTCCCGCACTGCTCTCCAGTCCCCTTCCCACCGATATTCAAATCGCCGAAGTCCACACCTCCTACGAGGATTTCCTCTACCGCACGCCAATCAAATTCGGAGGCTCCGTCGTCGATCGCGTCACTCTGTGCAACGTGCATTGCCGCGTGGAAGGCCGCAACGGCCGCAGCGCCGCCGGATTCGGCTCCATGTCGATGGGCAACGTGTGGTCGTTCCCATCGAAAAAGCTCACATACGAGCAGACCCTCACCGCGATGAAGGATCTCGCGAACCGCATCTCGAAGCTCACGGCCGCGCATCGCGAATGGGGTCATCCCATCGACCTCAACATTGTGCTCGCACCGCAATACTCCGCCGCGGCATCGGAAGTTTCGAGAGCTCTAGCGGAGCCCATCCCGCCGCTATGCACCCTCGTCACCGCGAGCCCCTTCGACGCCGCCATTCACGACGCGTACGGAAAACTACACGGCCGCAACTGCTTCCAAACCCTCGGCCCCGAGTTTCTAAAAAACGATCTGAGCCACTACCTCGGCCCCGAATTCCGAGGCGAGACGCTCGACCGCTACGTGCTCGCGCGCGCCACTCCGCAGTTGCCTCTCTATCATCTGGTAGGTGCCGTCGATCCCATCATGCCGGAGGATGTCGTCAAGCCCGTTGGCGACGGACTCCCGGAAAATCTCCCAGAATGGATTCGCTTCAACGGCATCACGCACATCAAAATCAAACTCAATGGCGACGATCGCAACTGGGATCTGAATCGCGTCATGCGCGTTCACGAAGCGGCTCTTAAAAGCGCAAAAACCGCCGTTTATTCGCTCGATTTCAACGAAAAATGCCCCAATGTCGCCTATCTGATCGACTTCCTGCACAATCTCAAATCGCGTTCCGCCGCCGCGTATTCGCGCATCCAGTACATTGAGCAGCCCACCGCGCGCGACCTCAAGGCCAACCCGCAAAACGTCGTTCACGAAGCCGCGAAATTAGTGCCGGTGGTGATCGACGAATCGCTCGTCAGCAAGGAAGCGTTCCTGCTCGCGCTAGAAATGGGATATTCCGGCGCGGCGCTCAAGGCCTGCAAAGGACAAACCGAATCGCTTCTGATCGCCGCTCTGGGGCAAAAGAAAAAAGTGTTTCTCTGCATCCAGGATCTGACGTGTCCCGGAGCGTCGCTTGTCCATTCCGTAACACTCGCCGCGCATGTTCCCGGCGTGAAGGCGATTGAAGCAAATGCGCGCCAGTATGTTCCCGCGGCCAATGCCGGATGGGAAAAGAAGTTCCCCGGCATTTTCACAATTCACGACGGGCTCGTTCATACCAATGGCATCGACGGGCTCGGATTAGGAGTCGTATGACCCGAAGAACTTTTCTAGCAGCCTCAGCCGCACTCATGGCGGATACAAAACATTCCACGCTGTGCATGTTTTCAAAACATTTCCCCGAGCTGACGTTCGACGAGCTCGGAAAAACATGTCGCGATCTCGGCTTCGGCGGCATCGACCTCACCGTGCGACCGAAAGGCCACGTTTTACCCGAACGAGTCGCCGAAGATCTGCCTCGCGCCGTGGATGCGCTGCGCAAAGCCGGGCTCGAAGTGCCGATGATCACCACCGAACTCACGTCCGCCTCAGATCCAGCCGCCGGCCCGACATTGAAAACCGCGGCACGCCTCGGGATTCCGTACTTCAAGCCGGGCTACTGGAGATACAACGCCGTCGATCCGCTCACCCGCATCAAAGAAGTCGCGTCAGACATTCGCGGACTAGCCGCGCTCGCCTCCGATCACAAAATCACGATGGGCCTGCACAATCACTCCGGCACTTATGTTGGAGAAGCGGTGTGGGATACCTGGGATATGATTCGCGATCTCGACCCGCGCTGGACCGACTTTTATTACGACCCCGGCCATGCCGCGATCGAAGGAGCGCTGGGCGGCCACGAGATCTCGCAGCGCCTGGTTACGCCTCGCCTGAAGATGGTCGCGATGAAAGATTTCTACTGGCAGAAAGACGCGACGGGTTGGAAATCGGTGTGGTGTCCGATGGGCGAAGGCGCCGTGAACTGGAAACAAGTATTCGCCGACTTCGCCAAAGCGGCATACGCGGGCCCGTTGTCGCTCCATCTGGAATACGACGGCGGCATGGACGTCGCCACGCGCGTAGCCGCCGTCCGCAAGGATCTCGCCTACATCCGCACTTACGTATCGGCGTGATGCCGACTTCAGGGTACGGAGGGGAACGAAAAGCAAAGAATTGCGGCAAGCGTCCCTGCCCGTTTTCCTGCGATGGCGCGTGTAAATTGGCGGCTGTTAGGTTGGCAATGGACGTGCTCTAGAAGCAGCATGTCCAAAATCACCGAAGATACTCGCGACCATATCGCCGATGAAAATTTCGCGTTTCCCAAGGAGCGTAAAGAGCCGATCCACGACGCCGCTCACGTGCGCAACGCAATCGCCCGCTTCAAGCAGGTGCAAGGAGTGACCGATGCAGAACGCGACGCCGCCTGGAAGCGCATCGAATCCGCCGCAAAGAAACACAAAGTAGACGTGACTGAGAAAGACTGGCGTGAACTGAAGTAGTGAAATGGCGTCCCCAGGGGGATTCGAACCCCCGTTACCGCCGTGAAAGGGCCTATCAGGGTGTTTTTGCCTAGTTTGGACCCCCTTGTCAAAACGTACACAAACTCCTGATAAAATTGGGCTTGATCGACAGTTCGCCTTGTTTGGATTTGGACGGCTTCGGACCGTATTTCATGTTCCATCGTCACCGTAGCGTCACCGCGCTAAGACACTTTTGACCTTGGTTGATGATTGCGAACGAAGGGCACTGCTTCAACTACTGTCCAGTCGAAATTCGGAGGGTAAAATGGCTCGGAAAAAAGATCCTACCGCGGTTCCGATCAAACAGTTTCTCGGCGGGTATGCGTCGGCCGTCGCTGCTGGCCACGCTTCTGATAAACGGAGTCGAGCAAACAACTTCATAGATAGAGTCCTGAGGGACGATTATGAACGAGAACCCGTCACTATCACTTCCTCCGCGCAACTGTGGGACGAAGTTGAGGACTGGTGGCCTGTTCGGCTGCTTCGAAAGGCGGCGACAGAGAAGGATTCTGAATCTTTCAGACGACTGTTGCACTATTGGCTTTCCGGTCTCGGAGTCCGAGTACCGAAGGATGCGTTGCCGTTGCGCGGGTCACCAGGGCGAACGTTGAAGCCGGAGACGTTGCGCATCTATCAATGCTGGGTCGAGATCGGCAAGCCACCCATTAATGGAAATAAATTGGCCCGACAGGTTTTTGGCCCGGCGTTCTTCAAAATGGCTTTGGAGGAACGGAAGCTCAGAATCGATCTTTGCCGGCAGGCGGTCAAGCGCGTGGAAACCCGATTAAATCTAGAGGGGATTCAGTCGGGAAAAAGATAGCCGACTAAAATCGCGCGGGTTTCCGTCGGGATGGCTCGCGCGCGCTATTCGCCTTATGCTGCCAAGCAGAGGTGAACGTGACCGAAACACTACTTCCCATAAAAGACGCTGCCAGAACGCTCGGCATCAGCGTTTGGACGCTTCGCAAGAAGGCATACGACGGCAATGTGGCTTCCGTAAAGATCGGCGTGAAGCTACTTATCCCCGAGTCGGAAATTGAGCGCCTGGTTCAAGAAGGAATGCGCCCGCGGCGCGTCCCCCAATGATCGCGTTCACGCCCGCAGAGGTCGCAACCTTTTACGCCGCCCGTGCATCGGACCTTCGACAACGCGGGAAGCGTTGGCGCGGGCGGTGCCCGATTCACCGCGGCAAGCATGACAGCTTTAGCGTCGATCCCGAAACCGGGCTTTGGCGGTGTTGGTCCGAATGCGGGCGCGGCGGGGACATCATCGAGCTTGAGATTGCGCTCACTGGCGAGCCGTGGCGCGAAGCCGTGGCGGAAATCGAGCGCATCATCGGGAGAGTCCTGCTTAATCGGCCGGCGAGCGTCACCGAGCGGCGGGCACTTGCAGAACGGCGCCAGCGCGAACAGCGGGAGACGCGCGCCGCTGAATTTTTCCGAATCGCGGCGGCGTCCGTGGCCGAGCACATACTCGACGGACTGCCTGAGGCTATACCCGAACGGTTCGGCCCGACCCAATTATTGCTGGATCTCCGAGCGGCACACGGCACGGCGTTGCTCGCCCTGTATCGTGATTTCCGAGAACACGATCCTCAGCTCGCCGCGGCGTTGGTCTATGCGGGCGAGCGAGCCTGGCAGCGATTGAGCACGCGACTTGCACGTTTCGTCGCCGCAGGCGCGGAGGTTCCTCGTGTTGCCTGAGGTGCCCGATGAAGCGATGAGCATTCTGCGAGGATTCGATTCTGCTCTCACGGACGCGCGTTTGCCGCTACAACGGAGTGTAAACACGGTCGAAGCTGGTTCGCTCACTACAAGGCGCGTTTCCGAAATAGAAGCGAAACCGGTCTCTTGGCTTTGGCCGGGAAGGATAGCGCGCGGAAAACTGACCATGATTGCAGGAAATCCAGGCCTGGGAAAAAGCCAGATTACGGCGAGCATCGCGGCTGTCCTCACTACGGGCGGCCGTTGGCCCGCGGACGGAGAGCGATGTACCCTTGGCGACATAATTTTCCTCAGTGCTGAAGACGATCCGGCGGACACCCTTCGTCCAAGATTGGAAGCGGCCGGAGCGGATCTGCAACGAGTCCATTTCGTTGACGGAATAGTTGTCGGGTACACGGTCGACGGAAACCCCACGAACCGGACGTTCGCCGTGGACGCAGACGTTCAAGCGCTTAGCCGAAAGCTGACGCAGTTAGGCGACGTGGCGGCGGTGGTGATTGATCCGATCACGGCTTACTTGGGAGATACTGACTCGCATAAAAATGCTGAAGTGCGGGGCCTCCTCGCGCCTTTGAGCGAATTAGCCGCGCGCCACGATACGGCTATTATTTGCGTTTCCCATTTGACGAAGGCGACCGCCGTGAGTTCCCTGATGCGCGTGACTGGTTCCTTGGCTTTTGTCGCGGCGGCGCGGGCGGCGTACCTCGTCTCTTCCGATCCTCAGGACAAGTCGCGACGGTTTTTCCTGCCCATGAAAAACAATTTGGGGCCAGACGCTACGGGCCTAGCGTTTTGTATCGAAGGCACAACAATCGGCAGCACAGCCGGACCGCTGACGACTTCCCGCGTCTGTTGGGAATCCGAGGCGGTTTCGATCACCGCGGATGAACTGATGGAAGCCGAAAAGCCGTCGAGCGTTTCCGCCGTCGATGCTGCCGTCGATTGGCTCCGGGAAACCCTGTCGGACGGCCCAGTAAATTCCACCGCTGTATTCCAGCAGGCACAGGCCGCGGGAATTAGTAACGCGACGTTGCAGCGAGCGAAAAACAAACTTGGAATCAAACCGGTAAAGCTGGGCATGAGCGAAGGGTGGACGTGGTCGCTTCCACCGAAGATGCTCAAGCCTGCCGAAGATGCTCAAGAAAGAAACTTGAGCACCTTCGAACAAGTTGAGCATCTTCGGGAGAGGGCAGAGGTGGAAATCGAACTATGACGGTCCATGGAGCCATCGACGAAATCCGGCGAGTTGGCTCGATTCGGGCGGAGAACGAAAAGTTGAAAATCCGATTTCCAGAATCCGACCGCGCCCGTTTGGAAACGGCGATTGAAGCGCTGCGACGAAACCGGCAGGCCGCACTTGAGTCGATCTCCAGCGCGGCGGCCATTCCGCCGTCTGAAAGCTGGCCGGAATCGTTGAGGGAGTTGGCGGACGAATGCGCCGCGGCGTCCGGCGATCCCGAAACCGCGCCAATGCGGCGCGGAGGGAACTAAAGAATTAAAAAAAAATGAAGATCACCCCATGAACAGCGGACAAAAAGGTTCTAAAGTAGTGAAAAATAGCCAACAGCGCGGATGGCTGAAGAATGGAAGTCCGCGGCACTAACTGAAAGCCGGTTCGGTCGAGCCTTTGAATTTAGGTAATTAAGATGGAAATTACACCCCATGAACAGCGGCGCGGATGGCTGAAAAACGGAAATCCTCCTGGAGACTTCATGACGGCTCCAAGATGCGAAGCGAAAACGAGGCGCGGAACCCTCTGCCAATGCCCCGCGATGGCAAATGGACGTTGCAGGCTCCACGGCGGATTGAGCACCGGGCCGAAGACGTGGGAGGGGATTGAACGTATCCAGGCGGCGACGACTATACACGGGCGTTATCGCAAAATGGCTATTGCGTCGCGGCGGAGGGTTCGCGGGCAGGTGCGGTGGGCGCTCGCAGTTTTGCGCGCGACGCACAAAAAACCGCCGAGGGTCTAAGATAGAACAGATTTGGTGGGATATTGGCAGGCGAGGCCGAGGGAAGGGGGGAACTGAAATGCTAACCAAGGCGTTCCTGGCAATGGTGATTTGTCTAATCACCTTGTTAGCACAGCCGCAGACTGGCTTACCGCTCACGGCAGACGTTCGCAAAGCCGCAGAATCGGGAAATGCGATGGCTCAAATTTCTCTGGGTGACGCGTACTATCTCGGACGCGGTGTCCCCAAAGACCTGACGGAAGCTCTGAAATGGTTTCGCAAAGCCGCCGAGCAGGATAACGCTCTCGGCCAATTCAACCTTGGGCTCATGTACATTAGCGGCAGCGGGGTAGCCCAGGACGACGCTGAGGCGGCGCGCTGGTATCGAAAAGCCGCCGATCAAGGGGACGCTTCCGCGCAATTCGATCTCGGACTCTTGTACGGCCAGGGCAAAGGGGTCGCACAGGATTACGGGGAAGCCGTAAGCTGGCTCGGAAAGGCGGCGGAACAGGGGAATGCAGAGGCTCAGCACAGCCTCGGGCGGGCCTATCTGTATGGCCTTGGTGTTCCCGTGAATAACCAGGAAGCGCTGAAATGGTTACACAAAGCCGCGGAACAAGGATTAGCTGTTGCTCAGTTCCTTCTCGGCCTTGCAATCCACGAAGGAAAGGGCGTCCCACCCGACGAAAGGGAAGCCGTCCGCTGGATGCTCTTAGCAGCGGCCCAAGGGAAAGCCGAGGCACAGTCATTGGTCGGAGGTGCGTATTACGAAGGCAAGGGCGTTCCACAGAATTACGGTGAAGCCCTCCGGTGGTTCCGCAAATCCGCCGAACAGGGTAACGCTGCGGACCAACTTTCGGTCGGAAAGATGTACGACGGCGGGCGGGGAGTTCCGCAAGATCCCGGAGAGGCTTTCCGATGGTACAAATTGGCTGGGGACCAAGGGAACGTTCTCGCGCAGGCATTACTCGGTGCCGCGTACTCTACAGGAAAGGGCGTTACACAAAACTATAACGAAGCCTTCCGATGGTTTCGGAAAGCCGCCGAACAAGGGCAATCCTTCGCCCAGTTCAGCATCGGGTATATGTACGAACAAGGACTAGGCACACCGCAGAATTACGGCGAAGCCCTCCGGTGGTACGTTAAAGCCGCCGAGCAAGGGGAAGTTGGAGCACAGGCAGGCCTTGGAACCATGTTCGAAAAAGGTGAAGGACTTCCACAGGACTACGTTCAGGCCCATATGTGGTGGAATCTCGCCGCGGCTAATGCTTCTGGTCAAGAACAACAGAAATATGCATCCCGGCGAGAGGAAGTTGCGCGCAAAATGACCGCCGAACAGGTTGCAGAGGCGCAGCGACTCGCGCGAGAGTGGAAGCCAACAACGGGAAAGTGAGAAAGGCGTTCTCCTCCATCCCGAGCTTCGAGCCCACCTTATGGACTGCTTGCGAGATCGGTTAGATAAGTCCTTTGTTTTTATTTGTAATACATATTCTCTAGAATTGGTATTGACTCCGGACCAAAAAAACTCAAAATAGCTCATGGTCAAAGCGTTCGCGTACCTCAGAGTCTCCGGCAAGGCCCAGGTTGAGGGTGATGGGTTCACCCGGCAATTGGAAGCGATCAAGCGTTATGCCGCGGCGCACGATATCAAAATCGCGCACGTTTTCCGCGAGGAAGGTGTAAGCGGGACGAAGGAACTCGAAAACCGCCCTGCGTTCGTGGAAATGATGACGGCGCTGCACTCGAACGGAACGAAATTGGTTTTGGTCGAAAAACTGGATCGCCTCGCGCGCGACCTGATGATTCAGGAAACCATCATCGGCGACCTACGCAAGAACGCCTTCGAATTAATTTCGGTGATGGAACCAGACCTATTGCAAGACGATCCGAGCCGGAAAATGATGCGTCAGATTTTCGGCGCGATTGCGGAGTACGAAAAAACCATGATCGTGCTCAAGCTCCGCGGGGCGCGTGCCCGTTCTCGCGCAAAGAACGGGCGCTGTGAAGGCCGGAAGCCGTTCGGGTACTTCGAGGGCGAAGTCGGCGCTGTGACGCGTATGAAGGCGCTGCGAGCCGAAGGATTAGGGTTTGATCGAATTGCGGCGCGATTGAACGCGGATCAGATTCCCACGCGGACCGGCAAACTTTGGCACGGTCTGGTAGTCAACCGCATTCTGACCGGAAAAGAGCGATAGGAGACAAAACCATGCGAGGCAAGACAAGAGAGCGAGACGGCGTTTATCAGCGGGCGGATCGGCCTGGCTGGTGGATAAGCTTTACCAACGCGAAGGGGCAGCGGCGGCGGCGCAAAGTCGCGGGCGCCAACACGATGCAACAGGCGCGGGCCGCGCTCGCGTCAGAATTGCAAGACGTCGAGCGGGCGCGGATTTTCGGAGTCGCCCCGCCCAGCGCCGAAACGTTCTCGGGAATTGCCCGCCGCTACTTGCTCCATCAGAAGGCTCGATTGGCGGCGTACGAACGCACCCGCGGCGTGGTCGAAGGGAAATTGGAAACGTTTTTCGGCTCGATGAAGGTCAGCGAAATTCGCCGCGGCGACGTGCAGCGGTACATCACCCAACGAAGCGGCGAAGTTTCGGCCGGCACGGTGGCGCGGGAAATGAATATTCTGAAGCGATTCTTTAATCTCTGCGTCGAATGGGAATTGCTCGCGATCAATCCGGCAAGCGGCGTAAAATCGCCTCGTGTCCCAGCGGGACGCGTCCGTTATCTTCAAGCGGGCGAATTTCGTGCTCTGCTCGCGACGTGTCCCGAGTGGCTCCGTCCCGTCGTCGGACTGGCGGTTGCAACAGGGATGCGCCGCGGCGAAATCCTGGGGCTTCGATGGCTCGATGTGGACCGGCATGGCGAGCGAATCCTCCTACCGCAGACAAAGAACGGCGAAGGGCGGATCGTTTATCTCAACAAACTGGCGTTGCAGGTATTCGAGGTACAAGCGGCGAAGGATGCAAAATCCACGGACCGCGTGTTTTCCGCCGTCAGCGGCGAACAAGTTTCAATGGCCTTCAAACGCGCAGCAAAGGCCGCGAGCATCGAGGATTTCCGCTTCCACGACCTACGCCACACCGCGGCGTCCTGGCTCCGTATGCAGGGGGCCGATATTCACACCGTTGCGCAGCTGCTCGGCCACAAAGACCTACGCATGGCGGCGAGATATCAGCATTTGTCCCCGGCGTTCCTTGCGGACGCGGTAAAGAAACTGGATCAAGTTTTTGGTGAGAGGGCGATTGCGGCCTGAAGACAACCGCCCAAACCGCCCACACTCCAGATGATTCAGTGGTCAGCGCGAATTTCGCAAAGCGGCCGACGGAACACGTTCGACAGTCTTGGCATTAATTCGCGCAGCGGGGCTGTTGGCCTTGCTTGGATCACTTTCATCCTGCTCCGACGGATGCGTTTCCGACTCGACCGTTCGCCTGAAGGTCGCCTGCTGCCGTCGCCACAGTTCCATCAACTCCCGACTGTTCCAAAATTGTTGTGTCTTGTGCTCTGGCATTTGAAAGATCCTCTTCTAGTATATCGTCTGAAATGAATCTCATCCATGTAGAGGCGGACGGCGACAGCGCGAAGCTATCAAGATCATCCAAAAGCGCAAGCTCGTCAACTGTGCATGATCGGACATTCTTGAACCTCCCATCTGCTTCCTCTCTATCGATAACAAAACCGTGAGACGGAAAACTGCTAATCAGGGCCTGTAGCGTTTCGTCTTCAAAATTCTTGCTTTTCCCCATCAACCTTTTTCCGTATTCTTTCGCAATCGCCATCGAACGATTAACTTCACCCATGTGGATCGGATCTATCTGCCCGGAAATCCTCGAATAAAGAGCCTCCGTCAACTTGGCGGCGATCTCCGATGCGGTTCGAACGGTAATTCGACCTCCGCTTCGCGCGGTCAAGGACATTAAGAAATGGTCGAATGCATCTTGGGCGTTCTCATGGAGGGCACTGAGCGCGGTCATTACCGTCAAGCCGGACTCTTGACCCCATAACTCGTCCTTCTTTGCTAGTTGGATATCGAGGGGCCCAATTTCGCCATGGTCGGAAAAGGCCAATTCCTGCGCCCCAAGAAGCAACAGAGTTCCCGCGCTTTTGCAAATTCCCGACACGCACACCGTGAATTTTTCATAGTGATTCTGTACGCACCTGGCAATCCGATAGGCCGCATCGGGATCTCCGCCATTCGTGACCAGGATCATGAAAAGGTTCCGCTTGCATTTTCTAGCGCTAAGCCATTTGATGATTCTTCGATCACGTGGGCGCTCGACCGGCGCATTAAACATCAAAATATCGCAGTCGGAGGCCGCGACGATACGTCTCATGATCTGAGTTGCGTTTGGAGACCAAGCCACTGATTTGCGTCCTTTAGGTTCGCAATCATAACATACCAGAGGGCCTGCTTGAGCAGGTCGCAAGCCTACCGGTCGCAAGCCTACCGGTCGCAAGCCTACCTACCTCGTAGATGGCTCACCCTCCGCCCTCGTTTCGACCGAGGGCGGCCAAGCGGTGCTGCAAACCGCCAGCGGTTGCATTCGCTTCGGCGGAGCGAAAGATTGAGTTCCATCGTCACCGTAGCGTCACCGCGGCGTTGAGCGCGATATTCAAAAAACGGCTATCCGCTTTGATTTGATTGGCGTCCCCAGGGGGATTCGAACCCCCGTTACCGCCGTGAAAGGGCGATGTCCTAGGCCGACTAGACGATGAGGACGTTTTGAGCGAACTTACTACCAGTGTAAACTACAGCGTCTTCAAATACGCGAGTACGTTGTCGCGTTCTTCGTCGCTCAACATGTCGGAGTAGGCTGGCATCCCGTTGCCGCCCGCGTTGATGATCGCTCTGATGTTCGCTTCGGTCGGCTTTTTGCCGTTGTTCAGCTTTTCTTTCTTAAAAAGACCCTTCAAGCCGGGACCTATCTTCTTCTCGTCGCTATCGGCGTTGTGGCACACCGCGCAATTGTCCTCGAACACGGCCTTACCCTTCTCGGCGTCGCCCGCGGGCGGTGCCGCGTAAGCGGCAACCATAAGACCGGCTGCCAAACAACTCGTCGCAATGATTCCCTTTTTCATACTTACTAGTCTACAATCTCCGCATATGGCTCTCCAAGTCGGCGACAAGGCTCCAGAGATTAAAACCGTCTCATTTCAGCTTTCGAAATTGAAAGGCAAGCGGGTGGTGCTGTTCTTCTACCCCAAGTCGGACACGCCCGGATGCACGAAGGAGGCTTGCGAATTCCGCGACTTCAAGAAAAAGTTCGACAAACAGGAAACGATGATCGTCGGCCTCTCGCCAGATAAGGAAGAGGCGCAGCAAAAATTCGCCGTCAAGTACGGATTGCCATACGCGTTCGTGCCCGATCCCGATCACGCGATCGCCGAAGCATACGGCGTGTGGAAAGAGAAGAGCATGTACGGCAAGAAATACATGGGTATCGAGCGCACCACGTTTCTGGTTGGGGCCGACGGAAAAATCGCGAAGATTTTCGCGAAGGTGAAGCCCGAGGGTCATGCGGAGCAGGTGCTCGCGGCGTTGTCGGAGTGAAGGATTGTCTCCTATTTCTTCTTAGCGGCGTTTTGCATCATTTCCTGAAAGTGGTCCATGGTCGGTTGCATCTGCTGCGGATCGCGAATGCAATTCCCGAATACGGAAATTGGATCAAATTCCTTCATCCCTCCGATATGGCAAGAAGCAGAATCACCGCAAAGCTGAAGAATCGTCCAGGTATTCTCAATGCCTTTCACCTCACCAAATCTTCAAAAATCTCCACCAACTAAACCCCACTACCGACCATATAATGATGTTCACGACGCTCACCACCAGCCCCACCTGCCACCACTTTTTGAGCGAAACATACTCCTGCGCGAAAAACATCGGCGACGGAGTTGTCCCGTAATTGGTCAGCCCCGCCGAAAGATTCGCGAAGCATGCGAACGCGTATACCATCAGTCCCGGAGGACCTCCCTTCGCCAGCAGCACCGCGAGAAACGCCGGGAACATCGCTATCAGATGCGTGGTGATGCTGGCGAATGCATAGTGCGCGTAAAAATAAATAATCAGCGCGATCGCGAACAATCCCATCCATCCATAGCCGCCGAATATGTGACCGACGCCCTCCGCCAATGCCTTCGTCACGCCCGCTTCGTTGAGCGCCGTGCCCAGGCGCAGCAATCCTCCATACCAGACGAAAATATCCCAGCCGGCGCGCTCGCCCTTCACGTCCTCCCAACTCAAAACCCCCGTGAGAATGAGAGTGATGCCGCCCACCAGAGCCGTCACCGTGACATCGATCTTGGTCCATGACGACGTCACCCAAAATCCGCAGACGAGAATGAACACGACTCCTAGAACTCGTTCCCCATGCTTCAGCGGACCCATCTCGCGCAGCTCCCGCGCCGCGAATACCGGCGCTTCGGGCGTGTGCAGAACGCTCGGAGGGTTCAGCTTCATCACCACCCACGGCACCACCAGCATGGAAACGATTCCCGGCACAATCGCTGCCTGAATCCAACTCGCCCAAGTGACCTGATATCCGAACGTTGCCGCGATCCGCGCCGCCAGAGGATTGCTCGCCTGCCCCGTGTAAAACATCGCGGAAGTGACGCAAATGCTCTGATACACCGCGGTCATCAGGAAGGACCCCAGCAACCCCGCGGTCGCGCCCGGCTTCGACCCGTACAGTTCCGCGATCGATCGCACGATCGGCAGAATCACTCCGCCCGAGCGGGCTCCATTTGACGGAATCACTCCCGCGAGAACCAGATCCGACAGCGACAGCGCGTACGACACGCCCAGCGAGCTTTTCCCGAACATCCGCACAAAGAACAATGCGATTCTTCGCGCGAGCCCGGTGTTCACCAGCGCCCTCGAAATGAAAAACGCCGCCATGACCAGCCAGACCGCTTTATCGGCGTACCCGGCCAGCGCCTGCTCTACCGTCAGGCCTCCGAAGATCGACGCGAGGGTCACCGCCAGCAGCACCAGCGCTCCGCCAGGGATCGGTTGCAGGATGCATCCCGCGATCGTCGCGATGAAAATCCCGGTGAGTCTCCATCCTTCCGGCTTCACCGCCTCGGGCTTCGGGATCAGATACACAACGGCGCAGTACACCGCCGCGAGCGCCAGCATGCCTCGCGCAGTGCGCTTCCAGTTATATATAGGTGCGTTGTCGGACGCCATGGGCAAAGTGTCAGGATACGCCATTGCCCGCGGGGTTCGGTGTCCGAATGATCGCGCATATCCGGAATCGCCTCAGCGTTGACCCAGAACCCCGACCGTGAGGGGGGATAGTAACGATTTCGCTGCGACAGGCCGCTAGCCGATCACGCAGGTGAAACACTTCGACAGATTGAGAGCGAGCTGTCCGCGTTCTTGCGAGACTTGCCGCCTTCTTAAGATATTCCCTAGATATTCAATGGAATAGCCAGTAAGTCCCACTGAATTTGTAGCAATTGGTTCTTTCAATCGCGCCCCCGCAAGCACATACTGTGTGCACCGCAAATGAATTGGATTCGCTTGATCTCGATTCTAGCGGCCCCGGCGTTTACCGTGGCTGGACCGATCTACACTCTCACCGATCTCGGCACACTGGGAGGTTCAGCCGCGATGGCGACCGGAGTGAACAATCTTGGCCAAGCCGTCGGCACCGCGACCACGATGTTCGGCTACATGCACGCATTTTCCTTTTCCGCGTCCGGCCTCGCGGATTTGACAGTCAACTCGACAGCTACCCAAGGACAGGCCGCCGCGATCAACAACGCGGGCGCGATCGCGGGCACGCAGTATTTCGGAGGACAGACTTACGCGACCGTGTGGAAAAACGGAGTCGCTGCCAACGTCGGCGGTGCCGGTTCGTATGCCTTGGCGATCAACGATGCGGGCGCGGTGGCGGGCATGCTCGTCAATAACGGGCAAGGTAACGCGTTTGTGGCGCTGAACGGAACCGTCATCGATCTCGGCACGTTCTCCGGAGGCTCCTGGTCGGCAGCCTACGGTTTGAACGATGCGGGAGACGTCGCCGGCACCGGTATGACATCGGGTGGAAATTTCCGCGCTTTTGTCTGGACTCCCGCGCAAGGATACGCCGATTTGGGCACGCTGGGCGGAGCCGCGAGCTACGGCATGGCGATCAACGCGTCCGGTTTTATCGCCGGCAGCTCCCAGGTTTCGAGCGGATATGCGCACGCCTTCATTTCGAACGGAACGTCCATGCAGGATCTGGGCACGCTGGGAGGCGTTGCGAGCTACGCCTACGGGATCAACGATGCGGGTAACGCGGTCGGTTATTCGTGGACTAGCGGGAATGTCGCGACGCACGGATTCATCGAAGAGGGCGGCGTGATGTGGGACATCAACGCGCTGCTGATCGATGCGCGGGGCGGGGAGATCACCCAGTTATACGGCATCAACGGCAGCAATCAGGTGGTGGGCACCGGAGTATTGAATGGAGTCGAGCACGCGGTGCTGCTTACCGATCCTCCCGCGTCCGATTCCGCGCCGGGCGTCTCGTCGGTCGTCACGCCGGAACCAGCGGCGTGGCTCTGCACCTGCGCCGGTCTCGCCGCGATCTATCTCCGGAAGCGCCTTCGATAACTCGGCCCTCTCGCCTCCCGCAATTGCCGGCAAGGCTTGTGGCGCACGCCTCCAGGCGTGCCGCGTCGACAGTCGTGTCGACGTGGATTTTAACGTGGTGGGGCAGGCCGTCGGCCTGCCGCCGGCTCTCAGCCGGCGCAACTTACTCAGTCTGCTTCTCCGCCTCGGCCGCCCCCGCGGCGCCGGCTGCCAGTGCGTCCGCGATCACGCGCTTGGCTTCCGTGACGTGTTCTTTCGCAACTCGCACTTCTTCCGGTAAACTGGGCAGGCTCTGCGTACCCACGACCACGGCAGTGATTCCAGCCGCTTCAAGCAGCGACTGCACCGAGAGCGCTTCCATCTCAGACGTCGTGCCGGCCGATTGAAACACCGTTACCAGGTCCAGGTCATGCGATTCTTCACGAGGGTCCATATACCCGAGCTTACTTCTTTTGGGCTTCGCGAGCACTCTTCAAAATCGCAAAAACCGAGACTGACCTCTCTGTCCCAAGGCACCACAATCTCCTGCGAAAGTTCTCGCACCTCCGCGCCGCGTGGACTTCAGCGGTCTATCCCGGCTTTCGCCCCCATCTCTTTTCCTCGAAAGAGTAGAATATGGATATGGCGCGAGACAACGGCAGTCATCTGATTTGGTTCACGGCGGGGGCGGCCATCGGCGCCACCATCGCTCTTCTTTATGCTCCGCAAACCGGGCGAGACACGCGGCGCTATATCAGCAAGAAGACTCGCGAAGGACGCGAAGTGCTGTCCGACGCCGGCGGCGATCTCGCCGAAAAAGGCAAGGAATTGTTCGAAAAGGGACGCCGCGTGGCCGACGAAGCCGCCGACTTGTTCGAACGCGGCCGCCGCATCATAGAAGGATAAGACCCGTCACTTATGACTACTCCTGCCGCGACCGGGCGGCTCTCTGCCTTCACGAATGAACCGGTCACAGATTTTTCGATTCCCGCGAATCGCGCCGCGGCCGTTGCAGCGCTCGCGCGCGTCCGCAAGGAAATGGGATGCGATTACGAATTATGGATCGCCGGCTCCGCGCACAAAACCGGCGACCTGTTGACCAGCGTCAATCCATCGCAATCGTCGGAGGTCGTCGGCCGGCATCACAAGGCCACCCCGGAGCTCGCCACCCGCGCCATTGAGGACGCCCACGCCTACTTCACCGAGTGGAGCCGCGTCCCCGCCGAGCATCGCGTCGAACTCGTAGTCCGCGCGGCCGCGCTGATCCGCCAGCGTAAATTCGATTTCGACGCCTGGCTCGTGGTCGAAGCCGGCAAGACCTGGCCCGAAGCCGATGGCGACGTCAGTGAAGCCATCGATTTCGCCGAATATTACGCCCGCCAAATGCAGAAGTTCGCGTCGCCCGAGCCCACCGTGCAAATGCCCGGCGAGCGTGACGAGATGATTTACCTTCCTCTCGGCGCGGGCATCGTGATTCCGCCGTGGAATTTTCCGCTCGCGATCATGGCGGGCATGTCGCTGGCGGCTCTGGTCGCCGGGAACACCGTAGTCATCAAGCCGTCGAGCGAAACCCCCACCATCGCCCAGAAATTCGCCGAAGTGCTGCGCGAAGCCGGATTCCCCGCCCGCAGTTTTTCGTTGTGTACCGGCAGCGGCTCTTCGGTCGGCGATTTGCTCGTCGAACATCCTAAGACTCGATTCGTCTCCTTCACCGGCTCGCGCGCTGTCGGCCTCCGCATCAATGAGCTCGCCGCCAAGCCGCGCAAAGGGCAAGTCTGGATTAAGCGCGTCGTCGCCGAAATGGGCGGCAAGGACGCGATTATTGTCGATCGCGAAGCCGATCTGGAAAGCGCCGCCACCGGCGTGGTCCAATCGGCGTACGGCTATCAGGGCCAGAAATGCTCGGCCTGCTCCCGCGCGATCGTCGACGAAGCGGTGTACGACGAATTCTTGGAGAAGGTTAAAACCAAGGTCGCGGCGCTTACCGTAGGTCCAGCCGACGATCCGGCGAACTTCATGGGTCCCGTGATCAGCGCGAGCGCCCGCAAGGCGATCCTCGATTATATTGAGGTCGGCAAAAAGGAAGGCCGCTTGATTTCGGGCGGCGGCCCAGCCGCGGGCGACGGCTATTTCATCCAGCCCACCGTGATCGCCGATATCGATTCCAAAGCCCGCCTCTTCCAAGAGGAGGTGTTCGGCCCCGTCCTCGCCGTCACCAAGTCGAAGGACTTCGATCACGCCCTCCAGCTCGCCAATGATAGTGAATACGGCCTCACCGGAGCCGCCTATTCGAAAAATCCCGAAAAACTTCGCAAAGCCCGCGAGCAATTTTTCGTCGGCAATTTATACTTAAATCGGAAATGCACCGGCGCCATGGTCGGCGCCCATCCTTTTGGTGGATTTAATATGTCCGGAACCGACTCAAAAGCGGGCGGTCCGGATTATCTTCTCCAATTCTTGCAAGCAAAGTCCATCGCCGAAAAAATCGGCTAACACCTATCTCAAAAGCACCATGGTGGCCAGTAACGCTCCAGTGCGCAAATGGGGGACTGGCTCGAATTTCGCCGCACTTGCGAAACTTCGTGCCTGTACCCTATTTGCCCCGTCCCGAATCATACCGTTTGAAATCAAAGACGCACTACACTGGTGGCGTGTCTCGGCGAATTCGTAAGCATGGCCCTCTCGCCGCCGGTCCCCCTGTCGCAATTGCCGGCAAGTCTTGTGGCGCACGCCTCCAGGCGTGCCGCGTCGACAGTCGTGTCGACGTGGATAATAACGAGGATAGTAACGAGAAAGTAACGATCTCGCTGAGGCCACCAAAAATGATGCCAAAATGGACCTATCGTTACAGGAGATCGCCCATGAAAAGGTTGATGCTGTGGATGGCCGCTCTGGCAACCGCGGGAAGCGCGTTGCACGCCCAAAATATAACCGGCACCTGGCAGGGCTCATTAAAAGCCGGTCCTCAAGAACTGCGGATCGTGATCAAGATCTCGTTGGACGATGACAAGCTGAAGGCGGTGATGTACAGCATCGACCAAGGAGGGTCGCCCATATCCGCCAGCGCGTTCACTAAAGACGGTTCGACAATAAAAATGACCATCGCCGCGATTAATGGCGGTTATGAGGGAAGGCTAAGTGCGGACGGGAACGCGAT
Organism: Bryobacterales bacterium; assembly: GCA_003170295.1. Classification (GTDB taxonomy): domain Bacteria; phylum Acidobacteriota; class Terriglobia; order Bryobacterales; family Bryobacteraceae; genus Palsa-187. The sequence goes on along the minus strand of PNAJ01000153.1, from coordinate 38,253 downwards.
CACAGGAACCTGGAACCAGGGTGCACCGCTGCCCCTAAACCTGACACGTGCCACCCCCGCGACCGAGTGGGCGATTCCCGAGCCTCCGCCCCCGCCGAAGGTGATGGCTGCGGATGCGACTCCGGTATTTGAGGTCGCCACGATCAAGCCCAGCAAGCCTGATGCGCGCTTTTCAATTCTGGTGAACCCAAGCGGCCTTCTTACCACGACCGATTGCTCTGTGAGCGACCTGGTCAAGTTTGCCTATGATCTTCATCCCCGGCAGATTACGGGCGGACCCGCCTGGCTCGAAACGGAGAAGTACGATATTACCGCCAAGGCCGACGTTGCCGGTGTACCCAGCATTAAGCAATTGAAAGCGATGATGCAGAAGCTGTTGGCCGATCGCTTCCAGCTCACCTTCCATCGCGATAAGAAAGAGCTGTCTGTGTACGCCATCACAGTCGTAAAGACTGGCCCAAAGATCGCGAAAACCGCAGCCAATCCGAACGGCCTTCCCGGCTTTGGCGGCGGACCTCGAGGCTTAAGTGTCAGGAACGCGACCATGGCGGAATTCGCCAGCATGCTGCAGGCCAACATCCTGGAGAAGCCGGTGGTGGATCAGACGGGATTCGCTTCCACCAGGTATGACTTCATCCTGAAGTGGACGCCCGATGGAGCCCAGGCTCAGCTCGCCGGCGCCGCGGCCACCGCTCCGCCTTCCTCTGACAATGCCGACGCGCCTCCGGATCTGTTTACCGCATTCCAGCAGCAACTGGGATTGAAACTGGAATCCACCAAGGCGCCCGTCGATGTGCTCGTCATCGACCGCGTAGAAAAGCCTTCCGCGAATTAACAACGCTCGGTCCGACCGAGGGCGGCTACCGCGAGGCCAGACGCTCCAATCAAAACAAGTGCAAGGAAGAAGAGGCCAGCCACGAAGCTGTGCGTCAGGTCTCGAAGGAACCCGATGAGCAGAGGGGTCGCCATGCTCGCCAGGATCCCGCAGGAGCTGATGAATGCGATTCCGGCCGGGCGTGCCGCCGGAGAGAGAAGTGCCGGCGGGACTGCCCAGAGAACGCTCATCGCGGTGAATCCTCCCACCGAGCAGAAGGTCAATCCCAGCATGCGGAGATCGGGCAGCTTGAACGACGCGACGAAGACCCAGCCGAGCGCCGCGAATGCCATGGGCGCCACGATATGCCACGCCCGCTCTCGCGTCCGGTCCGAATGGGCGCTCCAGAAGGGCATTAACAAGGCAGTGATCAGCGCCGGAAGCGCAGTGAGTAGCCCCACCGAGGAAAAGCTGTGTTCGGCGACCATTTCCCGCACGATCTGCGGAGTCCAGGTGACGATTGTATTCAGCGTCATGATCAGGCCGAAATAGGCGATGGATAGTAGAATGACCTGCCGGGTCAGCATCTCGCGCCATGGAGTCCGCTGACCGCGGACCGGTCCGGGTTCGATACTGCGGGCCAGCGCGCTTTTTTCATCCGCAGTCAGCCACTTCGCGTCCTCTGGTTTATCGGTGAGGTAGAAGTACGCGACGATTCCCAGGATTGCGGACGGCAAGCCCTCTATCAGGAACAGCCATCGCCAGGCAGCCATGCCGAGAGCGTTATGCCGATCGAGAATCAGGCCGGAGAGAGGTGCTCCCACCGCGATCGTCAAAGGCTGCGCGATCATGAAAAGCGCGTTCGCCTTGGCGCGATGAGCCTGCGGGAACCACAGCGTCAAATAGAGGAGTACTCCCGGGAGAAATCCACCTTCCGCGAGGCCAACCAGGGCGCGAATCGAATACAAGCTCGCGGCGCTATTCGCGAACATCGTGGCAGCGGACGCGATCCCCCAGGTGATCAGAATCCGGGGGAGCCAGACGCGTGCGCCGAAGCGGGCGAGCATCAGATTGCTCGGAATTTCGCAGAGGATATAGCCCAGATAGAAGATGGTGTTGGCCGCGCCGAACTGGGTCGCTGTAAGCCTGAGATCGCGATTCATGGACAGGGCCGCGAACCCGATGTTGATGCGATCCAGGTAAGAGAACGCGTACAGAATCACCAGGAACCAGATCAGCCGTCTAGAAACTTTTCGGACCGCGCGATCTTCGACGGCGGCTGTCATAAGCGTCACCCGAGCTTGAAAATCCGCATTGCGTTCTGGCCGCGCACCAGGTGCCGCACGTCTCCGGGCAGCGAGTCCACGCGCGAGAGACACCCGATCATGTCCCCGATCTTGTGCGGATAGTCCGATCCGTAGAGCACGTTTTCGGGTCCGCAAACATCGACGGCGAGCTTCAGAGCGTCCAACCGGTAAACCACCGCGTCCACGTAGATTCGCCGAAGATAATTGGTCGGCGGCTCGCTGATGTTCGCCGAGCACTGCGGAATGTGGTCAAAACATACGTCCAGGCGGCCGGCCAGATACGGCAATGCTCCGCCTCCATGGGCCGCAATGATTTTCAGGTTCGGATAGCGGTCGAAGAAGCCGTCGTAGATGCATCGGCCGATGGCGAGCGTAGTGTCGAACATGAACCCGATCGGCGGAATGGTGTTGGTTGCCGCCATGTCCATTTCGCGCGATCCAGGGGGAGCGGTCGGATGGACCAGCACGGGCAATGCGGCTGCGTCGATCGCCTCCCAGATTGTGGCGAACAGCGGATCGGTAAGCGAGCGGCCAGCGATGTTTGCAAGCACCATCACTCCCACCGCGCCGGCTTCAAGCGTCCGCTTCAACTCTCCGAGCGCCGCCTCGGGATATTGCCAGGGCAATGATGTGAACCAGCGAATGCGGTCGGGAAAAGCCCGCTGCGCCGCCGCCATATCTTCATTCACGATGCGCGCCGCCCGGAGGCTGATGTCTCGATCGCCCCAATAGACGTTGGGACAAGTCAGGGAGACGACGGCCAGGTCGACTCGCGCGCGGTCCATGTTCTTGATGCGCAAATCATAGTCGAACATCTCCGGAAGCGGGATCATGAACGGCGCGCCATCCGAGTGGATTACCTGTTCGAGGCGGCCCATGGGAGCGACGGAGTAAGTTGGACCACCGTGCTGCTTCAACAGCGCCAGCCACTCATTGGCCAGCATGTGCGTGTGGACGTCGACCACTAAACTCATTCGCGCCATTGTAGCGCGAGCGGACGAGCACCGCTGGCACAAGTGCGTTTCACAAATCAATCACGCTCGCCGTCAGCGTCCCACTGTCGGGATGGACGTGAATGCTTGTCCGTTGAACCGCAGTCCCAGCACCGCCACATTTCCATTCGTCACTGAGAACGTCGCCAGTCCCCTCTGTCCCACCATTCCGCTCAATCCGGGTATATTTCGCATGGCCACCGCAGTGTGGCTGAAAGGCGCCAGGGGAACCGTCGCCGTCCCGACCGGAATGCCGCTCTGGCTCACGACGGAAATGGAAACCGTGACTGGGATCGCGGTGGGGTTGGCCATCGCTGCCGCCGTGATGTAGCTCGTTTCATCGAAAATGAGCGTCTCGCCCACATTCGATGCCAGGGAAAGCGGCACCACCGCCTCCTGATCCGCAATGCCGGGAACGCTTTGCCGGAAGACGCCGTAACCCTGAACACCTGGCGGCACCAGCGCCGTAGCATAGCCCTGGTTGAAGCTTCCGGTGTTCGGCGCTTCGATGATCGCGGTGGTTTGGGGCCCGAGGGTAAGCGGTAGCGAAGAAGTCCCTGCCGCCGGAAGCACCAGCGGCGTGCCATTGTCAGCCGTATACTTCACCAAGAATTGGGCGTTGGTGGTCCCGGTGTTGGTGAAGTAAACCGCCGAATACCAACCTGCGCCAAACGCAATCTGCGGCAACACCACCAACGTGGTGGCGGCCGGACCCACGGCGTTGCCGCTAATATCCTGGTTGACCGGGTTGGGCAGATCGCGCGAGAACCCGCTGGTGACCAGCGCCGCCGTGCCGTTGGGTGCGTTCGCGGTCACCGAAAATCCGAAGACGTGCTGCACGCTATTGAAATCGCCGGTCCCTCCGCCCACGTGAGTCCAGATCACCGTGGTGCCGCCGTTGGTCACCTGCGCGGTCCAGGCGAGATTGACGGTGTTCAATGTCCCTGGGAAGTCCGTCGAGGTCGGTCCGGAAGCTGATGTGACGCCCGTCAATCCGGTCAGCGTGATCGTAGTGGAAGCCTGGGTGACCGAATAATTATCTTCGGGAGCAAACGTGAGGGTATACACCCAAGTGTTCGGACCAGCTTGCGTGTTCGTGAACGACACAGCGCCCGCCGTTTCTATAAATCCCAAAAACATACCTATAGTCAGGAGCACCCTGACGTTGGGTCTCATAATGTAGCCAGCCATGTCACTTAGAGCGGCGATCTGTCCCACCGCCCCTCCTCGGCCCAGCGTAGCATGCCACGATTCTGAACACAGATTTACCAACCGCAAATAACTAATTCGTCTGGAGTTCTTGGTGCGCCCGGACCGACTCGAACGGCCGACCTTCTGGTTCGTAGTTGTGCTGTTATGTGTCCACAGGAGTCCGCCGCGTAACATTGTGTTCGACATATGGACTTCCGGTGTACTAAATCGTCCGTTGTTTCCGCCCGTTTCCGGCGGCTTGGCTGTCAGGATGGCTGTCAAAACAATCCGCGAGTTATCCCTTAAGTATCAAGAGAAGAGTGGGGGACCTTCCCCCACACCCCCTGGGATTTATCGCTTTTCAGCAGACTGGCTCCTAACGTGGCCGTGGCTTCGGGAATTCGCCTCGGGCGGCGGATTCTTGTCGCCCGACAAGGTAACATCAGAGGATGAAGTGGATTCTGGTAGCTTTGGTCTTCATGACTGCGCTGAACGCGGCGGAAACGCCGATTGCAGTTTCGGCGGCGGCACAGAAGCAGATGACGGAATTGGGACTAAGAGCTGAGAGGTTGGTGCTAGTAGTTCCCAAAGTCGCGGGCACGGTCAAACTCGTTGTGGCTCTCAGAAACACCTCGACTCGTACGTACGATAAGGTGTCCGTCACGCTGACCCTGCTAGACAAAAACGGAAATGACTGGAATAGCCAAACTGTGGAACTGCAAGACCTCTCGCCCGGAACCGTAACCGAAGGTCAGGCGAGCGTTAACACCCACGCCCACCTTAAAATCGCCAATGACAAGTACCGGCTCACCAGAATCGAAGTTTTCACAAAGGAGCCGCACTGAAAAATGGACGGGAGAGGCAGACGGATGGATCGGCGGAAGCTCCTCCGTGTCCGTCAACGTGTCCGACTTCGACACAACAGCCCCTGAAATTCCAATGACAACCTCCCGGCGGCGCGTATCCATGCCCTCAGGTGTCAGCGGCCCGCTTGGGAGCCGGGAGCCAAGAATGGCCCCCGGACAGTCCGCACCCGCGGCAGCGCTCAGGTCGCATCCCTGCGTTGCCCTATCCTCTGCGCGGGCGACTCCGAGTATAACCCAAATTCGCGGGTTTTCCAGAAAAAGCAAACGCCCGCCCCTTCAAGGGTCGAAAGGTCTCCGCTTGTATCTGCGCACTGGCCGCCACCAATCGAAATAGAGCCGAGGGCTTTCCCCCCCTTCCCCGTCACCGAGCAAGAGCAGATCATCGTTCGCTTCATCGCGTTCGCGGAGCACGTTTTTGAGGATTCCCCCGGACGCGATGAAACGGCACCTGTGTAGTTGACACGTCAGCTCAAGGAACCAATCGGCATCCGCCGACATGTCCGCAGGCTTAACGGCATACTTCAGCGTCTCGCGTGCAGCGTTCAACAACGGTTTGGACGGCCGCCCGCTGGACCTCGCGGCGCACTTGGATTTTACTGCCGTGACGTGGACGATTGGATCGTAATCGAGGCGGAGCGAATCCCGCCACAACGTTGTCCATCCGGCGTGCGTGAGGTATTCCTCAGGGTTTCGAAAGTAATCTGATGGGACGACGAGAAGCGCGTGATAGTGCGGATGTGCCGTTGCGTCTCTCCCACGTGTGACCTCAACCGTGCGGAGCCAGCCGAGGACCGCTGAGAACTCTTTCCGCTTTGACAGCCGCCCCCACCCGTCGCTCATTTCTTGAAGCGCGCTCCGCAGTTCGCCGACTGGAACGTTTTTTCGCGTGAGTGTAAGGAAGATGAATCGGGCCTTTGGATGTTGAGAAAGCAGGCGCGGCGCGCCTTCCAGAAAACGCGCAATCCACATCAGGGACCGCCGCCACTGGCAGACGGGACAATGGCGCACCCGACAAAAATACGCTTGGCGCAGCTTCAACGTCAGCGCGCCGGGAGTCTCTTTCTCTGGGGACCAGGCGAATTGAAGCACCTGAGAACACTGCTCGACGCGCTCGCCCAATCGATGAAACCAGCCGGAAGCATTCAGGTACATCGACGCTACCCGGTCGGCTTCGCTCCGGTGTCGGTCCCAAGGGCGATCCTTCGGACTGCTTTCCGACAGGTACTCGGGCTCGCCGGCCGGAGCCGCGATCGATGCATTGTGCTGCGTAGCCCTATCTGGTAGACTGGGGCTGTCCGATGTTGGTAAGAGCATCGGTTCAAGACCTTTCCGACGGCAGCCGCTCAAACGGCTGCCGTTGCTGTTTTTGGACCTTTAGAGCCCTGTGATCGAATCCGCCCAGTAGTCGAACTCCAGGTCCCGAATCGTAATCGCCTGACGTTCGAGAATGCGAAGCGCAGTCATTTTGACGCGCGGGTCATTGCTGCGATGAGCCTCGTCCAACATGCGGCGGACGTTCGCGAGATGATCGGCGACCCAGAGCGGCATCGCGTTTCCGCTTGTTTTCGGCATGGCCTCAGAACGGCACGGCTGAGCGGTCGGTACCGCGGCGCCTTCGGATTGCCCATATCTCGCGCGCAAAGCTCGAGCGTTTGCTCGGCGGTGTCGCTCGGATCACATCAACGGCTTCGGCTACGGGCATGTTGCCCCCCGAGTCGCCCTTAATACTCAGAACCGCATTGACCCATGCGCCCAAGTTCGGCGCGCCTTCAGGCGCAGGATTGTACTGCTGGGTGAGTCTGCCGAGTCCAGCACGTCTGAGAGTGTTGCCGCAGCGCACATTGCAGGAGCGGCACATGTAGAGCTTATTCGCAGCGGAATTGTCCTCTTCATGACCGTTTATATGGCCGATATCGATGTTTCGCGTCGAGCCGCAGAGCCCACAGATCCGTGGGCCTGGCGGCGCGTTCGCATGAGCCCTGTAGCGGAGCGCGCGATCGGTCACGTCGCGGTTTTCCTCCTTGCGGCCTCGATTGTTTGCCGGATTCCCTTTGTGGGAGGCGATCTCCCTTCCGGCGTCGTCGAAACTCGACAGCCGGAAGGGCACCGTCAGTCCGTGTCGTCGTCCTGGTCGTCGTCTTCGTCGCCTTCATCCTCATCAGACAGTGCGGCGATCGCTTCGCTAACAGCCGTCACCAGGTCGGCGCGCGTTGCCTCGGGCGTATAGGCATCTTCCAGGATCTGCCGCGCTTCACCAACCGTGCTCTGCAGATCGTCCACTTGATCTTTCAGGCTTGCCATATTCGAATTAACTCCTTTCGAACTGGATCGTAAACGAAATCGGCGATGACAACGCCTGAAAACGAAATGTCGACGCGACCAGGTTGAGCCTGTCGCAGCGACCGCGACTTAGCTGGTCATCGCGACCGAGGGTTCATTTGTCGCCGTCTTCTGACGTTTCCTTTCGCGTTCTGCGCGTTTGGCAAGAGCTTGGCGTAACTGACGTTGCGCGCGCTCGCGGCGCCACGGTCCGAGCTTTTCGTAGCCCGGAATATGCTTGCGATAGAGCGGAAGTCCGCGCATGCCTCTTTTGTAGTCGTCGTACGCGCTATCGCGCGAGTTCGATTTCTTACCGCGCGGGAGCAGGGCGCGCCGGACTGCGCTCGTTACTTCCCTGCGCACGGTCGAAGAAAGCTTCTCCTCGTGCGCGAGACTCCGGAGTTGGTCAATGAGCGCGGCGATAGATTGCGGGATCAATCGCAAAATTCCTTGTAGTGCTGATCTACAAGCGCAGCGATGCGCTGCTTCAGTTGGGCGTCGGACGGCGCCGGATCTTTGAGAATTTCGGCAATGATGGTCGGCTCAATCCTCGGTTCGAGTTTGCGAAATAAGTCGCGCCGATCCCAAAAATCGTCAAACGTCACACGTCCCTTTTGTTCGAGCTGTTCCAAGCGGGTATCGATATGCTCTCGAAGCAAAAGGGTCCACCGGAATCTCGCATTGGATGCGGCCTCCTGTTGCTTCTGCGCAGCCGCGGATTGCTGGTCCGCAGCCCGGAAAGGTGCAACCACGCGCTCTACTGCGGCGTCAACATCGGCTGCGGTGGCGTTCAGGGGCAATCCTTCGAGGGCAGACTGGACTTGGCACTTCATGCGATCACGTTCGCCGTATGGGCTGTGGGAGAGGTACACCAAGTTCAATAAACGACTTTTGATTTCACGTCGGCGCGCAATCCGCTCTTTGACGGGCGCGATCGCGTGCTCTAGCGTCGCGCGTATGTGCCGTTCGCTGGCGTCTGGCGGGAGCGCCGCGAGTGCGCTGCGCGCGAGTTCTCGGGCTTCATCCGGGTCATCGCGCTCGACATCAAAGTATCCCAAGCTCGCTTGAGTAATTGTCTGCAGCGCCCGCTCACTTCGTTGCCGATGCTCTTCGAGCGCCTGCTCTCGCCGCTCGCGCTCTCGGATTGGCCGCATCACGACGTCAATGAGCTGCTGGACTTGAGTGCTCACGTCAGAAAACGGCGGTGCCGTGTCGAGCAGCCGGTCCACTTTGTTGAGCAGGTCGGCTAAGACCTCGCCGTGCGCCGCGGCGGTGGCCATCCGCCGATAGCGGTCCCGCCAGCGCTCGATTTGCTGGGCGCGCCGTGCTCGCGCTTCTTCTTCCTTCCTCGCCTGTTGCATGGTGCGCAGTTGCTCCTCATGTTCCGCTTCCAGAAGCCTTTCCTTCGAGCGGATCAGTTGCTCAGATGGCTCGCCGTAGAGCCCCGGAGTCGCGCCTCGCGTGCGCGTAGGCCGCTCGGATTCGATCCCGTCGGGCTCCGAAGGGTCGCCAATAAAATCAGTGCTCGCCGGTATGGGCGGCACGCCCTCGGCCTTGAGCCGCTCGACTTCGCGGCCCGGTATATAACGGTAGCCTTTCCGAACCTGCGACTCGATCAGTCCAGCCCGCGCGAGTTCCCGAATTGTGTGCGCGGAGGTGTCGAGCATTTTCGCGACAGCCCCGGTGCGATACCACTGATCTATTTCAGCATTCATAAACGGTTAGATTTCGCTCAAAATAGCGGCAAAAAACAGAGCAGATTCTGAGAACTACGCGCTTTTCTGAGCATCTTTGAAGGATTCTCCGCCCTTCAACTGTTCGATCCACTCCCGCAGCCGATCCGCAGGTACTCGAACCGACCGGCCGATCCGAACAGACGGGATCTCGCCCGTGGCGATCAGTTCGTATGTTTTCGATTTGCCCAAGCCAGCCAGCTCGCTCACTTCGGCGGGCTTCAACAACAGCTTTTCCATAATTATTCTCCTTGTGTTACCGGGTACCAAGCAGTATTCTATGGTGGGCGGCGCGGAGACTTCAACACTTGTACATTACATTACACATTACACCGGCGAGCATCAAATCTATCCGCCCTTCCACAGAGCGCGTGAGCATCGAGGAGGGTCAGATCATTTGGCGAACAGAAACGGACCTCAAAAAAGTCAGGGAACTTTACTCCCGTCGCGCCGTCTCCGGGTCTCAACTCCTTGACGATTTCCTTGGGCTGGGTAACCGAGATGAGAAGGCACTTCGAACATTCGCCCGCAAGTATGGCCCACTCGGATTGTGCAAACACGGGTTTGCTCTGGGGCATCGGAGCCGAGATTTTGGACGGTGCCATGAGCTCGATTGGCAGAGCGGCATTCGCGCACGCGAACCGGTAAATGGCTGGTGGCGATACATTTCAAGAGCCGAAGGCGCGCTTACCGTCGCTGACAACCTCCGGCGAGGCCGCAAGACTGAGGAAGCTGATTGGTCGTGGCTTTACGAAGGAATCCCCCGGAACAGGCGCAGAAATTTTCGTTTCGAATTAGAGGTTCAAGGCCATCGCCGAGTGGTCCCTGACGGCGCGAGGCTCTGGCCGCTCGCAACCCTTCAGGAGGGAGATCCGCTCGCAGAGAATCCCCTTCTTGCAGGGCTAGCGGCTCAGAAGAGGAGTACTCTCAAGGAGCAAAAGCAGGTGCTGGCGAATGTCCTTAATCAGTGGCTGGACGAAGGTGAAACGGGCCTATCTGTCGCATGGAAATCGGAGATCGATGTCCGGTTGGGCGTGAGTCACCCGCTCGGTATCGGAAACCGTCTGCTGACTTCGATTGGTGTGCAGCTTTTAAGCCAGGTTCTACTTCAACGGCCCCGCGTCCGCTGCGATATTTGCCATAGAATCTTTCCACCGAAGAAGGCACGCAATGACCGGGCTAATCTGTGCCCGCGCGCGGAGTGCAAGCAAGCGAGAAACAAGATGAGGGTATACGCATTTAGAACGAAAAACCAACAAACGGGAGTCCACAAATGAGCAAACGGGGAAAAGGGGAAGGATCGATCTTCCAACGTAAAGACGGACGTTGGGTCACGGTTATCGATCATGGCTACCGCAACGGGAAGCGGTACCGCAAGCACATCTACGGCGGCACGCGCAAGGAAGTTTCAGACGAACTGACACGCGCGCTGCGAGCCCAGCAACTCGGGTTGCCGCCCGAGTCCGGACGTCTCACCGTCGAGGATTGGCTTACGAGATGGCTGGGAACCCAGCAGCCGCCCGCGACCAAGCCAAAGACGTACACGGCGTACGAGAATCAGACTCGAATTCACCTCATACCGGCTTTCGGGAAACGGCCGCTGGTTAAACTCCAACCGCAGGAAATAAGGGAGTTCATGCAGACCAAAGCCCAAGCGGGCTTTTCCGGGAAATCCATTCGCCACTTTCGCGCTACCCTCCGCGCGGCGTTGAACGTTGCCGTCAATGACGGCCTTGTGGCGCGCAACGTGGCGGCCCTCGCTAAACCGCCGAAACTTGAGAAGCGATCGCTTCGAGTGTTCACAGAAACGGAGGCCGCGCAATTCCTGGGTCTAGTAAAAGGCCACCGCCTTGAGGCACTGTTCACCGTCGCGCTGGCGCTCGGTCTTCGCGAGGGAGAAATGCTCGGATTGCGCTGGCAGGATATCGATCTAGACACAGGTACGCTCCAGGTGAATCAATGCCTGCAAAGGGTCAAAAGACCGGGTGAAAAAAAAGGACGATTGGAGTTGATATCGCCCAAAACGGAAGGAAGCCGGCGCCGCATCGAACTGCCTTCTGTCGCCGTATTAGCGTTCCGCGCGCACCAGGAGCGTCAGGAACAAGAACGCAGGAAAGCCGGATCACGGTGGCGGGAGTCCAGCATGGTGTTCAGTACGAGTATCGGAACGATGTTGGATCAGCGGAACATGCTGCGTAGCTTCTACGGGATCATGAACACGCCGGACCCGAATGATCCCAATCCCGACCCGAAAGAGAAGCGCAAGCTTCTGCCGAAAGTACGATTTCATGATCTGCGCCACAGCGCCGCGACGCTGCTGCTCGCTCAGGGCGTTCACGCCCGGTACATCATGGAGCTGTTAGGGCATTCAACGATCAGCCTGACGATGAACACCTATGGCCACGTTCTGAAGGAAATGCGTCGAGAAACGGCACGGCAAACGGATGAAGTATTCAACCGCATGGCTGTCAGTTTGGCTGTCAAGCCCGCGGATCAGCGGATTCAGTAGAGCGTAAGCTCTTGAAAATTATGGTGCGCCCGGACCGACTCGAACGGCCGACCTTCTGGTTCGTAGCCAGACGCTCTATCCAGCTGAGCTACGGGCGCATGTTTGCGATAACGCAAGCCGTTTCCGGCTCACGTCACTAGGCTATCATAGCGCTATTCAACGGTGGCTTTCCAGGTGCCGCTATCGACGGCCTGGTCTGCAGCCGTGGTCTTGTAGGTGCCTCCGAGAGTCTTGCCCTTCGCCGTAGCGAAAATGGCCGATTGCAGCCGGTTGCCCTGCGCGTCGAACTCGTAAACCATCGTGAACTTCCCGTCCTCGGGTTTGAAGGAAAGCACTTTGCAGATGACGTTCTCACCGCCGAGCGTGAAGCCGACCTCCGGGTCCAGTCCGCCAAAACCGTCGGCGCGAAACGTGATATGGATCTCGCCACTGGCGGTTGCGCCGGTCCACGTTCCTTTATAAGTGCCCGCGCCGAGCGTGTCCGCGGAGGCAAGCCCGGCCGCCAAAAGCGATATTACGGCGCAAGTTCCGATCATTTTGCGGAAGATACGTGTTTCCATCCTTAAACATTACTAAATTCCTTGCGTCCCCGCGCCCGCCGATCTGCGTTATTAATCAGTAGAACAGTGACAATGCCGGGCCAAGCAACGGGAACGGAGGAACATGACGTAGACCCCGGGCCGCGAACATTCGCGTCGGTGTTACGCGCGCAGCAGTCCGTGGTCTTCAGCATCGCCTACCATTTTCTGCGGGACCGTTCCGCGGCGGAAGAAGTGGCGCAGGACGTGTTCCTCAAATTGCACCGGCGGTTCGACGAGTTTAAGAGCGATGCTCATATTTCGTTCTGGCTGAGAAAAGTCGCCAGTCATCGCTCGATAGATTACGTCCGCAAGCGGAAATTGCAAGCGGCCGTGGGTTTAGACGACGCGCCGGTAGCTTCAGTGGACGGCGAACCAGAGGATCATTTCCTGAATCGCCGCTTGCAGTCGTTGATCGGTTCGTTGCCGGAGAAGCCTCGCATGGTAATGGTGCTGCGGTATCAGGAAGACTTGATGCCGGAAGAAATTGCCTCCGTGATGGACATGCCGGTGCGGACGGTGAAAAGTCATTTGCAGCGGTCGCTCGCGATGTTGCGCGAAAAGATCGATCGCAGTATGGGAGATGTACGATGATGCCCGATTTCGAGAAACAGATTAAAGACGCGCTCCAGAAAAAAGAGCCCTCGCCATTTTTCGAAGCTCGGGTCTTGGGTGCGGCGAAGCGGCAGGCGAGGGAGCATCGAGCCTCGGCCCGCATGTGGTGGGCGTCGGGCGTAGCCGCCGCTTTATTGGTGACGACGGGCTCGGCCTGGCAATATCAGCGGACCATGCAGGAACAGGCCGCCGGCAAGGAAGCGAAAGCGCGCCTGGAACTGGCGCTCAAAATTACCAGCGTGAAATTGCAGAAAATCAGCCAGAAAGTAGAAGGGATTCAGCGATGAAATTTGCGATTCCAGTAATGCTTGCGGTGCTGCCGCTTGCGGCCCAGGAAATTAAAATTCCCGCAGGCCTCGATAAGCTCGCGGCGAAGGCGACCGAGGTCGTCGATGTCTCGCTCGACGGCGCGCTGCTCCAGCTCGCCAGCCGTTTTCTCTCCGAGAAAGATCCCGACGAAGCCAACGTCAAGCGCTTGGTGGGCGGGTTGAAGGGCATATATGTGAAGAGTTATGAGTTCGACGCGCGCGATCAGTATAAGGATAGCGATGTCGACGAGCTCCGGGCGCAACTGCGCGCGCCGGGCTGGTCGCGCATCGTCAGCGCGCGGAGCAAGAGGGCTGGCGATAACTCCGAGATATTCCTAAAGACCGACGGCGGACAGATCACTGGCCTCACCATCATTGTGACCGACCCGAAGGAGCTGACCATCGTCAACATCGTCGGTAACATCCGTCCCGAAGATATTCGCGACCTGGGAGGCCACATGGGGATTCCCAAGATCGACATCGGCCCGGGTAGGAAAGACAAAAAGGACAAGGAGGACGAGAAATGAAGTTTGCCGTCGCGTGTTTGTTGGGAGCCCTTTCGGCACAAGCAGCCGATCGCGAATTCACCGATGTCGTGCGCGTGATCTCCGACGAGTTCCATACTCGCCCCGTGTCGATTCCGATGTTCGGCCTCGTCAATGTGTTTACTGCGGTCGTCCGTCCGGCCGGGACTCGCCACATCGACCTCGCCGTCTTCGAACACTTGAACAGTCGCGATCGCGAGGGCCGCGATATGCTGCAGTCGATCCTGAATGCTGTAGGCCGATCCTGGAAGCCTTTCGTGCAAGTGCGGTCCCGGCGAAACGGGCATGAAGAAACCGTGCTCGTCTACATGCGCCAGCAGGGCCGCGAGTGGAAGCTATTAGTGACCGCAGTGGAACGCGACGAAGCCACCGTGGTTCAGCTCCTGCTGAATCCCGATGCCCTGGCCCGCTGGGTAGCATCGCCCGAACGCTGCGCCCGCCACTGGAACGGCGAGATCACCGAGTAAATTCGAAATTCTATTGGCAACAATTAACTCATCAGGCAGCCTGACTTAAAACGCCATTGTAATCAGTTTTTTAATGGCGCAAGGTTAGGCTCAACTAAAATGTCTTTGTCTAGCGACACCCTCGGTACGCGATGCTTTCTATTAAATAGTCCATCCAACACCTTGAGGCCTTTTATATTGATGCCGTTTCGTTTCCCCTGAGCTAACAAGACTTCAAACTGGGTTGCTTCTCCAACGGAAGATGGATTGGCAATGTGCGACGCCTTCTTTGCTTCATACACGCGATATAGGCAACGTGGCAATGGAACGGATGTTAGTGGACCCTTGCCGCTCTGGTCCCCCTGCCATGTTTGTAGACACAACATTGCCCTTGCAACGTCCGCCCCTTCTCCAATCGCCGCATAATTCGTATGCCACTGCACACTACCCCATCGATCCAAAGTGATAATCGTCGGCTCATTGGTAACAATGCCAATGATGAGGTCCGCCCCAAGATTAAGTCCATTAATTTCTGACCATAGTTCGATAAAGTTATCGGTTGGTAACTTGAGCAATTCCGCATAGCTCCTGCCGAGGCGCATTGCTACATGATGATCTATGATTTCACTTTTCCTTTTCTCGGCCGAAGACCTAAGCGCCTCAAAAAATCTATTGGTCGCTAGGTCATGATCCAGATCAATTGGTGCTCTGCTAAAGTCATCAATAGCCTGTTTGCAAGCGTTGACCAATTCATCACCCTGCGTTGGATGACCGGCGATTAGGATCGTTGCTGGGCCGCGTTGTCTGATCTTGTAAACATCATCTGTCCCTATCAGCACGCCACCTTCGGCTCCAGTTTGCGCTCGCCAATCACAGCATAAGACGATTGCTGGAGCCCCTTCAAAGTCACAATCTGCGGCAATGCAAAGCGTCACGGGTGCGCCCTCCGGGATCGAACCATCATCGTGCCGCTCCTCACCCAGTGAGTCAAGGTAATCATTGCCACTCTTTGTTTTCCTTAGCGAGCTTTGCGCCTTTGCGTGAAGCGTTTTCGTGCCTCGCTTTCAAGCCAGCACACCCTTAATAACATTTCCAGCGACATCGGTCAGCCGGAAATCGCGGCCCGCATAGCGAAAGGTCAGCTTGGTATGATCGAAGCCCAGCAGGTGCAGAATGGTCGCGTGGAAATCGTGCACGTGGACTTCGTTCTCGGCCACGTTGTAGCCGAAGTCGTCGGTTTGCCCCCACGCAATGCCCGGTTTCACGCCTCCTCCCGCCATCCAGGAGCTGAACGCTTTGTTGTAATGACCGCGCCCATCGACCCCATCGGCGTGCGGACTGCGCCCGAACTCAGTGGTCCACACGACCAGCGTATCGTCGAGCATCCCTCGCGATTTCAGATCCTTTAACAGACCCGCAATCGGCTGATCGACGTTGCGAGCGAGAGGCTCATGCGACTTGATGTTCGAGTGCGCGTCCCAATTATCCGACGCGCCCACGTCAATCAGCTCGATAAATCGCACGCCTCTTTCGGCGAGGCGGCGCGCCATGATGCACTGCCACGCGAATCCTTCGGTGCTGCCGCGCTCCAGTCCATAAAGCTTCAGTGTGGCGTCGGTCTCCTTCGATAAATCGAGCACCTCCGGCATCTGCATTTGCATGCCGTAAGCCGTCTCGAACGTTCTGATGCGCGCCGCGAGCGCCGGATCTTCCGGGCGCGACATCTGGTGCTTCTTGTTCAGACGGCCCAGCAGACCAAGCTCGAGATCCTCGATTTTCTGCGTCGGCGCGCGCCGCACCAGATTCGGCACCGGGTCCGGACCCGAGCTCACCAGCGTTCCCGAATGACAGCCCGGCAAAAAATCCGACGACCACGCCTGCGCGCCCGTATACGGCAGCTTCGGCGCCAGTACCACGAACGACGGCAGATTCTGATTCACCGTGCCGAGGCCATAGCTGACCCAGCTCCCGATGCTCGGCCGCGCCACCGTCACCGAGCCGGTGTGGATGCCGAGCGTCGCCTGAAAATGATCGTTGTGATCGCCACGCATCGAGCGGATCAGACAAATATCGTCGAGCGAATCGGCGACGTGCGGAAATAGATCGCTCGCCATGATCCCGCATTGCCCGCGAGCCTTGAACGCCCACGGAGGCTTCACGAATAACCGTCCGTTCGGAGCCTTCTCATTCGCCTCCGCCGCCCGAATCAGCTTGGGCTTATAGTCGAACGAATCGACATGCGAAGCGCCGCCCGGCATGTACATAAAGATGACGCGCTTGGCCTTCGCTGGAAAATGCGGCGCGCGCTCGGCAAGCGTGTCGCCCCCTCCCTCGGCAAAAAGCTGTTGCAGCACGGCCGGAAACAGCATCGAGCCCGTGAACAGGCTGCGTACGAATTGTCGGCGATCGCAACTCATAAATCCTTCATTATATGGAACCGCGACCATCGGGAGCGGTCAATGTCGTGCCCAGCACTCTCCTAATCGATAAACAGAAACTCATCGCTAGCCAGCAGCACGTGCATCAGACTCGCCAGCGCGGCGCGAGGCTGCCGGTCCGCCGCAAGCCCGGAGTTTTTCATTTCACTTCTCGAATCGGCCATGTACTGCGTGCATACGCGAACCTCGTCCGCCGTGGGCGCGCGCCCGAAAGCGAGTCGATACGCGTAGCCAATTCTCTCCGCGTCGGTCGAAAAAGCCATCCCGACCCGCACGCCTAAAACGTCCGCCTGCTCATCGACGAACGAGCTGTTCAGCATGGCCAGCGCCTGCAGCGACGTCTCTCCAGGCGAGCGTTTCGCCGTGCCCGCGTTCGGGTCCGCGCCATCGAAGGTATCGAGCCATGCCTGCTTGCGCTGCCTCTGTTGCATCAGATAAACGCTGCGCTGGCGATTGTCGTAAACCGCGAAAAATTGTTTGTGCTGGGTGTATTTAAAGCTCGTCTCCGGCGGAAACGGATGAGCGCCGCCCGTGTTCGTATCGAGATCGCCCGCCACCGCGAGTATCGCGTCGCGAATTTCCTCGGCGTCGAGACGGCGGCGATCGAAGCGCCACTGATACGCGTTGCTCGGATCGAGCTGCGCGTTTTTTGCATTCGCATCGCTGGCCAGTTGATAGGTACGCGTCAGCATGATCCGCTTGTGCAGCGCCTTGATCGAATATCCGGACTCTTTGAATCTCGCGGCCAGGAAATCCAGCAGTTCCAGATTCACCGGCCGGTCGCCGCGAGCCCCGAAGTCGCTCGGCGTGCCCACGATTCCCTTGCCGAAGTGATATTGCCAGATCCGATTCACCATCACCCGCGCCATCAGAGGATTCTCTGGCGCCGTAATCCAATCCGCCAACTCGCGACGTCCGCTCCCTTTTTCCTCCGGAGGCAATTTCGCGCCGCCCAAAATGGTCAGGAATCCGCGCGGAGCGTCTTCCGCCAAAACCTTCGGATCGCCCTTGCGCTGCACCCTGGCATCGGTGGGCGTCCCCTCGCTCACCGCGTACGCTCGGGGAACTTGCGGTGCATTCTTTTCAAGAACCACAACGCGATCTTTCAACGCCTGAATTTCCTTCTTCTTGTCCGCCGCGCTCAGATCCTTGCCCTCGCGCCCGGCCGTGAAATCCTCGATGCGGTCGTCCAGATGCGAGGTCTCCTGCTGATACGCGATCAGCCGCGCCGCGTCTTTTCCTTCCACCAGCGGTGTGAAATCCTTGGCGTGCTGGTAAATCTCCGTGCCGGGAAACGCGTACTTGGTGCTCTGAAAAATCCCGTACATCGCGTAATAATCTCGCGAAGGAATCGGATCGAACTTGTGGTCGTGGCAGCGCGCGCACGCCACGCTGACGCCCAGCATTGTTTTGCCGATATTGTCGATCGTATCCTCGATCGTCAAATGAAATTCGTTGTTGCGCGACCCGAAGCGCCGCGCGATGGCCAGATACCCGGTCGCGATAATTTTGTCATTACGGTCTTCCATAGCATTCTTGCCTGTAGCAGTCAGCAGGTCGCCCGCAATCTGCTCGCGCAAGAACTGATCGTAAGGTTTGTCGTCGTTAAAAGCGTGGATCACCCAGTTGCGATAACGATACGCGTCGGGCACCGGATAATCGGAATTGCAACCGGACGTATCGGCATAGCGCACCAGGTCGAGCCAGTGCCTTCCCCATTTTTCCCCATACGCCTGAGTCGCGAGCAACCGGTCGACTACTTTTTCAAATGCCTGAGGCGACGTGTCCGTTAAAAACGCGGTCGTCTCGTCCGGCGTAGGAGGCAGCCCTGTCAAATCAAATGTCGCGCGACGCAGCAGCGCTCGTTTCGACGCGAGCCCCACCGGCGCGAGCTTCTTCTCATCGAGTTTCGCCTTGATGAAGCGATCGATCTCCGTCTTCGACCACCGAGGATCGCCCACCTTGGGCGGTGTCGCGTCCTTCACCGGTTGAAACGACCAAAATTTGCGCGCTTCTTCGAAGTTATAAGGAGGCGGCGGCAAAACCTCGGCTCGCGGATCGGGCGCGCCCATCTTGATCCATGTTTCGAAGTCGGCCACCACTTCGGGAGCCAGTGCCGGTCCCGGAGGCATTTTTAGTTTCCCCTCGCGTTTGATTGCCGCGAGCAGCAGGCTTTTTTCGGGCGCGTTCGGCGTCACCGCGGGCTGCCCCGATAAGCCTCCCCGCTGCAGTCCCGCGCCCGAATCGACCATGAGACTGCCCATCAGGTTCTTCGCGGTGGCGCTGTGGCATCCATAGCAACGCTCAGCCAGCACCGGGCGGATTTTCTTTTCGAAGAACTCGACGCCATCGGGATTGTCAGCGGCAAAAAGCCGGCCCACAGCGACCACGGACGTCAACGCGACGAAAAACCGCATCGCGCTTATTATATCTTTTAGTCTTTCAGGCTTGCCGGACCACTTCCGATTTGCGTGATCAGCAGCGCGGCGCCCAGCATTGAAACGTTCTTAAAGAAGTGGGCCTGCTGCATCTGCATCATCTGTGGATCGGTCACCTTCCAGAACGCATGCATGGCAATTGTTACGGGTACCAGGAACAGCACAATCAGCCACGCTCCGCACCTGGCCTTGTATCCCAGCGCGATACTCAGTCCGCCTACGATGGCGATAACGCCTGACACAGGCACAGCGATCGAAGCCAGCGGCACGCCCGCTGATTCCGCGTATCCGATTTCCGCCTTCGAGAAATGGGCGAATCCCGCCGTCACAAAGATCAGGGCGAAGAAAATTCGCCCCAGCAGCGCAATGTATTTCATCTGAAACTCTCCTTTTGTGCAACGTCTGTTGCTTTCACGACATCTGATGAGTAGGACCCTTCGAAGGTTTCAGCTATTCTAGGGTGAATCACGTGAACGAGCTAGATCCCAGGGCCAAGCGTACACGGCAGCTTCTGGCCCAGTCGTTTCAGGACTTAATGACCGTGAAAGAGTTCGGCTCGATCACGGTGCAGGACATCGCCCACAAAGCGACCGTCAACCGGGCCACGTTTTACGCCCATTTTGAGGACAAATTCGCCCTTCTGGACTGGATCATTCGCGAACAGTTCCGCAGCCGCGTTCTCATCGGCCTCGATCACTTCGCGCCTTCCGGCGAATCGGTTCGCCACTTGATTTCGATCACAGGTGAATTTCTGGCCGAATTCACCGGCCAATGTCCCAAAAAGAATCGCGAATTCCACCCGCTGGTGGAAGCACTCATTCAAGACGAACTCTACGCCTACATCTTGCAAGGCCTGCCCACCAAGCGCCAGGAAACAGCGGCGACCATGTTGAGCTGGTCTATCTTCGGCGCGGCCCGCGAATGGAGCCGCAGCGCCCGCACCAAGCCCGTAGAAAAAACCGCCGACCGCGCGGTCGAATTACTCACGACAGGCCTTCTTCGAAGCTGAGCACCACCTTCGCAGCGTCTCCGCCGATCATCGCTTGGAATCCTTTTTCGAATTCCGTGTAGTGGAAGCGATGCGTGATCACCGGCATGATGTCGAGCCCCGATTCGAGCATCACCGTCATTTTGTACCACGTCTCGTACATTTCGCGGCCATAAATCCCCTTAATCGTGAGCATATTGAACACCACCGTCCGCCAGTCGATCGACATGTCTTTATCGGGAATCCCGAGCATCGCGATTTTCGCGCCGTGGCTCATGTTTGCCAGCATGTCGCGAAACGCCTGTCCGTTGCCCGACATTTCCAGGCCAACGTCGAAGCCTTCTTTCATCCCGAGCTGCCGCTGCGCGTCGGCCAGCGTGCCTTTCGATACGTCGAGAGCCACTGTGGCCCCGAGCTTTTCCGCCAGCGCAAGCCGGTACGGATTCATGTCGGTCGCGACCACATAGCGCGCCCCGGCATGTTTCGCGACCGCGACAGCCATCAACCCGATTGGCCCGCACCCGGTGACGAGAACGTCCTCGCCCAGCATCGGAAACGACAGCGCCGTATGCACCGCATTGCCGAACGGATCGAAAATCGCCGCAATATCGAGATCCACCGTGGGCGCGTGCCGCCAGATATTGGTCATCGGCAGAACGATATATTCCGCGAACGCGCCGGCGCGATTCACGCCCACGCCCATCGTGTGCGCGCACAAATGACGCCGACCGGCGAGACAGTTGCGACATCGTCCGCACACCACGTGACCCTCGCCGCTCACGATGTCCCCAGCATGGAAATCGGCCACGTTCGACCCGGCTTCGACAACAACGCCCGAAAACTCGTGGCCGATCGCCATGGGAACGGGAATGGTGCGCTGCGCCCAATCGTCCCATTTGTAAATGTGGACGTCCGTTCCGCAAATGCCCGCGCGGCGTACGCGGATCAGCACATCGTTCATCCCCGGCTTCGGAGCCTCGATGTCTTCGAGCCACAACCCCGGCTCACGCTTACTCTTGACTAGGGCTTTCATCGAGTTCTATTGTCTGATAATGAAAGCAACGCTGCTTCTCCTCTCGTGCGCCACGGCCTTCGCACAGCTCTCTGAAAAAGCCACTTGGGCCGCCGAGGCGCAGAACCACTACATTATCAAGCCGAACATTACCTACGGCGTGCAGAATAATTTCGAGACCAAGCTCGATATCTACCAGCGCCGCGACACGACCGGTCCGCAGCCGACCATCATCTTCATCCATGGAGGGGGCTGGACTGGAGGATCGAAGGAAACGTCGGTCTTCCCTCTGTTCCCGTATTTTGAAATGGGCTGGAACGTGGTGAACGTCGAGTATCGCCTCGAGAAAATCTCGCCCGCCCCGGCCGCGGTCGAGGATTGCCTGTGCGCCTTGCGCTGGATCGGCGTGCATGCGCGCGATTACAATATCGATGCCACGAAACTCGTCGTGACCGGTGAATCGGCCGGAGGCCATCTCGCGCTGACCACCGGCATGATCCCGATGTCGGCCGGTCTTGACCGCCAGTGTCCCGGACCCGAGCTGCCGAAGGTCGCCGCGATTCTCGACTGGTACGGCATCACCGATGTGAATGACATTCTCGACGGTCCGAATCAGAAATCGTACGCGGTGCAGTGGCTCGGAAGCATGCCGAACAAGGAGCAAATCGCCAAACGAGTCTCGCCGCTGGAATACGTGCGCCCCGGCCTGCCTCCAATTTTGATGGTCCAGGGGGACCAGGACCCGACAGTGCCGTACTCGCACTCGGTTCGCTTGCACGAAGCGCTGGACAAGGCGGATGTTCCGAATCAATTGCTGACAATACCCGGTGGCAAGCACGGAAATTTCACGCCGGAGGAGCGGGTGAGGATTCACAAAGCGACGCGGGAGTTTCTTGCAAAATATCATCTGTTGTGAGGGCTCGTGGGCGGACCGCTCCCGCAGGTCGCGGTTCCAAAGACGGAACCGGCAACGTAACGGCTACGCGGCGGCGGATTCGCGGCGGTGGTTGTAGGCTTCGTTAGCCAGGCGTTCGCGTTTGCGGGTGCGTATGCTCTCGCTAATTTGCGATTCTGAAAAAACGAAGCCATCGGCCGACGGATCGTAGGTATCTCCTGTGGACTCAACCATCTCGATGATGTCGAGGAGGTCATTCAACTCCCGCTTTTCCTGCGCTCGGCGAGTTTTCTGGAGCTCGCGGAGCTGCATGACGGTCCTTTCGAATTGACGGGACAGNNCTGTGCATGCTCAGGTTCGCTAATGCTTTCGACTGGCTCTCAAGCGCGGAGACGATCGACATGGCGTCCTGGACCAGTTGCGGGGAGCTGGTGAAGGGCGTTGGGTGGGTCATGCCAAGCGAGAGGAGATTGGTTTCCAGGACGGCGACTCGGTTCAGGCGCCAGGAGGCGTCGGCCAGGGCTTGCACCAGATGGGCTTCGGTGGCGCCTTCGGGATGGTATTCGTCGGTGAAAGATTTTAGGTGGAGCTTGTAGGCTTGGAGGTCCTCGGTGGGCATGACGATGAGTTGACCGGTGAGTCCTTGGCGGAGGGAGTTGAGGGAGGTTCGGGCTTTGCCGGCTTGGGTTTTGGGGCCGGTGGAGTGCTGCGAGTTGGCTCGGTTCATTTCGATGCGGTTCGGTGATGACATATTTTTTCCTCTTGTCTTGTATAGCAGCGGGGGGAGTTGAGGGTGCTCGGGTGGAAGTGGGAGGTGATTGAAAGGTCGGGAGTTGGGGGTCAGGGTTCATGCGGGAATCGCGCGGACCAGGGTGCGTAACCCAAGCGCTTGGGAATGCGGGTATAATTAGGTCGTGCCGACGGTAATGAGGCTGGATGGCCTGCGGGCAGTCGTCTATCCAAACGACCATCGGCCGGCTCATATCCATGTGATTGGGCGTGGTTGTGAGGCGGTATTCAATCTGAACTGTCCAGCTGGGCCTGTGGAACTCAGGGAGAATTATGGATTCCCGAAGCGGAAGCTCAGCGATATAGCAGTCGTCTTGCTGGCGAACTTAGAAGATCTGTGCAGGGCATGGGAGGACATTCATGGCATCGCGTGACGATTTCAAACAGGCAAACCAGCGTGCGAAAGATTTGGAGGCAAGGATTCCGCGGGCGGTTTCCGCGCATTACGATCGCAAGACCGGGCGAATCGTGATTCATCTGAGTTCCAAGCTCATCGTGAGTTTCTCGCCGGCGGATGCGGAGGGCCTCGAAGGCGCTCGGACCTCGCAGCTCGAAGAAATCGAGATCAGTCCGTCCGGCTTTGGCCTCCACTTCCCAGCGCTGGATGCGGACCTCTACGTGCCGGGTCTGTTGGAGGGCTTTCTGGGCTCCAAGGCGTGGATGGCGTCCAGGTTGGGGCAAATGGGCGGCCGGTCGCGGAGTAAAGGAAAGCAGGCTGCCTCCAGGGCGAATGGGAAGCTTGGGGGCAGGCCGAGGAAGAGGGCTGAGCGCTAGAGCTGATTTCAAGGGGTGCTTCAGGCTTCCTTCCTGTCCCCTTCGACCCCGGCCGTGTGGTGTTCGAGGTCGGATTTGACCATCGCGGATGCTGCCGCTGCCCTTGGAGTGGCGCGCAACACGCTTTCGGAACTCGTAAACGGAAAGCGCGGCATATCTCCGGAAATGGCCGTGAGGCTGTCCAAGGTTTTCGGCGGCACCGAGCAAGGCTGGCTGGTGCAAGAGGCTCGGTACGACCTCGCACAGGTTCGCCGGGACTGAATAAAGGTGAAACGGCTGGAACTCGTTTAGTTATTGTGCAATCTGCATGTCTAGTGCCTCCAACTCATCTCTTGAAAGGTCAACGGACCGCATGGTCCGGACTTTACGTCCGTCCGCCAATGAAAAGTATGTGTACGTGTTTGGGGTTTCGCCGTTGCCAGCTCTTGTTACTCGGTACAGGTTACCGGTGACAGCGTCTCCCCGATCTCCTGTCTCTTTAAGAGTCCATTTCACGCGCTCACCGTGGATTGCTTCTACCGTGACGGTCGCCTGTGGCGGCCCCTCACGGCCGTCTTCTCGATCGATAAAGAAGGATTCTCGAAGCACCAGAGCCTCTCGGTGAGATCCGTGGTCCGTCAAAAGATCAACGACTGTGAAACGATGGTTCTGCGCAATGAAATGTAACTCTGTGCCTTTGGTCTTAATTTCTAAACGCGACAAAGCAGAATAGCGGTCAGAAGGCAGGCTGATTCCGACAGCGCCTTCAAGAACGAGAAATTCTGCAAGAAGGGCGCCGGCAACGATAAGTGTTATGACGAAAACTCGTTTGGCATTGAAGTTGGGGAAGTGCATGAAGCGGCGATCTTAGCGTCTTTTGGAAGCGATATCGGAGGGTTCGAGATAAAGCTCGATGGCTTCCCTGATATTCCGTCGTGCTTCTTCCTCGGTATCGCCTGCCGACGCGCACCCGGGCAGTTCGGGGCAAACCGCCGAGAACGCTTTCGCCTCTCGGTCGTATTCGAGCACAATGCGAAACTTCATGGCTTCAGTATAGCGGCGACTAGCGGAAGTGGAAGAGCCTCCATAGTACGGGTGGGGCGGCCAATCATGGCGGCAGCATGCTTTCAGAAGGCTCATCGCCGATCGGAAGGAGCCGCCTCGAAAGGCGGCTGCCGGCTGAATCGCCCGCCCCACAAGACGCGTGGCCACCCCGCATTAACCAACTAACTCCGGATCCAAAGCTCTGAAGCAACCATCCCCTTCAACTCCTTCTCCTCCTTTTCCATCCTGAACGCGAGCTTTTCGAGCACCGCTCGATGGTCTGGTAACATTGTGACTCGCAGCCCCGTCGTCAGGCGAAAGAAAAAGTAGAGGCCTCGTACAGACGGGCGCGACCAGCGTGTGTTTCTAAATTCGGAAACGAGCCATTTTTGCGTGCGCACTCGTCCGAGAAGCGGCGTGAGTTCCTCCGTCTCGAAGCAATCGAAGAAAAAATGTGCGACTGCTAGATCGTACTGTTCTTCAAAAGCGAATTCGCGCGCATCGGCGAGATGAAACGTTACTCTGGGCGCGCGGGCTCGCGCCAGTTCGATCATCTTCTCGCTCGAATCGACTGCGTCGACCCGAGCCTCGGGATAGAGCGCGGTGAACAGTTGAAGAAAACGGCCATCGCCGTCGCCCAATACGAGAACTTTTTGGGGATTTCCTAGCTCGAACAGGAAAGCTTCCCTGCGCCTGCGCAGTGCGCCTCCGAATGCCGCGTATTCTAGCCATCGATACCAGCGGGCCAAGAAGTCGCAGTTCAAACGCGAACCACCGGCAATAAAAACAACGGACTCAGCAGCGCCACATCTGCCAACACTCGTAGTGCATCTTTTGAAAAACGCCGCCGGGCGCAATCGAGCAGCACGAACGCGAGAGCGCTCGCCGTCACCGCGCCGCCCAGCACTGGACGCCCTGAAAATAGCAGCACGACCGCCGCGAGAGCCACGAACCCCGCTGCGCCCGCGATCGGCCATCTCGATTCGCCTGTCGATTCCCAATGCTCAATAGCGACACAGTTGATCCAACACAAAGAGGAAAATAGAACGATCGCTTCAATGTCTACCGCCGTCCGCACGTTCGGCCATGCCGAAAGCGTCGCACCGAGCGCAAACAATACCGCGACCGCGGCTTCTTTCGTCTTATGAAAAATCCCGAGATGCAGCAGTGCGAAATACAGCACCACTGCGACTCCCAGCGCGAGGCCGCTATAGAGCAGTCCCGGCGTCAGGCGCGTCAGGGCCAGCGCCAGGCCCACTGTGAGCGCCGCGATCCATAGCGGCAGCAGCGCTCGCCAATGCCTGCGGTAAAATTCGTGGCGAGGCCGCAAGCTCGATCCTCTCCAAGCATCAATAGTGCGATCCGCGGCGTAGATCAGCCACACTGCCAGCACCAGCAGAACCGACGGCAGTGGATCGACCCGCACATGGAAACATCGCGCGAACAGAATCTGCCATAGCAGAGCCACGACCGGCGCGTCGAGGCTCAGCAGATTCGGCCATAGCCAGACTCTTTCCACACCTCTATTATGGAGCGTCTGTCCGCATGCTTACGCATGGCGGTTCCGTAGGAGAGCGAACGTATTCGGGCGACGCCCGGATGGACTGATTGACAATCGGTCCGCAGGTTGGCAACCTGCCCGCAAGTCGCGAGTGCTGGCTCGGGCGCTACGCTGTCTGATTCCAGATTTGGATCACTCGCGCTTCGCGCTCCAACCCCAGCACGCTGATCGACCCTGTCGACAACGCGAAGCACCGCCCCATTCGCGGAGCCACGTCCAACCAACACGCGGCGAGAACGCGCAACATGTGCCCATGTCCGAAAATCGCGACCTCTCCATCGGGAGCCGACCCGATCACTCGCTGGGCTCTCTCCGCCACTTGCTCGATGGTTTCTCCACCTGCCGGCGCAGCGTTCCAGATGGACCAGCCGGGCGCGGTTTTCTGAATCTCCGACGTCGTCAATCCTTCATAGGATCCGTAATTCCACTCGCGCAAATCGTCGGTGACTATCGCGCCGTCGCCGTACCCGGCAATTCGGCAGGTCTCTCTCGCGCGCGCCATAGGGCTCGTACAAACCGCCGCGAACTTCTTTCCACCCAGCATCTTGCCGACCGCGGCCGCTCTCCGTTCGCCCTCCGCCGTGAGCGGCAAATCGGTCGATGAAGTGTGCTGGCCCGAAAGGGACCACGCGGTTTCGCCATGACGCACCAGCCACAACGCAGATGCCATAAGGTTACTTTAGCGGAACAATGAACCCCTCTTCGGCGTTATAGTAGTTGAAACTGGAGGCAGAAAAATGTCGCTTCGCGACTTTATCGCAAAGCAGTGGATAGATGTCATCCAATGGACCGAATCGGAGGATGGCGTACTCGCCTACCGCTATCCGATGCAGGACATGGAGATTCAGAACGGAGGCAGTCTCACCGTTCGTGAATCGCAAATGGCCGCGTTCGTGAATGAGGGCAAGGTGGCGGATATTTTTGGGCCCGGTCTTTATAAGTTGACCACGCAGACGCTGCCGATTCTCACGTATCTGCAAAACTGGGACAAGAAATTTCAGTCCCCGTTCAAGAGCGACGTTTATTTCTTCTCCACGCGCCTACAGACTAACCAGCGCTGGGGCACCGCCACTCCGATCACGATTCGAGATAAAGACTTCGGCATGGTGCGCCTGCGCGGCTACGGCATTTATTCCTGGCACATCAGCGACGCCAAGGCGTTTCACACGAAAATCAGCGGCACGCGCGAGATCTATCACGTCGCCGATATTGAAGGCCAGCTCCGCAATACCATCATCGGCCGCATGACCGACGCGTTCGCGCAGAGCAACGTGCCGTTCCTCGACATGGCGGCGAACCAGGTCGTGCTCGGCCAGAAAATCGCCGAGGGCATGAACCCCATGTTCACCGACCTCGGCCTGACTCTCGATAGCTTCGTGGTCGAAAATCTTTCGCTGCCGGAAGAGTTGCAAAAGATGCTAGACACGCGCGTCGGCATGAACATGCTGGGCGATATGAATAAGTACACGCAATATCAGGTGGCCAACTCGCTGCCGATCGCCGCCGCGAATGAGAGCGGAGGCATTGCGGGATTGGGCGTCGGCCTCGGAGCCGGTCTTACCATGGCGAATGTCATGACCAACGCGTTGCGACCCGGTGAGAATCCTGGCGCTCCGCCCGCGGCACCCGTCGCGCCGCCTCCAGCAGGTCCTGCGCCTACCGGAGCCGCTCCCGTCGCAGGCGCGGAAACTAAATTTTGCATGAACTGCGGTAAGCCCATCGCGCGCGCCGCGAAATTCTGCCCCGAATGTGGAAACGCACAACCTTAAATATCGTGACTGTTGGCATGTCCCCTCCTTCACAGTCGGGGTTCGGTGTCAGCGCGATCTCGTATGTCAGGGCTGAGACCGTCCTCTGCATTCCCCACCGAACCCCGACTGTAAAGGAGGGGACGTGCTAGGTTCCGGTTGCGAGTGGATTATCGAAGCTCACCAGTGCGACGCGGCCTCGGTCTCTAACCCCGAGGCTCTGCGCGCTCTGTTCACCCGTCTGATCGATGAAATGAAGCTGCACCCGATCGGGGAAACGCAGTGGCATCAGTTCCCCGGCGGAGGCATCACCGGTCTCGCGCTGCTCCAGGAATCCCACATCGCCTGCCACACGTTCCCGGAGCACCGCTCATTGTGCTTGAATGTATTCTGTTGCCGTCCGCGTCCGGATTGGGATTTTGACGCGTGCCTGCGGCGGGAATTCGGAGCCAAGTCGGTCGAGGTGCGGCGTCTCGACCGGCCCTATACGGAATGAGCGCACCACAAGCGAATTGCCCCAGTTGCGGCGCACCAGTTACTTTCCGCTGGTCGAGCGCGGTGCAAACCGTCTGCCCTTTCTGCCACTCGATTCTGGTTCGCGACGATCTCAATCTCACAAACGTCGGCAAAGTCGCCGACCTGCCTCCCGATCCTTCGCCGATTCAACTGCTGACGTCCGGCACCTATAACAACAAAAAATTCGACGTCATCGGCCGCATTATTTACGAATACGAGCAGGGCAGCTGGAACGAATGGCACATCGTGTTCTCCGATGGAACAAGCGGCTGGCTTTCCGACGCGCAGCTTCAATATGCCGTCTCGTTCCTGGTTCCGAACATCGCTCTCCCGTCGGAAAACCAGGTATTCCGCGGAACACACTTCAACTTTGCCAATATCGATTTTGAAGTGTCCACAATAACGATGGCCACTTACAAAGGTGTCGAAGGCGAGTTGCCCTTCCCCTTCTACGGCAAATCGAACATGCTCTTTGCCGACCTGCGCACGCCCTCGAACGACTTCGCGACGCTCGATTATAGCGACCAGGCGGCCCCAATGCTGTTCATCGGGAAAACCGTTCCTTACGAAGCGCTACAGCTTCAGAACGTGCGACAGTTCGAAGGATGGGCTTAAAAGCCATGTCCTCCCCACTGGTCGCCCCTCCCATCGCCAAAACCAAGGCGCTTTATTGCCCCAACTGCGGTGGACCCGTCGAATTCCGCGGCTTCGGACACGCGCTCACCGTCGTTTGCCCGCAGTGCCTCAGCGTGCTCGATGCCTCGTCGACGTTGCTCAAAATTGTGCAGCAGGCGCAAGATGAGCAATCGCGCCGAACACCTCTCATTCCTCTCGGGACCCGCGGGAAATGGGCCGGCGCGACGTGGGAGGTCATCGGATTTCAGACCCGTAGCGTGGAAGACGAGGACATCACTTACGAATGGGAAGAATATCTTCTCTTTAATCCTTACAAAGGTTTTCGCTATCTCACCAACTATCAGGGCCACTGGAATTTCGTCACGCCCGTCGAGTCTCTCCCCGAACGCCGCGCCATCGGATCGCGTCCGGCCGTCGTTTTTGAGGGCGTCACTTACAAACATTTTTCCGGCGCGGAGGCCACCACCGTATTCGTGCTCGGAGAATTCCCCTGGCGCGTGAAAGCCGGCGAAGAGGTGCTGGCCGACGACTTCGTGCATCCTCCCTTGGTGCTCTCCTCGGAAACCACCAAGGATGAAGTCACGTGGTCGAAGGGCGAGTACACTTCCGGCTCCGACATCTGGAAAGCGTTCGCCCTTCCAGGCAGCGCACCCAAGCCGCAAGGCGTTTATCTCAACCAGACCTCGCCCTACGCCGGCAAAGTCGGCGGCGTGTGGGGCCTCTTCGCCCTGATGCTGATGGCTCTCGTCGTGATCGCGATCATGTTTGCAGTCTTGAGCCGCGGCGATACTGTCTTTGATGAGCATTACCACTACGCCACCTCCGATCGAGGTGAGCCGTCGTTCGTCACCAAGGTCTTCAACCTCGAAGGCCGCACCAGCAACCTCGAACTGACGATCAACACCAATCTGCAAAACGACTGGGCCTATTTCAACCTCGCGCTGATCAACGAAGCTACCGGGGACGCCTTCGATTTCGGACGCGAAGTGAGCTATTACACCGGCGTCGATAGCGATGGATCCTGGAGCGAGGGCGGCCGCTTGTCCAGCGGTTTAATCCCTCACGTGCCTCCGGGCCGCTACTATCTGCGGGTCGAGCCGGAGATGGAAGGTTCGGAGCCGCCTCCCGCGAAGTCCACTCCGGCGGCGGCCGCTCCCGCCACCACTACCAATCCACAGTCGCCGCACCCTAACACTTTTAAGGCGCGAACGCTGCCGGTAAAATCGAAATCGGTGTATTACGAGATCGTCCTGCGGCACGACGTGCCCAGTTACGGATGGTTCTGGATCGCCGCGCTGCTGCTGCTGATCCCTCCGATTTTTTCCACCATCCGCGCGGCTTCTTTTGAAACCCGGCGCTGGTCCACCAGCGATTATTCACCAACCTCTGGAGGAGGCTAACTCGAATGCGCTATGCTGGCTACCTGATCTACAGCATGATGATGCTGACCACCGCCACCTGGGCCGAATTCCGCGGCTGGACGCTCTCGCGCGTCAACCAGGTAACGAATGTGCCTAAGACGGTTCGCGATAATCCCGGCGCCTACCGTTCGCACTATGCTTATTACTCGCGCTACGTCGGAGGAAAGTGATTATGGCTGATTTTCATCCTGGCAATCTGCTCAACGCCGCGATCTACGCGATCTTCGGCATCGTGATCTTTATTTTCTGCTTCGCCGTTCTCGATAAGATGACGCCCTATCATCTATGGCGCGAAATCGTCGAGGACAAGAACATCGCGCTGGCGATCCTGATCGGCGCGATCTCGCTAGGCATCTGCATCATCATCGCCGCGGCGGTCCATTAGAAAGTGGCGAGTGGTCAGTGGCCACCGGCCGCACCTTAAATGCCGGTCGTCCTTTTCCTCTCCGTCCTGCTAATCTCCGCCTGCGGGCTCATCTATGAGCTGATCGCGGGCACGCTCGCCAGCTATTTGCTGGGCGATAGCGTGCTGCAATTCTCGACCATCATCGGCACCTATCTGTTCGCCATGGGACTCGGCAGCGCCGCGTCGCGCTATCTCAA
Organism: Bryobacterales bacterium; assembly: GCA_003170295.1. Lineage (GTDB taxonomy): Bacteria > Acidobacteriota > Terriglobia > Bryobacterales > Bryobacteraceae > Palsa-187. The sequence continues at coordinate 7,188 of PNAJ01000153.1, read as the reverse complement.
AGGCTCGCTCGTCGCCTGGTTTGTGCAAATCGAGCTTCTCGTGGGCGTGGTCGGCGGATTCTCTTCGTCGGCGCTTTTTCTCGCCTTTGCCTATACCCACAGCTTCCGCCTCTGCCTGTATTTATTGGTGATTGCGGTGGGCGCGCTGGTGGGACTCGAAATCCCTCTCTTAATGAGGATTCTGGAAGGCCGCTTCAAGTTCGGCGATCTGGTGTCGCACGTTCTGACCTTCGATTATCTGGGAGCGCTCGCAGCGTCGATCGCGTTCCCTTTGTGGCTGGTGCCAAAACTCGGCTTGGTGCGCTCCGCGATCATGTTCGGGGTCATAAATGCCGCCGTCGCGCTGTGGTCGACTTTTTTATTTAAAGACCAGTTGCAATCCGTCTGGCGCGTACGTACGTCGTGCATTGCCGTGTTGCTATTGCTCGGCGGAGGAATGATCGCTTCCAACTGGATTTCAGCGGCCGCCGACAACCAGCTTTATGCCGATGAGATTATTTTCGAGCGCAACACCCGTTATCAGCGCATCGTTGTCACAAAATGGAAGGACGATCTGCGCCTGTTCCTCAGCTCGCACCTGCAATTTTCGTCGCGCGATGAGTACCGCTATCACGAAGCGTTAGTGCATCCAGGCTTGTCGTCCTTGCCGAACGCCCGGCGAGCTTTAGTGCTCGGCGGAGGCGACGGGATGGCAGTTCGAGAACTTCTGAAATATCCGAATCTTGAAAGCATCACCTTAGTCGATCTCGATCCGGAGATGACCAAACTGTTTACCGAGCATCCCATGCTCGCGCCGCTCAACGACTACTCGTTTCGAGCTCCGCGCGTGCACGTCATTAACTCCGATGCTTTCCCATGGCTTGACGGCAACAAAGAAGCCTGGGATTTCGTGGTGGTCGATTTTCCAGATCCCACCAATTACTCGCTCGGCAAACTCTATACCAGCGCGTTTTACCGGCTCCTCAAGCGCCACGTCTCCCCCGGAGGCCTGGTCGTGGTGCAAAGCACTTCGCCGATGTTTGCCCGCCAATCCTATTGGTGCATCGTCGATACTCTGCAACAGGCTGGCTTCAAGACGTGGCCCTATCACGTCTATGTCCCCAGCTTCGGGGAGTGGGGTTTCACGATCGCCGGCGATTCTTACGAGCCGCCCACTCGACTGCCCGAGGGGCTACGGTTCCTCACCGTATCGACGATCCCGGAACTCTTCCACTTCCCCGCCGATATGACCCCGGTCGAGGCCGAGGTCAATCGTCTGAACGATCAAGTGCTGGTGCGCTACTACGAGCGCGATTGGAAAGATATCGCCCGCTGAACTCCTCACTAACAGCCGCGCCCTTCGAGGGCTATTCAGCCGAGGTTAATTCGAAGCCGATCTCCTGGCCTTGGAGCCAGATGGTCTGAAGCTGGTACCCGTTTGCGTCCTTGCGCAGAATAACCTTCGTGTGATCCGCCGTCTCGCGATTCGGCGCGGTGACCTCGTTGTACATGACGAACGTATTCATCCCCTTGTGTCCTTCGGACGAAATCTCGAGCACCGAATTCTTCAACTCGTGAATCGAGTACTCGCCCGCGGGCAGCGTCACGTTGCCAGCCTTCGTCGCGAAAGGCAGAGTCACGCGGAGCGTGTCCATCGTCTGAGCAGATCCGATCGCCGCGCCAAGGCAGGCTACCGCCACAATAATTTTCTTTGTCATTTCCAGTCTCCTTAAAGTTTGTTTTGCCGCTGATTTAGCGTCTCTGCATGTACAAACGTTCACGCCCCCATCGATGTTACGGAACTTAAGAACACTTTACAAACTTGAGAAACGCGTGGGTCGACCGATGGGGCGGACAATTTTGCTTTGGAGCCACCTTACGGTACGGCGACTGAAGTCACCGCTGCAAGCTGAAGCTCGCGCCACCGCCTCCAAATGGTCTAGGAAAACCGAACAAGCTAGTCCCAGATGGTTTTCGAATAATGCTCCTGAATCTTCCCATCCGCGCTGACCAGCCCGGAATATCCATCCGACCGCGCCTGCGCTACGATGATCCGGTCAAACGGATCCCGCGTCCACGTTTCAAACAACGCCGTGCGGACCACGGCGGGAAACGAGTGCGCGCTGAGCCTCAGTCCGATTTGCGTTTGGAGCTGATCGAGCAGCGCCAGCGGCGCCATCACCAGTCTTTTGATCTCATAGAGATATTGCAGCTCCGTAAGGACCATCGGCGAGATCTCCAGTACCGACGACTCGATTGCGTCGGAGGCGGCCGGTGTCAGCTTCGCCGTCCGCCCTTCCCCCAGCCACAACACAATTTGCGTGTCGAGATACAAACTCAAAGCTCAGACCAGTCCTTTTCCCACTCCGCTTCCATTTCCTTTAGCAGTTCCGTCATGTCGAGGTTGGCACCCGGGGCGACCACGGTCTCTTGCGTCAGCCTTGAGAGCTTCGATACTTTCATCTCGGGAATCACCTTGAAAACCACACCTTTATGAATGAATTCAACAGGTTCACCGAGCAGCGCCTGGTCGGCGAGCTGAAACAGCTTGCGGCGGAATTGGGTGATATTGACAGGCACATCCAAATGATACACTCCTGATGTACGTGCTGTAAAGATATGGCGTACGCTCCATCTAACTTGACAACAGCACGCTAATATTGCATACTACAAACAGGCTAATATAGCCTCAAGTTACTCGCGAGAGGAAGATTATGAGCAAGATCATTGGGATTGACCTCGGCACTACGAACTCCGTCGTATCTGTCATGGAAGGCGGCCAGCCGGTCGTCATCCCTAACCAGGAGGGTGGCCGGACCACTCCTTCGGTTGTTGGATTCGCCAAGAGCGGCGAGCGCCTTGTCGGACAAGTGGCCAAGCGTCAAGCGGTTACGAATCCGGAGAACACCGTTTATTCGATCAAACGCTTCATGGGACGGCGCTTCGATGAAGTCTCCGAAGAGATGAAGCTGATGCCCTATAAGGTAGTGAAGGGCGACACGGACGACGTGCGGGTTGACGTCAGCGGCAAAAAGTATTCTCCGCCGGAGATTTCGGCGATGATTCTCGGCAAGCTGAAGGAAGCGGCCGAGGCTTATTTAGGCGAAAAGGTGACGCAGGCCGTAATCACGGTGCCGGCGTATTTCAACGACGCGCAGCGGCAGGCGACCAAGGACGCGGGCAAAATTGCGGGACTCGACGTTCTCCGCATCATCAATGAGCCGACGGCGGCGGCGCTCGCCTATGGCCTCGATCGAAAGAAGAACGAAACCATCGCGGTGTACGATTTCGGCGGCGGCACGTTCGACGTCTCAATCCTTGAAGTCGGCGACGGCGTAGTGGAAGTGAAGTCGACCAACGGCGACACGCACCTGGGCGGTGATAACATCGATCAGCGCATTATCGACTGGTTGATTCAGGAATTCAAGAAAGAGCAAGGCATCGACGTTTCCAAAGACCAGATGGCCTTGCAGCGCCTCAAGGAAGCGGCGGAAAAGGCCAAGATCGAGCTTTCGACGCTGCTCGAAACCGAAATCAACTTGCCGTTCCTGACCGCTGATGCGACCGGTCCGAAGCACCTGGCGATCAAGCTAACGCGGGCGCGCTTTGAGCAGATGGTCGCCGATATTCTGGATCGTTCCGTGGAGCCTTGCAAGAAAGCTCTGGCCGACGCCGGGATGCAGCCTTCGCAGATCGATGAAGTGGTGCTGGTGGGCGGCTCGACTCGCATTCCTCGCGTGCAGGAAATTGTTCGCAACTTGTTCGGAAAGGATCCGAATCGGAGCGTGAACCCGGACGAAGTGGTCGCGATCGGCGCGGCGGTGCAGGGCGGAGTGCTGGGCGGCGAAGTGAAAGACGTGCTGCTGCTCGATGTCACGCCTCTGTCGCTCGGAATCGAGACTATGGGCGGAGTGTTCACCAAGCTGATCGAACGCAACACCACCATCCCGACGCGCAAGAGCGAAACGTTCTCGACGGCGGCCGAGAGCCAGACATCGGTCGAGATCAAGGTTTATCAGGGCGAGCGCGCGCTGGCTCGCGATAACCGCATGCTCGGTGTATTTCAACTGGTCGGAATTCCGCCGGCTCCGCGCGGCATTCCGCAAATCGAAGTGACGTTCGACCTCGATGCCAACGGTATTCTCAATGTTCTTGCAAAGGACAAAGCGACTAACAACGAGCAGAAAATCACCATCACCTCTTCTTCGGGCCTGAGCAAGGAAGAAGTGGAAAAGATGGCCAAGGACGCCGAGGCGCATTCGGCCGACGACCGCAAGCGCAAGGACGAAATCGACGCGCGCAACCGGGCCGACTCGATGGTGTATCAGGTCGAGAAGATGCTGAAAGACCATCGCGACAAAATCGGCGAGGCCGACGCGAAGCTGGTGGAAGAAGCGCTCGAATCGACCCGCAAAACCATGCAGGCAGGGTCGGTGGAAGAGATCAACAAGGCTGTCGATAACCTGACGCAGGCGAGCCACAAGCTGGCCGAGGCGATGTATAAGACTGCGTCGACACCGCCCACCGGCGCTCCGCCGCAAGATGGCGCGGCTAGCGCGGGTACTACAGAGAAACCGAAGGATAACAATGTGGTCGACGCGGAGTTCGTCGACGTGGAAGACAAGAAGTAAGGCGCCGGGCGCCGGGCGCCGCGCCAGTTTAAGAACTGCCGCTTCGCGTTCTTGCGCCTCGCGCCTAAGGCGCTGTTATGGATTATTACAAGACGCTCGGGGTAACGCGGGAGGCGGATGCGGATGAGATTCGCAAAGCTTACCGGCGCCTCGCGCGAAAACATCATCCCGATCTCAACCCCGGCGACAAAGCGTCGGAAGATCGCTTCAAGACCGTGCAGGAGGCTTACGACATCCTGAGCGAGCCGAAGAAGAAGCAGATGTACGATCAGTATGGCTTCTATTCGGAGAACGGAATGCCGCAGGCTGGCGCTGCCGGCGGTGGCGCGCAACGCGGGCCTAACATGGGATTCGGAGGATTCGATTTTTCGGACGCTCCGCAAGGCTTCGGGGGACGCCGGGCGTCGGCAGAAAGCTCCTCTAATTTTCAGGACATTTTCAGCCAGTGGTTTGGAAACAAGCAAGCGGACGCGAGCGCGGCGCCGCCGGAGAAGGGAGCGGATCTCGAATACGGGCTCAGCATCGACTTCTGGCAGGCGATTAAAGGCACGCAGGTTCGCTTGAACATTTCGCGGCAAGAAACGTGTTCGACCTGCTCGGGAACCGGTTCGCGCCCCGGAGCAAACGCGGTTTGTCCGGAGTGCAACGGCAGCGGAAGCGTGACGCAGACGGCGGGCGCGATGAAGTTCAGCCTGACGTGTCCCCGGTGCGACGGGTCGGGGCGATTGCGCAACAAGTGCACGACCTGTCACGGCGACGGGCTTATTTCGAAAAACGAAACCGTGGACGTCCGCATTCCGGCGGGCGCGCAGCAGGGCTCGCGCTTGCGAGTCGCGGGAAAAGGGAACTCCGGTACGCATGGCGCGGCATCGGGCGACCTGTACATCACGATTCGAGTGGAACCGCATCCTTTATTCCGGCGCGATGGCGACGATATCGAGATCACGGTGCCGGTGCGCATCGACGAAGCGGGATTGGGAACCAAGATCGAAGTGCCGACCATCGACGGGCGGGCGCTGCTGAAAATTCCGCAGGGGACCAAGAACGGGCAGAAATTCCGGCTGCGCGAAAAAGGCGTGCTCAATTCGCGGAGCGGCGCGCGCGGCGATCAGATCGTCGAGGTCGCGCTCGAAGCGCCGGTGGTGCAAGACGAACGCACCAAGGAACTGCTGCGCGAGTACGCGACACTGCACCCGGAAGATCCGCGTGCCGAGATTTGGACGAAGGTGTAGTCATGGCAGCAAAACGAAACAAAGCCGCCTACATGATCTCGGCCGTCGCCGAGCAGTATCAGATTCACCCGCAGACGCTGCGTCTCTACGAACGCGAAGGCTTGCTGAAGCCGTCGCGCAGCGAGGGGAACACGCGCCTCTATACCGATCAGGATCTGGAGCGGTTGGAAGTGATCCTCAAGCTGACGCGGGATTTGGGCGTGAACCTGGCGGGCGTCGAGATCATTCTGAACATGCGGGAACGCATGGCGGAGATGCAGCACCAGATCGAGCAATTCGTCTCTAGTTTGAACGACGAGATTTCGCAACGGTCGCGGCAGACAATACCGGAGCCGGCATATTCGTTGATTCCTGTGATTGAGGCTCGGCGGCCCAAGAAGTAAGTGGCAGGCGAAACCGCCTGCCCCACCATTTCATACAGCCGTCGTAGTCGCATTGCGACTACCAATAAGTGTGAGGAAGATCGCGAAAAGGACTGCTGACACTTATGTTCGCGCTCGTATCGATAGCGCCACCAAGGAAAGCGCCGCCGAGGCTCTTGCAGGGATGGGATTGTCCATTTCCGATGCCATCCGCCTGCTGATGTTGCGCGTCGTGGATGAGCGCAGGTTACTGTTCGAGGTCAAAGCGCCGAATGCGACGACCCGCAAGGCGATCGCCGAGCTTGAGGCGGCGAAAGGCAAGCGCTTCACGAGTGCGAAGGCACTGATGGCAGACTTGAACGGCGAAATTGGCCGCCGATGAGCCTCTCATGAACGACACACCGGCCATCGGTGAAAATGAAAACGCCTGCAAGTCTGTATCAAAACCGCGATTTACCGCTCCCGATGGTCGCGGTTCTATTAGGATATTGCTTCGGAATCAATAGTTTCTTGGAGCCGCGACCATCGGGAGCGGTCAGAGCGGCAATTATTTAAGGGCTTTCAGTTCCGCCGTCGAAAGCCACGGATGCTTCGCGCTTGGATCGCCCGCGCCAACGCAGCCCTCGGGCACATTTTCGCTGACGGCATCCATTTTGTAGCGGTAGTTTCCGAGATCGTGTACGAGGAAATAGGTTATCTTCGGGTCGGGAATTTCTTTGTCGCCAGTGTGCGAGATGTCCAGAGCGATGAGCCAGCGGCCTTGGCCGGCGCATGGAAACACGCCGGAGTAATTGGCGCCTAGTGGACTGTAACAGCCAGTTATAGACTACAATGGGTGCATGGCAAGCACCCTCGCATTGACGAACGCGGAGCGGATGGAACTGATGCGGCGAGCATCGAGCCGAACCGGCCGGGCGGAAGATGCCCGGAGAGCTCGGCTGATTTTGCTGCTGACCGAAGGCCATACCTGGGACGAAGCCTCCG
>PNAJ01000168.1 GCA_003170295.1 Bryobacterales bacterium | reverse complement strand
CCCACAGCGTCCAGCGCTCGAAGAAAGACTTGAAGGACCTTTTGCTTCGATACTTGAAGAGGTACAGCCTGAATCCGACGCCGTTCACCTGGACCAAGGGTCCCGAGCACTTCCGGCGTATCATCGAAGCAACGAAGGAGTACCAAGCGGCACACCCCAAGAAGCCGAGGCAACGAAAAGCCCGGCTAATACGATAAAGGACTAATTGGACGATGTACTAGTAGGAATTGGCGACGTAAAACCTCCACTCCCTGCGGTCGCGGCTCGTGTCGATTCCGAGATATCCTGATCGGTGACCGGGAGGATTTCTACTCATGAGAACCTTGGCCGCCGCATTTTTCCTCTGCGCCGTGGCCGCTATGCGGCTCGGCTCTCAGGAACACTCTCACACCGCCAAGCCTTCGGTTCCACTCCAGCCGATGGCGCAGCAAGCGCGGCAACTATCCGAGGCTCTCAACTATCTGGGCCAACCGCTCACGGTTACCGAACAGAAGAGGGTCAACGATGCGATCGGCATGCCCGACGAGGCACAGGCCGTCGAGGCTCTGGAACGGATTTTCGACAGCCACGTGCTGGTGAACGTCGATATCAATCCGGAAAGCCGCGTGAAGGTCGAGGTGGGAGAAGCGAAGCCGGATCTGATCGCGGATGGCGCGCGGCTGTTCCTCGTCAAGGTCGTCAACCTCGCGCACGTCACGGCGCAACTTAATGTGGTCAGTCCAAACAGCGGCGACGTCTTCATCAGGTCGAATGGCCAGCCCGACCCGGGGATCACGCTCACGCCGCAGGCGTCGAATGACCGCTGGGCCGATATTTCGCTGATCCAACAGCCACCCATGCGCAAGCGCCTTTCAGGTCTTGCGGTGGAATACCAGATTCTGCAGGTTTACAGCCGGGACGCCGGACAACGGTCGGCGAAAATCTCTTTCAACGTCGGACAGGGGAGCCAGGATATCGGATTTCGCAACGACGTTACGATCGTCTTCAACGTCGCGCCGACGAAGCAGATCACCTTTCGCGTGAAAGACGAACACGGCGTGCCTGCCATGTCGAGCTTCATTATCCGCGACCGCCTTAACCGCTTGTACCCGCTGCCTTCGAAGCGGCTCGCACCCGACTTCTTCTTCCAGCCGCAAGTCTATCGAGCCGATGGCGAGACTGTGCGGCTGCCGGCGGGCTACTACACGATTCAATATAATGGCGGCCCGGAATCGCTTCCGCACACGCGCGAAGTCGAAGTCAACGCCGAAGGACCCGCGGAGCTGGCGTTTCAACTCGACCGGTGGATCGATCCCGCGAAGTCCGGGTGGTATTCGGGCGACCACCATGTACATGCTGCCGGCTGCTCCCACTACATGAATCCCACGGAAGGTGTGGAACCTCGCGATATGCTGCGGCAGATTCTAGGTGAGCGATTGAATATCGGTTCGGTGCTGACGTGGGGACCAGACTACTACTATCAGAAACAGTTTTTCTCCGGACACGACGATCCGCTTTCCCGACCGGACCGGCTCATGCACTATGACCTTGAGGTTTCGGGATTCCCTTCGAGCCATGCGGGGCACATCGTCCTGTTGAAACTGAAGGAGCAGGATTACCCGGGCGCCAAGCGAATTGAGGATTGGCCAACGTGGGACCTGCCAATCTTCCGCTGGGCGAAGGCACAGGGAGCGATCACGGGATTCGCGCATTCGGGATGGGGACTGGAGGTGAAGACGAAGGATCTGCCCACCTACGACATGCCCGGGTTCGACGGCATCGGCGCGAACGAATACATCATGGATGTGACACATCCCGGCATGGTGGATTTCATTTCAGCAGTGGACACGCCGTACGTCTGGGAACTCAACATCTGGTACCACACTCTTAATGTGGGGTTCAGGACCAGGATCGCAGGCGAGACCGATTTCCCCTGCATCTATGACGGTCGCGTCGGAATAGGCAGAACCTACGCGAGATTAAGCGGAGAACTGAGTTATGCGGCATGGCTCGACAGTCTGAAGGCAGGCCGAAGTTATGTATCGGATGGCAAGACGCACCTGATGGACTTCCGCGTGAATGGCGTTGAGGTCGGCGCCAGCAGCGATATCCGGCTGAATGCGCCGGGCAATGTTAAGGTGACGGTCAAAGCCGCGGCGTACCTTCCGGTAATTCCGAACGAGGAGGTCCGCGGGTTGCCTTACGACCAGAAACCGTACTGGGACGTGGAACGAGCACGGTGGGGCAACACGCGGGAGGTGCCGGTTGAGATCGTGGTTAACGGCAAAATGCTGGCAAGAAAGAACGTCGTCGCCGACGGCAAGGTGAATGATCTCGAGTTCGATGTGCCGGTGAGCGAGAGCAGCTGGATTGCAGCGCGGGTTCTTCCAGCGGCCCATACCAATCCGATTTTTACGCTGGTGGGCGGCAAGCCCGTGCGGGCATCCAAACGCAGTGCCCAGTGGTGTCTGGACGCGGTGAATCAGTGCTGGACCCAGAAAGCCCCTCGCATCGCCGTGGGAGATCTGGGCCAAGCGAAAGCGGCTTACGATCACGCTCGCGAGGTCTATCGGCAGTTGATCGGCGAGTCACCGCAGTGACCTTGCCCGAAGCAAACCGAACCTTAGACTCTTGCGGTCGCCGAGGCGCGCAATGGCAGTCCCCGCGTGGCGAGGCATTCGAGCAAGAGCTCATGAATCGTGTGGTCCAGAAGATAAAACTGCTTGCCGTCCGCCTCTTGGACAATGGCCAGAGACTTCGAGACCAGTACGAAACAAAGCTGCTGCTCCCCACTTGTCAATTTCTCCGGCTCGACTCGCGCCATTCCGCGAATCGTCGGCGTCAACTTGCTCAATAGGCTACGTACAAATATCTGCTCGTCTAGTCCGTCCAGCGCCGCGGATGCAGCCACCCAATTCTGCTCGCTGGAGCCGAAGAAGTACGGGCCGGAGGCGAAGGCCAGCAGGAATACGATAATGTCGATGAACGCCGCGAGCGCAAAGGAGAAAACGTGTCGTGCCGTCGGTGCGGTGAATAACTCCTGGAATGAAACCAGCAGGTCTTCCTGACCCGTCACGGATCGATCTACGAAGTCCGCGTAAGCGGGAACCTGTGGTCGTTCGATCTTCGCCGCATGGAGTGAGTCAGTCACGTCGCTCCAGGGCATTCCGTCGTAGAGCTGCCGAAAACCGCGTAGTTGATTTTCCGTCGGATCGAGCGGCTTCAGTCGCCCGCGAAACTCATTGATGGCGTTCTGAGCGGCCTCTAAGCGGTCGGCCGATTGGCGCGCCAGTTTTGTGTAGCGCTCGAAGGCGGTATAACGCAGGCCCGTGCCGGATCCCTCCGGGTAAGCGGTCGAATAAGTTTGCGCCTCTCTTGCGACCGCATCGCGCACCGCGCGCAGGTAAGGGTCGGCGTCCTGTGCGCGTGAGATGAACCCCACCGATTTCTCAGCAGTCCCCATTTCACTGAGAGCAAGGACGTGCTTTTGTGCTTCGGCGGAGGCCGCTGCCACTAACTCTTGGGTCTTGCCCAGCGAACTATTCAGTTCGTCGTATAGCTTGCGCTCAACCGCCGCCGGGCGCTCCCGGGCAGAAAACCAGGTATAAAGACTGACATATGAAAATGCGATCGACACCGTCGCTGTAATCGCGTACACCACGCCTAACAGTGCGCGTCGGGACTTATTCAATCCGATCAGCCACGCTACTAATATCAGCGCGCCCTGGACGCCGAGGGACGTGAGCAGCGCGAACCACACCGAGAGATAGAGCGCCATCCCTTGCTCAGTGGTGTACCAGGAAACAATGGAGAGCAGGCAAGTGGCAACGAACAGCCCCTTCACCATCGGCCGCGTGAGATCGGCGGACACACGAGGCATCAAGTCTCCTCTTTCCTGGATTAACGCGAATCGGGCCGCAAATGTTCCGGGGATTTGCTAGTAAGATGTCCCGGCGATTTTGTTAGCGCTTGTGGTGCGGCTTGTTAAGTTGCGCGCCGGTTGCTTACCGGCGCACCTAGCGGGTTATCAACCCGCCGAGGCTGCTGAAAAACTCTTATTAAGTGACCTCCGGAAACCAAGTGGGGAAAATGAGTTTTTAGCAAGCTCTGCCAGCCTGCACCACATTGCTATTGAAATGACCGGGACAGCTTACTAGTGGACTGTAACAGCCAGTTATAGACTACAATGGGTGCATGGCAAGCACCCTCGCATTGACGAACGCGGAGCGGATGGAACTGATGCGGCGAGCATCGAGCCGAAC
>PNAJ01000046.1:7278-7439 GCA_003170295.1 Bryobacterales bacterium | reverse complement strand
AGAATCCTTCTCATTATCGGCTGACTGCGTGGCCCGGCGCTTCTATGGTTTGCAGCGCTCGTACTGGGCCGATGACCCGTCCGACCATTCGAGTGGCACTGCGATTTGAGGACCATGTTAACCACAGGGTGGGGTCGCTCGTCTGGCTCGCCAAGCGAATC
>PNAJ01000046.1:0-7246 GCA_003170295.1 Bryobacterales bacterium | reverse complement strand
GACGAACTTCTGGTTTGATGATCGGTTTCGGCGATTTCGTTTGGCGAGCAAGGCCACCCGCTAGTTCTGTGTGAATCACTGCTGCGCGGGAGGGCCTTTATTCTAGTAAAGCGCTATTCTCCCTGTCGCCACCTTGGGTTGAAGAACCCTAAAGTTGACTCTTGCTTTCGGTTGTCCAATTTCGGGAGAGCGCGATAACGCGCCCGATTGGCCGGGAATCAGTGACGACGAAGAAGTAAGAAGGCCTAAGGGCAAGGCGGTGCGGATGTTCACAATATCATCTCCTGCTGAACATCCACTGCCCTTTCCTATAACGACGGTAACGCGCTGGCCGATGTCGAACTTGGTAGTGATATTCAGGTTGGAACCTTACTTGCTGGCAGACTGGGCGAGGAGTGGATTATGGCAAAACTTACAGCTGCGAAGAAGAACGCCGAGCCCAAGAAAGAATTCGGGCTTCCGGAGGAGCGCAAATACCCCATGCCGAATGCCAGTCACGCCAGAAACGCCAAGGCGCGCGCCTCCCAGATGGAGCATCAAGGCAAATTGAGCGCAGCCGACAAGAAGAAAATCGACACCAAGTCTGATCACATCTTGAATAAGTAGGCGCTCCCGCAGGGTGAGAGGATTGCGGCGAAAGGGCTTGGCGAAAAGGTTCATGCGGCCGCCCCGTCTCGCGTCTCCCGCGGATGCGACAGGTGTCGGATGCCCGGCGCCGAATCTCTGAGCCGAGCGGTGACAAAGACCCTTCGAGTCACTCGAAGGTGCGATCGCGAATCACTCTTTCTACCGATGCCGGCAGCCGCCCAAAGGATCATGCTGGACTCATGGCAATCGACCTTGTAAACCTTTCGAATGAATTAGCCTCAACCGTGGAGCGCGCTGCCGCCAGCGTTGTGGCCGTACATGGCCGGCGCGGGATTGGGTCCAGTGGGATCGCCTGGCAAGACAACCTGATCCTGACCTCAAGTGAAGGGATTCGCGCTGAAGACGGTATTAAAATCCTGCTCCCCGACGGTCGCCTGATCGCAGCACGATTACGGGGAAGGGATTCTGGCACGGACCTAGCCGTATTGGAAGCGGACGCTCACGGACTACGTCCGCTGGATTTCGCCGGGGATTCTGCACTCAAGCCCGGGCAACTGGCGCTAGCGGTGGGCCGTACGGCGAACACCGGGCCGATTGCTTCCTTCGGGATCATCAGCGGCGTTTCCGGAGAATGGAAAACCTGGCGCGGCGGTAAGATCGACCCGTTCGTTCGCCTGGATATCTCGGCCTATCCGACGCTCTCCGGTGGTGCGGTCTTGGACGCTACCGGCAATATGATTGGCCTGCTCTCCACCGGACTATCGCGCAGTTCTGTTTTCGCACTGACGCGCAGCACCATCGATCGAATCGCGGGAAAATTGAGTCAGCAAGGCTACGTGAGCCGGGGCTTTCTGGGAGCCGCGCTTCAGCCGGTAGTCTTGCCCCGGGCGATGAAGGAGAAGCTCGAACAGGACACCGGCATTATGTTGCTCGGGATCGAGCCGGAAGGGCCGGCCGCCGGCGGCGGATTGATGTTGGGCGACGTGTTGGTGGCGGCGCGTGTCGCTGGGATCGATCAGCCATTGGCCCAGCCAGAAGCACTGGCGGAGTTTCTGGAACGGACGCCTGTGGGCCAAACAGTCAGATTCCGGGTGCTGCGCGCAGGTGTATTGCAGGATCTGGACATCGTCATTGGGGAGCGGCCGAGCCGCAGAAGATAAAACAATGGCCGATTCTTTTGGAGAAGTATTCGAAAGACTGCGCCGCGCCACCGTCCAGGTAAAGGTGCGCTGCAATGGAGGCGCATCTGGTGTCATCTGGTCGCACGACGGCCGAATTGTGACCAACGCGCACGTCGTGCGTGGCGCCGCGAGTTCGAGCGCGGTTGAGGTAGAGCTTTGGGACGGACACCGCTTGCCCGGCAAGATCGTGAATCAAGACCGCCGGCGCGACCTGGCGGTTCTCGAAGTAGCAGCAACCGGCCTTCCCGCTGCGACCTCCGGCAATTCGAAGGCGCTACGGGTGGGCGAACTGGTGATCGCGGTCGGGAATCCGTTAGGATTTATTGGCGCGGCCAGCACGGGAGTGGTTCACGAATCCGACAATCACTTGTGGGTGGTCAGCCAGCTACGCTTGGCCCCGGGAAACTCCGGCGGTCCGCTGGCGAACGTTCACGGGGAGGTTGTTGGGATCAACACGATGATCGCCGGCGGACTCGCATTCGCAATTCCGTCCCTCGCGGTGAAACAATTCCTGAGGGCTCCACTCGAAGATCACGGCGGGCTGGGAGTGGTGGTCCGTCCGATTCGTTCCGGGCTCATCGTGCTGGAGGTGATTCCGCACTCGGCGGCTGATCGCGCTTCGCTTCTCCAAGGCGATGTCCTGGTGGGCGCGGGCTGGAAACAATTTCAGTCGCTTAAGGACCTCTGGATCGCGATTGAACGAAGCCGCGGTGGGATCCTGGAGCTTCAATTCCGGCGGGGTAAAAACGACAACATTCGCACCGTTGCGGCTCAGTTGGCTCCTCAATCAGTGAGAGCGGCGTGATTCGGGTCTTAGTGGGATCGCGATCGAGCTTGGTTCGGGCTGCACTGGAGAATATGGTCCGCTCAAGTCAATTGCTTGAGTTCGCGGGCATTGTCGATCCTGCTCAACTATCTTTGTCTAATCTGTCTGCGTCTAGTCTCTCGGGCGATGTGATGTTGATCGAAGTCCAGGACGCGACTGACTATGATCGGCCGGATCTCGCCGACTTGCCCGTTCCCGTGGTCTTGTTGTTGGATGCCACGAATTCGGGCCTGGTCCGCATGACGTTGCGCTCGGGCATTCGAGGAGCTATCTCATGGGATGCGACTCCGCAGGAAATCGAGGGCGCCTTGCAAGCGGTAAGCGCCGGGCTAGTCGTGATCACGCCAGCGTCTCTCGCCGAGATTCTGCCTGATGCGCCCCAGTTCGGCGAAGAGCTTGCCGAACCGCTCACCGAGCGCGAGGTGGAGGTGCTGGAGTTACTCGTCGAAGGGCTCAGCAACAAGCTGATCGCGCACGGGCTCGGCATCTCCGAACACACCGTGAAGACTCACGTGGCGTCCGTCTTCGCGAAGCTCGGCGCTTCCAGCCGGACCGCGGCAGTCTCCCAAGCGATTCGGCGCGGGCTTGTGATGTTGTAACGAGGCGGCGCCGAAAGAAACGGGCTTGGGGACTACACACGAAAATAGTGGGTGCCCCAAGATTTGAATTCGGACGACCTCTAGGGCTAACGGTTTTACGGACCGCCGAAGCTAGGCTACAGCGTCCGTCGAGCGTGCCGCACTGTTTTAGGCTGGACCGTCGGAAGCCGCTGGAGATGCGGAGCCCACGCCCTTAAACTGAAAGCATGAACCGCGCAGCGGCAGTCCTGATCGCGCTGGGCCTTGCGGTGTTCGCGGCTGACCCGCCCTCCGACCAGGCCGTCCTCGCCGTTCTGAAGCGCGCCGCGCCAGACCAAGCTTCCTTCAAAATCCTTCGCCGCGCCTTCGTCACCGATGATCTCGACCTCGTCATCGCCCTCGCCAGTCCCAAGAACTGGCCGATGACAGACGGCCGCTTTATCGTTTGGACTAAGAGCCACAAACTCGGCCTATTTCTTCAGGAGAAGCACTTTCCCAGCCGCGTTTTCGAGCTGGCCGTGGAGCCGGGGCCCGAGAACTGCGTGGTGCGCATCGAGCGTGTCACGACCACCGATGCCGTCATCGCCTGCACCGGAGACGACGTGCAGTCCACTCCGCGGAATTACAAATACGTTTATGATGTCCGCGCGAAGGCGATGATCAGCCATTTCGCTTATGCGCCGTTCATGACGCATCGCGTTTTCGCGTCGGGCGCCGGGGCGGTGTTTGTCGGAACCGACTCCCAGCGGCTGGTGGCCGTGGCCTTCGACCCAAACCGCACTCCGCCGTTACGCGTCCTCGACGATGCGGAAGCGCGCCGGTGGTTCTCTCGGATTTCGGTCTCCGAAGGGACCGTCGGCATGGAACGCGTGCGGGTGCTATACGTCCAGCCGGACGAGTTCCAGCCGGTCAAATTCGGCGCGTTCGTGCTCGACCGCGAGCCGGGCGGCTCCTTCGGACCGCGGCTTCTAGTGACCGAAACTCGCGGCGCGAAAACGCTTCGCTACGAGCTGCCGCAATCGAGCTTCGACGCATTTGCAAAAGCTCGGCGGCTCCGCGTGAAGGACAACTATATTCGCGCTAACACTGAATTCGACGAACGCATCGGACCGTGGCAGATCGCCGACGGCAAGCTGTGGTTTGGAAAGACGTTTTATGACGGCGAAGGCAATAGCGGCGTCGGCGGATTCGGCTACTTCGATCCCGCGACGCGCAAATACCGGCTGTTCGTGCCGCCCGAAATTGCCGACTGGTCGGTCACCGCGATTGTGGTTGAACCCGGCGCAGTGTGGACCGGCCTCGCACATGGCGGCGAGTACGGTGGTCCGAGCGGCGGCGTGCTGAGGTTCGACCCGCAATCGGAAACCGTTAGCAAATTCTACCTACCTGATTTCGCCCGTGATTTTTTGCGGGTCAAAGACGACCTGCTGATCGCCACTAGCGGCGGTATCGCGGTCCTGCATGGCAACGACCAGCCGATGCGCTATTTCGTCGACCGGACTACCGACGGCCGCCTGCGGATTGCCGAAGCTACCGGCAAGCTGTCCCGCTGATTCTGAAAGCGCCGCCGACCTTCGGCTTGTCGAAATACCGCGCGGCTTCTTCATCCCGGACTTTGGGAGCGGTTATGTGATGTATTCTCGCGTTCCGCAATTGATGTCCATTGAGCATCCAGGTGCCGCCTAGTCCACCGTCAGCATCCGGAGCCACCGTGTTGATGTGAGTCCTGAAGGCAAAGGACCAGCGGCCCGTCGTTCTGGGCCTGTTTACGTTCATCCGGGTCCTGCGTGTATCGGTCGAGTCCGCGCCATCTTTAACGCACGCCAGCACAGAGCATTCCGCGTAGCAATACGGTGAATTCACCGTTTGTAGTCAATGGAGTGCTGCGGAAGTCGGCGTTGAAACGACTGCATTGCAAATCATAGTGCTGTTAGCGGACGCATCTGATTTCGGCGATTCGGTTGGGGACCCAGCCGAACAGCTCCACCGGCTGGTTAACATCCCAGCATTGAGAATGCCCGCCGATCACTTATGGAAGGAGGCGACAACCTACGCGAGGGAGCACGTTCGTAGCGCCTACCGTGCGTTGCGCCCAGCGTCTTTTAACCGGTAACTTTCCCCGTTCATCTCCAGGATGTGGACGTGGTGCGTGAGCCGGTCCAGCAGGGCTCCCGTCAGCCGCTCCGATCCGAAGGCTTCGGTCCATTCGTTGAACGGCAGGTTGCTGGTGACCAGCGTGGCACTGCGCTCATAGCGCCGGCTGAAGACCTCGAACAGCAGTTCGGCTCCAGTCTTGGACAGCGGCACGAAGCCCAGTTCGTCGATGATCAGAAGCTCAAAACTGGAAAGCATTTTCTGAAAGCGCATCAGGCGCCGTTCATCCTTGGCCTCGATCAGCTCGTGCGCCAGCGACGCCGCGGTGGTGAACCGGACGCGGAAGCCTTTCTGGCAAGCGGCCAGGCCCAGGGCCAGGGCGATGTGGGTTTTGCCGGTGCCCGAGTTTCCCAACGCCAGGATGTTTTCCTTGCGCTCGATGAACTCGCAGCGCGCCAAATCCAGCACCAGCGCCTTATTTAAGGATGGGATCGCCGGGAAGTCAAACGTGTCGAGACTCTTCACCACTTCGAACTTCGCCTGCCGGATGCGCCGTTCCGTAGCGCGCCGCTCGCGGTCCAGCAGTTCCAGTTCACTCAAGCGCAGCAGGTAGCGGGGAAATCAACGCCTTCTGCGGCACTGCAGCTACGCAACTTGTCCGCGCGAACCGCACGGAGCCCACGTTGGAGCGGTTCCAGTGGAGGGCGGTTGGATGTACAATCGAAAGCGGTCAGGAAGCCAAAATGGAAATCCTGGTCTGGAGAGGTTGCTTGTATGAGAAGCATATTCGGGGTTCTGCCCTTTATGATCGCGGCAGCGTTTTCAGCGAGTGCGGCCGACGACGGGCCGCCGGGATGGGCATACGGTTTTCCGCCGGGCCCTGCGCCAGCGGCGAACCCGGCAGGGGCTCCAGGAGGCGGCGGTGGCCGAGGGGGGCGAGGACCTCAAGCGCCGCCCGACACGAGCGTGAAACACCTGGACGGCAGCAAACTGGAGTTCACGCGGGCACAGATTAATGACGGCTTCGGTCCGGCGGACTGGTTTCCGGATGACCATCCCCAGATGCCCGACATCGTGGCGCACGGGCGGAGGCCAGGCGTGCGCGCCTGCGCGCTATGCCACTACCCCAACGGCAAAGGCCGCGCCGAAAACGCCGGCGTAAGCGGTTTGTCTATCGCCTATTTCATCCAGCAGATGAATGACTTTAAGGACGGCAACCGGAAGAGCGCGGATCCACGCAAGGCGAATACCAATGCCATGACATCGCTCGCCAAGGCGATGACCGATGAAGAGATCAAGGCGGCGGCCGAGTACTTCGGCTTGATCCAATTCACGCCGTGGATCAAGGTCATCGAAACCACGATGGTGCCGAAGACCCGCATCGTCGGCGGTTTGTTCCTGGTGTTGGAGGGTGGCGAGCAAGAGCCGCTCGGCCAAAGGATCATCGAGGTGCCGGAGAGCGCGGAAATGACCGAAACCTTTCGTAACCCCCGGTCCGGATTCTTCGCGTACGCGCCCGCCGGCAGCGTCAAGAAGGGTGAAGCGTTGGCTACATCGGGGCAGTGCGGCCTTTGCCATGGAGCCGATCTGAAGGGCATTGGGCCGGTGTCCGCTATCGCAGGCCGTTCCCCCAGCTACCTGATGCGGCAAATGTATGACATGCAGCAGAGCACGCGGAAAGGTTTGTGGACCGGCCTCATGAAACCAGTGGTTGCACACCTGAGCGAAGAAGAGCTGATGAACCTGGCGGCGTACGTGGCGTCGCGGACGCCCTAGAACTGGTGCGCAGCGTGCCGGGTGCGGTTCATTGCGGAGCGGTTCTGTCGCCCATTTAAAAAGCGGCACATTCGTCATAATCGCTGATGTCGCGGCCGTGAAGCTTCATTGATTCGGAATATAGGAGGCTTCGGGGGAAACCACCACGCCCGAGTTTACGCGATTTTCCCGCCGTCTAGTAGACTAGTACATCGTACAGATAG
>PNAJ01000143.1 GCA_003170295.1 Bryobacterales bacterium | reverse complement strand
GGTGAAATACGCAACTCGCAGATCCTTCACAGGTACTTCGGCGTAAGGCATCGGAATCACGGTATGATCCTCGCCGTCGGCGCCCAGCAAAATCGGCATCAGGGCGCACAAATCCTCCACCCGCCGCGCCATTGGGCCAATCTGCCACAGCGCTTCCACCCAACCGCCCGCCGGAGGAACATGCCCCGTTCGCGGCAGTCTTCCGGATGTGGGTTTGAGACTCGCGATGCCGCAATAATGAGCCGGAAGTCGAACACTGCCAGCAGCATCGCTGCCTAAACCGAAAGGAGAACCGCAACTGGCGATGAGCGCTGCATCACCGCCGCTAGAACCGCCAGAGGTGCGCGAGAGATCGTACGGATTATTGGTGCGCCCAAACAGTAAGTTGTCGGTTTCAAAGGCGAAAAGCAGATCCGGCAGATTGGTCCGCGCAATCGGAATCGCCCCGGCCGAGCGCAGTCGAGCAACCAGCGTGGCATCGCCTGTCGACCTCGGTGCATTCCGATACCCCAAAGTCCCAGCGCTGCATATAGTTCCCTCCACTTCAATCGAGTCTTTGACGGAGAAAGGAACGCCACTCAGCGACCCAGGCCTTGGTTGAGAGAATGGTAATACCTCGACAACCGCGTTAATCCCAGAAACCTCAGCGATTCTATCGAGATGCAGCCGAAACAGTTCTTCCGGCGAGATTTTTCGCTTACGAATTAGAGCCGCCTGTGCGACTCCGGAAAGAGCGAGAATCTCATTCATTGTTCCTGAACCGTGAGCCGCTGATCCGCCTTCATATTGCTCATTTTCTGATGGATACCGCTAGGCCACTGAATTTCAACCGACGCAGTCGTCTCGTTTCCCAAGCCGAAAGTAAGGGCCAGATCACTGGCGGAACAATAAGATGAGCCGCTATGCACCACCTGCATTTGATTTCCCACGCGCACCACCGCGCCGATTCCGTCGCGATTGCTTTTTGTGCCACTCAAACGCAGTTGCAGCCAGTGATTTTTGTTGCCTCCGTCATTACGGTAAAGATAAGCAGGGCCGTTATTTGTGGCGATCAAAATATCAAGATCGCCGTCATGATCGAAGTCGCCGTAAGCTGCGCCGCGCGCGACCAGCGCTTTTGAAAACGCAGGCACGGGCTGAAATTTTCCACCGCCCGAGTTGTGAAACAGGAGTGGCATTTCCTCGTACTGAATTTTCGGCTGCACGCGGCCAATCTGTTCTTCTATATGGCCGTTCGCGGCAAAAATATCGGGGAAGCCGTCGAGGTCGTAATCAAAAAAGAAAAGCCCAAACGTCAAGCTCAACAAACTGGAGCGGCCGATGGGCGAACGTGGCGCTTCGTCGACAAAAAGGCCGTTGCCTTCGTTGTGATAGAGGCCAATCATCTGATTCGCAAAATTGCCAACGACTAAATGTTGCCGGCCCGACCGATCGTAATCGGCAACGTCAACACCCATGGCTCCGCGGGCGACTCCGTCTTCTCCGAATGCAACACCGGCGGTTAGCCCTTCTTCTTTAAATGTGCCGTTTTGCAAATTGCGGTAGAGCTTGTTGGGTTGGGTATCGTTGGCGACGAATAGATCGGGCCATCCGTCGTTGTTGAAATCAATGACGGCTACGCCTAGCGATTTGCTGGTTGGATCGGCCAGGCCTGCTTTCGCGGTGACGTCTTCGAATTTCCCGTTGCCTAAATTGTGATAGAGCTTCGAACTGGTGCCTTTGTAGGATTCTGGCGTGCAGTAGGATTTTGTCGAGCCATCGAGCGAGCACCACAGATCGTTGGCTTGATTCCACTGAACGTAGTTGGCTACGAAGAGATCGAGTTTGCCGTCGCGATCGTAATCGAACCAGGTGGCGCTGGCGGCGAAGGCGGAATTGGCTATGCCAGATTCTTTGGTGACGTCTTTAAAATGGCCGCTGCCTTCGTTGTGGAACAAATGATCGCCGCCTAGAGCGGTGATGTAGACGTCGTCGCGGCCGTCGTTATCGTAATCTCCGATGGTTACTCCGATGCCGTAAATATCGATGTCGAGACCGCTGCCTTTCGTGATGTCCGTGAACGTTCCGTTATGATTATTGCGATAGAGCGCGGCTGTTGTGTGGCGGCCTTTCGGAATTAAATCTTTTCCATTGACGATTAAGATGTCGAGCCAGCCGTCGCCATCCGCATCAAAGAAAGCGCAGCCGGGGCCCATGGTTTCGGGCAGCCATTTTTTCCCGCTGCGGCCGGCGTTGTGGGTGAACTTGATGCCTGCGGCCGCGGTGGCGTCGGTGAAATGGACTGGATCAGGGGCGGCCAGCAGAAGCGGGCTTAGCATCGTGATCGTGAATCGGCTGGCGTTCATTATTCTCCTCGGGGTGAAGCAGGCGTGGTTTTTCGGTGAGCGATTGCGCGGATTCATCGGCCTTGAAACGCCGGAAAAGTTTTTCTTCGCGCTCCGCGTTCTCGATCTGAGCGAGGCCACGGTAGCAGAGCATTAAATTGTAGTGCGCCTGCAAATCTTCGGGATCGATGGTCAGCGTGTCTTTGAACGCGGCCACGGCTTCGGCATAGCGCCGCTGTAGAAACAGAATGCGTCCGACCTGATCGACGACGACGCGATCGCGCGGGAACTGGCGGCGGGCTTCGGCGAGACTTGCCAGCGCTCCATCGTAATCGCCCGCGGTTTTCTGAATCGTGGCGAGGAAAAATTCGGCGCGAGGGAGTTTCGGTGAGAGCGCTAGCGCCTTTTCGACAAACGGGCGAGCGGCTTCAGTTTCTCCTTCCTGAATCAGGGCGCGTCCGACGTTGAGCCAGCCATCGGCGTAAGAAGGCTCGGCTTCGGTGACGCGCTGGAAGGCGTATTCCGCGCCCTTCAAATCGCCTTGCAGGAGAAGACCGATGCCCCAGTCATTCCATCGCTCGCGATCCTGTTTGCGGATGACTGGTTTCCATTGAGGATCGCCAATGGGAACGGTTGCCGCCGCGGTTGCGAGGGTCACGATGGGTAGCACGGGCATTTTTGCGGGATCGACAACGTATTCGCGACTGTCGTATGAAATGTTGGCGAGGCCGGGCTTGGCAGTGCCGAAGGTAAAGCGGGTGTAGGCATCCGTGAATTTGCGGTAGTTGAGTTTTGCTTCGATCGAGATGGGGCCTTCGGCATCCTTCGGAATGTCGACGCGGTAATGAATGGTATCGGCCGCGCCGGGCGGGATTAGTCGCACGTAGAAAACACTGCGGGCCTGCCAGGCGTTGCGTTTATTGATGGCGTTGCCTTCCCCATCGAGAAGATAGGAGCGGTAGAAATGTGCGGACGGGTCGACCGGGCCTCGGCCGTTATCGGCCACGGCGCCGCTGGATGCCAGGATGCGGCCTTTCGCGTCATGCGCGGAAAATTCCAGCCACACATCGAAACTATCGACGGTACCGGCTGGGAAAAAATGTCCGATTTTACGCGTGCGAACTACGGCATCGATCCGCACGGCGCTGCCTGGAGCAAAGGCTACGCCCGGAGCGTTGATGGGTGCTGCGATTTTGCCGACTTCGCGAAGGGTGACTGGACCGGATTGCTCGGCTTCCTCACCGACAGCGAATGTTGAGGCCAGAGTCGGCGTATTATCGGCGCGGCGCTTCATCTCTACTTGACCTTTTGACGCGGTTTCTACTGGGCTTGCGGCAAACAGATCGACGGTGATGAAACCGGATTTTAGAAACGCCTCAGTGGCTTTCTCCTGCGCATCGTCATGATTGACGGTAGGGATTGCGGTGTTGGCGGCGGCGAAGCGATGCGAATGAATCATGCCACCGCGATTGCCAGGATCGTGCGAGGCGACTTGCGGCATGTGGCAATCGGAGCAGGCGGAGGATTTGGGCGGATAGTAAAAAGACCGCGCGCCTTGGCCCGAGACTCCGCTGGCTTGCCAGTTATCGTAATCGTTAAATCCGCGCAGCCAGCGGTAGTGATTGACGGGCTGATCGAGATGGACTTTGTGGCAAGACGAGCAGAACTCGGCCGACTGTTCGCGCATGAACGCCTTCATGAATGTTCGGCGATGCGGCTCGGGGTTCAGGTATGTGATGAATTTTTCCGCGCCCTGGATGAGGGAGCTCTTGCTGGAGGCAAGGCGATGCAAAGGCGGATACATAATTTCAAAATCGCCATTGCCCATGGTGCTGCCCACGTGCGTGATGGAGTGGCAGGAGACGCAGCCTAGGCCGTTTTGCGCTTCCGGCGTTTCGACCTGCTGCTTGATGGGAATCTCAAAGCGGCCATTAAAAAACACCGCGTGGTCGTGGCATCCGGCGCACCATTTGCTGCCCTGGGTGCCGCTGAGCTCCTGCATATGAAGGATGCTGGCGCGATAGAACTGATTGTTGAACGAAGCGAAGTGGTGCATGGAGCTTTTCCACTGCTCGTAAATATCCTTGTGGCATTCGCCGCATTGCGCCGATTCCATGAAGAAATCGGCGGGCATGATGCCGCCGACGCTGGTGCGAGAGGAAGATGGCCAGAAGGGGGAGCGCGGGCCTTCTCCTTCTTCTGTCATCGAGATGGGGACGATTTTCGGATTCACGATGCGGTCCTTGGGGAGGCCGAATCTCAGTGCCGCGGCTATGAAAGTTAGAGTGGCCAGAGTTAGGGTGTAGCGGGGCTTTATTAATGCTAGGCCTGCTACGGATAGCGCGATGTGGGCCGCGAGAATTTTGTAATGGTCGGTGGTGGCGCCCGCGGGAATCAGGTAGATGCCGATCAGGGTGGCTGCTAGGAGGGGGATTATTTTGGGGGATTTTCGGGATTGCCAGATTAGTAGGGCGCAGGTGGGAATGGCTAGGAGGAGGTGAAGAGGAATGTTCGCGATGTAGAAAAGATTTGCGGCAGGGAGGGCGGCCAGGTAGGCGGAGTTGGCTATTAGGAGGGCGAGGAGGAGGGGGATCATCGCGGCCTCGTAACACGGCCGCCTGAAAGGGCGGCTGCAGCCAAAATTGGCCGCCCTACAAGAGACGTCGACACGAGTGTCGACGCGGCACGCGTGGGCGCGTGCGCCACAATTGCTTGCGATGTTTTGGATACAGATTTTTTGGACTCGCTTACCAGGGGGCGGAGTAGGCGGAGGGCGGGGCGGGTATTGTAATCGCGCTGGTAACGCCGATGGGTTTCGTCTTGCGGGAAATGTTCGGTTGCCGGGTAGGGATAGCGGGTCATGCCGTGAAATGGGAGCGGCTCGACGGATTGAGAGAACGCCGTGTTAGGATCGCGGTCTTTGGCCCAGCCGTCGACTTTTAGAAGAAAATCGCGGGTCCATCCTTGTGGGAGCGGCGCGAGTTTCGATCCGTCGAACAGGAGGCGCAGTTCGTCGCCGGAGCCCATGATTATCAGTCGGTCGTCGACTGTTTCGGCCAGTTCGCGAACATCGCCATAGCGCGTGTAGAAGCCCGGAGTGGGATTCCAGAAGGATGTGGTCTCGACGTGGTTATAGAGGAAGGTGTCGGGTTGCTTGCGCAAAGGGTTGATGACCGATTCGGAGAATCCCCGGAAGTGCAGATCGGCGGAGAGGAGGGCTAGCCGCTGCTGATGGGCTTCGGCTGGGCCCGGCGTTTCGCTCAAGAATATTTCGTCCCAGTAGACGCAGAGGCTGGTGAGGATGCGGAGCTTGCGGCTCGACGAAATGAAGTGCAACGGCACGGCGATGGTCTTGGGTTTTCCGGCGGGCATGCCCATGTCGCCGTTAACCGTGACCCAGTGGCCTGTCGCGTCCTGCATTTGCAAATAGGGCATCACGAGGCCGCCCGTGCGCTCCTGCGATTGGGCGCGGAAGGTGCTGCCATCGGGCCAATCGACCCAGCCGTTGGCTAGCAGGACGGCGTCGGCTGCGGTTGTCGAGAAGTCCAATTCTAATGTGTGGAGTTTCGCCACGCCCAACTCGGTGCGGGGGAACTGGTCGGGATATTTTTGGTCGCGCGCTAAGAGGCGCTGGCGCACGTCATTTCCAGCGTCGTCTCGGGCTGATGTCGGATAGATGCGGCGCGGGACTTCGTAGAGACGGAACTCCGGGAACGGAGGTCCTTTGAATTTTTCGTTGGTGAAGATTTCCTTCGCCGACGGATGGTCGAGCGTGAAGAGCTGCACTTGATCGAGGTAGGAGACCTCGCTCAATTCCTCGGTTATACGGACTTCGTAGTGGCCGTTTTGCAGTTTGAGTGCGTGAGAGGGAATGGTCACGTACTCGTCGTGATCGACTGAGAAAACAGTTCCTTCGCCATCGCTCGCGCCGAGAGGGGCGACGCCTAGAACGTCGGTGATGAACTCGAATTCGCGGCCGTTCCAGGTCCAGATCATCGGGCAGGAACCGGAGAGGCGCTGCGCTTCTTCGTAGTTGTACGTTTTATTCGTGAGCTGATTGGTCTCGTTCTGGATGAGGCCGTTGGGCCAGGTGATGCGCACGACGTCGACCTTCAGATTCGCGCCGACGGGGAAGAGCAGAGGCACGCCCGCGTAGGTTTGCTTCCAATAGCCGTCGCCCGATTTCACTTCGACGACGGCATCTTCGGCGAGCTTTAGATTTTTTATTCCGGTCAGGCGGACGCGGAGGAAACGCTGCGGAGTCGTGCGGTTTAGAAGGACGTGAAGTTTGCCGTCTTCGATTTTGGCTTGATCCAGGCGGTTGTCGTCGTTGAAGTCGGCTTCCAGAAAAGCTTGTTGCGTGGGGCCGGTGTACGCGGCTGCGGTATATCGTCCGCCTAGCTGGTCGTTATATAAGACGGGCGCGTGGTCGGAATAGAAGACGGCGAGATCGAAGGACTTGCTATCGGGAACGATGCGGAGTTTGTAGGCGTCGGTGGGATTGCCGGCGATGAATGGAAAATCCGCGGTCCGATCCTCGAATCCCGCCTTGCCTTGATTGCGCATCAGCGCAGGCTGATCGCTTAGGAGGATCAAGTCGAGATCGTAGTCGTGATCGTAATCGATCCAGATGGCGCGCTCGAATTTCCTTTGGGGAAGAGCGGCGTCGAAGGGCTCGAAGCGGCCTTTCGTGTTGCGGTAGAGCTTGGGGCCGGAGGAGGTGACGATGCAGAGATCGTTAAAACCGTCGTTATCGAAATCGCCCGCGGCAATGAAGATTGCGCCGGGGATTTGTTCGAGGCCGGAGTCTTTCACAAGCTCGGTGCCGTTGCGATAGAGATGCACTGCGATCGCCGACCATACGAGAAGATCGGTGTGGCCGGTACCGGCGGCATCGATGGCGAGCATGCCGGTGGCGTCGGTGAGGATGCGGTCGTCATTGTTTAACTTAAGAGAGTTCGGCTTGGCGGAGAGCACTGGCGTGGTCGGGCGCGGAGGATCGTAAATTTCGGCGTAGTTGCACCAGTCGACGTCCTCGGGAATGGCGGCGCCTTCGGATTGTTTCTTGAGCGCTTGGAAAATCGCGAGCTGCTTGGCGGCCTCGTCGCGGCGGGCCGATTGGCGATAAATATTGTAGAGCTGGAAGTGCGCGGCGGCGAGCAGAGGATCGAGCGCGGAGGCTTTTTCAAACTGCTCGATGGCTTCGGCGTTGCGCGCGGCGGCGCGATAAAGAGTGCCGAGCTGATAGTGCGCGATGGGCTCGTTCGGCGCGAGCTTGATCATCTGTTCGAACTGGACGATCGCCTTTTCCGGCTGATCCGATTTCTTGTAATAGATCCCGAGGTTGAACCAGGTGTGGGGCAGCGAGGGGTCAAGTCGCTGGACGTTTTCCAGGAGAGCGACACCTTCGGGGGCGCGATTGCCGTGCATCAATGCGAGTGCGTAGTTGAGTCTTTCGCGGACGGAATTGGGCGCGAGGTCGAGAGCCTTCTTGAATTCGGCGATGGCTTCGACGTGGGTGGTCGGATTTTCGAAGAACGCCTTGCCCAGATTGCGGTGACGTTCGATGGTCGCGTCGGCAGCGGCGGAAATGGTCGGAGGAGAAAACCAGACCAGCAGGGCTGCGGCGAGAATCGCACACGCACACATCACCCTCAAGCGGTCACGCGCAGTGGCCATCGGGCGATTATGGCACGAAGGCGGATCGGGGAAGAATAATCGATTTGTATTAGTGCGGAGAACGCGCGGCGCTGTAATCTTGGCTGTAATCTTGTAAGAGTGCGCCGATCGCCGACATTTGGACTGCTTGCGGGATTGGCGGTGACGCTGTCGGCGGTCGCGGTTTACTCGGGCTACACGGTGGTGCAGCTGCGCGGACTGCGGAGATTGCAGGCGGAGACGATCGACCGGAATCGCGCGGATTCGCTGCTGCTGCTGAGGATTCAGAACAATCTCAATTCGCTCGGGATCACGATGAGGGACATGCTCGACCCCAGTTTGAATCAGGGCCAGGCGTATCCGTTGATCGCGTGGAGAGGGCAGATGCGGCGGATCGAGGTCGATCTGAGCGATGCGATGGAGCGCGAGCGAAAAGTCTCGCGGGCGACCGAGGATCAGCGCAATTATCTTGCTGGGTCCGTTGCGCAGTTTTGGGACGCGCTGGAACGGATTTTCGCGATGGCGGCAGAGGGTCAGGAGGAAGAGGCGCGCACGCGAATTCGTTTATCGCTCGAGGCGCGCGAGGAAGCTCTCAGCAACACCATCGCGCGGCTGCTGGTGCAAAACAACGAGAGCGAGCAGCGGACCGCGATCGAAACGCAAAACATTTACGCGCGGGCGGAACGGAATGCGTATATTTTTCTTGCCGCGATGTTGGTACTGATCGTCGCGACGAGTTTGTATCTGGTCGAGTGGAATCGCGGGATGTTCGCGCAGGTGGCGTCGTTATCGGAGCGGCGCAGCGAACTGGCGCGGCAGTTGATTTCGATCCAGGAAAATACTTTTCGCCACATTTCGCGCGAGCTGCACGATGAATTCGGACAGATCCTCACCGCGATCGGCGCGATGCTGCATAGAGCGGGGAAAAAAATCCCTCCGCTCGACGATTCCCTGCGCGCCGATTTTGAGGAGGTGCGCGAAATTGTGCAAGGGACGCTCGATAAGATTCGCGCGTTGTCGCAAGCGCTGCATCCGGTGGTGCTCGACGACGCGGGCCTTGAAGGCGCGCTCGATTTGTATCTGCCGGGATTTGAAAAACAGACGGGAATTGCGGTTCGCTACGAGAAAGACGGGGACAGCCGCGCGGTGGATCGCGATGTGGCGATTCATGTCTATCGCGTGTTGCAGGAGGCTCTTAATAATGTTGCGCGGCATTCGAAAGCGACTGAAGCCGACGTGCGCCTGCGGTTCGGTGAGGGAGAATTGGTGCTGGAAGTGGAGGATCATGGAGTCGGATTCGGAGAACGGAATAACGGCCGCGGGATGGGGCTTACTTCGATGAGAGAGCGCGCGGAATTGATTCACGGGACCATCGAATTTCTGAAACGGGATGAAGGAGGGGCGCTGGTACGACTCACGGTGCCGCGGACTTCGCATGCATAAGATCACGGTGCTGCTGGTGGACGATCACGTCCTGGTGCGGCGCGGATTCCGGCGCATGCTGGAGGACGACGCTGAAATCGAGATCGTCGGCGAAGCAGGCGACGGCGACCAGGCGGTGGAACTCGCCGCGCTGCTGAAGCCACGCGTCGTCGTGATGGATTTTGCATTGCCGAGCATGAATGGCGCGGTGGCGACGCGGCTGATCCGCAAAGCGTGCCCGGAAGTCGAGGTGCTGATGTTGAGCATGCACTCCGAGACGACTTTCGTGCGGACCTGTCTGGATGCGGGTGCGCGCGGATATCTGCTGAAGAACGCGGTCGATCTGGAATTAGTCGACGCGGTGAAACAGGTGGCAGCGGGGATCGAGGTGCTGGATCCGCGATTGTCGAAGGTGCCGGAGCAGGCGGGCGCACCGGCGCTGACCACGCGCGAGCTGGAAGTGCTGCAATTGATCGTGCACGGAAAATCGAATAAAGAAATCGCCGTGGTTCTGGGCCTCAGCGCGAACACCGTCGCGGTGCATCGCGCGAACCTGATGCAGACGCTGGGGATTCACAATACGGCGGAGCTGGTGGTATATGCGATTCGCAACGGGTTGGCGAGTATTTCATGAGGCTGCTGAAAAACGATAAATGACGCGGCGCGAACTGATATTCGGTGTGCCCTTGCTGGCCGCGGCCGCTGGCAGCGATCCTGGATTTCGACTGGTGAACGTCACGGCGGCCGCGGGCATCGATTTCGAGCACAACAGCGGAGCGTTCGACGCGAAGTACCTGCCGGAGACGCTGGGCGCGGGCTGCGCGTTTCTCGATTACGATGGCGACGGGTGGCTCGATATTCTTCTCGTCAACGGAATGGACTGGCCCGGTCACAAGAAGCGTCACAGCACGCCGAAGCTTTATCGCAACAATCGCAACGGCACGTTCACGGACGTGACACAGCGCGCGGGGCTTGCGGTTGCTGAAATGTACGGCCTGGGCGTCGCGGTGGCCGACTACGACAACGACGGTTTTCCGGACATTCTGTTCACCGCGGTCGGTCAGAATCGATTATTTAAGAACACGGGCAAAGGTACGTTCCTCGACGTGACGGAGAAGGCGGGATTGGGCGGGCGAAACGCGTTCAGTACATCCGCGATGTGGTTCGATTTCGACCGCGACGGACACCTGGATCTGTTCGTATGCAACTATGTGAAGTGGTCGCCGGAGCACGATATTTATTGCAGTGTCGACGGCAAGCGCAAGTCGTACTGCACGCCGGAGGCATATCACGGCTCCACCTGCTGGCTGTTTCGCAATCGCGGCGACGGAACGTTTGAAGATGTCACGGCGAAGAGCGGCATTTTCGATACCACCTCGAAATCGTTGGGTGTGGCGCTGCTCGATTACGATCGGGACGGCTGGCCGGATATTCTGGTCGCGAACGATACGCAACCCAATAAGCTGTATCGCAACTTGCGCAACGGCACGTTCGAAGATGTCGCGGTGCGCGCTGGAGTCGCGTTCAGCGAAGACGGGAAGGCGCGGGCCGGAATGGGCGTCGATGTTGCGGATTACGACAACTCCGGCACGGCGGGAATCGCGATCGCGAACTTCGACAACGAAATGATGGCGCTCTATCGCAGTGGCAAGAGCGGCGCGTATTCGGATGTGTCGATGAAAGCGGGGATCGGGCAACCGTCGCGCAACAGCCTGGGATTCGGGTGCGCGTTCTGCGATCTGAATCTGGATGGATGGCTCGATTTGGTGGCCGTGAACGGACATATCGATGAGACGGCGCGGGTGCTGCGCAATGTCGGGTATGCGCAGGCGCCGCATTTATTTCTAAACGACGGACGCGGTGGATTTCACGATGTCGCCGCGGAAGCCGGTTCGGACTTCGCGGCTCCCAAGGTCGGACGCGGGCTCGCGTACGGGGACTTCGATCGCGATGGCGACATGGATCTGCTGATCACGACGAACCGTGGTCCGGCGCTGCTTTACCGCAACGACGTGACGAATAAAAACCGATCGCTGAGATTGCGGCTGATTGGAACGAAATCGAATCGCGACGGGATCGGAGCGGTGGTGCGGTTGTTCACCCCCGATGGAACGCAAACGAGAATGGTCAAGACCGGATCGAGCTATTTATCGCAATCGGAGCTGGCACTGACGTTTGGAATCGGCAAGCGCGAGAAAGCGGATCGAGTGGTGATCGAATGGCCTAGCGGCATCGTGGAAGAACATAAGAACGTCGCCGCTGGCGCGCATATTTGCCAGGAGTCGAAGGGCATCGCCGCGCAGGCTGGTTAGTGAACTACGCGTTTTATGGTCATTTAAGGCTTCGGCAAGGTCGTTTTTCGATCATTTATGGTCGATTAAGGAGCGCTTTGAGGCGGTCTTTCGTCAATTCGTCCTCGGGATTCGTATCCAAAATGCGGCGGTACTCCGCCATCGCGTCGTCCACCTTCCCGGCTTTGACCAGTGCGTTGCCAAGATTGAAACGGGCGTTAGGATAGTCGGGGCGAAGAGAAAGCGCTGACCGGAATTGCTCCATCGCCTCCTTGTTGCGGCCGAGCGACGCGAGAGCCGATCCTAAGAAATTGTGCGCTTCCGGACTCTTCGGATCGCTCTTTACCGCCGCTTGCAACATCGGTAGCGCGCCCCTGGGATTCAGGCGCGCCAGCAGGACCGTGCCAAGATGCAGAAGTGCCGCGAAATCATTGGGATACTTGTCCAAGGTGTGCAGCAGCAAAGCTTGTTCCAGCTCCAGACGCCGGTCTCCTGGGCCCGCGGGCAGCACTTCGAGCCACAGATGGGCCATTTCGTCGGTCGCGTGATTTCCCGCCGTCACGCGCTTCGCCGGATGGTTCGGATTTCTGGGATTCGCGGCAGAGTTGTCATAGTGATAACGCATTGAAATCACGGTATCTTTGGGGAGAAAGACAGGCTCCTGATAGCGATAGACGGACTGCCAGTTGGGGTCCCAATGAGGGATGCGGATGAGGGGCTTTTTCTCACCGTTTGGCAGCGTGGCGTAGGCTTCGAGCAAATGGCCCAAATAATGAGCGTGCGGATAGACGGCCAGAACGCTCGAATCGCGCGGCAGCTTGAAGTCGTCGCCGACTACGAAATCGCGCACGCCCGGCGGGATGTTCAGTGCGCCATCATATTCTAACTGGACGAGTAAAGGAAATGTCTGGGGTTTCTTGTCCGTAAAATAGAGCCCCACCGTGGGGCGGACGTTTTCCTGCTTGCCGCTCGGCAGCATGTGGACGTTGAGCAGCAGGTGGTTGCCGGGGTTAAGCTCCCAGGATTGTTCATCTTCGGTAGGAACCGAACCCGGTTTCCAGAACAAAAAATGCCCGTCATCGGGATCGAAGGCAGTGCGCTCGATGACGGGGTCCATGCCTTCGCCTTCGTGAGCGGAACGGGCTCGATCGACGTAGAGAATGGCGTGATGAATCAGGTTTTTAGCGCCGGGACGAATTTCGATGGCTCGGACGTAACGAGTTGTTTTGAGATCGGGCGCGAGAATGAAGTTCCAATAAAAATCCGTACCGGAAGCGGGAAGTGTATAGGAATTGGGAGCTTCCACGATGAGGTCCGGCGGACCGAGTTGCCAGCCTTCGGTAAACTTGGGCGGCGTGACAGCGCCGTCGCCTTCCCGAGCGCCCCCGGCTGCCCAGGATGCGAACAATTCAATCTCTTCATTCGACAAACGTTGTTCGTCCGAAAAATCCCCATAGCCTTTTTCAGGAAGCCACGGCGGCATGTAGCGGCGGCGGGTGACGTCGGCGATTTGCGTCGCGTGTTTTTTCACGTCAGCATAGCTGAGCAATGGAAACGGTCCCGCTTCTCCGGGGCGATGGCAGGAAGCGCAATGTTTAAAGACAATGGGCGCGATGTCGTGATTGAAATCGGCGAGCGAGCATCCGATGGGATGGGTCACTGGTCGGGCGACGGGTTTTCCGGCGAGCACTGCGGAGATCGCGTCTTCCAAATCGTGAACTTGGGCGGCGGGACGCGCGACGCCGGGGGAAATCCAGCGGTCGTCGATGCGGCCGTGATATTTCAAGTGACCGGCAGCGTCGAAGACGGCGGCTTCGGGGGCTGTGGTGGCGTGGGATTTTTTTTCAAGCGCATGATCGGGATCGCGGAGGGGAGCGCCGGGGAATCCGAATTGTGCAATGTGATTTTTGATTGCTTGATCGGTTTCAGAGGGATCGGGATAGACCACGGAGAACGCAACACTCGGGAACTCCTTCGCAATGCGGCGCAACTCCGGGGCGTAGCGGTTGGTGATGGGGCAATCGGTGCGAACGAAGACGAGTACTTTGACGTCGGCTGCGACGAGCGGGAGCCCGCATAACAGGAAGGTTGCGAGGCTCCTCATACTTTCAGTTTATTCCAACTGCACGGCGGGCGCGGCGAAATCGTCAGGGGTGCATATGGACAACTACTCGAAGGCCGTCTTTACGGCGATTGCTTTGTTGCTGGCGGCGCTGGTGATGCGGCCTACGGCGGTTTCCGCGGACAATGAGACCGCTACGTTATATATCGAGCCGGGGACTAGCCCGATTCGCAATTTGAACGGAGGGGTTCCGGGAGATGGAAAAGTCGTGATCAATATGTCCACTGGCGAAGTGTGGGGATTTCCCACGCATGCGGCGGGGGCTCCTTATCCGATCGATTCGTTGAACTTGAATTCAAAGCCGCCGGTTTCTAAGCCGGTTTATCTCGGGAAGTTCGATTTTTCGCAGATACGAAGAACGCACTAGTGGCGTGTCGCAGCCAAGTCGTTAGCATGTCCCCCTCCTTTACAGTCGGGGTTCGGTGTCAGCGCAATCTGTTTGTCAACACCGCAGCCGCCCTCCGTACTCCCCACCGTACCCCGACAGTGAGGAAGGGGCAAGACAGTAACGATTTCCCTGCGACACTAGAGATGGCACAGTTGTGCTGAAAAGGCTCAGTTATAGGTCCTGTAGCGGCTTGAGTCTAATCTGGAACCGGATGGTGATTCTCGTGCATAAGGGTCCTTATGCGGGAGATTCTGGTCTACTTCACACTCGGTGCGCTGCTTTCCGCGCAGACTCCACAAGAGACTACGGCCAAGCCGAAGTCTCAAGGACAGCGCAAGAAGGACGAGGCGCGGCTTAAGAAGGAACTGGAGCCTCACAAGAAGTGGCTGACTGAGGAGGTCGGCTACATCATCACGGATGATGAGAGAAAGGGTTTCACTCGGCTCGCGACCGAGGATGAGCGGGAACAGTTTATCGAACAATTCTGGCTGCGGCGCGATCCGACTCCGGACACCGAGGAAAACGAATATCGCGAGGAGCATTACCGCCGCATTGCCTACGCCAACGAACGTTTTGCGTCAGGCATACCGGGATGGAAGACGGATCGAGGCCATATCTACATTGCGCATGGTCCGCCTGACGAGATCGACTCCCATGCTTCGGGCGGCACGTACCAGCGTCCTTATGAAGAGGGCGGCGGGAGCACGTCGACGTATCCATTCGAGCAGTGGCGGTATCGCTACATCGACGGCATTGGCACCACCATCATCTTTGAATTCGTGGACACGACGATGTCGGGCGAATATCGGCTGACCATGGACCCGTCGGAAAAAGACGCACTTCTTCATATCCCCGGAGCCGCTCCAACAATCAGCCAGCCAATGGGGTTGACGGACAAGTTCACACCTCTGGAGCAATACGCGAACGCCTTCAAGCCGCCAGCGATGAAATACAAAGAGCTGGAAGCGGTCCGTTCGGACATCAAATACAATCTGTTGCCAATGAAGGTGCTGGTGGATTACATCCCGATCACCGGCTCTTCGGTGCTGACGCAGATTACGATTCAGTTCGACACGAAGGATATGCAGTTCCGGGATAAAGAGAATTCCTCGACCGCGACGGTGAACATTTTCGGGCGCATTCTGACACTGTCACAGCGCCCTTTGTCGCCGTTTGAAGACGTCGTATCGATCACGCAGCCGACGGAGATGCTGCAGCAATTGGTCGCGGCGAGTCCGCATCAGATTTATCAGAAAACGCTCCCGCTGCCGCCGGGTAATTACAAGCTGAAGATTTTCGCGAAAGATCTGGTGGGAGGCAACACTGGCACCTACGAAGTGCCGCTTCGGGTGCCGCACGTGGAGGACGATGTCCTCGCGGCGAGTTCGTTAATCCTGGCGGATCAGATTGAGAAAGTCGCGACAAAGAACATCGGCACGGGCATGTTTGTGATCGGTGGATCGAAGGTGCGTCCGAGGGTCGGCGAGACGTTCAAACGTGACGAAAAACTGGGGATTTACATGCAGCTTTATAACTTTGCGCCCGACCAAACGACGCACAAACCGGATGGCACGATCGATTACGAGATCGTGAAGGTGGCGGCGAATCAGAAGGTATTTGAGTTCAGTGAGGACGTCAAGAAGTTGCAGGGCGGGGCGGCGCAGGTGGTCATCGAAAAGCTGCTGCCGCTGGCGGATCTGGATCCGGGAGAGTACAAATTGAATATTAGAGTGACGGATAAGTTGCGGAATCCTAGCCAGTCGTTGACGCGGTCGGCTGCGTTTACGGTGAAGTAGGGGAGGCTTAACGGGTTGGGTGATCGCGCTCTTGACCAATAAAACGAGGCCAGCGAACGCACGAACGGGCCGATCGGGGGATCGGCCGCGGACCAGGGGGTCCGCCCCACAAGGCGGGGAAAACACGAACCTCGACGCGGCACGCACGAGTGTTTCCCCTGGAAAAACGTCGAGGGCCGCCTGAAAGAGCGGCTGCCGCCAAAATTGGCGGCCCCACACGAAGGCTCTGACGACAGGCGAAACGGCCTGTCCCACCTGGTGCTGAAATACTGGTCAGCGGCTGTGTTTAGAATGATCTGATCTGAAACCGGATGGGGATTGTAAGCGTCCCCCCAACAAGAGTAAAATCAGGGGAGGTGCTTCCAGCTATGCGGCAGGTTTTTGTCTTATTCACTTTTGGGACGCTTGTTTTGGCCCAGACGGCGCAAACGCCACCGAAGCGCGAGACCATCGCTAAGCCGATGACGGAAAAAGAGCGCAAGAGGAACGAGGCGCGGCTTAAAAAAGAACTGGAAACACCTTATAAGAAGTGGTTGAACGAAGAAGTCACATACATCATCACCGACGAAGAGCGTAAGGCTTTCAAAACCTTGCAAAATGACGATGAACGGCAACAGTTCATCGAACAGTTCTGGCTGCGGCGCGATCCGACGCCCGATACCGAGGAAAACGAGTATCGCGAGGAGCACTATCGTCGCATCGCGTATGCCAATGATCGCTACGCCTCCGGCATTCCGGGATGGAAGACCGATCGTGGGCGGATTTACATTGAATACGGGCCGCCGGACGAAAACGAGTCGCATCCTTCGGGCGGCACCTATGAGCGTCCTTATGAAGAGGGCGGCGGAAGCACATCGACCTATCCGTTCGAGATCTGGCGATATCGCTACATCGACGGTATCGGCACTAACATCATGCTGGAATTCGTGGACACGACGATGTCGGGCGAATACCGTTTGACGATGGATCCGTCGGAAAAGGACGCGCTGCTGTATGTCCCCGGCGCGGGCTTGACGATGGCGGAGCAGATGGGGCTGGCCTGCAAGACGCAACGGTTCAGCCGCACGGACGGCACGCATCTGGGCACGGGAAGCCAGCCGCTGCCGGAGAGCATGAACCAGTTCAACCGCCTGGAACAGTACGCCAAGATCTTCAAGCCACCGACCATCAAATACAAAGATCTGGAAGCGGTGGTGAGTTCGAGCATCAAATACAACCTGCTGCCGATGAAGGTGCTGGTGGATTACATCCCCGTCACGCCTGCGTCGGTGATGACGCAGATCACGATTCAGTTCGATGTGAAGGACATGCAGTTCCGGGATAAAGACACGACCTCGACCGCGACGATCAACATTTACGGGCGCATGTCGACGCTGGCGCGGCGGCCGCTCGCTCCGTTTGAAGACGTGGTGACGGTGACGCAGCCCACGGAAATGCTGCAGAAGTTGATTGAGGCTAGTCCGCACCGGATCTATCAGAAGACGCTCCCGATGCAACCGGGGCGGTACCGGCTGAACATCGCGGCAAAAGACCTGGTGGGCGGAAATACCGGCACCTACGAGATGGTGCTGGACGTGCCGCGCATGGAAGACGATGTGCTGTCGGCGAGCACGTTGATCCTGGCCGATCTGATCGAAAAAGTCCCGACCAAGAGCATCGGTACGGGCATGTTTGTGATCGGCGGATCGAAGGTGCGTCCGCGCCTGGGCCAAGCGTTCAGCCGCAGCGAAAAGATGGGCATTTACATGCAGCTTTACAACTTCGATGCCGACGAAGCCACCCACAAGCCGGATGGCGTGATCGACTACGAGATCGTTAAGGTGGCGGGGAAAGACGCTCCGGTGCAGAAAGTATTCGAGTTCAGCGAGGACGTGAAGGGGTTGCAGGGTGGCGCGGCGCAGGTCACGATTGAGAAGCTGCTGCCGCTGAAGGATCTGGACCCGGGACAGTATAAGTTGAATATTAAGGTGACGGACAAGAAGAGGAGTCCGAGCCAGTCGTTGACACAGTCGGCGACGTTTACGGTGAATTAGTGGGTACGAGCCGGAGGAGCCGCCTTAAAGGCGGCTGCCGCCAAAATTGGCCACCCCACAAGCGGTATACTAGACTCGTTAGGTAGTTTGACAGCGGCGGCAAGAGGGTGTTTTTGCCAGGCATGACTAGAACGCGGACTAATTCATGGACGCGTAGTACCTTATTAGGTGTTTTTTGTCTGGCACCGTTGGGACAGGCTGGCGGCCCGCTGCCTCTCTCCGGCAGCATCCTGGGTGAGGTCAAAAGTGTTGCAGGCGTTGCGGAAATGGGCGCGAAGGTGCTGCTCTACGACCGCCACGAGCAACTGATCCGGCAGGTGCTGACCAACGAACAAGGCCGCTTCGGATTCGCGGCGCTGAATCCCGACATTTACTCGATTCGTGTGACGCTCGCGAGCTTTGTGCCAGCGATGAGGCGCAACATCTCAGTAGCGGCGGGGACGGAAAACCTGCTGCGAATCAATCTTTCGGGAATTTTCAGCACGGTCGATATCCTAGGGTCGGCCGCGCACGGAACGCTGATGGGCGACGACTGGAAATGGGTGCTGCGAGCCTCGCCGTCGACCCGCGCGATTCTGCGGTTCCTTCCCGCAGCCTCCTCCAGTAGCTCCCAGGTGAGCAGCTCGCGGCCCTTCTCGGACATATTCTCTCAAACGGAAGGAATCCTGAAGGTGTCGGCGGGCGATGGCGATTCGTTCAGCGGAACGAGTCCGCAGGACCTGGGCACTGCGTTCGCGCTGGCGACATCGATTTACGGGAAGTCGCGGCTGCAGTTCAGCGGGAACCTGGGCTATGGGATGAATGGGGCGGTGCCCGCGGCGGGGTTCCGCACGACGTTTTCGCGATCGAGCGACAGCGGATCGAATCCGGAGATTACGTTATCGATGCGGCAGATGAATTTGCCGGGGCGCGGGGATTCGGCTCCGGCGTTGCGCTCGGCGTCTCTGGGGATGTTCGACCACTTGGAACTGATCGACGGATTGCACCTCGAATACGGGTTCAACTACGAGTCGGTGTCGTTCCTGGATCATTTGAATTATGTGAGTCCGTTCGCGCGGGCGACGTACAATATGGGGCCGCACAGCTCCTTGCGGTTCGCGTTCAGCTCCGGCACGCAGCCGGGTCAACTGATGGCGCGGAACGTGGAATCGACCGACACGTTGAGCCGGGATTTGGCGGCGCTGGCGATGGCGCCTCGGGTATCGATGAGCGACGCGCATGCGCGTGTGGAGCGGCGGGAATCGTTTGAGGCGAGCTATCAGCATGTGGTGGGGAGCCGGACGTATTCGGCGGGAATTTATCGCGAGTCGGTATCGAATGCGGCATTCATGCTGTCGGGGCCTGCGGATTTTCTTCCGTTGAGCGATGCGCTGACCGAGCTGGGGTCGGCGAGCCAGGTGTTCAACGCGGGCAGCTATCAGAGGACGGGGTACTCGGCGGCGGTGACGCAATTGCTGGGGGATCATTTCGATGTGTCGATGGCGGCGGGGCGCACGGGAGCGTTGCTGGCAGGCTTGAATAGCGCCGCGGATGCTCAGGCTTTGCGGGGGGCGATTCGGACGGTGGAGAAGCCGTGGCTGACTGCTCGGGTATCGCATACTTTGGCGGCGACGGGGACGCGCGTGGTGACGAGTTACGGATGGACCGATTTTCGAGCGCTGATGCCGGTGCATGTGTCGATGACGGATCAATCGAATCAGGAGGCCGGCTGGAACGTGTACATCCGGCAGCCGCTGCCTGCCCTGCCGGGCATGTTCGGGTCGTTCGGAAGATTCGAGGCGTCCGCGGAACTTCGCAACCTGCTGGCGCAGGGTTATCTGCCGGTGATCGTGAACGATCAGCGCGCGGTACTGACCAATTCGCCTCGTGCGCTGCGGGGCGGGCTGAGCTTCATTTTTTAGGCTGTTGCTGCGTCATGCAGTGCAGCGTTCCCAGGCCTAGCACTAGATCCCGGCTGTAGATTCCGATTATTTTTCTATCTGGGAACAGGTGCGCCAGCTTGTTTAGGGCTACGCGATCGTTGGGATCGCCGAAGGTGGGGACGAGCACGATTTCGTTGGCGATATAGAAATTCGCGTAGCTTGCGGGGAGACGCTGGCCGGCGAAGTAGATGGGCTCCGGCATGGGGAGTGTCGCGATGCGCAAGTCTTCGCGAGCTTGGAGGCGCGCGAGATTTTCCTTGAGCGGCTCGTGATTCGGGTCGGATTTATTGGGCTCGATCACGGCGGCCACCGTGTCGACGGACGTGAAGCGCGCGATATCGTCGACATGGCCGTGGGTATCGTCGCCCGCGATTCCCCGCCCCAGCCAGATCACCTGGCGGATGCCGAGGTAATCCTTCATGGCGCGCTCCACATCGCTCCTGGAAAGAGTGGGATTGCGGGACTGCACGTCGGAGAGCAGACACTCCTCGGTGGTGAGCAGTTTTCCCGCTCCATTCACGTCGATGCTGCCGCCTTCCAGAACAACGTCCGGGGCCCAGCGCTCCATCGCGAGTTTTAGCGCTAGAAATTGCGGGACCTGCGAATCGTACTGGTAGTTGTCGTATTTCGCCCAGCCGTTGAAGCGCCAATGGGTGATCGCGACCTCGGTTTTATTGGTGACGAACAGAGGACAGTAGTCGCGGGTCCAGCTTCGATTGGTGGGGTGATGAAAAAACTCGACGGCGGCTAGGTCGGCGTTGCAGGCCTTTAGTATTTTGCGGACGGAGCGCTCGGCGGCGGCGTTGTCGACCAGAATACGGACGCGCTCGACACGGGCGAGGTGGCGGACGATTTCGCCGTAGAGCCACGGAATGGGCGCGAACTTTCCGGGCCAGTCGGATTTCTCATGAGGCCAGGCGAGCCAGGTGGCTTCATGCGGCTCCCATTCGGCGGGCATGCGAAACTTGTTT
This sequence comes from Bryobacterales bacterium, assembly GCA_003170295.1. GTDB lineage: Bacteria > Acidobacteriota > Terriglobia > Bryobacterales > Bryobacteraceae > Palsa-187. The sequence continues at coordinate 109,671 of PNAJ01000143.1, read as the reverse complement.
TCGCGCGGAGTCATTTTCCGAGCCCCTATTTGCCAAGCCATCGACTCACGATGGGCGCATAGGCGTCGATGCGGCGGTCGCGGAGAAAGGGCCAATTGCGGCGCACTTCATCGGAGCGGCGCGGGTCGCATTCGACAACGAGGATCTCTTCTTTATCGGTGGAGGCTTGGGCGACGATTTGTCCGAACGGGTCGGCTACAAAAGAGGATCCGAAGAATTCGAGGCCGTGTTCGGGCGGACCTTCATAGCCGACGCGATTCACGGCGGCGACGTAAATACCGTTGGCGATCGCATGGGAGCGCTGGATGGTTCGCCAGGCGTCCAACTGCGCTGCGCCGTACTCTTCTTTTTCGGCGGGATGCCAGCCGATGGCGGTGGGATAGAACAGAATATTCGCGCCGCCGAGCGCGGAGATGCGCGCGGCTTCCGGATACCACTGGTCCCAGCAGACGAGAACGCCCAGGCGTCCGAAGGGCGTATCGAAATTCGAGAATCCGAGATCGCCGGGCGTGAAATAATATTTTTCGAAGTACAGAGGATCGTCGGGGATGTGCATCTTGCGATAAAGCCCCTCGATTTTTCCATCGGTGCCAAGAATAGCCGCGGTGTTGTGATAGAGGCCGGCGGCGCGCTTCTCAAATAACGAGGCGATGATGACGACGCCTAGCTCGCGCGCAAGTTTGCCGAGGAAGGCGGTGGAGGGGCCGGGGATTTCTTCGGCGAGCGCGAACAAGTCGGCATTCTCCTCGCGGCAGAAATATTGGGAGCGAAATAATTCCTGAAGACAGACGATCTGCGCGCCACGCGCGGCGGCCTCGCGGATCTTCCACTCGGCTTTGGCGAGATTCTGGTTGGGATCGAGCGCGCAGCTCATTTGCACGAGGCCTATGTGAAACTTTTCTTCGGGCATGAACTTTCATTGTCGTAAATTACGGCGTCTGTCCGCTCCCTGACGGCGAGCGGTTCCGGGGCGGCGACACGAGTGTCGACGCGGCACGCACGAGTGCGCGCGCCACAAGCTGCACGGCAGATGCCTTGTTGTACCGGCTCTGGGGTAGAATGGCTGGACGATGAAGCTTATTCCGATTCTGATTGCAGGCACGTTATTCGCGGCTGATTTGGCGCAGGAAGGGCAGCGCTGGTGGTCGCACATTCAGGTCCTGGCCGACGACAAGATGGAAGGCCGCAACACTGGTAGCGAAGGACACAAGCGCGCCGCGCTCTATGTCGCGGAGCAATTCGACAACGCCGGGCTTGCGCCCGCGGGGACTGCCGGCTACATGCAGGCGGTGAAGTTTAACGTCACCCAAATCGACGAGCCGCAATCGAGCTTACTGGTCGCGAAGAAGGTCAAGAATATCTGGAAGACCACGCCGCTGAAGCTGGGGGAGGATGCGGTACTGATGGTGCGCGACGGGCTTGCGCCCACTGTCGATGCGCCGGCGGTTTTCGTCGGCTACGGGCTCGCGATTCCGGAGGCGAATTACGACGATTTCGCGGGGCTCGATCTGAAGGGGAAAATTCTGGTCTATATGACTGGTGGTCCGCCAACAATTCCCAGTGCGTTGCGCGCGCATTATTCGTCGCGGCCGGAACGATGGAAGGCGATGGAGAAGGCCGGCGCGGTCGGATTGGTCGAGATTCCGAATCCGAAGTCGATGGACATTCCGTGGTCGCGCGCCACACTCGCGCGATTCGGGCCGACGATGAGCATCGCGGATCCAAAGTTTGAGGAGATTCACGGGTTGCAATTTACCGCTCGCATGAATCCGGCGCATGCCGACAAGATTTTGAGCGATTCCGGGACGACACTTGAGAACTTGCTGGAGCTGGTGAACAACCGGCTGCCGCTGCCGAAATTTCCGCTGAATTTAAATTTCCGCGCGAAGGTCGCGATCAAACATTCGCAGGCGGAATCGCAGAACGTCATCGGCGTGCTGGCGGGCAACGATCCGAAATTGAAGAGCGAATACGTGGTGTTCAGCGCGCATCTGGATCATGTGGGAATCGGGGAGCCGATTAACGGAGATAAGATATACAATGGCGCCATGGACGATGCGTCAGGCGTTGCGTCACTGATCGAGATCGCGAACATGCTGAAGAAGTCGAAGCTGAAGCGCAGCGTAGTGTTCCTGACGGTGACGGGCGAGGAAAAGGGGCTGCTGGGGTCGCGGTATTTTTCGGTGAATCCGACCGTGCCCAAGGAGAATATCGTCGCCGACATTAATATGGATATGTTTCTGCCGCTGTTTCCACTGAAATATCTGGAAGTGCAAGGGCTCGCGGAATCGACGCTGGGCGACGATATTCGAGGCATATGCCAGAAGGCCGGGATCGTGGTACAGGCTGACAAGGAGCCGGACCGCAATTTGTTCATCCGCAGCGATCAATACAGTTTTATTCGCCAGGGCGTGCCGTCGCTGGCATTCAAGTTTGGATACGAGACCGGGTCTCCCGAGGAGACGACGGCTAAAAACTGGCTGCAAAACCGCTATCACGCGCCGTCGGACGATCTGAATCAGCCGGTCGACACGGCCGCGGCGGCGCAATTCGACCGGATTCTGCTCGATTTGGGCACAAAAGTGGCGAATGCGAGGGATCGGCCGAAGTGGAATGAAAATAGCTTTTTCCGGCGGTTCGCGGAGGGCGGCAACTAATGGCTGATACTGGGTTGGAACGGTCGCGTCTGTCCGCATGCTCACGCATGGCGGTTCAACGCGGACGCGGAACTGCGACCGGCGGCGAAACGTATGAGCCGAAAGAATCACAGATATTGCGTTAGGTAGTGTGGAATTATCCAGGAGGATTTAAGATGTCGAACGTATGGAACCGCTTCGCGGTAGCCTTTGTTTCTGTAGTTTTTCCCGTAGCAGCTTTTGCCGATATCAGTGGAACGCAGCTGTCGATATCCGCCAACACATCGGTGAGCATGGATACTGCAACCACTGTGACTTCGGGGGCGGATTTTCTGTGGGACGGATCCAAGCTGACGCCTCAGGGGAGCGCAATAGCGTTCAGCAACGCCGCCCTTTCGGGCATGACGGGTTACAACACATTGACCCCAGCCCTGCTGTCGCAGTTCTCCGGTTTGGGCTCCTCGAGTCCGATTACAGGCCTCGCAGCAAATAGCGTGGTCGGGTACAAGACGAACGGCGGAAACTTCGGCAAGCTGTTGGTGACTAGCGTTTCCGGCGGGACGCTGGTCGTCCAATACACAACCTACATCAGCACGACGACGACGATCACACAGATTCAGAATAACTATGGCCTGATTGCACCCGGCTTGCCGAACTACGGCATCGCGCCGAGTGCTCTTTTCATCATCAGGGGCAGCAATCTGGCCAGCATCCCCATATCCAGCGCGACACTCCAGTCGAGCGCCTCGCCGGGAATTCCGTTGACGCTGAATGGGGCCAGCATCTCAGTGACGGTCAATGGCACGACGGTGCATCCGGGAATTTACTATGCGGGCGCGACACAGATTGCGGCGGTGCTTCCGGCGAACACGCCGATCGGAACAGGGACCCTGACCGTGACGTACAACAGCGCGACGAGCAACGCCGCCAGTATCCTGGTGGTGCCGAGCGCGTTGGGCCTCGACACGTATTATGGATCCGGAAGCGGGCTTGGCGTGGCGACCAATGCAACAACGGGGGCCCTCTACAACTACACGAACTCCATCGCTCCGGGGACTACCATCGTTCTGTGGGGATCGGGCGCGGGCGCCACCGGAGATAGCGATATTGTGTTCACCACCAGTCCTCACGCGGCGAGCTCTCTGCCGACGATTTACATCGGAGGCGTGCAAGCGAACGTCCTCTATGCGGGTAGCGCAGGATATCCAGGGGTGAATCAGATCAACGTGACGGTCCCCGCTTCCGTTCCTACCGGCTGCGGCGTGTCCGTAGTCGCGGTCAACGGAAGCATCGTCAGCAACACTATCACGCTGCCGATCAACGTTGGCGGCGGGGTCTGCAACGATCCGCTCACTGGCATCAACGGCTCGCAGATCGGCACCTTGACGGGTAAATCCAACTACAATTCCGGAGTTCTGATCCTCATCCAGTCGACGTCCGCAGGAAAGACGATCAGCGGGGCGGACGCAATCTTTGAAAATGTGCAGACCACTTCGTCAAGCACTGTGAGCGGCATTACCTCGGTGGGGAGTTGCTCGGTCACGAGCCAAGCGACGATTGGAACAATAACGATACCAACGATAACCGGCCTTGACGCGGGGACGATCACCGTCACGGGGCCGCTGGGATCGCAGACCCTGACTACGATACCGACGCTTGCGGGCGATTATATCGCGCAGCTCGCGAGCGGATTTATTCCGGCATCCGGCGGAAGCTTCACATTCACGGGCACCGGCGGCAAGGATGTGGGGTCCTTCACCTCGTCGATCTCCTACACTAATCCGCTGAACTGGACCAATAGCTCCATCGCCACGGTCACCCGGGCGAGTGGACAGAACATAACCTGGACCGGCGGAGCGTCGGGCTCGTTCGTCTACATCGGCGGCACCTCAAGCTCCTCCACCGCGTCAGCGAGCTTCGTTTGTTACGCGCCGGCGAGCGCAGGCTCATTCACGGTTCCTTCCTACGTCCTGCTGGCACTGCCGTCGGGGAACGGGACACTGGGGATCACCAACGAGGCCACGCCGGTCTCCTTCACCGCCTCGGGGCTTGACTACGGCACAATGATCGTGGGCGTGAGCTTTTCGATTAGCCCTAATTACCAGTAGACCGGGTTAGTGAAGCCCTCTGACTAAGCGGAGCTCTAAGCTCCGCTCCCTGTGGTCGCGGCTCGGTAAGACGAGCCGCGCACTTTTTGGCAGGGGCATAGCCCTGCCCACTCTAAGCCTTCGTTTGTTTCTTCCGTCTGGCTGCCCAAAACGCCTTCATACGGTCGGAATGAGCCTTTTTCTGGGCGGCTGTCAGGGGCTTCCGCTTCTTCTTCTTCGGCGCGGCGGCAACGCGAGGAGCGGTGGCGGCAGGCGCCGCGTGACTCTTGGCGGGGCGACCTGCCGGCTTGGCCGAGCCACCGAGAGCATCGATAGCTTTGTTAAGTTTGTCGCGCTCCGCTATCAGGAGGGTCAGAATGTGGTCAGTTGCCATAGTTACCCGATGTTAACATCTGCGCTCGCGGGAGGCAACATTTTAGTAAAGTAGTGTCGTCCACTATGCGCCTACTCCCGCTGATACTCGCCTTGGTCTCCGCTGTTGCGGCTCCGCTCTATAAGGGTGAACTGATTTTCCCTCTCGAAACCTGGCATAACCATTCCTCCTCCGTTGTGGAGTTGCCGAATGGCGACCTTCTCGTCTGTTGGTTTCACGGATCCGGCGAGCGCACGGCCGACGATGTCAAGATCGAAGGCGCGCGCTGGAGTAAACGCACCGGCAAGTGGAGCGAGCGCTTCACCATGGCCGATACTCTCGGGTTTCCCGATACCAACCCCACTATGTTCATCGATTCCCGGCAGCGGTTGTTTTTTCTATGGCCGGTAATTATCGCTCACCAGTGGGAGACTGCACTGATGAAATACCGCATCTCCACCGACTATCAGCAGGCTTCCGGACCGCCTAAATGGGAGCATCAGGACAATATTATTCTGATCCCCAAAGATATTGCAGCTAAGACTCGCGAGGTATTTGAGAAGGATAAAGGAAAAGAAGGCCGGACGGGTGAGTATGCAACGAAAATAATAGAGCACGCCGGCGACATGTACTTTTCCCGCATGGGCTGGTTCACGCGCACGCATCCGATCCAACTGGCGTCCGGGCGGATACTGGTCCCGATGTACTCGGACGGGTATTCGTTCGGGATCATGGCGATCAGCGACGACGGAGTATAACTGGACCTCGAGTCAGCCGATCGTCGGCTACGGTTGTATTCAGCCCTCGGTGGTGCGCAAGAAGGACGGCACCTTGGTGGCCTATCTTCGCGATAACGGTCCACCTCCGAAGCGCGCGCATATTAGCTACTCGAAAGATGCCGGTGTATCGTGGACTGCCGCCGTGGACACGGAAATTCTGAACCCTGGCACCAGTCTTGAGGCGATCGTTCTTCGCAACGGCGATTGGTTGATGGTCTATAACGACCTGGAACAAGGCCGCTATTCACTGGTCGCCTCGATCTCCGATGATGAAGGGATTTCGTGGAAATGGCGCCGGCATCTGGAAGGAGACCCTTCCCGAAAAGTTACCAACCAATATCACTATCCGTCCGTAATTCAGGCCAAGGACGGGACGATTCACGTCACGTATAGCTACTTCATGCCGGAAGGAAAAGCCATCAAGCATATCCAGATGGACGAGGATTGGGTGAAAGCGACTCCCTAACTACTTCTGCACCGCCCCACCTTTCATCACAAACTTCACTTGCCTGAGGGCGGAAATATCGGCCACCGGATTCCCATCCACTGCGATCAGGTCGGCAAGCATTCCCGGCTTTACTTGTCCAATGTCCATGTGCAGTACGCGTCCAGCCACCGACGTTGCCGATTTCAGAGCGTCTAAGTTTGGCATCCCGTAATCGACCATCAATTCGAGCTCGCGCGCATTGTCGCCGTGCGGAAATACCCCGACATCGCTGCCGCTCAGGATGGTAACTCCCGCCTCGAGCGCCGCCTTGAAGCTAGCCCTCTTTCTTATAAGCCCCAGCGGCTCGGGTTGTCCCTTTTTCCATCCCGAGTACTGTGTGGTCGCATCGCCGGCGGCGAGCGTCGGGCAGAGCGCGACATGATGCTCCACCATCAGCTTCCAGGTTTCCGCCGTGCCGTCGTTGCCATGCTCGATGGTTTCCGCGCCGGCAAGGATCGCGCGCCGCATACCCTCCGCTGTACTGGTATGCACGGCGACCGGCACTCCGGCATTCTTCGCGGTCTCGACAGCGAGTTTCATCTCTTCAAGTGAGAATGTCGGACTTGACCCCGGATGAGGGCCCCAACGATAATCGCCATACAGCTTGATCCAATCCGCGCCGTGGCCGATTTGGTCGCGGACCACACGGATCAACGAATCGACGCCGTCCGCCTCCTCCGCGCCCTGCGGCACATGCCACTCAGGGGCGAAACCTTTGGGAGCGTAACTGCCGGTGGCCACAATTGCGCGGGTCGAGGTCAGCACGCGAGGTCCTGGCACGATACCTTGATTCACCGCTTGTTTGAGGTCGACGTCGGCGTATCCCGCGCCTTCAGTACCGAGGTCGCGCACGGTAGTGAAGCCCGCCATCAACGTCGCGTGCAGATGATTCACTGCTCTTGCCGCGCGCAAAGCCAGCCCTTCGTGCGCCACCTGATCGTTCCACGGAGTTTCGTTGTAGGCATGCAGCAGGATGTGCGAGTGTCCCTCGACCAGCCCCGGCATCAACGTCGTGCCGGGTAAGTCGATAGTAGTCGCACCGGTCGCGTCGACACTTGGACCGGCCTGCTGAATCCGGTCGCCCTTCACTAAGACAACCCAGCCTTCATGCATCGCATCGCCATCGAACACCCGCGCCGGCTTCAGAACAATCGGTGTGGCATTGTTCTCGCGCGCCCGGCCGCGCTGCGCAATCGCTGCAAACGGCGTCAAGACTAGAAGCCCAAGGATGAGACTCTTTCGCATTACGCAATTATACGGCGAGTGACATAATGATCCAGTGACTCGACGCGATTTTCTTGCCACCGCCGCCGCGCCTCTGCTCGCCGCACCGGCGCCGCCGCCGAACATTGTTTTTATCCTCTGCGACGATCTAGGCTTCGGCGATCTCGGTTGCTACGGCTCCAAGATCCGCACTCCAAACCTCGACCGTCTTGCTCGCGAAGGAGTTCGCTTCACTAACTTTTGTTCCGCCGATCCGGTATGCTCCCCTTCTCGCGCGGCTCTCCTTACCGGCCGCTACCCTACGCGAGTTGGCGTCCCGCGCGTCCTCATGCCGCCGGATCAGGGCGGGCTTAACATCGACGAGACCACGCTGGCCGATATGCTCAAGGCTCGCGATTACAAAACGATGTGCATCGGCAAATGGCACCTCGGCCGGCCCGCCGCTTATCTACCCACCAGCCGCGGATTCGACGAATACTTCGGCATCCCTTATAGCAACGACATGAATCCGCGCGTCCTGATGCACAACTCCGAAGTGATCGAAGAGACCGCCGATCTGGAATCTCTCACGGCGCGCTATACCGAACAGGCTGCCAAGTTCATCACCGCGTCGAAGGGCTCGCGATTCTTTCTTTACATGCCGCACACCTTTCCGCACATTCCTCTAGCCGCATCCGTGCGATTCCGCGGCAAGTCCGCCGAAGGACTTTACGGCGATGTAGTGGAAGAAATCGATTGGAGTGTCGGCGAAGTGTTGCGAACCATCCGGCAGCAGGGCCTCGACGGCAATACCCTCATCATGTTTTCGAGCGACAACGGTCCCTGGTATCAGGGCAGCCCCGGGAAACTTCGCGGGCGCAAGAACACCACTTACGAAGGAGGAGTTCGCGAACCGTTTATCGCCCGGTGGACCGGCCGCATTCCTCCGGGTCGCGTGGTCGACGGCCTCGCGTCGATGATGGATGTCGTCCCCACCGTTGCCAAATTGTGCGGCAGCGCGCTCCCCTCGAAGCCACTCGATGGTATCGATATCTGGCCGCTGCTCGACGGGGAGAAGGCGTCGATCGAGCGCGACCCGCTGCTCTACTTTGACAACTGGGATCTGCAATGCGCGCGGTGGATGAACTGGAAACTTCACGTCGCGCGTCACAATACGGGCGCATACATGCCCGCACCGCCCGCCGGGCGCCGCAGTTATCCTCTGCCCAAACCGGAGCTGTACAACCTCGCTACGGACGCCGATGAGAGCTACGATGTCGCACCGGAGAATCCGCAAATCGTCGCGCGCATGCTGGCGAAGATCGCCGAAATGCTCAAGACGTTTCCCGAGCCTGTTCAGAAGGCGTGGGCCGAACAGCAGGAGCGAAGGGTCAATCCGGCGACGCCTATCGGCGCGTATCCGCAACCAGTCCCGCCTAAATAAATGTCGCACTTGCGCAGTCCCGGCCAGTCCTTGTAGCATCTGTTCTAACATGCTGCCTCGATTTCTTCCCACCTTGGCCCTCACCGCGGGCGCGATTTTCGCCGCCGATTTAGACTCGGCTCTCTTCGAACGTTTGGAATGGAGAAACATCGGTCCCTCATCGATGGGAGGACGCGTCACTTCGATCGCCGGTATCCCTGGTAACCCTTCGCTGGTTTACGTCGCCACGGCATCGGGCGGATTGTTCAAAACCACCAACGCAGGGACCACGTGGACTCCGATCTTCGACCACGCGAGCACCATTTCTATTGGCGATATCGCGGTCGACCCGCACAACCCGGATGTAGTCTGGCTGGGCTCGGGCGAAGCGAACGCGCGCAACAGCGTCAGCTTTGGCGACGGAGTGTATCGTACGCTCGACGGCGGAAAAACGTGGCGTAACATGGGGCTTGGCGACACGCATCACATCTCGCGCGTGGTCGTGAATCCACTTAATAGCAATATCGTCTATGTGGGCGCGCTGGGGCACAACACCGGACCCAATCAGGATCGCGGCGTCTTCATGACCACCGACGGAGGCGAGACCTGGAAGAAGGTTCTCTACATCGATGCCGAGCACGGTTGCGCCGACCTCGATATCGACGTTAACAATCCAAATATTCTCTACGCGACCATGTGGCGGTTCGATCGCAAGCCCTGGCGCTTCATCTCCGGCAGCGAAAAGACTGGCGTGTTCCGGTCGCTCGACGCGGGGCGCACCTGGACGCAGCTCGTGGGCGGGCTCCCGAAAGGACTCGGGCGCATCGGCGTGCGCGTCGCGCCTAGCAATTCCAACGTGGTTTACGTCGTCGCCGAATCGAATGACGGAACTCTGTTCCGCTCCGACGATCGCGGCGAGCATTTCCACATGACGACGAAGAATCCGGCGGTAGTGGGCCGCGGGCTGTACTACAGCCACATCACCATCGACCCCACCGATGAGAATCGCGTCTATTCCATCGGCATGCAGTTGATGTCCAGCATCGACGCGGGCCACACCTGGAAGCGATTGGCCGGCGGCATCCACGGCGACTATCACACGGTCTGGGTCGATCCGAAAAATCCAAGCCGAGTCTGGATCGGCGAGGATGGCGGAATTGCGGTCTCCTACGACCGCGCCGAAACGTGGGAAGCCGTTCTCAATTTCGCGATCTCGCAGTTTTATCAGATTCACGCCGATAATCGCTGGCCGTTTTACTTCATCCAGGGCGGCCTGCAAGATAACGGCACGTGGAGCGGACCCAGCCGCACGAAAGGCCCCGCCATTCTCAATGAGGACTGGCGCAACATCAGCGGCGGCGATGGATTCCACGTGGTCAACCATCCCGACGAGCCGGAGCTTTTCCTATCGGAAAGCCAGGGAGGCGGCATCGTGCGGACCGACTGGCGCACGCGGGAGCAGCAGGACGTCAGCCCCCAGCCGAGGCGCAACGATGGCGGTCCAGTGGGTGAGATGAAATACCGGTTCAACTGGAATGCTCCGATCGTGCCTTCGCCTCACGACAAGAACACTGTTTACTTCGGAAGCAATGTCGTGTTCAAGAGCACGGACTTCGGCAAAACTTGGAACGCGATCAGTCTGGACCTGACGACCAACGATCCTGAGAAACAAAAAAGTGTCGGCACCATGTGGACCGAAAATACTACCGCCGAGTATCACTGCACCGTCATCCGCATCGCCGAATCGCCCAAGCAGGCCGGTGTGATCTGGGCGGGCACCGACGACGGCAATCTGCAAGTTACCACAGATGCCGGAAAGCACTGGACGAACGTCACCGGCAATGCGCCCGGCGTTCCCAAGTTCGCGGAAATCGCCTGGATCGAGCCGTCGCGCACCGCCGCCGGAACCGCGTACGTCGCGTTCGAGCACCATTGGTTCGACGATTTTCACCCCTACATCTTCAAGACCACCGACTTCGGCAAGACCTTCACGAATATCACTGGCAATTTGCCGCAGAACGATTATCTATGGGTAGTTAAGGAAGATCCGAAAAATCCGCAACTGCTCTACATCGGAGGCGAGCTCGGCTTGCACGTTTCCTTCACCGGCGGCGGCCAATGGGTGCGCCTGCATCTTAAGAATCTTCCGCCTGTCGCCGTGCGTGACATCGTGATTCATCCGCGCGAGAACGATCTGATTCTCGGTACGCATGGGCGCGGCATCTGGGTTCTGGACGACGCATCGCCGTTACAACAGATGAATTCGCAAGTGCTATCAGAGAGCGCCCACCTGTTCGCGATGCGTCCCGCGTTGCGCTTCGACGCAGGCGGAAGAGGCGGCGGCATGGGCAGCGGCGGCAACAAGCCATTCAATGGTCCGAACCCCGCTTACGGCGCTCCAGTTACTTATTATTTGAAAGAGAAAGGAACCGCGAAGATCGAGATTCTCGACGCGAGCGGAAAGATGATCCGCGATCTCGGGACAATTCCGCAAGAGGCGGGATTGAATCGCACCACCTGGGATCTTCGCTATCAAGGTCCGCACGTGCGCCGCACGGATGTCGAGGACGATGGCGGAGGCTTCCGTTTCCGCGCTGTGGGTCCTCAGGTGTTGCCGGGCAAGTACACCATCCGCCTCACAGCCGCGGGCAAGACACTCGCGGAACAGCTGGAAGTGAAACTCGATCCGACGGTTCCGGTCGACGATAGCTCTCTCCGTACGCAACTGGAGACCGACTTAAAGCTGCGTGATATGACGTCGTCGGTGAACGACGCGCTGCGCTCTATCGATATCTGGAAGGGCGAGCTTGACCAGGCCGAGCGCAATATCCGCGCGCTCGACCCCCAAGCCTCGAAGATGCTCACAGGTCTGATCGGCGAACGCAAGCAGCAGGTCTCCTCCATGGAGCTGCGATTGGCGCGCCCGTCCGATATTCCCGGCTACAGCATGGCGCCTCGGCTTGTCGATCGCCTGGGTCAGCTTTTGAGCGCGATCGACCGCGTGCTCGCCGCGCCCACTCCTTATCAGGTCGAGCACTTCAACGAACTGCGCGCGGAGTTTCTCAAAGACATCGGCGAAGTCAACGGATTCGCCGAACGCCAGATTCCCGAGATCAACGATCTGCTAAAAAAATACAATGCCGGGTCGCTGATGGCCGGCAAGCCGATCGAGCTTCCAGCCGCCACGAAGTAACCGCGCTCACTTCGCTTCGCGATCCGCAAGCAGCGTCAGGATAGCGGCGCCCGTTACCGCGACGCGACCGGTAATGCAGTGATGACCCGACCACGTGCCGTCCTCATTCTGCAATTTGAGAATCTTCGCTTTGATCTCGGTGTTCCACTTTTGCCATTCCGCGCCGCCCGTCCGATGCAGGCTGTCGCTGATGTTCAAGTAGGAGAAAAACTCCTCGCCGCCCATCGATCCGAATCCGGCAACAAACTTGGGATCGGAGAGCTTCACGGCTATGGCGTTAATCTCATCCTTGTTCTTCAGGCGATCGCCGTCGGTGCGAGAGAATTGTTCGAGTTTCTGTGCGCTGGAATAGAGATCGACTCCCGCCGACCCCTCCGTCACCATGACGCTGGATGCGGCCGATCCCGCCCTAACTCCGCCAGCGATGCCACCACCGACCCCACTGCCACCGCCGGCGCTGGCCCCAGTGCCGAGACGCGTGCCATCCGATCTCGTGAAGCTGTCCACCTTCGCCATCGCCATTTCCGAAACCGCGATCCCCTTCCCCTGCGCGATATACAAACTCCGCGACGCCATCGACGTCCCTAAAATCGGAGCCCAGCCGCCCCCGACATTCCAACTCCCGTCCTTCAACTGGTTCTTCTCGATCTTCGCGACGCATTTCTGGAGCCCGCTCCGCACGCGAGCATTGGTCTTCGCATCTCCCATCGTCCCGTCGAGCTCCGCCAGCAATTTCGAAGTTAGAAACGTATCGATGTAAGGACCCAGCTTCCGCTGGATCTGCGTACTCGACACATTCGTCACTGCGAGCCCTTCGTCAGGACTCTGCTCCACCCGCTGCAGAATAAAATCCACAGCCCTCTGCACCTCCGCGCGATATTCGCGACCGGCATGCAGCAGCGCCTCCGCCGCGACAGCCGTATTGGCGACATCATTCCCATTCGATTCCAGGCGTTCTCCCTGCCTCACGTAGGAGGTCTCGCCGCCATCCTGTCCCCATCCGCCGTCTTTGCCTTGCACCGAAACCAGCCACCGCATTCCCTTGTCGACCGCGACGGTGACTGGATCGTTCTTGCTGCCAGAAAAAGCTTTTTCAGCGTAGAACCCGATTGCAAGGGTGACTACGCCGGTTACGAGCGCGCGAATCCTGTTCAACTTCATGATGGACTCCTCTTGGAAAAACTGTGCATGCCTCTTTCCAAATGCATCCACCCATAGATCCACCATCGCGCCCTGCCCCACTGGACCCAGCGCTGGACCCAGATGGATACAGTGTGCGAAAACTACATCATGTCCACCAATCGCAGGGAATTCTTGTGGAGCGCCGCACTCGCCGGTTCCGCCCTCGGCCTCGCCTCTCCCGCTCCCGACCCAGACCCCTGGTTCGATCGCCCCATGCGCTGGGCCCAGTTGACGCTCGTCGAAGACGATCCCGGCAAATACGATCCCGCATTCTGGCTCGACTATTTCAAGCGCACCCATTCCGATGCCGCGTGTCTCAGCGCCGGCGGATGCGTCGCGTATTATCCGACGAAAATTCCGTTGCACTATCGCAGCAAGTGGCTCGGCAGTATCGGCGCCTTTGGCGACCTCGTCGCTGGTTGCCGCAAGCTAAACATGGTCGTGATCGCCCGCACCGATCCTCACGCCGCGCATCAGGACGTGTACGACGCGCATCCCGATTGGATCGCTGTCGACGCCGAGGGCCGCAAGCGGCGCCATCCCGTAATGCCGGAGCTTTGGGTCACCTGCGCTCTCGGCCCTTATAACTTCGGGTTCATGACCGAAGTTACCAAGGAAATCGTGTCGCTCTACAAAGTCGACGGCATCTTCAGTAATCGATGGGCAGGCTCCGGCATGTGTTACTGCGAGCACTGTCAGAGAAACTTCAAAGCCGCCGCCGGATTGGATCTGCCTCGCACCACGAATCCGCAGGACCCCGCCCGCCGCGCGTATATAGGATGGCGGCAACAGCGTTTGTTCGAGCTGTGGCGGCTGTGGGACCAGGAAATTCAAAAGATCTATCCCAGCGCCCGTTACATTCCGAACACCGGCGGCGGAGCGTCGAGCGATCTCGATATGAAGACCATCGGCAGCCTCGCGCCGATTCTCTTCGCCGACCGCCAAGCCCGCAGCGGCCTCACCGCTCCCTGGGCGAACGGGAAGAACGGCAAGGAATATCGCTCCACCATGGGCCGCAAGCCCATCGGCGGAATCTTCAGCGTCGGCACCGAGGAGCCGTATCGCTGGAAAGACTCAGTGCAAAACGGTCCCGAGATTCGCCTGTGGGTGCTCGATGGAATCGCCAACGATCTGCGTCCATGGTTCACGAAATTTGGCGGCACGTTGTATGACCGCCGCTGGCTCCCCGTGGTCGAGGATATTTACGTCTGGCACCACCGCAATGAGCGTTACCTTCGCAATGAAGAACCGCTCGCTCGCGTCGCGATGGTGTACTCGCAGCAGACCTCGCATTTTTACGGTGGCGACCGTGCGCGCGCCAAGGTCGAGGATCACACCCTCGGCTACTATCAGGCGCTGATCGAGGCGCGTATCCCATTTGAAATGGTGCACGACGGTCTTCTCGATCCCGCGCACATCGACAAATTCAAAGTTCTCATCTTCCCGAATATCGCGGCGCTATCCAACGCCCAGTGCGATCGGATTCGCACCTTTGTCGAGCGTGGAGGAAGCATTGTCGCGACCCATGAAACATCGCTCTACGATGAGTGGGGCGTTCGCCGCCAGGATTTTGGACTCGCCGGGCTTTTCGGAGCGTCCTTCGGCGGCGCCATCGACGCGCGAATGCAAAACTCCTATCTGCACCTCGAACTCGACCCGTCGACCGGCAAGCGCCATCCGATCCTCGCAGGATTGGAGGATACCGAGCGCATCATCAACGGCGTTTCCCGGGTCCATACGAAACCTGGTTATGCGAACTCGCCTCTAACTTTGATCCCGTCCTACCCAGACCTGCCAATGGAGGAAGTATTTCCGCGCGTGGCAAAGACCGACATAGCGGAAGTTTATGTGCGCGAAGTCGGCAAGGGCCGAGTAGTGTACTTCCCTTGGGATATCGACCGCGTCTTCTGGGAAGTCCTCTCCGTCGATCATTGGAAACTCCTTCGCAACGCGGTGGACTGGGCCTCGAATGAGCCTCGGCCGGTCGTGGTCACGGGTCCGGGCACGCTCGATGTAACCATCTGGCGGCAGAAAGAATCGCTGACCGTCCATCTCGTCAACCTGACGAATCCGATGATGATGAAGGGTCCCATTCGCGAGTTCATTCCCACGCCGCCGCAGCAGGTAACCATCCGCTTGCCTCAGGGCCGAAAAGCTCGTAAGGTACAACTCCTGGTAAGCAGTCATACGCCGCGCGTACATGAGGCGAACGAAACCGTGACCTTAACCATCCCGTCTATCCTCGATCACGAAGTAGTCGCAATCGACTTGTAAATCGCAGGTCATAGAGAGAGTGATATTACTGCCTCTACCACCTAAGTAAGCCTGAGAACTTACATACTCTCGGTGTTTCCCTCCCTTGGAACCCTTAGTCCCGCGCTGTTAACCTCCAGCATATAGATGTTAAATCTCAATGAATTTGTTCCGAGGAACTACATGACGAGGATCAGAAAAACGACCGTGTCCACCGTGCTTTGCCTAACGGCCACATTGGGCGTTACCGCGCTCTATGGCGATGACGCCAACGGCAACGGCAATGGCAATGGGCAGGGCGACACCAAAATTCGCCGCGTGCTGGTGCTCAGCATTGACGGCATGCACTCTCTAGACTTCGCCCTATGGGTGAAGAACAATCCGAGTTCCGCCATCGCGCAGCTTGCGTCGCAAGGCATCACTTTCAGCAACGCCAGCAGCACGAAACCGTCGGACTCGATTCCATCTACCGCGGGGATTTTCACTGGTGGCACGCCCGCTGTTACGGGAATGTGGTACGACGATGCGTATAACCGCTCGTGGTTTGCCCCTACGAATACCACCTGCACCGGAACCCCGGGAACCACTTTCAGCTTAAAGGGCGATATCGATATAGACCCGCTCCCGGTCAAACCGATCGCTACGAATGAAGTGGTGGACCCTACCAAAGTGCCGCGCCAGATGGTGAACGGCGTCTGCACTCCCGTGCTCCCTCATAACATGATCCGCGTGAACACCGTTTTCGAAGTAGTGCGCGGCGTTCACGGGTTGACGGCTTACTCCGACAAGACCGCGTCTTACGATTTTTTAAACGGCCCTTCGGGTAAGGGAATCGTGGACCTGTACACCCCCGAGATCGGCACCGCGATTCTCAAAGACATCGGGATGACCGAGGCCTTCGACGATCTCCGTCTCACTTCGATCCTCAATGAGATCAGGGGATTAAACCACAGCGGCGCCACCCATGTGGGAGTGCCGATGCTGTTCGGGATGAATTTCCAGGCCATCAATGCAGCCAAAAAGGACTCCCTCGGCGGCGGCTATGCGGACGATTTCAGCACGCCGAATTCCTCGCTTCAGGGCGCGCTTCAGCATACCGATGCGTCGATCGGCCAGATCGTCGCGGCGCTCCAGCAGCAAAGCCTTACCAACACGACCGCGATTGTTCTGATGGCCAAGCACGGCGAGTCGGCCCTCGATCCATCGGAGCGCTTCGTCGAGTTGACGAGTGCCATCCAGGGCGTCCTGACGCCGGCCGGCTTCCCTGCAACGGTCATTCCGAAGATTACTGAAAAAACCACCGCGCTGATCTGGCTCAAGAACCAGTCGCAGACTCAGGCCGTGGCCAGCGTATTGTCCCTGCAAGCGAACGAACAGTCGCTACACATCCAGCAGATCTTAAGCGGTGACTCATTGAAGCTGCTGTTCCAGGATCCACTGGTCGATCCCGCTACGCCGGATATCATCGTGATTCCGGAAAACGGCACGAACTATGAGCCGGCCGCATCGACAGCCCTTCCCGCCGTCCAAGCCGAGCACGGCGGATTCAACGAGAATGAGACCCACGTACCCCTGCTGGTGGTCCATTCCTCTCTTACTCCGGGTCAGAACCGCGCGCCGGTAACGTTGACCCAGATTGCGCCCACCATCCTTTACTTGCTCGGCCTCGATCCGAGCGCGCTGCAAGCGGTGCAGCTCGAAGGCACCTCGGTGCTTCCCGGTACAGGCAGGGCAAACAACGGAAACGGGAATAGCAGCGATAACTAAGGATTCAAACAACCAGCTGGAACGGCGACGGGCGAGCCTTCGGGTTCGCCCGTTTCCTTGTATGCCAGGGGATTTGTTCGCTAACCATTTAGTGTCCGCGTGGCGCACGCGTCCACGCGTGCCGTGTCGACAGTCGTGTCGACATTGTTTTTGAAGCTCACTAATCAAGCGTTGAATGGTGAGCCGGGCGGGGCTCGAACCCGCGACCACCGCATTAAAAGTGCGATGCTCTACCAACTGAGCTACCGGCTCTAACTGAGGGAATTTCTATTGTAGCGCGCGACGCGGGCGAGCCGCTGAAACCTCGCTGATTTGTACGGGATCAGAAAATCCGACGAACCCGGTAGACCGCGTAGTGGGAATTGCTGAACTCTGGCTGCTTCGTTGGAATCGCATGTTCTTTCCGGAGCACCACGAAATCGATGTGCCGGTCGGCCAGTTCCTGAAAGTCTTCCGGTCCCGCTCGCCAATGGCCCTCGTGCACATCTCTCCACCGCCGTGCCCATTCCGCCGAAAACTCCGGGAAGTAATTTACCAGCGCCCGACCCTCGTAGTCGACATAAACAGAGCGCAGGGCTCGCGCCCGAAACGGTCCGGAACCGCCATAGCTGCCCTCATCCGCGAACAGAAACACGGCGGTTTCCTCCGTCGTTGTCTGCGCCCATGCTGCCAGTTGCCTGAGCTCCGGCGAGTCTACGGGTTTTGGCGCAGGAGCCAGCCCGGATATGCGAAAAGCGATGAAGGGCAAAACTCCCGCGGCCACCATTGCGATACCCCGAGTGCGGGCCGCCAGCCATACACCAGTCATGCTCGTAGCCACAAGTCCGAGAACCAAAGCTATTAGCCATGGATCCACAAACCAGGTGACGAGCAATCCTTTCACCGGCAGTGCGAGCGCGATCGCGAACCACACTGACGCCTCCCACCAAAGCCCTTTTTGCACGGCGAATATTCCGCACGCCGCAGACAACATACTGGCCAGCAGAGTTATAAAAAGTAGCGTGCGAAGTGGGTCCCACGGCTCCGCCATCGCCCAACGAAGTTGGTCCAGCACGATCCACGAAAAGGGAACACTGAGTATGCCGAGCACGGCGAATCCCCAGAGCCACTCGCGAAGAGGAGGACGCAGACGGTCGCGAAGCCGCCAGAAACCCACGCCTACCACGGATAACTGAAACAAGCGATCCAAAATCGTCTTGACGCTCCACTCCGAAACAAAGCTCATGCTTATGAACCGTCGTTGCAGAGCCTCTTGAAAAAAATCGACCCTTCGGAAAAAATCGATCGGCTCTGTCCCACCCGTCTGGAAGTGCATCAATAGCAATAGAACACCGATTGCTGGCAGCAAAGGCGCCAGCAGAATCGGTCGCGCGGTCCGCCGAAGCACCGCAAATGCAGCCAGGCACCAGAATGGCGCCATGGTTGTGGGATGGATGAGGAATCCCAGCGCGCCTGCCATGCCCGCCGCCAGAAAACGACCCTCCGTGGCGAGTCCAACCCCCAGAAGCAGCAACCCCAAAGCGAACGAACGAGCCACCGGTTCCGGTTCCGTGATACTCAGGATCACCGCGCCTGCCACGAAGAAAGCCCCGGGCAGAGCAAGGCCAAGCCGCAAGGCGATCAGGAGGAGACCTGCCGCCGCGCAGGCGCGAAATACCACTTGTTGGAACTTCAAACCATGTTCGAAATCCAGACCCGCATAATTTCGCAAGCCCGTAGCTATTTCGTCGTAAGCGGTCAGAGCAAGGTACGGACGCGAAATCATCGGATCATTGACAAACAGAGCTGGATTGTAGATCCGCTCCATCATGGGAACGTAGATTTGTGTATCCGCTTGAAGATACGTATGGCCCGGGAACACGAAGTATCCCAGGCCGGTAAACAGAACCACGGATCCCCAAAAGCCAACAGACTTGAGCAACGAGCTATTGTAGCGCGCGGCCCATCGCCGAAGCCAGTTTTGACAGTCCGTAACGAACGTCCGACCCCAAGTGAATTCGCAGCGCGCGGCGTCCGCGTTCTACCAGCACTTGTAAATCGCCGCGCGCCTGCGCTGCTTTCACCACGCCGAAGGTGTATTTTTGCCCCGG
This sequence comes from Bryobacterales bacterium, assembly GCA_003170295.1. Classification (GTDB taxonomy): domain Bacteria; phylum Acidobacteriota; class Terriglobia; order Bryobacterales; family Bryobacteraceae; genus Palsa-187. The sequence goes on along the minus strand of PNAJ01000143.1, from coordinate 90,198 downwards.
AACTTGCAGATCCTCGGCATCGTCCGCCGTGATTTGCAGGAACACTCCGCTGTTCGGTCCACCTTTGTAAGCCTGGCCCGTTGAATGCAGGAATCGCGGCCCGAATCCGAGGCAGGTGGCAACATGCTTCTTGTCGCGAACCATCGTGCGGATGGATTCGAGCGCGGATTCGTGTTCTTCGTTCATCTGAATGTACGCCAACAACGCGAAATAATCGCCGTTTTTTAGCGAATTAAGGTGTTCTCGGAGGCTGTTTTCGAGTGTTTTTGCCCCTTTAAGGCCAAATAAGGATATGCCATCTTCCACCAAAACCGGTTTTTCGGCTGGCAGCGAACCCTTTTCCTCGAACTCCGTGGTCAGTTTTTTGGTCGCGATTTTGCTCGCCTCGACGTCCGGCTGGTTAAATGCGTTAATTCCGAGAATCGACCCGGCGACCGCCGTCGCGATCTCCCAGCGGAGGAATTCCTGGCCCAGATCGTAGGCGCTCGACATTGATATGCGAATTACCGGCTGCCCGGCTGCGGCGAGTGCTTCGACGGCTGCATCGTGGGTGGCATCAAGGCGGACATAGACGAAAACTCTATCTTTTCCATAAACTTCCGGTCCGCCGAGTATCTCGCGGTCGACCGGAACCAGTCCCTTACCGTCCTTCCCTGTTGATTCGGCGAGCAACTGTTCGAGCCACGCGCCTAGGTCGTGAATCCCCGGCGATGCGACGACCGTGACTTTATCCCGGCCGCCCTTGGCCAGCGTGCCAAGCAGTATCCCCAACAAAACACCGGGGTTTTTCTCGACTGGTGAACAAGGCGAACACGCCAGAGCCATCGCGGACGCACCTTCGAGGACTTTCCCAACTTCGATTCCCATCACGGCGGCAGGCACCATGCCGAAATCCGATAGCGCCGAGTAGCGTCCGCCTATAGACGGCAAGCCATAGAAAATGCTGCGGAAGCGATCAGCCTCCGCCACTTGCTGCATTTTCGAACCAGGATCGGTGATGGCAAAAAAGTGGCTGCCGTCACGGCCGGAGCGCTCATAGAAATATTGCTTGAAGATATTCGGTTCGAGCGTCGATCCGGACTTGCTGGAAACGATGAAAAGTGTCTTCTTTACATCGATCTGCGACTCAATCGCGCGTATCTGCGCTGGATCGGTGGAATCGAGCACATGCATCTTCGGAAATCCTGGCTGATCGCCGAAGGAGAGTTTCAAAACCTCGACGCATAGGCTCGATCCGCCCATTCCGAGCAGCAATGCGTGCGTGAAACCGCCCGCTTTTACATCTTTCGCGATTTGCTCAAACTGTTGACGCTGCGCCAGTTGAATATCGGCAACCGACAACCAGCCGAGCCATTTGTCCTCATCCGCACCGGTCCAGAGCGATGCGTCGCGAGCCCACAGGCGGCGTGTTTTTCCGCCGATGTTCCAACTCTCGATCGCCGCCGCTACGGCTGCCGATTCCGCGGGTGCAAGCGTATAAGTCATTGGGTTGATCGGACCTAACGGCAGCTTGCATTTCGGATCGACGGTATTCAACAATTTGTCAAACGGCTCCGCGAAGAGCTTGACTCCTTGCGTGACCAGATCGGCCGTGATCTTATCAATCGAGATTCCGGCCGCCGCAAGTTTGGCCATAACTTCTTTGGCTTCTTCAATTCCCGATTCGAGCGAGGCGCGGGCCTGGCCGTGATCGCGGAAGGCGTCGAGCGTCGCGGGAGGAATCGTGTTGACTGTGTCCGGTCCGATAAGTTCCTCGACGTAAACGACATCGCGCATTTTTGCGCTCTTGGTTGAAGTACTGGCCCAGAGCACGCGCTGCGTCATCGCGCCGCGGGCTTCGAGCGCCTCCCATTCTGGCCCCGAGAAGATCTGTAAGTATCGTTGATAGGCGAGCTTGGCGTTGGCAATCGCAACACGGCCGAGCAACGATTCATCCTTGGTGTAACGCTCGACCGCTGCGTCGATGCGGCTGACAAAAAAACTGGCGACGCTCGCGACGCGCGACGGGTCGGCGCACTTTTCCAGGCCTCGAATATACGCATGCGCAACTTCCGCGTACACTTCCCGCGAAAAAAGCAAAGTCACGTTAACGTTGATGCCTTCGGAAATCGCGGTTTCAACGGCGGGAATACCGGCGGAGGTGCCGGGGATTTTTATCATCAAATTGGGCCGGTTTACGGCTTTCCAAAGACGGCGCGCTTCCTCGATAGTCGCCTTGGTTTCATTGGCGAGAAATGGAGAAACTTCGAGGCTGACATAACCGTCCCGGCGCTTCGTTCGATCGTAAACGACGCGCAGCACGTCGGCTGCGTCCTGAATATCGCGAATCGCGATGCGCTCGTAGATCGCCTTGGCGTCGAGATCCTTGTTCTTCTGAAGCTCGGCGAGAAGGTCCGAATAATCGTTGCTTCCGACGATGGCTTTTTCGAAAATCGCGGGGTTGGAGGTGACGCCGCCGAGGCCATCCTGCTCCACCATGCGGGCTAGCGCTCCGGTAGTCAGAAGATCGCGGCGGATGTTATCAAGCCAAACAGATTGCCCGAACTGAGCAAGCTCGGTAAGACGATTCTCAACGTGAGTGGAAGGAGTCATGTATTCCTCTCTTCCAGTTTAGAGGGATTCTTGGGGCTAAGGCTTCAGGACTTTGTTACAGGGGACCTTGCGGCGCGTTTCTTGCGAAGAGCAGGATTTGCTGCTATGGATTATCGACTTCGACCTCGACCTCTCCTTGTTATTGCCGTGGCCCTTAGAGTGGGAATGTGAGTGCGAGTGAGAATGGCCCTTCGCGGAGGCGGGCGAGAGCATCGCCGCGAACACGAGGAACAATAGAAGGAATCGCTTCGTCATGCACAACACTTCTTGGGCTTAGCGTTTCGCGAACTTATGCCGACGGGCTGCGCGACGGGCGCGCGCAGTGTGCTGCTTCCTTGCAGTCTCGAATTTCGCACTTCGTACCATAGCGGACTGTCCCCGAGGTGACGCGAACCGAGCGCAGGCGGTTCACAAGTGAAACCGATACCTCACCTGCAAATAGACCTGCCGAGGCTCCTCATAGTGCGTGCCCCCGAACGTCTGACTATTATCCAGCAAGAACCGCCGATTCGTCAGATTCAGCGCCGTCACCGAAACCGTCACCTTTTCCCCGAACGCCTTGCCAAGCGAGAAATCGCACGTAGTGTGCCCTTCCAAATGCGCGCTCGACCCGTCACCAAATCCCGAGCCGTAATACAAATCCCCGCCCGCGGAAACCCTCCCTGGGAGGATGAAGTGAAATCCCGTGTGAAGCGTGTGCCTCTGATCGTGGTCCAACTGAAAATACCCGCGGGCCGGAGGCGAGAAATCCGTCAGCCCCCCGCTGATCGCGCCCGCCCCTTCGGCGTGCGCATAAGCATACGTCAGATAAACTTCGCCGCGCCCCGCAATCTTCGGCGAGCGAACGGTAGCTTCCCACCCATATAACCGCGCTCCGGCAATCGTGATCGGGAAAAAGACGTTCGACCCACCGATCGCGTTGTGATCGAAATAATTCCGCGCCCGCTGGTGATAATTGTTCACATCGATCGCCCATCCGCGCAAGGGAATCGCGAGCCCGACCTGGTGCTCTTGATCGCGCTCTCCGCGCAGAGGAATAATGCCCAGGCCTTGCGCCACAGCATAATCGAGCAGCGGCCCACTGACCGTCGAGAGCGGCGGCGCCTGGTAATACTCGCCCCAAAAACCTCGCAGGACCCACTTCAAACGCGGAATACGAATCGACCCGCCCAGTCGCGGGCTCGCCGCATTCTCGGAAATCGCGCCGCTGAAGTGCGTCAGCCGCACTCCCGCCGTGAGAGTGAGCCACGACCACGCCTTATATTGATCCTCCAGAAACAGAGTTTCCAAATGTCCCGTGGAGATTTTGCGTTCGGCCAGCGAGGCTCCGGAATCGATCAAACCGACGCTCTCATCATCATGTTGCCCGAACCCGTACAACCCCATGCTCGCGTTGTGCTGCTTCGTCACCGCGCTGAGAGCGATCTGCGCTCCGGCGTACTGGGAACTGCGATGCTGCGTGGCGCTGACGGGCGTGTCATTGGGGTCGCCGTCATAGTTGGCTCGATTGTAGTGGTAGAACGGCGAGACCGTCAGCAGCACGCCAGGCTGGATCGTATGGATCCACGAAAAACTCCCGAGCGCGTCGCGCTCTCGCTCTTGATCTAGAACATTGGGAATCTGATAATCGTCGCGCCGAAGCGTGGTCACCAACCGGAATTGGTTGTTCAGGTCGCGATTGTAAATGAGAGTCGCCATTCCTCCCAGCCCCCACACGCGGTCGTGCAGAATAGCAGGACCCGGCGTTTCCAGGCCATAGTCGCTCCGGTTTCCATTCACACTCGCGAAATAGGCGAACTTTTCGGTGTGGCTCCCGAAATTCATCTGGTCGTTAGTCTGGTGAAACGTGCCGAAGGTAGTGAACAACTCGCCTTCTTGGTTACGTTCGAATCCGGTTCTCGGCACCACGTTGAACACGCCGTAAGTGCGGTCACCGTAGGCGGCCGAGTAGCCGCCGCGCTCGACTTCCAGGTAATCGATATCCTTGGGGTCGATCTGCGGCCCGACATTGCTGGCGATATTGGTATTCGGAATGGGAACGCCATCGATCGCCCAGCTCACCTGGTGTCCTCCGCGCACATGAAGCTGATCGTGCGTGACCCAGGAGCCCGGAACGTAATTCGTGATCATCGCCAGGCTGTTGCTCAAATCCGCGCCCGGAGTCCCCGCGATTTCGCTGCGGGTGACCATCGTCGTCGGAGTAACCACCGTCAGAACGCCTTCAGAGACAGTGACCTGCTCGCTCCGCGCACCAAGTGTGAGCTGGAAATGCAGCACCGGCGCGCTTCCAGACGTAATCACAATCTCCTGCGCGGACAGTGCGAAGCCGTTCTTGCTCACCGTCACGACGTAGGAGCCGACAGGCAGAGCCGTCGCCTCGAATCCTCCGTTGACGTCGGTGGCGAGCTTCTGCACGAACTCCGAGCTGCTCGCCTTAACCATCACCTCCGCCCCCAGAACCGGCCGATGGTCGGGATCGTGCACCACTCCGCGCACATTACCAGTAACCGCAGCCCAGAGAGCCGCACATACGCCAATAAATACAAAAGCTGTTTTCACGGGATCATTGCTCCAGGATTTTCGTGGTGGGGCGGACGCCCTCGTCCGCGCCGGACCCCCTGGTCCGGCTCTGCCAACGCACGCCAACTCAGGCCGACGAGGGCGTCGGCCGCGGTCCAGGGGGACCGCCCCACTTGGCGATTTCGTATCAGGGGCTAGGAAAGGAGCGTAGGAGGTCCGCGCACGCGATCGGCGCGGCTAGGGGATAAGCGATAAAAGCTTTCAGTCCATGTGCAGGAAGCTGGATGACTGAAAAATCCAGCAAAGCTCCCAAGCGAGGTTCCCAGTAAGCTTGCCGTCAGCCCAGGTGCAATCATCTGAGCCGGAAATAAATCGCACCGGCCCGCTTTGACGGAAGCAGTTGACGATTCGCTCGTCGTCCCGCAACTATGCTTTCCGCCGCGCCTGCAACACGCCGGAAGCTTCGAATCCGCATTCCCTGCCGGAGGAATCAGCGAAACGCTGAACAAACCCACCAGCAGCATTGCGAAGATTCTGCGCACTGGTGTTATTCTACTACTGCAACGGTAACACTCGGCCCGCAGGGCTCAACGTCCCCGAGTATCCGATGCGGATTTCCGGATTCGACGGCGCCGTAGCGGGCAGTTGTACGTTGATCTGAAACAGCCCCGCGAACGTCGGCACAACACCCGCGTAAAGGATTTGCCGAGGATCCACGGCCACGCCGTTAATCAGCATCGTGAAACTGCTGATGGGCGTAACGCTCGCCGCCTGCTGCGGGATCTGATTCACAATCGCCGCTGGATTCGTCGGCCCCAATCCTGAGGCGTACAGCACAATCGTTTCTCCGGCATGCGCGGGCGCCACTGTGGTGATCAGTGAATTATCCAGATGAACGCCCAGCACCGTTGTTGCGTTCGTTTGAAACAAGCTGGGCGCGGCGTTGCCGAGCACAATCGGAATCGCTGGACCCGCCAGGCTGTCGACCACCAGTTGCAATGTGACTGGACCAGGAATAAGCGACGTCGGGACCAGCAGATTCACCTGCGTTGGCGAAACATAATAAATGTTCGCCGGAATGTTGTTGATCAGCACCCGCACGCCGGTCGAGCCTAGCACCGTCGGCAACGTTCCATTCGATATATCCGCCGCGGTCAGCGCGCGCGTCGTGTAGGCGAGGTTCTGGCCGTAAATTGTCACGAAGGTGTTCGGCGCGTAAAGCCCTGTGACACTCGCCGCGGAATTCGCAATGCTGTCGGCGGTGTAGTACGGACCGCTGCCACTCGTATCGACCAATACGAGTGCTGCCAGCAAGAAAGCGGCAGCCATTGCTATCAGTGTATCAGCGATTTGTAGAGCGCGAAAAATCGTTCGAAGTCGAGGTCGAGCATCACCTCCACCGGCGTTGCATCGGGCGCCAGCGTGCGGTCGAGAGGAATCACCGCGCCATAGTTTTTGCCGAACACGGAATCGACGTCAAGGTAGCGCGTCTCGCGCCTGGTGACAAACTCCGTGTCGAGCAAAAACGCCGCCGGGAGGGCATCCCACACATAGGGCGAAGGATTTTTCGCTCGATCGTCGCGATACAAATCCGCGATGGGAGTATGCGCCGTAATCTGATCCGAATGCGCCTTATCGATCGGCACACGTTCACAGATATCGAGTCCGAACATCACCTTCTTTTGAATGGAAGACCGCAACACGATTTGCGCGGCTTCCGGATCGAACCAGAAATTGAACTCCTGTCCATGCGTCGCGCCGCCCATGAAAACCAGCCTTCCGATCTTCGATTGCAAATCCGGCCGCATTCGCAAAGCAATCGCGAGGTTGGTCATCGGCCCTAGCCCGAGAACCGTGATTTTTCCGGGAGATTTTTCGATGGTCTCGATCAAAAAATCAATCGCCTTCACCGATCCGGAAAATTTCGGAGGATCGGTCTTAAATGCCCCTAAATACTCGATTCCGGTCTCTTTTTTTACCATCGCGCGCGTGTGCACCAATGGGGCTTGTGCACCGAAAAACAGAGGGACGTCCGAGCGGCCCATCAGCTTTAGAATGTGTGACATATACTCGGCTCCCTGGATCGGCCAAAAGTTGCCGGGGACTACCGTCATGCCTTCTATTTCGACCTGCTTCGGGCGATTGAGAAGCATCACGAGTGCGGCGCCGTCGTCGTTAAAGTATGCACAATCGGTGTCGAAGACCACTTTTTCCGGTTGTGCGCACGCATAATTGACCAAAAACGCGCAAATAAGTGCTCTGATCATGCCTTAATCGACCTTAAAACGTCGATTATTTCATACACCGCGCGGTTTTCAATCTTCGCGACATTGGCGCGGTATTCGTCGAGCGACGCCAGCAAGCGGCCCACCGCTTCGTGAACCTTCGAGAAATTCGGCAGCACCAGGCCCGCGCCCTGTTCGAGCACCCAGTCCGCGTTATAACGCTCCTGCGGCAGCGTCCACATGTTGCGCTCGACGATCACGGGCAGCTTCATTGCGACCGCTTCGGAAATACTACCCGGGCCGGGCTTGCCGATGAAAAAGTCTGACAGGTCCATATAATAAGGGATTTCCTGCGTAAATCCTTCGATAAATCGCTTCGCGCGTGCCTTGCGAGCCCGCAGCTTTTGGGCGAGCCACGCATTCTTTCCGCACACGAAGATCAACTGCGTATCGTCGAGCAGGCGGTCGATCTCGAGCATCGTTTTCGATCCCTGGCCACCGAATAATACCAGGCCGGTTGGCTTTTCGGGATCGAGACCCAGGCGTGTTCGTTCGACGGCTCGATCCGCAGTTACGGGTTGGTAGAAGCTGGGGCGCAGAATCATTCCGGAGGTGCGGAAAATGCGCTCTTCCGTGTGCCCCAGCGCGCGCGCTTGCTCCACTGCTTTCGCGGTTCCGCAGATGAAGTGTTGCTGCTGCTGTTCCATCCAGAAATGCGGCGGATAGTCCGCAAAATCGGTCAAGATCGTCACGTACGGAACATCGGGCAGTGCGTTGCGCAGACCTTCGTACATGGTGCGGTTAAAATTCGGCACGAGCGAAACGACGAGGTCCGGTTTCGACTCTGACCAATGACGGGAGAGGAGCCTCGTTGTCGATCCGTGGTACAACCGAATCACCCCGTGCATGAACATCAGACCTTGCGCCGAGCCGAGCGTCCAGCCTTTGGCGAGCATGAGGTTGTAGATATCTTCCAGGCGAATTCCGGTCACTTTGCGAAAGATGTCCAGAGAATGGAGTACCTCCTGCAGATTGACGAGGCGCACATTCCAGGGGATGTTTTGGTCCTCAATGACGCTTTTCAGGGCCGTTGCGGCGGCGCGATGGCCTCCGCCGGCGTCGAAATACACAAAATCAATATTTGTCACTATTGTTTTATACCAGCGTCACACCCCTGTTACGCCAGGGCACTAAAAAGGTAACATGCAGACCTCGGTTATTCACTGGGTCGAATTAGGGGATCACCGGCTGATGCGCCAGGTGAACCGGTGGCGTCCTCCACGCTGGCTTCGATTGTGGATGATCGCCGCGACCCGGTGTGGCGATGGCTGGCTATGGTACGGAATTGGCGCAGTGGTCGCGCTCTACGGAGGGCCGGAGCGATTTTTTGCGCTGCTTGCGACGGCGACGGCGGTAGGAACCGGGATTGCGCTGTTCCTCAAATTAAAACGGTCTTTCGGGCGCAAACGGCCTTGCACGCTGGAACCAAACTGCTGGGCGACGCTGCTGCCTCCGGATCAATTCTCATTTCCATCGGGGCATACGATCACGGCGTTCGCTGTGGCGGTCTCGCTGGGCGCGTTCTATCCGGCGATGCGCGCGGAGTTGCTGTTCTGCGCGGCTAGCGTGGCGGGTTCACGCATTCTGCTCGGGATGCACTTCCTAAGCGATGTGGTCGCGGGCGGGCTGTTGGGCGCTGGATTGGGATACGCGTCGGTGGTGTTGTGGCGGTTGGCGTAAGACAGTTCACGCGCTAAAGCAGCTTGGGTTGGCAACACTCTCGAAAGCGCCCGCCTTTGTTCGCCATTTGTCCGCATGCTCATGCATGGCGGTTCAGGGTCGGGGTAGTCGCGACACGCTAACAAGTGTTTCCTTGCCCAGCAGCTGGGATGAAAACGCTAGTACAGCCACCTAAAAGGGCGGCTGCCGCCATAATTGGCGGCCCCACAAGAGCGGGGCAAGGTGAGGAATGACTCTACTAGTTTTCTGTTGGTTTTTGGGCCGATTCGACTATGAAGTACGGCACCGGGACTTTTTGCGATTCGAATTTCAGGCCTAGTTGTTCCTGTAACGCTGAAGAAAGCGATGGACCGGCGGCTTCATCCCAGGATAGTTTGAAGTCGTACTCGCCCTTTAATCCGGTCTCATCCATCACCGGTTCGCCGAATTGCGTCAGCAGAGTCGCCAACTTCGTCATCGAATACCGGCGAGCATTCACCGTGAGGGGCTGGCCGGGCACGGGCTTGAACACCGCGCCGAAACTCACTGCGACCTCCTCGCCTTTGGCTTCCTTGAATTTGGGCCCGTTCTTCGCGACTACTAATGCGTAGCCGGGCATATCTTTTATTTCGCGGTGGAACTTCAGGCTGAACCGCTCGATCAGGAGCGTTTGCAGCATCTGGAGAAGCTGCTCTTCGGTGGCTTTCGTCGGGTCGTCCACCTTCGCCTCCACATTGAAGCGGTCGTCGCCGGTCATGAGCCAGTCGGGTCCGCCCTTGATCAGCTGCATGGATCGCAATTGAAACGCGATGCCGAGCATATGACTGAGACGGCCATCGGCGATCACACAGCGGCCCAGCGGAGGCGCGGTGCCCATCTGGTTGGGAGCGTATTTAGTATCGATGCCATGGCAGCCTCCGCGGACGCCTCCCGGATCTTTGGCGCGTTTCACGGAGGCGACCTCGAAGGCGGGCTGGGCGTGGGCGATGCCAAGCAGAACGACGATCGTTACCAGCTTCATGATGGGAATGAAGTCAATTCACGTTAATGGTTCCCAAGACTCCGCGCAGAACTTCGGCGAAATTTGCGCCGCTTTCCGACCACAGAGTGCGGCGCTCGGGCTTCATGACGCGGTCGATTTCTTCTACCAGGTGGAGCAGGCTGCGGATATTGGATTGGCCGATTCGCAAGGCTCCTTCGACACCGGGGGTGGGTAGAAAGCGGGCGTCGAGGCCGAATTCGATTCTTAGTTGATCGCCGAGCTCGTTATCGAAATTGGGGCCGAAGCAGACCAGGGTCAGCGAGACGGGCGCGAGTTTCCATTCCGTGCCGTTGTGGTCCCAGAGATCCCAGGCGGCGTCGACTTCGGTGGTGCAGTCGGCGAGCATAAATTCGCGGGCGGATTCTAGGACGTCCTGAGGGTCGGCGCCGGGGACGAATTCGCGTTCGAAGAGAGGAGGCTCGGTGTGTTCAAAGGCGTAGACGCGGACGACGGGGCCTCGTTTGGCGAGCTTGGAATAGGGGATGAGCGCGAGCAGGCGGCCGAAGTGACGGAGCATGTTCGCTTCGTTGAAGCCGGGTATCCAGCAGGAGAGATAGAGGCGATCGGACATGCTTATGTTGCGATTGTAGCGCGGACGAACGGGTGCTTGACAAGTGACAAGATGCACTTTACGGAGTAGTGTAGAGAAGGAATGGAGACTCAAGAGCGACTCGATCGACTCACCGGAATTGTCGAAGCACTGCCGGCGTCGGTGGTGGCGCATGACGATCAGATCGGGAATCTGATCCTGATCGCCGACAAGCACAAAGAAGAATTGGCTGAGCTTCGGCGCTCCATGGCTGAAACCGATCGGCTGTTCCAAGCGTACTTGAAGCGCCTTCCGCCGCAATAACCTCCGCCATGAAGAACCCAGTGCACCCCGGACAAATCGTGAGACACGCTTGTCTTGAGCCCTTGGGATTAACCATTACCGAGGGGGCAAAGATTCTCGGCGTCAGCCGGCAGGCGCTGAACAACGTCGTCAACTGCAAATCCGGCATTAGCGCGGAGATGGCGATCCGGTTGACCAAGGCGTTCGGAAGCACGGCGGATACCTGGTTACGGATGCAGGTCGCTTATGATCTCGCTCAGGCTATGAAGTGCGAGAGCAAGATTAAGGTGCAGCGTCAGCGCGTGCCGGCTGAATTGCAGGCGCACTGACGGAGGCTCGCGATATACTGAGCGACGATGTCACGCCCTTGCTTTTCGCGGCGGAAATTCGTGGAAGTCGCCGGCGCGCTGGCGGGAGGGTCGTTGCTCTCCCAGACCTTTGGCTGCGGGCAGCCCACAGCGTCACACCCGAAGGAGGCCGCGGGCCCGGCGGATTACACTCTGACCATCGCCGTGCAGGCGGTTGAATTGGCCCCGAATCGGATTGTCTCCACGACCACTTACAACGGTCAATTCCCAGGGCCCCTGCTTCGCTTCAAGGAAGGCCAGCGAGTCACGATCGACATCAACAACCAAACCGACACGCCGGAGCAACTGCATTGGCACGGGCAGTTTCTTTCCACCGATCTCGACGGGGCTGCGGAAGAAGGGACGCCGTTCATTCCGCCTCACGGAAGCCGCCGGATCACGTTCGTCCCGAAGCCTTCTGGGTATCGTTTCTATCATACCCACGTCCGCGCCGGGGCGAATCTGAACGCGGGACAGTACACGGGTCTGGTCGGGCCGGTATATATCGAACCGAAGAATAACCTCGGAAGGTACGATCGCGAGGTGTTCCTCACGCTAAAGGAATTCGAACCGACGTTGAGCCGCGGAGGCGATATGGCGATGGACTTTCTGTCACCTGCGGCGACGGTAAAAGGGCTGAAAGAGATCGGCGAGAATGCTATGAACGCCTCGCTCGCCAAAGGCGCGGCTCATGGATTCGAGGTGGGATATGGTTCGTTCACGATCAATGGAAGAATGTTGGGAAGCGGTGAACCCATACGGGTGAAGCAGGGCGAACGCGTGCTGTTCCACATCTTGAACGGGAGCGCGACCGAGATCCGCAGTATGGCTTTGCCTGGACACACGTTCACGGTCGTTGCGATGGACGGCAACCCGATCCCCAGGCCGGTAACCGTGCCCGGACTTTGGTTGGGCACGGCGGAGCGTGTTTCCGCCATTGTCGACATGAATCATCCCGGTATTTGGATCATGGGCGACACGGCCAATGACGACCGGCAGCATGGGATGGGGATTGTGGTTGAATACGCCGGCCAGAAGGGCAAGCCGCAGTGGGTGGCTCCCAAGCCTTTCCTGTGGAGCTACCCTCAGTTCGGAAATACGGGGACGGCGATTCCAGAGCCGGATCAAGTCATCGAAATGACCTTTGCCAAGCAAAATGCAGCGGAGGGCGGGTTCAATCGGTGGACCATCAACGATGTCGCGTTTGCCGAGGATACTATGCACCCGATGTTTCGCGTGAAGCAGGGCAAACGGTACCGGCTGCGGATGCACAACGCGAGCGACGACATCCATCCGGTCCACCTTCATCGCCACAGCTTCGAACTGACGCGCGTGGCGGGGCAGGCGACCTCCGGCGTCGTAAAGGACGTTGTCATGGTGGGCGGCTATCAGGAGATGGAGATCGATTTCGTGGCGGATAATCCGGGCCTCACGCTGTTTCACTGTCATCAGCAGCTCCACATGGATTTCGGATTCATGGCGCTTTTCGAATACGTCTAGCGGCTGCGATGATGGAGGGATGCTCACCGATTTGGTGCAGATTCGACGGCTCGGCGAGAAAAAGCGCGATGAGAATCTGCAGTTCCGGAAATATTTGAAGACTCACGATTGGGTGGAACGGCAGTTCCGGCATGCGGCGCAAGAGGTGCAAGATGCGATCGACTGCCGGCTATGTGGAGAATGCTGCCGCGTTACCGAGGTGCAGCTCGCGGAGAGGGATATCGAGCATCTGGCGAAGTTTCTGCGGATTAAAGAAGCGAAATTCGTGGAGCAGTACACCATGACGGGCGAGGACGGGGAGATGATCCTGCGGCGGTCGAAAGAAGCGGGGTGCGTGTTTTTGGTGGGGAATGAGTGCTCGGTTTACGAGGCTCGGCCGGGGAATTGCGAACGGTTTCCGCATTTGCTGCGAGGGAGCGGGTCGATGGTCAGCCGGATGTGGGAGTACGTGAATCGGGCGACGTATTGTCCAATCGTCTACAACTGGATGGAGGCGGTAAAGGAGCTGACGAAGTTTAAGAAGCCGGGGACTTGGTGAGGGTCCCCGGCGAAGAGAAGAGCCGCCTGTTAGTTGACCTGGGGTGGAGGGCCGCGACGGGCGGGAGGAGTGCCGCCGGGGCCGCGTCCAACGGGACCGCCGCCCATTAGCATCTCGAGGTGGTCGCCGATTTGGGTTTTCTGATCGTCGCTGAGCGTCGCGTAAATTTTCGCTGCGGTTTTGGCCTGGCTGGCGATCTGTTGCTGATGGAGCGTCGCGATGCTCGCGCTGATCTTATCGATTTGATCGGCGGCGCCGGACTTGATCGCGGCGTGGAGCTGGGTGTTCAGATTGTGCACCTGATCGATCAGACCGGTGGTGGCGACGCGGTGCTCCTGCAAGGCGGCGTGCACGGTGTTCTGCTGGGCGGCGTTGAGATTGAGGGTCTTGGTGAGACGGGCTTCTGTGTCGGGTCCCACCGGTCCGCCGGGACCGCCGAATCCACGACGGGGGCCTTGTGCAAAGACGAGGCCGGTGGCGGCGAGGGTGAGTAAGAGGAATTTCGTTGTCATGCTCGCTAAGACGGGCTGCGTTTCGAGCGGATTACAAATGGGCCGACAATTTCTGTAATGCGGGCTCGATTTCCTGCGTCGAGGCTAAAACGGGCGCGAAGAGGTCGCCCACACGGTCGAAACGGGCTAGGGCGTTGCGGATATGGAACTGGTCCGGGCGGAGACGAGGGGTCACTTCGCGCCAGGCTAGGGGCGTGGCGACGGGGGCTCCGGGATAGGCGCGTAATACATAGGGCGCGGAAATTGTTTTACCTCGCGCGATCTGCTGCCAGTCGAAATAGACCTTTCCTTTTTCACGCTTGGCGACGGCGCGAGGGGTGGTGAAGAGGTCGGGGCGCTCGGCTGCGACTCGGGTCGCGAGGAGTTCGGCTAGCAGTCGCACTTGTTCATAGGTGTAGTGGGCGATCAAAGGGATGAAGATGTGCATGCCGTCGCCGCCGGTGGTTTTGGGATAACTTTCTAGCTCGGCCAGGTCGAGCTTCGCGCGGACGACGGAGGCGGCTTCGACGATCTTTTCATAGCCACAGTCTTGGGGGTCCAGGTCTATTAGAAGGTAATCGGGATTCTCGAGGGAGCCGATGCGGCTCATCCACGGATTGTGGTCGATGCAGCCGAGGTTGACGAGGAACAGGAGGGTTGCGCGGTCGTCACCGATTACGGATTCGATACCGTCGGCATCGGCGGTATGGAGCCATTTGGGGAAGCTTTCGGCGATCGCTTTCTGGAAGAAAAACTCGGAGTCGATGCCATTCGGGTAGCGCTTGAGAGACAGAGGCCGATCCTTGAGGTGGGGGACGATGAGAGGTGCGACGGCGTCGTAGTAATTGATGAGATCGCGCTTGGCGATGCCGTCCTTCGGGTAATAGAGCTTGTTGAGATTGGTGAATTTGAGGCGATGGTGGGAGATGGTCAGGATTTCTTCGGTTTTCGCGGGATCGAGTAACACTTTACGCTCCTCCGGCTGATCGCGGGTGCATTCGTGAGGATCGATGTCGGGGCGCAGGCCGATCCAGACGGGGGCGCGGAGCTTGCCGTCGTCGGTCCAATTTGAAAAACGGATTTCGCAGACCAGCTCCGGACGGGTCCAGATGACGCCTTTCTTGGGCAGATCTTTTTCGGGTTCGAGAGGACACGTTTCGGTCGCGAGGGGGGCGAGGCGCGAGTGGATCACATCCATTTTTTTTCGATCAAAACCGGTGCCGACGTTGCCGGCCCATTTCAATTTGCCGTGATCGTAGATGCCGAGAGCTAAGGCGCCGAAGGGCTCACGCTCGCCTTTGATCAGGCCGCAGAGGACGAATTCGTCTGAGGTTGTGAGCTTGAACTTGATCCAGTCCGTGGTGCGGCGGGATTCGTAAAAACTCGATGCTCGCTTGGCGATGACGCCTTCGAGTCCCTGGAGTTTGGCGGCTTCGAGAAGCTCGGCGCCGGCGCCGGAGAAGTGCTCGGAAAAACGAACTACGTCATTGGGTTGAAGAATATCCTTCAAGAGGCGCTTTCGCTCTATGAGAGGCTCGCCGCGGAGGTCGCGGCCGTTGAGGTAGAGCAGATCGAACAGGAAAATCACAACGGGCAGGTTGCGGGAGAGCGTCGCAATGGCGCTGGCTTCGGCGACGTTGATACGACTTTGGAGAAGCTCGAAGCTGGGGAGGCCGCGATCGTCGAGAGCCGCAATTTCGCCATCGAGAATCGCGGTGGTGGCGCGGATGTGATGCGGGAGGATCGAGAGCTCGGGATATTGGCGCTCCATCATGTTGCCGTTTCGAGAGAGCATCCGCAGGCGACCATTTTGGATGTAGCAGATGGCGCGGACGCCGTCCCATTTGACCTCATATAGCCAATCGGGGCCGGAGGGCGGAGTGCCTTTGCCGATCTGCGCGAGCATCGGGGAGATGGTCGGCAGGCTCGCCTGTTTTGATGGCGCGGGAGCGGGACTGAGGCCTTGCGCGATTTCCTCTTGGGTGCGGCGGGAGACGACGCTGTAGGCATGGTCCTCGGGATTCCAGCAGGGGTGCGCGTGAGCATCCTTCTTCTTGAGGAGCAGCCATTCGTTGCCCTTGCCCCGCTTGGTGCGGACGATCGCGAAATCGCCATTGAGCTTTTCGCCGGTCAATCGAAACTTGAAATCGCCGCGCGTAAGCTGCTCCTCCGCCGTCGCTTCGCCGAGCAGCTCATAGGTCCCTCGGTCCCACAGCATGACGCTTCCCGCGCCGTAGTTGCCTTTTGGAATCACTCCTTCGAAGCTCCCATATTCCAGAGGATGGTCCTCCACCATCATGGCAAGTCGTTTCTCGGCTGGATCGAGCGTCGGGCCTTTGGGGACGGCCCAGGACTTCAGTGCGCCGTCGACTTCGAGGCGGAAATCGTAGTGGAGATGGGTCGCGTGGTGGCGCTGGACGCAAAATGTTAGCCGGTGGGGGTCACTTTTGGGTTGAGCGGACGGCTCGGGCTCCGGGGTCTTGCCGAAGGTGCGTTTTTCGCGATATTTTTGAATTGACAAAATCCCTCGAAAATGTTTGGGTTATAGTATAATCGACAAGCGATGGATGAGGTGACGATATGGCTTCGACGGTTTGGAAAGGTCATCTGACATTTGGATTGGTCTCGTTCCCTGTCAGATTGTACAGCGCGGCGCGGAGTGAGAGCATCAGCTTCAACCAGCTCCACAAAGCCGACGGCTCGCGCGTGAAGCAGGTGTTGTTCTGCGCGGCCGAAGATAAGCCGATCCCTCGCAGCGAGATCGTGAAGGGGTACGAATACGAGAAGGACCGCTACGTCGTGATCGAGGACGAAGAGGTCAAGAAAGTGGCTCCGCAATCCGCGAAGGTGATGGAGATCCTGGAGTTCGTGCCGACCGATCAGGTGGACCCGATTTATCTGGAGACCTCCTATTACATGGCTCCGGACGAGGCGGGCGAGAAGCCGTACGCGCTGCTGTTCGATGCGCTGAAGCGGAGTGGAAAAGTCGGAGTCGCGAAGATCGCGATGCATAACCGCGAGCACATCGTGATCCTGCGGCCGGGGAAAAACGGCGTACTGATGCATACCATGTTCTACTCGCACGAAATCCGAAAGGTCGATGAATTTCGTACCGATCTTAGTCTGGTGAAAGATAAGGAACTGGCGCTGGCGAGCAGTCTCATTGAGGCGCTGGCGGGGGATTTTGAGCCGGAGAAATACAAGGATAACTACCGCGAGAACCTGCTTCAAATGATTGAAGCGAAGAAGCAGGGCGCTGAGGTCGTGGCAACTCCAGAACCGCAGCAGGCGAAGGTGATCGATATCATGGAGGCGCTGAAGGCAAGTCTCGCGATGGCGAAGAAGCCGGCGGCGTCGGCTACAGTGTCGGAGCCTGCTGCGGTGGAAGAGGCTAGGCCGGAGAGGAAGAGGGCGAGGGGTTAGAGGGTGCTGCGCCAGGCTGTCACGAAGGTGGGCCGTCTAGGTGTTCTCAACTGGAAGGGTCTTGGCAGGATTGAAGCTGGTCCCACAGTCGGGACAGGAAATTTCGGCCAGTGTCCACCGCGTGAGCCAACGCGCATATTGCACGTAGAGGGCTCGTCGGCCCTCCTCACTGAGTGAAGCTACTCGCGGAGCCAGCTCTAGCAGCGATCTCTCTACGGTCATCGGTTCCTGGAAACTCACGAAACTCTCGGGCAAAACATCTCGATAGGCGGACAGGTAGAGCGCGGAAAAAATGCGATTCGTTTTGATGAGTTTCTGATCCCGCGAGTTCCGTAATCCAAGCGGTAAAACCGGCAAGACAACGAGCTTTGGATACTGCTTATCGACGTCGCAACTCTGGTTCAGGAGAATCGCAGAGTAGCGCTGTGTCGTCAGCTTGGCGACTGGCGATTCCGCAGAGTCGCCAAGAAAAGAGAAGGGCAGCGGAGCGAAGACGTCACCCTGGCGGAGTTTCTCTATTATTGGTTCGAAGAAATGTTCAGGCACGAATTAAAACGAGCCGATCAGCTCATGAAAAAAGGATCGTCCCCGCCGTCTTCCTCGGCCGGCGCGAACAACGCCGGAAATAAAGCCGCAAGCCGTCCAGTAGACAGACCGTGCTGCGTATCCGAATGCTCCGATGTTCCGGAACGGTCGCGCCTGATGTCCTTTCGCGCGACGCGAATGATTTCGAGCACGGACTGCGGTCTTGACATTGGGACAGCGCTTTGAAACTCCGCTCCGGTAATCGTAAGCACGCCGAAAACTACCGTCATCAGGGAACTCGTTGCGATCGCGCCCGATATTCGACGCGGGTTCGTAGTCCTAGTGACCACCTCTTCAACAATGTCCCATCGAGTTTCGCGTTCCATTATGGCTCCTCCTCCTCCTTGAACCGATCCTGCAATCGCTCAGCGAATGGCTTGCACTTGTCTAACAGCTCAAGCAGCACAGACATGCTTACGACGACCCTTACGACGGAGTCGAGAGCGATCTCCTTCTTCTGCTTCTGACGTACTAAATGAACGTCCCCAGGCGAAATGTAGTAAAAATCCAAAACAGCTTCTTCACCCAAAACTGCCATAAAAGCGTTGTTAGAGCGCAGACACTGCACCTTTTCGGTGTCACTGAATGACTCAACCGGACTCAACGCGAAACGCATCGTCGATTGCTCGAGGAATCGGTGGAGATCCCGGCTCGTTCCCCAAAATTGGCGGAAGAAATGCTCCTCTGAAAACGTGATCTCAATTTTCGTTCTCAGTTGTCCGGATCCAGCCTTGAGCTTACCGAACACGACCGTAACGCCAGTGCGCCCCTGAACGACATCGCAATAGTCCGCATCGTAATTCAAATGCGGAGCCGGTGCCTGAGCATAGTCAACGCCGATTTCCATCATCGCCGTGGTTGCGTTGACGGGTACGACTCGCAGCCTAACCGGTCCCTTCGATGAAACCTCCAATGCGGTTTCCCTAGATTTCACTTGAGATGCCATAACAGTGCGGTATCAGAATACTACAACCACAATCGGCACATCGGCGCCGGAAGACGCATCCTTAGAGAATAACTCACATTATGGAGACGCATCTAACCAGGATAAGGTTCGGATTTCGCCGGGTATTCGCCTAAGGTGGGGACAGCAAGCGGCGAAATCTCTTGGATCCCGGTGCATGCAGGTTGGCCCGGCGAGTCCACAGTAGATTTGCGGGACGTAGGGACGGGCGACGATTCGGCTCATTCGAGTCGACTATCATGGACGTAAGGAAGTTCCCAAGGGAACCTGCCATGCGATCCTGAAGGCCGCTGGCTTGAAGACTCCATCCGAATGATTGATCTGAAATACGCTCTGACGATTGAGGCGACGGAAGACCCGACTTTCTTCAGTTTTTACTCCACTGAATTGGAAGGATTCGCTGGGGTGGTGGGGAATGATCGAGCACGTGAGTCTGCTGGAAGAACAGGGATTGCCGGTTCCTCCTCCGAATCTGAATCCACACGTCATTATTGAGAACACATCCCCGGTGAGCGCGGTCTCGCGCTAGGCGATCGACAATTCTAATTCGATCACGAGATGTTCTCGTCTGTCCGCTCCCTGACGGTCGCGGTTCAGGGTCAGCCGCGTGGAACCGCGACGGTTACGGAGCGGACAGGCGAGAACTGTGTTCAGAGAGGATTGGCCTCCGCCTTCAGCAACTCCTCCGCATACGCGGCTCCCGCTGGAGTGTCTTCGTGCTTGAAGAATACGAAGACATCGCGGCCGTCGGCTCTCAGGCGGTGGACTCTTGTAGCGATCTCGGCTCGTTCTTCGGGCGAATAGTCTTCCTTGCGCAGGCGGACGTAGACGAAATTTGCCGTGATCATTTCCGGCACTTCGAATTTTTCCGACTCCGCTAGGCATAGCGCGATTCCGTGCTGTTCCAGCAGGCGGTTTACTTCGTCCGTCAGCCAGGTTTTATTGCGGAACTCGAAGGCGTAGCGGATTTCGCGCGGGAGTTTTTCCAGGAATGCGGCTAGCAGCGGCGGGTCGGCTTTGAAGTTTGGCGGCAATTGGAACAGCACCGGGCCTAAGCGGCGCGTGGCGCGTAGGGGGTCGATGGCTCGGAAGAATGCTTCCGTGAATTCGGACTCCCGCAGGCGCAGCAAGTGGGTGATTCGCATATGCGCTTTGCAGGCGAACAGGAAGCCTTCGGGGCTCGCGGCGACCCAGTTTTCTAGCGTCGAGGCTTTGGGCAACTGGCGGAACGTGTAGTTGATCTCGACCGAATTCAGGCGTGCGGCGTAGTGCTTGAGGAAATCTTTCGCGGCTAGTTTTTGAGGATAGAAGTCCGGTTTCCAGCTCGGATAGGCGAAGCCGGAGGTACCTGCGTAGAGGTGACTCATAGGTGTCACTGTACACTGAAAAGATCGTGGCGGAAAAAATTGAAAAAGTGAAACGCAGTCAGTCTGAGCGCTTTCGCGAACTATGGCCGGACATCCGGGAAATGGTGATGCCGAGGCGCGGCATTCTTGCGGCGGGGTTCGTGCTGATGATTATCAACCGCATCAGCGGACTGGTGCTTCCGATATCGACGAAACCTCTGGTGGACAATGTCATCAACGGACATCAGTCGCAGCTATTGACGCCAATCGTGCTGGGAGTCGTGGCGGCAACGCTGATCCAGGGCATTACTTCGTTCGGGTTGACGCAACTGCTGTCGAAGGCAGCGCAGCGCCTCATCTCAGAACTGCGGAGAAAAGTTCAGGAGCACATCGGGCGGCTTTCAGTGTCCTATTACGATGCGAACAAGAGCGGGGCGCTGGTCTCACGCATCATGAGCGACGTTGAAGGGGTCCGCAACCTGATCGGCACTGGCCTGGTGGATTTCGTGGGTGGATTGATGACGGCCTTGATCGCCTTAGTGCTGCTGATGAGGATCAGTGCATTGATGACAGGACTGACGCTGGCGTTCCTGATCACGTTCGCGGTGGTACTGACGCAGGCCTTCGGCAAGATCCGCCCGATTTTCCGGGAGCGGGGAAAGATCAATGCAGAGGTAACCGGGCGATTGACCGAGTCGCTGGGTGGCGTGCGCGTGATCAAGGGCTATCATGCCGAGGCGCGGGAAGCCGAAGTATTCGCGGGCGGCGTGAAGAGGCTGCTCGATAATGTGATCAAGTCCCTGACGGCGATGTCCTTGATGGGGCTGTCGGCGACGGTGCTGATGGGAATCGTGGGCGCGATCGTAATGTTTGTGAGCGCGCGGGAGATCGCGGCGGGACAAATGACGCTTGGCGATTTTATGCGGTACACCGCGCTGCTGGCGTTTCTGATTGCGCCGGTGGTGCAGATTGTGAGCATCGGCACGCAGTTGACAGAGGCGTTCGCGGGGCTGGAGCGCACGCGCGAAGTGCTGCGGGAGCGGCCGGAGGACATGGATCCGAAGCGGACCGTCGCGCTCGGGACTGTGAACGGCACGGTGGAGTTCGAGCATGTCGGTTTCTCTTACGACAAGGACAAGCAGGTGTTGTTCGACGTGAGTTTTCGTTCGGAACCGGGAACCGTGACTGCGTTGGTCGGATCTTCGGGGTCGGGGAAGTCGACCATCATTTCGCTGATCGCGGCGTTTCATGTGCCGAATGAAGGGCGCGTTATGGTCGACGGCGTGGACCTATCCACCGCACGCCTGGATACGTATCGCACGCAGTTAGGCGTGGTGCTGCAAGACACGTTTTTGTTCGACGGCACGATTGAGGAAAACATCGCGTTCGCGCGGCCTTTCGCGACCAAGGAGCAGATTCTCGAAGCCTGCCGCATCGCGCGCGTGGACGAGTTTGCCGAGAATTTCGAGAAAAAATATGGCACGATTGTCGGCGAGCGGGGCGTGAAACTTTCGGGCGGCCAGAGGCAGCGCGTTTCGATCGCACGCGCGATTCTGGCCGATCCGCGTATCTTGATTCTGGATGAGGCGACGTCGAGTCTCGACTCGGAGTCGGAGGCTCTCATTCAAGAAGGATTGAGATATCTCATGCAGGGTCGTACGACGTTCGTGATCGCGCATCGCTTGTCGACGATTCGGAGAGCCGATCAAATCCTGGTAGTCGAATCCGGGAAGATCGTCGAGCGCGGTACGCATGACACGCTGTTCGAGCTGCACGGGCGCTACTGGGATCTGTACATGCGCCAGCACGGCCTGGAAGCGAATCTGTTTCTCGCGCCCGGCGAGGGCGACACTGTCGAGGACTCCGGGCCGGCGAAAGAAGCGAAGGAAGCTGGGATCAGCGAGGCGATGCGGCTGCTGCGCTAGGGTCCTGTCCGAGAATTAGCTGGACAGGTCTGAAGATCTTTGGTGGGGCGGACGCCCGCGTCGGCCTTCGCGCATTTACGACACAGAAGCCGGCCGGGGGGCCGGCTGCGGACCAGGGGGTCCGCCCCACACATTCGCTAGAATCCGATTCCGATTAGAAACGATAGTTGATTGCGGTTCGTGTTGACGATGCCGCTGAAGCTTTTCAGCACATCGCCGGTGTAGCGAACCTCGGGCGAGATGCGCATCACCAGTGCGTGGACTTCGACGCCCGCGCCTAGCACGACGCCGAAATTCGAGGTATGGTTCGCGACGATGAAATTCTTCGCGTCCGATAAATGACTGAAGTCGAGTCCTCCTTCGATGTAAGGCTTCACGGGTCCCTTAAACAGTTTGTATTTCGCGACGACCGGAAAATCCCAGACACCTGTGGAAGCTGAACTCACGATGTTATTGAAGTGCAAGCCGCGGTAAAGCGCGTCGGCTTCAATCGCGAGGTGCAAGGGCAGGCGGACCTCCACAAAAGGCCCGAGCGTGTATGCGTTCGAGGTCGCAGTGAGCGTCGCTATGGTCGGATAGGGCTGGTTTTGAAACGCGTCGGTGAACGGGACTCCGATTTTCAGTCCCGCGACCACCGGCTGCGCCTGGGTTAAACCGATTAAAACAAGAGAGCATGAGAATGTTTGAAACAGCTTCATGCTTTCATGTTACTTCAGAGCAGATGAAAGGTCACCTGCACCTGGGCGGGCGCCGTCACGGGACGGCCGCTCGACAAGGCTGGCCGGAATCTCCACTTGAGAACCGCCGCGATGGCTTTTTCGTCGAGCCCCAGGCCTAAGCTGCGGGTCACGCGGATATTCGAGGCTCTGCCGTTCACATCCACGTCGATCGCCAGAATCACTGTGTCCTGGAAGCGGGCCTTGCGCGCCTCCTCGGAGTATTCGGGCTCCTCCGCGTGCAACAATTTCGGCTCCTGGGTGATGCCGAGTGCTTTGTACGAGACAGGGCTGACGCCTCCCTGCCCTGGACCTGGACCTGGACCGATCCCCGAGCCTCGGCCAGGGCCGATTCCTAACGGCCCCCCTGGACCGCCAGAAGGAGGACCAAGCTTGCCTAGCGGATCGCCAATATCCGGCGCCGTGATGTTGAACTCCGGCGCTTCCAGCATCGCCTGCTGGACGATCAGCTTGGGATTCTCCATTCGCACTGCCATGGGCGGGACGAACACCCTAGTGACGGCGCGCGGAGGGGCTTGGCCGCGAGAGGCGGGCAATGGATTCCGCTGGCCTCCGCCTCCTTGGGATTTTGCGAGTCGCGGGGCGAGCAATGGCACGACGCGATCGGCCCAGCGCGCAACGGGGTTTTTCACCGCAGGCACGGAGGCGAGCAGCAGAAGCAGCAAAATGGCGCCCACATGGATCGCCAAGGAAGTAAGAACTGGCGCTTTTCGCATGCTAAAAATACAGCACGCCGGATGCCACGGCTAATGCAATGAAAGTACGTGCGGACCTCGGTCGATTGCGTCACACCTGTGCCGTTAAAGCTGCTCCCGCGCCGCTCTCGTGGCGAGTTCATCGCAGCGGTTATTATCGGGATGGTCGGCGTGGCCCTTAGTCCAGGTCCAGTGCATCTTGTGCTTGTCGACCAAATCGTCGAGCGTCATCCACAGGTCTTGATTGACCACCGGCTTCTTCGCCGCAGTCTTCCAGCCGTTGCGTTTCCAGCCTTTAATCCAGGTCGTGATGCCGTTTTTCAGATACTTCGAATCGGTGACCACTTCCACTTCACAGGGCTCCTGGAGGGCGCGCAGACCCTCGATGGCGGCGGTGATTTCCATGCGGTTGTTGGTGGTGTGCTCGTCGGAGCCGAATATTTCTTTCGTCTTCTCGCCGGAGCGCAGGATGCATGCCCATCCTCCCGGTCCGGGGTTGCCGATGCAGGCGCCATCGGTAATCAATTGCACGTGTTTCATCATCTTCTATGATAGAGATAGTGCCCGACCCCGACGTAAATCCAGCGGACGACCCTCAGCCGTTAGTGCTGATTCCCGTCACCGCGGAGGACGTTGCCCGGCGCTCGCGGCGCATCTATTCGACCTTGATCGTCGCGGTTCTGACGATCCTGGCCATCGCCGGGTACCTGTACAAGCGCTACACGGACCCTCTGAACGCCAAGGCGTCGTTTGATGCGGGCACGCGTTCTTTCAAGATCGCGCGCTACAACCAGGCCATCCTTTCCTTCGACCGGGCCATCTCCCTGAAGCCGGACCTTGTGGACGCTTATTTGCTTCGTGGCAAATCGTATGTTGGCAATGCCCAGCCTGACCTGGCGCTTCAGGACTTTTCCAAGGTGATCGAACTGCGTCCTTCCGATCCCACCGGATGGATCGAGCGGGGCAAGGCGTATCTGGAACTCAACAATTTTTACGTGGCGATCGCGGACGCTTCCGCTGCGGTCGCGGCGAATCCCAGGGAGTCCGCGGCCTATAATCTGCGAGGCGCGGCGATTCGCAAAAGCGGCGATCCAAAGAAAGCGCTCGAAGATTTCAACCGCGCCGTGGCACTGGAGCCGAACGCCGACAACTATTATCAGCGGGGCGCGACCTATCAACTTCTGGGAGAGCATCGCCTCGCCATCGCGGACTTCGATCAGGTGATCGACATGATCCCGGATCTGGGCAACGCATTTTTCGCGCGCGCAGAGTCACGCCGCGCCCTCGGAGATATAGCCGGCGCTGTCGAGGATCACCGGCATGGGCGCATTTTAGACGGCAAGTAAAAGCTCGCGCTCGAAGAACGCGTCGAGCATGTCGAAAATCTGCCGCGCTTCCGCGGCCTTATAAATCTCCGCGCGTAAGTGCGATCCATTGCGCACGCCGTGCGTGAAATAAGTAGCGAACTGCTTCATCTTGCCGACCGCATCCGGGCCGTTATGATCACACAGCATGGTGTAATAGCGGCGCATGATCTCGTACCGGTCGCGCTCCGGAGGCGAATCGTAACGTCCGGTGGCGACGTAATCCTGAATCTGGTGGAAAATCCACGGATTCGACGATGCGGCGCGGCCAATCATAACGGCATCGCAGCCGGTTTCGCGCACCATACGGACCGCGTCTTCCGGTGTCAGGATATCGCCGTTGCCGATCACTGGAATGCGCACGGCGGCCTTCACTTCCGCGATGCGCGTCCAATCCGCTTGCCCGCTGTAGCCCTGTTCGCGCGTGCGTGGATGCAGCGCGATGGCTTGTAACCCGCAATCCTCAGCCAGCTTCGCCATGCGTACGTTCACCAATTCCCGATCGTTCCAACCGGCGCGAAACTTCATGGTCAGCGGAATCGTAATGGCGGCGCGAACGGTCTTCAGCAGTTTTTCGACCAGCGGCAGATCGCGCAGCAGGCCGGAGCCTCCATTGCACGTCACCACCTTCTTGACCGGACAGCCGAAGTTGATATCGACGATGTCGAAGCCTCGGTCCTGACAGTGGCGCGCGGCGTCCGCCATCACTTGCGGATCGGAGCCGAACAACTGCGCCGAGATGGGGTGCTCATCGGGATCGAAATAGAGATAGCGGAAAGTGCGGAGAGGCCGGGTACTTCCTTTGGCGATCGCGACGATGCCGTGCGAGCTGGTGAACTCGGTCATAATCAGCCCGCAGCCGCCCTGGGCGCGGATCAGGCGGCGAAAAACAGTGTCGGTCACGCCGGCCATCGGCGCAAGAACCGTCGCGGGCGAAAGGTGGATCGGGCCGATATTGAAGCTGCTCGGGAACATTCCTGACTTTAGTTTAACTTGACTGCCCGATTTTCTCCCAATCGCCGGCCTCGCCGAACTTCACTCCTGTGAGCGACGCATCGATACTCCGGAGCAGCCCAGTCAGCACTGCGCCGGGGCCAACCTCCACGAAACGAGTCACACCATTCGCGGCGAGCAATCGGATGGAATCGCTCCAACGCACGGGATTCGGCACTTGGTTGTATAACCCTTCGCGAGCCTCCGTGCCGCTATGAATCTCGCGCGCCTGCCAGTTGTTTACCAGCGGCACTTCGAGATTCCGAAACTCCGTCGCATCCAGATCGGCCTTAAGCCGCTCCTGCGCCGGCTTCATGAGAGGACAATGGAACGGAGCGCTAACCGGCAGAATGATCGCGCGCTTGGCGCCCGCGGCCTTGGCGAGCTCGGCTGCCCGATTCACCGCGCCCGTGTGCCCGGCGATGACAATCTGGTCGGGCGAATTGAGATTCGCCGCCGTCACCACCTCGCCTTGCGCGGCCTCCTGAAGCACGCTGTCGAGTTTTTCAAGCGGCAACTTCAAAAGCGCCGCCATCGCGCCGACGCCCGCCGGAACCGCCGCCTGCATATACTGCCCGCGCTTGCGTACCAGCCGCACCGCATCTCCAAACCCGAGCGATCCGGCCGCGACCAGGGCCGAGTATTCGCCCAGGCTGTGCCCGGCGACGTAATCCGCGACGACTCCCTTCGCGCGTAACACGGCGTGCGCGGCAACCGATACTGTCAGCAGCGCCGGCTGCGTATTCTCGGTCAGCTTTAGCGCCTCCTCAGGGCCTTCAAAACACAGCTTGGAGATGGCGAACCCCAGCGCCCGATCGGCCTCCTCGAACACTTGCGCGGCCTCCGGATAGGCCTCGGAAAGCGACTTGCCCATGCCGGCGAACTGGGAACCTTGCCCTGGGAATAGAAATGCTGTTTTGGACATAAACTATCAGGGTAGCAAGCCAGAAAAAACCCGGATCCTTTTGCCCTCCAGATGCGTCGATATTGGTGAGTAGGAGGAATTGGGAGCAATGACCAATATGAAGCCCGCCGCCACCAGTACCGCGAAAGTTTATTGCCCGATGTGTACGCACACCGTCGTCGCCACGGTGGAACTGCAGCCGAAGCATACCCATGTGAAGGCGGGCCAGAAGTGCCCCCGCTGTTCCGGGTCGCTCGACGCCGGCTACATCATGTACCTGGAACGCGCTGCCTGATATAGTGGAGATGTGAGAAAGAAACGCGAACCGCTGTTGCCTGGAACACCCGTTGCGGAAACGGCGCCTTCAGACGCCCTTATCGAGCAAGCTCGGCTTGCGATCGAAGCGGACCGCGTCGCGAAACCGGCCGGCTGCGTGATTTGCGGCGAAGAGAGCGCGCCGATCTCCGCCGAAGGATTGTGCTGGGTGTGTCGCCGCCTGAAGCTGAGTGCCTGGCGCGATTCAGACACCCAGATGACGGCGCAGGAATAACTACTTCTTGGTCGTGTCCTTTTTATCTACTTTGATGTAGGTCGACGGAGCTTTGTCGAACTCCTTCTTTTCATCGATGCTGCAGAAGTAGTAACTTTTCCCCTTGTACTCCGATTTCGGCGCAGTCGCCGTTTCTACCATCATGCCGCACACCGGGTCCTGCGCTTCTTTTACCGGCGCTTGCTCTTTCTTTTTCGTATCCTGTGCGGCGGCGAACTGCATGCTGACCGGCGCGGCCAAAGCCAATGCCAATGCGAGATTTCGTATTTTCAACGTGGAGACTCCTCCGCTTTATGATAGCTGCTCGTATACGAACGCCGCAGCGGCGACGTCTTCCACGCCCAGCCCGAGGGATTTAAAAATCGTCACCGGCAAACCCGCCGGGCGAGCATCCACGTTCGCCAACTCGACGATCCTCCGGTCGCCCCAATCGACCGGCGCCAGCAACAAGTCACCCGCCTCGATTTTCGCCTGCTCGATCGAATCGACGGCGATCAATTCAGCGCGGGCAATCAGGTCCGACGGTAATTCGCGTCGCAGCGCCTGGTTCGATCCCATCGCATTGATATGCGTGCCCGCCTCGATCCACGCCGATTCGAGCACCGGATCTTTCGCCGAAGTCGCCGTCGCGACGATATCCGCGCCACGCACCGCCTGCTCGGCCGTAGCGGAAGTCACAGCGCCAATCGATTTGGCGAATTCCTCGCGCTTCATTTCGCTCCGGCTCCACACGCGGACTTCTTTAATCGGCCGCACTTCACAAATTGCCTCGAATTGCGCCCGCGCCTGGAATCCGCTGCCGATGATCGCGAGCGTCGAGGCGTCCGGCGCAGCGAGAACATCGGTCGCATACCCCGACGCCGCGCCCGTACGAATCTGCCCCAGATAATTCGCCTCAAACTGAGCCAGCGGACGCGCCGTCTCCGCGTCGAACAGCAGAAAGAAAAAACTCGCCCCGAATTTCGGATGCGTCGAGTAGATCTTCGTGCCGAAGTATTTTCCCCAAACGCCCGCGAGACTATGCAGCGTCGATCCCGTAGGCAGCGTCAACCGCCGCCGCGGCTGATTCAGCGCCGAGCCGCTGCGTAGATCCTTGAACACCTCGCGCATCAGCCGGATCGCGTCGCACATCGGAAGCAGCTTACGGACCTGGTCTTCGTTTACGAATAGCATTACTTTTTGACAATTTGGGGCCGGATCAATTCGAAACGGTCCCTCGTTCGCGAATAAGTGTTGCCCGCCATGCGCCCGACC
This sequence comes from Bryobacterales bacterium, assembly GCA_003170295.1. Lineage (GTDB taxonomy): Bacteria > Acidobacteriota > Terriglobia > Bryobacterales > Bryobacteraceae > Palsa-187. The sequence goes on along the minus strand of PNAJ01000143.1, from coordinate 61,652 downwards.
GCGCCCAACTTATCGGGATCGATACGAAACTCCTCGATAATCGCGTCATTGATGTGAAAACGCACCACCTCGCCCAGGACGAGTGTCCCGCCCAATGGCTGATTGCTCACCTCGACGGTCTGCAGCAGCTTGCACTCCATGTTGACGTGCGATTCCTTTACACGCGGCGCACGGACCAGATCGCTTGCAACCGGCGTGAGCCCGGCGACCGCGAATTCGTCCACTCCATAAGGATATTCGGCCGAAGTCGCGTTCATTTTATCCGCGAATTCCTCGCTGACGATGTTGACCACAAACTCCTTCGTCGCGCGCACATTCACGAGTGTATCTTTGCGAGGTTCCCTAAACGACGTTGTGAAACACAAAACTGGAGGATTCGCGCTGGCCACGGTAAAAAAACTGAACGGTGCAAGATTCGCCACGCCCTCCGGCGAAATCGTCGAGACGAACGCGATCGGGCGCGGCACCACCGTCCCCACCAGCAGTTTATAAATATTCAGTGGCGCAGTGGTCGCGGGATCGACGATCACTTTGGAGTCCAGCTCGCCCAATACTCTTTCCACTCGCAAGGCTCAGCCGCCGGCAGCACGTGCAGAGGATTCAAACCGTCCAGCATCACCGCGTACTCGTCCGTCGCCGTCTTCGTACTCTGATTCGCGAGCGCCTTCGGATGCGGTCCGTGATGGATGCCGCGTGGATGCAATGTCGCCATACCCGGTTTGATGTTGTCTTTACTGAAAAAGTCGCCGTCGTGATAAAAAATAAACTCGTCGTAGTCGGTGTTGCGATGGAAAAACGGCACGCGCGAAGCGTCGGGGTCCTGCTCCAGAGGACGCGGAAGAAAACTGCACACCACCGCGCCCGGCGTCACAAAGGTCGCGTGCGCGCTGGGCGGTAAATGGGCCCGATGGCTCATCACCGGCCGGATGTCGCGCATGTTGATCTTCCACACTGTCAGGTCGCCCTTCCAACCCACCACGTCCAGCGGATTGAAGGGATAAAACACCTTCGAATATTCGTCGTCGTGCTTGATGCGAACTTCCCATTCACGGCCTCCCGCGGGAGGCTCGCCATTGAGCATCGGCGACGGCTCCGGCGTCACGATCACCGCCGGATCGTACAGCGCATGCTGCCCCAATAATCCGCGATCCAGCTCATCGAACTCGCCTTTCGATTGGATGACCAGAAAAAAATTATCGGTAGTCTTGGGAACCGGGCGATACGTCACCGAGCGCGGCAGCACGATGTAATCGCCTTTTTCGAACGGCATCGGACCGAAGTCGGTCTCGATCACGCCCTCTCCGCGATGGACGAACACGAGTTGATCGCCGTCGGCATTGCGCATGTAGTACGGCATAGGGTCCCTTCGCCGCGACACCATGATCTTAATGTCCTCGTTCGCCAGAAACGCCAGCGGCGCGCCGCAAGGATGCGACAGATCGCGCGGCTCGAGCTTATTGAGATCGAAACAATGCGGCCGCAGCTTCCCTTCAAACCGCGTCCAGCCAGTGGGAGGATGCGCATGATACAGATGCGCCGACTTTCCGAAAAATCCCTTACGTCCGTGCTCCTCTTCGAACGTGCCTTCCGGGATGCCAACGTGGGCCTGGGAGGCGAACTTGCCTTTCTTAAGGGGGTGCATGCCTACAGCATAACGCCAGCCGAGATTTCAGGCTTCGTGCTCGACGCCTTCGTCCTTCCACTCGTGACCGCACGCATCGCAGCTCCAGTCGAACGTGGCCGTGTCCGGGTCCAATTCGTGAAACACAATCTCTGGAGAATGGCACTTCGGACAGACGAAGTTACAGTCTCCGGCTTCGCCCTCCTCTGGCTCACCCGCGAACAATTGAGCGATCCCGGCCATCACGCGCGACCGATCTTCCTCCCTGACCGTAAGATCTACCCCTTTTTCGAAGCTCGACTTCAGTTCTTCCGGGTTCTCGATGTTATTCTGGCCCCAATAACACGGCACTCCTGCACCATCGAGCATCTGCTTAACCTTGCGCGCATCCTCTAACTCCCAATATGTGCCGGCGACGACCAGGTCCAGCTTTGACGTGCTGAAGTCGCGGTTGACTGGCGCAACGGGCGGCCGCTGGGAACGTTCGGTTCGCAGTTGAATCGGAAGACCCCGTCTCGCGATCTCATCCTTCAGCAGCGGTCTTGCGATCTCCGTGAGGTCGTAAGCCTCGTTGGCGACCACCTCAAGCTCGCCTTCGTTCATCCGCGCGTACAGCTCCTTGAGCCTGCGCCATTCCTCCACCTGATCCAGGCTGTCCATGTTTTTGGAATGATACTACGGAAAGGAGAATCGTCTTTTTTGCCCTTACCTGAAATTACGTGGCACCCGACCGGCGAAGCTCTTGCGGGGCCAGGGGGACGGGGCCAGGGGGACAGACAGAATCGACGCCTTCGTTCCACCCCGCCTACTTGCCAAGAACCTCGACGCCCTCCGACACAGCCGCCTTCTCAAGGTCGCTATCGCGTGTTGCCAAAGGCAACGACAGGCGCTTTGCGAGATCGAGATACGCCACATCGTAAGACGTCAACTGGTGCATAGTGGCCAAGTCAGGCAGGCGCGGAAAATCTGGCACCTGAGGTGGTTGATCGATCTTGAAATTCAGTACAGCGAGCTGCTCCAGAAACTCTCTTCCACGATCTGCTGTGATTCGACGCCGTCTAACGGCCACGCCGACGGCATTCATGATTTCCCATCCCCACAAGGAAGGAACATGCAACTCGCTCCCCTCCTTCGCCCAATCGAGCATTTCCTCGGAGGCCTTTGTCGTTTCATCCTCGCAGCACCAGGGCATGCAGGCGGACACATCGAGAACGAAGGCCTTGATCAAAACCTATGCCCGATGTGAGCAAATTCCCGGAGCGACATTCCCTGCAAGTCGAGCCGCACGCCTTTCCTCAGATCACGAATGCGCGCAACGGCCGCTTGTGCCTTTTCCTTGTCGAAGACCGCCTCCCGGTGAGGAAGCGCTTCAATCGCGGAATCAATGAAGTCGTCCACTGACCGAACCAGGCCGGCATCAATGGCTTGCTTAATGACTTTTTCCTGGTTAGGTGTGAGCGTAATCGTCATGGTATTCCCTACTCCAGGTTACCCTGACTCGCCGATGTATGTGAAGGCGGATTACTCGAGCTGCGCGCCCGGCATAACGAAGAAGGAGAAGTGCGCCAGCACTCTTCCCAGGAAACTGTCGCGCTCTGAGAGGCTGACCCAATCCACCTTTTGCGGATCGTCCTCGTCGGAAAAGAATCCCACGCCACCGCGGTGGAGTCGCTTATCGCTCCAGGAGCTGATTACCTGGCCGTTCAGATAGGTGATAAACCTGTCATCCTGCACGCTCACGCGCACTTTGTAGTTGCCGCCGCGCTCCAGCGTGACCGGGATTGGCAGTTGCACGCGGTCCCACTCGCGGCCGTTCATCATCACGTACCGCACCAGCCCCGCGTTCGGCAGCGGACCGGGCTTCGTAATCATGATTTTCGTCGCGTAGTAATTCTTCGGATCGCTCGCGCGGAACGCCCAGCTCAGGCTCTTCTTTTCGAGTTCGCCCTTGAACTCCATCTGATAGTTCTGCAGCGATACCGACCGGTTCCAGATGCGGAGGCTGCCAGGGCGTATAATCTGCGGGCCGCCCGGTAAAGCGAACCCCTTTGGATCGTCGACCTTCGGGACATTGCGAATGGTTGCTGTAGTCCAGTCTTTGAGTCCCTTGCTGAAATCGTCGTGTAGCGTGATGGGCGCCCGCGAACGCACCATATCGGAAACGGCGTCGCCGGCCCGCTCGATAGGTCCTCTTTTCACACCCGAATCGAGCGACGGTACCGGATTATATGCGCCTCCACCGGTAGGTCCGGGCAGCATAAACGCGGCCACCAGCAGCGCGCCAACCGTCAAGAATGCGAAAACCGAAGCAGTCTGGCCCGCCGAGGTAGGTGATTTGCCTGGGGCCCTTTTCTTATTTTTGGCGACCGACCAAGGCTCGTGCTCGTCCTCGTCCCGCAGGGCTTGGGCCGAGGCCAGGCTCGCCTCTTTTCGATGCTCGGTCGAGCAGTACTGCTGGTCCAACATTGACCGGAAGAATCCGATCTTTTTCCCGCATAGAAAGCAGAGCATTTGCCTATTTCAACAACCCGATTCTAACAGGTACCTCTCTCATCTGAGCCATCGTAGGTAAAGATAAACTAAGGGTCCGGAACCTAAGTCCCATGCCTGCTAAGGTGTACCATCGAGACGAAGGTATTAAGGTGGAATATGAACCCGACGAAAACGAGCCGATTCGTATCCCGATTGAAGATGTTCTCGACCTCCATACTGTTTCACCACGCGATATTAAACCCGTAGTCGAGGAATATCTCTCCGAGGCTCACCGCATGGGGTTCCAGGCCGTCCGAATCATCCACGGCCGGGGTATTGGCGTACAGCGAGACACCATCAGAAAAATCCTAAGGAGGACCCCGTTCGTTGAATCCTTCGGCGATGCCCCTGCCGAAGCCGGAGGCTGGGGTGCGACCATCGTCACCTTCCTGCCATTTTCGTGACCCTGCTACAATCGGACGTTTGTGTTTCGCAAGGTCCTGATCGCTAATCGCGGCGAAATCGCCGTTCGTCTCGTTCGCGGGCTCCGCGAATTGAATATCGCGAGCGTTGCCGTCTATTCCGACGCTGACCGAGCCTCGCTCGCCGTGCGTATGGCCGATGAAGCCGCGCATCTAGGTCCCGCGCCGTCGTCTGAAAGCTATCTCCGCATCGATAAAATCATCGACGCCGCCTTGCGTCATGGCGCGGAGGCGATTCATCCCGGCTACGGATTCCTAAGTGAAAACGCTGAGTTTGCCGAAGCCTGCACCGACGCCGGCCTGGTGTTTATCGGGCCTCCAGCGGAGGCCATCAAAAAAATGGGCTCGAAAACGGCCGCCCGGCAGATCGCCATCGCCGCAGGTGCGCCCGTCGTTCCTGGAACGGAATCGGCGATTCGCTCGATCGAGCAGGCTCGCGCGACCGCGCACTCTCTCGGGTATCCCGTGCTGCTGAAGGCCTCGGCCGGGGGCGGCGGAAAAGGCATGCGCCGCGTCGATCGCGAGCAGGATTTGGAATCCGCCATCCGCGACGCATCGAGTGAAGCCGCGCACGCGTTTCACAACGACGAAGTTTATCTCGAAAAACTCGTAATCGAGCCGCGCCATATTGAGATTCAGGTGCTCGGCGATCATCACGGACATCTTATCCATCTGGGCGAGCGCGAATGCTCCATCCAGCGCCGTCATCAGAAAGTGATCGAGGAATGCCCTTCCCCGCTCATGGGAATCGATCCAGGTTTGCGCGATCGGATGGGCGCCGCGGCGGTGAAGGTGGCGCGCGCGGCCGGATACGCCAATGCGGGCACCATCGAGTTCCTGGTGGATCGCGACCGGAACTTCTATTTTCTTGAAATGAACACCCGTTTGCAGGTGGAGCATCCTGTGACCGAACTGGTCACGGGTCTCGATTTAGTCTCCTGGCAACTGAAAATCGCAGCCGGCGCGCACCTTACCATTGAGCAAAGCGACGTGCGCTGGACCGGCTCCGCTATCGAGTGCCGGATATACGCGGAGGACCCCGAAAATAACTTCCTTCCCTTCCCGGGAAAGATTACGCGCTTGGTAGAGCCGTCCGGTCCCGGTATCCGGCTCGATTCCGGCGTCTACGAAGGCTGGACCGTCCCGTTCGATTACGACCCGCTGCTAGCGAAGCTCGTGGCGTGGGCTCCCGATCGTAATGCAGCCATAAGTCGCCTTAAACGCGCAATTTCAGAGTATAAAGTGGGTGGAATTAGGGTTAATTTGGCATTTTTTACCGATATTCTGAACGACGAAGCATTCGCGCGCGGGGAACTTTCCACCGCATTCCTCGATGGATTCTTCGTGCGCCGCAAGCCCGCGCCTGACCCAGCTCCGGAAATGGAAGCAGTCGCCGCGATCGTCGCCACACTGTCCCGGCAGAAGCCAGCCGCTCCCGTCGTGAATCCAACATCGAAGTGGAAGTGGGAGCAATGAAGCTCGACGTGATCGTCAACGGCCGTGAAGGCGAGCTGCGGCTCGAAGGTTCGCGATTCGAATACAACGGAATGGTACGAGACTATTCAATGGAAGCGTCCGGGCCTGGCATCTTTTCGTTATTGATCGATGGCCGCAGTTACCAGGCGACGGTGCTCTCTCCCGGGACGATTCAAGTCAACGACCGGATTTTTTCCGTCGAAGTTTTCGACCCCCGCGAGTTGCGCGCGCGATCGAGCGCCGGCGCTTCCGCCGGGCGCCAAAACATCGTCGCGCCGATGCCGGGAAAAGTCGTGCGAATTCTGATTTCCGTGGGCGACACGATCGAAGCCGGACAGGGATTGATTGTCGTCGAGGCGATGAAGATGCAAAATGAGATGAAGTCGCCCAAAGCCGGAACGGTGGTCGAGTTAAAGACCACGGAGGGAGCAACGGTGGTTGCAGGCGAGATACTGGTTGTGATCGAGTAATCCTATGCTGTCATCTGAAAAACTAGTGGCATTCGTCAGCACGACAAATGCGGATCGTGCCCGCGCTTTCTACCGCGACACCTTGGGCCTACGCCTGGCTTCTGAAGATGGGTTCGCGCTGGTCTTCGACAGCGGCGGGGCGCCGCTTCGTGTCGCCCTTGCGAAGGAAGTGAAACCCGCGCCATACACCGTTCTTGCATGGGACGTCAAGGACATCCGCGCCACGGTTTTAGAGCTCAAGAAAGCGGGCGTCACCTTCGAGATTTTCGGTTTCTTCAAGCAGGACGACCTTGGCATCTGGACTGCGCCCGACGGATCTCAAGTGGCTTGGTTCAAGGACCCCGAGGGAAATATCCTCGGCGTAGCGCAACATGCCTGACGAAAACTGCACGATCTGTGGAGGAACGGGCTGGAAGATCCTCGAGCGCGGGGGACTTTCAGGCGCGGAGCTGTGTGAATGCTCGCGCACTAGCCGAACCGCCGCCAACAAAGAGAACTCCCGGATCCCACCGAAATACCAGCATGTCTCGTTTGATAACTTCAAAATTCCGCAGGACAACGCGCATGCTCGCGAGCACCTCGGCCAGGCGTTATTACAGGTGCGGGGCTTCGTCCGCGAATATCCGGCTGTGGACAAACCCGGGCTGCTGCTAATCGGTGAGAACGGCACGGGAAAGACGCACCTGGCGGTAGCCGCACTAAAAGCGCTGCTTGAAAAGGGCTATGAGGGCGTCTTTTTCGACTACGCAAGCTTGCTCCAGAGGATCACTCAGAGTTTCGATGTGGCCTCCGGCGCCAGCCTACGCGAAGCCTACCGTGAAGCGCTGGAAGCACCTGTGCTGCTGCTCGACGAGCTCGGTGCCTATAAAATGACAGAGTTCGTCGAAGACACAATCACCGCGATCATCACCGATCGCTGCAACAACGGCAAGACTCTGATTGCGACCACTAACCTGCCCGATCCTAACGTGACAGGAACGATTTTTCAATACAACGATCCTAGCCGCATGAAAATAGCTCGCAGGACGCTGGCAGAGGTGATTGGTCCCCGCGCACGTTCGCGGCTCTTCGAGATGTGCCGAGTAGTCCAAATGAACGCCACTGAGGACTATCGCGTAAAAACAGGGCAGGTGTATCCCAAGCCGCAAAAATAGGCCACGGTGCCGTGAACACCCCCTCAACCAGCACTTGCCGATTTGAGTTGGCTAGGTAGGGCGGACGAGGGCGTCCCGCCCCACCCCGATTCATGAGACGTAAACGAGGGGCCTCGCGATAGCTGTCCATAATGACCATTAAATGACCATAAGTGCGCCGCGCGAGGCCTTAATTGACCTTAAAACGAGAATCTCAGCGCTAATTGCAACTGTCGCGAGAAGTTCGCCTGGGTGGTGATCTTCCCGAACGAACTGCTGCCGAAGGAGACGTTCGGACCGTAGAACAGCGGGGTATTCATCAAGTTCAGCGCCTCTGTGCGGAACTGAGCCTTAAACTTCTCCTTGATCGAGAAGTTCTTGAACACGGACGCGTCCCAGTTGACCTGTCCCGGGCCTCTCATATCGATCGTCCGGCCGACATCGCCGAAGGTGAACTGGGGCGCGGCGGAGAACGCTGCCGGATTGATGTAGCCATTCAGGCGTTGTTCGAGGCTCCCGCTGGTCACCGGCGACGTTCCGGTGGCATTGGGACGCTGGCTGCCATAACCGAAGCCTGAATTGAAATTCGTGGCTTGGCTGATTTGCAGTGGGAATCCGGTCTGGAAAATGGATACCGTGTTGATCACCCATCCGCCAAGGATATAGCTGGCGGGGCCACCGTTGCCGAGCAGCGCTTTTCCTTTACCTACCGGCAATTCGTAAGACACCGAAGTGGACCAGCGGAATGGCGAATCGACGTTCGAAAACGAGTATTCCGAGGCCATGTTGTAGGGATTCTGCGGCGATTTCGCTCCGCTGTTCAGCGTATTGCCGACTCCGGCGCTGCTTTCGTCCCAGTTGCGCGACCAAGTGAATCCCGAGAAGAACGTGATCCCGTTCTTGAAGCCCTTGCTCGCCTTGAGCACGAGTGAATCGTACTTGGCCTTATTATTGTCCGTGAACAGCTTGCTGATGGAACCGTATGCCGGATAGGGCAGCAGCAATTGCGCCCGCGTTACGTTCGGCGTGCCGATGACACCGGCTCCGCCATTCCCATAGAAAGGATTGGCTACCGATTGGGTGAGCGCCGACCCTAAGGACAACAGACTCGGATCGAGGGCGTTCTCGTTGATCGAGGCCGCACCGAGCGTCAGGTGTTTCGCTCGCGATCCTACGTATCCCACTTCGGTCGCGATGCCGAACCGAAGCTCGCGCTGAATGTCGACCGAGAACTGCTCCACGTAAGGCGATCTCGCGTTGGGATCGAATAGCGAGAAGGATTGGCCGATACCAGTCAAGGTGCCAAGAGTTTTTCCGACGGGCTGCAAAATACCGCTCGGGAAAGGATTCGAGAGTGAACCGGCCGAAGTGACGTTGTTGTCCGTCGAGGCGATATACGGAGTGGTCTGATTGTATCCAACCGTCGCCGTGGGCGATCCGAGGGCGAACTGCGGAGCGAAGAAAATACCATAGCCCGCGCGCAGCACTGTCTTCGGCGTCAGTTGATAGGCGAGCCCCGCTCGCGGACCCCACTTACTGCCGTACGGGTTGCCAACGTTGGTCTTGCCGTTTCCGGCATACACCACTTCGCCCTTTGGCGAAATGCCCGTGACCTTGGCCGCCAGCGGATTCGCCGCCGTGCCGTCGAAATTCACGATCATGCCGTTGTTCTGTTCGTACACGCCCGGTTCATGCTCCCAGCGCATCCCGATGTTGATGGTCAGCTTGCTGGTGGCGCGGAAGTCGTCCTGGATGTAGAGACCGTAGTAGTTGGCGATATCGGTCAGCTTGCTGGAGGTGTAAATGTTGCCGCTCGACGGATAGCCCAGCAGCATGTCGGCCAGATCCGCACCGCCGCTGCCTGAGCTGGTGGGCGCGGACTTGGTGAAAATGCCGTTGAAGAAATACTCTCCCGCGGCGTTGTTGGCGTCGTTTCCGGCCGCCTTGATGCGACGATAGTCAAAACCCATTTTCAGGCTATGGCGTCCCATGTACTTCGACACGCTGGTGGAGAAGTTATCGGAAGCGAGCACGTAAAACGAATTGTTATCGGATGCTCCAAATTGGTAAAAGCTGTTCGTCGAAACGTAGGGAAACTGCGAGAGCGACGGGTTGACCGCGCTCACCAAGCTCGCCGGAAATCCGAGCGTGGCAAGGTTGAAGCCCTGGGCCACATTGTAGCTATAGTTCGGGAAACGATTGAAGCCATAGCGGACCGTGAGCACCGTTGTGGGATTCAGACTGAACGTGTTGTTCAACTGCGTGGTATCGACGCGGCGCAATAAACGCCACTGGTCGGGACTCGAAACCGTGGGGAACTCGGTGTTGCCCGGCTCGAGCGAAAAATACCGCAGATAGCTCAAGCTGGCGCGCCACCAGGTGAAAAAGTCCTCGTCGAATTTCGCCGTGAACTGCGTCGCTCTGCACGGCAGTTGCCCCGGTGCATTGAGATCCAGGCCCCCGTAAGAAGTAGGAGCACTGGTGGGAGCCTGAAAGTTGCTCGCAATTGCAAGACCCACCGGGTTCAGGCGGTTTGTGGGAATGACGTTGCCCGGAAAGGGCTGCCGCACTCCACCCACCGAATTAAGGGGATCGTAAATGGTGACGCCGCTCTTGGAAAAATCACCCGATTTTTCGAGCGCCGTGGGAGTCGCGAAGACCGAAGAAGACGACTGGGTGTCATCGTAGACCTCCACTCCCAAAAAGAAGAACGTCTTGTTCTTGCCGTCGTAAACCTTCGGGATAAACACCTTGCCGCCAAAGCTCGCGCCCCAGGTGGTGTTCGGCTGATTGGTAATGGGCGAATTAGGCACGCCGTTGATGCTGCCCGCCGCATTGTTGAAGAAACTGTTGGCATCCATCGAGGTCCGCCGGATATGGCCGTACGCACTCCCGTGATAGGTGTTGGTTCCGGACCGCATCAGCGTATTGAACATGCCGCCGCCGGTGCGCGCCATTTCCGCATCGTAGGTGTTGGCTTGAATCTTGACTTCCTGAACCGCTTCGATCGCGGGGATGATGATGGCACGATTTGTCGAATCGGTGATCGGCACGCCGTCGATGAGATAGTTGTTGCCGCGGACCGGGCCGCCGGCGATGGAAATCGACGAGGAACCGCTCTGGTCCTCCATGCGGTTGTAGGCCGGATTGCCCACTGGAATCACGTTCGGAACAATTTTCGAAAGCATGAACGGGTTGCGTCCTAAATTCGGTAGGTCGCTCAATTTTTGGTTATCGAGCACCTGGCCTTGCGAGGCGTTCGAACTCTCAAGCGGCGGAATCTCCTCGGTCACCTGCACGCTTTCGGTGACTGCGCCGACCTCCAGTTTGAGATCGAGGGTCAGAAATTCCTGCGTGGAGACGATAATCCCGTGCCGTTCGGATTTCCGGAAGCCAGGCGCTTCGGCGGCAAGTGTGTATGTGCCCGGATCGAGTTGCGAGAAAACGAATTCTCCGGACGCATTGCTGAGTTCGGAACGGACCACGTTGGTGCCCTGGTTGGTCAGAGTGACTTTGGCTGTGGCGATCGACGCCTTTGCCGGGTCCTGCACCATCCCGCGAACGCCACCCAGATACGACTGTGCGAACACGCCGGACATGGTTGTCATGACGGCTGCCGCTAAAATAATCTTTCGAAACTGTATCCTCATGATTAACCCCCTGAGATTTAGACTCGTGAGCACAAGCTCGCTGAGGCTCTGACCGGGAGCAAAGGGCGGACTGGAAGGAATGCAGACGGGGCCACGCTGTCTAGTCGCAGCCGGGGACCAGACGGCGGAACTCGCTAATTGGGAAGAATGTTAACACACGATGAAAATGAAAGCAACTATTCTTCGCGCAAAGCGGTCATTGGGTCCAGGCGGGAGGCGCGGCGCGCGGGCAAAAATCCGGCCAGGGCCGCTACCAGTGCCAATATTCCGGCGGCGAGGGAAAGCGTCCAGGGATCGTTTGGTTTCATTCCATAAAGAAAGCTTTCGACGAAACGCATGGTTCCGATGGCCACTCCCAGGCCGATGGCGAGGCCCAAGGCGATCAGGATCGCGACTTCCTGGAGCACCATGCGCAGGACGCGAGCCTGCTCGGCTCCGAGCGCCATGCGAATCCCGATTTCGTTGCGGCGGCGCGCTACGTTGTAGGACATCACGCCGTAGAGGCCGATCATGGCGAGCGCGAGCGCAAGCCCGCCAAAGAATCCGGAGAGGGTCGCGAGCAGGCGTTCCCGCGCGAGTGATGCGTCGACTTGCACCGCAAGCGTCGTAAATTGCAGCGAGACGTCTCGGTTCACATCGGCGATGGCGGACTTCACGCCGGAAATCAGGGCAGTGGGCGATCCGGAGGCCACGCGAATATCGAATGTGATGGATTGACGGGGCTTTGGGTTCTGACCTGCTGCGACGAAGGTCGTGGGAAGAATCTCCTCTCGCAGTGTGCCGTACTTCGCATCCTTCATGACGCCGACGATCTCGACCCAGTCGCCGAACGTGTTGCCTTCTTCCGGGCGGTAGCGCTTGCCGAGAGGGTTCTGGCCGGCGAAGTACCGGCTCGCGGCGGTTTGATTGATAATCGCCACTTTCGGCGACTGCGGCGTGTCGTGCGAATTAAAGTCTCGCCCGGCGACAAGATCTATGCCAAGCGTTTCCAAATGGCGGTCGCTCACCTCGTTGAAGTAAACCAGAGTGTCGTCGCCCCCTTTTGAGGTGTACCCTTCGATCTGCAGGTCCTCGTTCCAGAAACTACCGCTGATCGGTATCATGCTGGAGTCACTCGCAGAACGGACACCGGGAAGCGCGCGCAGACGCTCCAGCATTTCCTGATAGACCGCGCCCCGCCGCTCCTGCGGATAGTGCCCATTGCGCAGATCGACGCTGGCGAGCAGGATGTGCTCGCGATCGAAGCCGGTGTTGAGTCTTTCGAGTCTGAAAAAAGTAGTCAGCATCAATCCCGCGCCAACTACAAGCACCAGCGACAACGCCACCTGCACCACCACCAGAGCTTTTCCGAGGCCGAAGCGGGAGCCTTCTATGACTCCACGCGCGTTCGCTTTCATCGCGGACTGAGGATTCACCCGCGTGCCTCTCCACGCTGGCGCCAGTCCGAACAGTAGTCCAGTGAGAATCGCAACGCCGGCGGTAAATGCCAGCACTCGGCCATCGATGCTCAGGTCGAGAAACACTTTGTTCCCGCCCGAAGAAAGGAACCCGACAAGAAGACGGGTGCCCCACTGCGCGAATAGAACGCCCAACACCGCGCCGGTCAACGACAGCACCAGACTCTCGGTCAGCAACTGGCGTATCAGCCGTCCCCGACCCGATCCGAGCGCCATGCGAATCGCAATCTCCCTCTGCCGCGCGGCGCTGCGGGCAAGTAAAAGATTAGCCACGTTGGCGCAGGCGATCAGGAGCACCACGCCGGTGATCGCCATTAAAACCATGAGTGCCTGCTGATACTGCCGGCGAACATAGGAGAGGCCGGTCGAGGCGGGCTGCGTTTCGAACGTGCGCTTGCGGTAATTGTCCTGCATATCGGGCTTCCAGTTCGGAGGGACCGTTGCTTCAAAGACCGCAGGTGCCAGCGTCTTGAGGCGCGCTTCCGCCTGGCTTGCGGAAATGCCCGGCTTCGGGCGGCCGATCACGCGAAGCCACCATGTACTGCGCTGATCCAGCCTGCCGGTTCCCCCCTGGATGATTTCTACAGCGCAAATAGGCACGTAGATGTCCATCGCGCTGCCCACTTCGACGCCAGTGAAGCCGGGTGTGATCACTCCGAGGATTTCAAACGGATGATTGTCGAGCGAGATGGTCTTCCCCACGACATCGGCGCGGCCTCCATATTCCTTTTGCCAGAAACCGTAGCTGAGCACGGCCGTCCCTGGACAGCCCCGCTTGTCGTCGGCCATCGAGAACGTGCGGCCCAGCACCGGGTGCAAGCCTAAGGTGTCGAAAAACTGGCCCGCCGCGAAGTTGCCATCGGCATAGCGCGCCTCGCCGCCCGCCGCCAGATTAAAGCGTCCACCGCCATAGGAGAAAATGCCGGAAAATACGTCCTGGCGATCGCGCACCTGCTCCCAGATCGGGTTGGTGAAGGTGGGGCCGCCTTTGGCCATGGTCACCTGGACCAACTGCTCGGGATGACTGACCGGCAGCGTCTTAAGAATCACCGAATCGATCAGACTAAAGATCGCGGTATTGGCTCCGATTCCAAGTGCAAGGGACAGAATCGCAACAGCGGCGAATCCAGGGCTGCTGCGCAAGGCGCGAATCGCATAGCGAAGATCCTGCAAGACAGCGTCGAGCATATTGCTCATTATGACGCCGCCGGACTCCTGCGGTTAGCGGCTCCATGAAACAATAGAACCGCGACCTTCGGGAGCGGTCAGTTTGCCGGATTCGCCGAGACCACCGGGATGTACACAATGTTACTGGTGTAAATATCCTGGGAAATGGTAACTTGCGTCACCGGATTGGTTGGCAGCGAAGAACTCAGTTGCAGCAACACTGCGTACACGCCGATCGAGCCCACCTGGAGTCCCGCCGATAACACGTTGGCCGTGCTGCCGCCGATGATAGAGGAAACCGAGGCATTGGGGTCGTTCAACACTGGCCCGGTATAAGGAAAGCCATCCTGAATAGCATCGTGGGCGGCCGCCGGACCGACTATACCCAGGCCCGTGGCATAGACGATAATCAACTCGCCCGGAACCGCCGGATTGTCGGCGGTGACCGCTGCGCCCGCGACATTGGCGCAGCACAGCGCCGAGTTAATCGCGGTCATCGTCTCAGTAGCAGCGCCCGTGGTGACGACTCCGGCGGACGACGTTGTGGTGGCGCCTGTGGCCGATGTTGTAATCCCAATGTTGTTGCCTGCGCTTCCAGGAACCTTGGCTCGCAGCAGGATACGCGTGAACGAACCTGATGCGGACGCCGTCACTTTCTCGTCCGCATTCCCGTTAATCACCGCTACCAGCGCGTCCCGAATCGTAACAAGAGTGTCGGTCGCGAGCACCGTGTAGTTGTACGGACGGTCTTCAATCTTCACCGTGACGACGTCGCCCGCAGTGGGCACGCCGTCCACGGAAAGGACGCCGGTCGCGAAACTCGAGTAGTGGACCGCCGTCGCGAGGCGCGGGTCCTGCCCCGGCGCCGCGAAAATCCCGGGCGCTTGTTGCGCGATCGGAAGGCCGACCGCGGTGGTCACCGTAACCGTGCCGTTGTTGTGCAGCGTCCGCACATAGAGGCTGCTGCTGTTGGTATCGAGCAGTTCGAAAGGCACCTGCACATCGACTCTCGACGGTGAAACCGCCAGAATCGGCGCGCGAATACCGTCGATATAGACCTCGACGCCGCCCAACTGAAGCGCCAGAGGCCCAAAGTTGGGACGATAAGTCTGGCTATCGGCAACAGTCGAAACCGTGTTGTCCGACAAATTACTGCCCGTGATCGAAACAATCGTACCGGGAGCAAGCGTAGCCGCGTTGCCTCCGCCTGAAAGCGAGGAACTGCTGGCCGCCGCCGCGATATCGGCTGTACCCGAGGTGTTCTCGATGGTTGTCGTCACGCCGTTGGTGGTCGTCGTCGTGCTCGCAACCGACGATCCAGCGGTCGCCGCCAGAGTGATGTTGTTCCCGCTGGAGCCGGGCGCGCGCGCCACCAACTGCACGGCGTTGAAGCCGAGCTGGGCGATCGCCAGTACGTTCGGATCGCCCAAACCCGAGTGCGAAGTATTGATCAGATCCGTGAGTTTCGTGGTGATCGTCGAGAGAGTGTCCCCGCTCACTACCGTGTAACTGTAATATATGTGCTGAACGTCGGTTGGCTTGTCGATTTGCAACAGGATGATGTTGCCCGCCGTAATGGTTCCCGAGACCGTCACGCTGCCCTGCGCGTAAATCGCCTGGCTCGCCGCATTGACCACTCCGTTCACCGGAACGTTGGAATCGGCCGGCGTGAACACCAGAATCCGGTAATTCAACGAATCGGTCACGTAGAGATTCGTCCCATCCCATGCGAGGCCGGTCGGCGTAGGTGTCACATCGGCGGCGGATTGCTTCAGATTCGGATCGAAGATGTCGTTCAGGCTGGTGACATCGATGTCGTTATATTCGTCGGGTTGCCCCAGCACGACATCCGCGCGCGCGCCACTCTTAACGGGAAGCTGATTGAAAATCAGCACCCGGTCGTTGCCGCCGTCGGCTATATAGAGGCGCGTTCCGTCCGACAAAGCGAATCGCGGAAAACTCAGCGTGTTGCCGCACTCCACCGGGAAAATTGGATTGCCGCTCGAATCCGGTCCCGCCGACGGGCACAGGTCTTGATTATCGTTGGAAAGCGAGGTTGTAAAATCCTTCTGGCCCACTTCGAGGTCGGCTGGCTGCTGGGTCTTCGACGGAATCGAATTCCAGATCAGCACGCGATTGAAACCCAAGTCCGTGACCAATAGCCGGATGCCATCGCTTGTCACCGAAACCGGATTCAGCATGGTGTTCGCCGCCGCCGTGAGAGAGCTCTTGGTCAGATCCAGGTTGGGCGAGGTGGTAAAGTTCGGCTGCCCCAGCACCAGATCCGCCGGTTGATTGTTCTTGGTGGGGAGCGTGTTCCAGATCATGATCCGGTTGTTCTGCGTATCCGCCACAAAAAGTTGGCCGTTCTGAATCCACACACCCTGCGGCGCGCGCACGCTGGTCTGATTCACAACCACCTGCTGCACCGTGACGAAATCCGGCTGCCCGATCACGACATCGGCAGGCTGCCCCACCTGCGTCGGAATCGACCTCCACAACAGCACCCGGTTGTTCGCCGTATCGGCCACCGCCAGGTTCCGCCCATCGGTAGCAACCGCCGTCGGCAGCCGCATGCCATTCGCGGTGGTCGCGAAATTGACGCTGGTAAAATCCGGCTGACCGAGCACCAGATTCACCCCAGTCACGCAAACCGGACAACGGCTGGTGTTGGCGCCAATCTCCGCCTTGACCGAAGGGACCAGCCGCGACAGGTTGTTGAACATCACCACGCGGTTGTTGATTGGTTGATTTCCCAGCCGGTTCGCGTCGGTCACAAACAACGTGTTGTTGGCGTAGGCGATCCCTCCCACGCCGCCCAGCAGCGTATTAGAGGCACCTGAGGTTTGGCTCGTGAATGTCGTCTGCCCGATTATGGCTCGAGCGGCCTGGCCGGTCATAAAATCGGCCGCAAGGCCTAACCCGGCACAGAGTGAAAAAACAGCACAGTATTTCAGCATCGAAAAGTAAAGAGGATTGAAGTTAAGTATAACAACCTACCGACGTACTTCGCCTGAAGCAGGTTGCCTTCCAAACGGGCGTTGCGGCTATTCCTTGCCATCAAACGTGATCGTGGAATCCGCGCCGAACTTGCGGTAGTTCCGAAATTCCAGGCGATTGCGGGAGCACATGCTGGTACCGCGCAGACAACTGAGCACTTCCGCGTCGGCCGGCAGCAGGTATCTCTGCCCCGCCGCTAGACTGATGAATTCGTAGTCGGTTACCGTTTCGAGTGTGTCGAACGGGAATAGCTTCGGCATTCCCACGCTGCCCTGCTCGATGCGCAGCACGCGCGAGGTTTCCTTGTCGATCCAGATCGACCCCGTGTGCGCCGGATAATAGAGCTGCGAAGGAGCCTCGATGCGCCAGTGCGACCGCTCCCTGGGAACGTCGTATTTATAAACCCACGCCGCTCTGCCATGCAGCGTATCGGTGCCCGTGCGCCGGAAATTGGCGCTCGTCACCGGACTCAGCAAATCTTCGAGAATGGTCGAAAATTCGCCCGTCGACCGCGTGCCACCGATGTCCTCCATCGCCTTGTTCACCGCTTTGCTGCCTATTTTGATGTTCTTATAGCTCTCGCGTCCGTTTTCATAAGCGACGTCCGCCGTCACGACATCGAGCGCGTCCCAACCCGTCTTCGGATGGTCGCTCTGATACCGCGCCGTCATCTGCTGGCAGAAATAATTCGGCAGCGACGCGGCGTAGTTGGCCGCCGCTTCCCTCGCTTTTTCAATCACCGAATCCACCGGCTTGTCCCGGACCGCCGCGGGAGCGTCCCCAGCCGGCTTAGGGGATGCATCCGCAGTCTTTTTCGCCGGAGCGTCGGGCAAAGGCTCATACCGCGGAGGAGGCAGATCCGCCATCTGCCGCGCTGTCGGCACACCGCGCCGCAACGACGGAGGCCCGGGATCGTCAGGATCCTTCGGAGGATCGGGGGGACGCATGACGGTCGACGGCCGGTTGCCCACTGGTTCCTCTTGGGTTTTCGCAGGCTCCGCTTTCGCTCCACCTGCTACTTCCTTCGGAGGCTCTACCGCATCGCCCGAATTCGCCCGGCGAAGAATCGGACGATCGTCGCCCGGCTCGCGCTGCGCGGTAGCCGTTCCGCCTTTCCCTACCGGCCCACCCTCCAGCTTCGGCAAATCCCACGTCTCGGCGGCCATGGCCCGCTCTTCCGGCGTACCTTCTTTGTCGAACCGCATCTCGACCGCGGTGAACATATCCTCGTCATCGGAAGTCGAATCGAGCGTCACATGATCGCCCAGAGCAAAACCCGCCGCATCGACCTCTTTGTTGTTCTTCATGAACTTCGTTGCCGAGGTGACGCGATACCACACGATGCGGTGGTCGACGGGCTCAATCACAATCTGGTTCGCCACCGACCGCCGCACCATGCCGATGGTTGTCGTCGTGACCCCGGCATTGCTGTTAGCGTTTTTGCTGTTCTTCGACGATCTGCCCGGAGTCACGTCGGTCGGCTGCCGCCTGTTGTTGCAGGGCGGAGTCTGCCCCGGAGGGCAATTCCCTTGGCCCGGCGGATACCGCCCCGGTGGGTATTGACCCGGAGGATACTGACCTGGCGGATACTGGGCCAGCGCCATCGCGCCAAATAAACATAGCAGCAACGGAATTCGATCCAGCCTCATGATTCCATAATGACGCTTTTTTGGGTTCCGTAGGGTACGCAATTATGCTTCATCGCTCCTCGGCTGCCGTTGCCGCCATGTGGGGCGGTCCCCCTGGACTGCGGCCGACGCCCGCGTCGGCCTCCGCTTTAGGTGCCTCCCAGAGCCGGACCAGGGGTCCGGCGCGGACGGGGGCGTCCGCCCCACCGCGAATTACTATCCGAATCTAAGAGGCAGGTTCGGTCCGCCGCAACAGCCCATTCTGTATAATGTCGTTCATGAACCGAGCCGTTCTGTTCCTTCTCACCGTCACCGTCTTCGCCCAGACGCCGCCGGCACCACCGATCGTCTCGCCCGAGGTCCATTCCGACAACACCGTCACCTTCCGCCTCCGCGCCCCTAACGCCGCGGTTGTGAATCTGTCGATGGAAGGCACCAAGTCCGCGCCCATGCAAAAAGATGACAAAGGCGTGTGGAGCTACACCACGTCCGCCCTCGATCCCGACATTTACGGATACTCGTTCAATGTCGACGGCGTCGGCCTGATGGACCCCAACAATTCGCTCATGAAGCCGAACCTGCTGAGCAACTCGAGTGCGGTTCACATCCCCGGCCCCGGCCTCGCCTGGGAAACCAGCGACGTCCCTCACGGCGAAGTTCATCATCATTTTTATAAATCCGCATTAGTCGGCGACCATCGCGATTACTACGTCTACACGCCGCCCGGCTATACCGAGGGCTCGACGAAATATCCCGTGCTCTATCTGCTGCACGGCTATAGCGACGACGCGAGCGGCTGGAGCGCGGTCGGCCATGCCAACGTCATTTTAGATAACTTGATCGCTGAGAAAAAAGCGAAGCCGATGATTGTCGTGATGCCGCTCGGCTACGGCGCACCCGAGGTGGTCGCGCGCGGTCGGATCGATATGGAGAAATTTCGCGTCAACATCGTTAAATTTCGCGAAGTCCTGCTCACCGAAGTCATGCCACAAGTGGAAAAAGAGTATCGCATCGACCGCCGCCGCGAGATGCGAGCCATCGCCGGCCTCTCCATGGGAGGCGCCGAATCGCTGATCACTGGTCTGAACAATCTAGACAAGTTTTCATACGTCGGTTCGTTCAGCGCAGGCGGCCTGGGCGAAGATTACGACGTGCTATTCCCCAAGCTCGACCAGTCGGCGAATAAACAACTAAAGCTGCTCTGGATCGCCTGCGGCACCGAAGACGGCCTGATCGGAACGAATCGCAAATTCCGCGACATGCTCGCGGCGAAATATGTAAGATTCACGCCGATTGAAACCCCAGGAATGCACACGTGGATGGTGTGGAGAAGGAATCTTGCGACCATCGCGCCATTGCTGTTCCAATAGCCAGAAGCGGGTTCTTCTGGGCCTCCAAGGGCGACGCCTACTGATCAGCTCGGACCATTGACCTCTCTAATCGAAATCAAGCCAGCGTTGGGATCGGATTTCCAGTCTCCGTCGAACTCGATCTCGAACGCGCGCCTTAACGGCTTCGTGTTCTTCGCGGCGAACTCCAGGACCGCGACATTACCTGCCAGGGAGCAGCGCAGTAAGTCCGCCCCTAGGGGTCCTTGCAGCCATGATCCTGATCCCCGCCCGTGAACCGAAGTCGAAGTCAGGGATAGCTCGCGTAAAACCGTCAGGCGCGAGCACACCTTTTGCTCCTGGTCCAGGTCGCACCATCATTATGAAATCGCACAGTCTGGTGGTGTTTCCAGAAAGGCGGTCTCTATATGATTCGTTGCCGTCGGTCCAGCCAAGCGCCATCGGACTCCACCACGTTAACTGCTCGCCGGCCATCCAGATCTCTGTTATCAGAATTTCGACGAATTCAGCCGCGATCGAGCCTTTAGCGCTGACGCCTAGACGGAAGTGGTGCGCTGAGATAGGGCCCCACGGAATGCTCACGCCGGGCTCAACACGCACCTCCAACTTGGCGCGTAGCAGCCAAATCCTGAGACGATCCTGAAACAGTGCTACGAAGACGGCGGCGAAGGTGGCGACAATACCGACCCACTTGTCAAGTGGATCGAGCCTCCGCAGCCAGCGCAGGAGCCCGATACTCTCAAACCAATCAGGTGCTCCAGCAATCCTAGGGTGTGCCAGCCACCAAATACACAGCCAGAGCAGCCCCACCACCAACAGAGTCCGTGCCAAAATGGGCCGCTGGGATAGACGCATCTCATAGTGAACATATCAGAGTGCGGACGAGTTGGACGCGCGAACGCGACTTCGTTTTCTCGAACCGAGCGCTACCTCGGCTCGAATAGAAGAGCGCCAGATATCCCGCCCGACCACTTCTGGCTACTGGCTACTGGCTACTGGCTGCTTCTTCTTCACCATCACGCACGGATCCTCACACCGCACGTGCTCGAACTGGATGGTCGAGTGCTTGATCGAATACCGGTCGCACAGCACCGATTTGATGTTCCGTAAAATCGCCTCACTCTCCGACGGAGGAACGTCGTCGATCAGCACGTGGCAGCTCAGCGCGTGCGCTTGCGATCCCAGACTCCAGATGTGCAGATCGTGGACGTCGATCACTCCATCCACGCCGCGCATTCCGCCCGTCACTTCCTCGAGCTCGATCCCCTTCGGCAGTCCTTCGAGCAGGATATTTAGCGATTCCTGAATAATCCCCCAGCCCGACCATATAATCATGACGCCGATCAGAATCGATAGCGCCGGATCGATGATCTGCCATCCGGTATAGTGGATCGCCACCGCGCCCACGATAATTGCGACGCAGCTCAGTGCATCGCCCAGCATATGGATCCACGCCGCTCGAATGTTCATGTCGTGTCCGTGGCCGCCGAGCTTCCATACGATGAACAGATTCATCGCCAGCCCCATCGCCGCGACCACGATCATCGTCGATTCCACTACCGGCTGAGGATTCCGCAGCCGCCGGTAGCTCTCGTAAAACAGGAGCAGAGCCAGAACCACCAACGATACGGCGTTAGCGAACGCCGCCAGCACGCCCGCGCGCTGGTAGCCATACGTCTTCACTTCATTTGCGGGATGCGATTGCAAGTAGAACCCGAACGCGGCCAGCAGCAGCGCAAACGCATCGGCGAAGTTGTGCCCCGCGTCCGATAGCAGCGCCAGGCTCGACGCCCGGAACCCCGCCACCGTCTCAAACGCGACAAACCCTAGCGTCAGCACCAGCGAAGCAATGAGCGCCCGCCCAGTCCCCGCATCGTTATGGGAGTGGCCGTGATCGTGCGAATGCGAATGATCGTGGCTATGTCCCATCAATTCCATTTTAACGCTTCACCGCCGCCTCAATCGCCTCGAGCTCTTTCCCCGCGTCCGCCCACTTGCCCTGCGCCGCGAAATCGCGATATCGCTTCAGATGCGCCCGAATTTCCTCAACGCGTGCATCATTTGTAAAAGCAGCCGTCGTCGTCGCCGTCGGCGCGACTCTTGTTTGCACCGGAGCCGCGACGCCTTTCTGCCCCGCGTCCAACTGCGCCAGCGCCTGCTCATAGGTATCGGCGTACACCAGCGTATTTCCCATCACCAGCGCGACCTTCTTCAACTGCGGCATTCTCGCTTCCGACGCCTGGATGTAAATCGGCGCGACATATAAGAATGTCTGGTCGATCGGCAGCGCCAGGATCTGGCTCCGCAGCACCTGCGACCCCTGCTGATTCCACAGCGTCAGATCTTTAGAAATAGTCTGGTCCTGATTGATAAGCGCCTCAATCTGCAGCGGACCCGCGATCACTTCCTGCTTCGGCAAATCGAGAAACACCAGTTCGCCCAGGTGCGGACCGTCGCAGCGCGCCACCATCAACCCGATCAGATTCTGTTTCGCGCGCGGCGTAAACGGCAGCATCAACAGAAACTCCGGCTGCGTTTCGCCCGGCAGCGTCATCACCATATAAGTAGGAGCCACCGGCTGCGGCTGCCCTCCCTGCCCCGCCGTGCCCGTCGCCTCATCCC
Source organism: Bryobacterales bacterium (assembly GCA_003170295.1). Classification (GTDB taxonomy): domain Bacteria; phylum Acidobacteriota; class Terriglobia; order Bryobacterales; family Bryobacteraceae; genus Palsa-187. The sequence continues at coordinate 39,125 of PNAJ01000143.1, read as the reverse complement.
ATTGATCGGCGCGATTGTAGAACGATTCCGGATCGCGCATGTGATATGTCCGGAACATCTCCGCCTGCGCGCGGAACAGCACTTCGGGATACCTCACATGCGCCCGCAAATCGGCCGGCATGGCCGCGCCCGGCGTAAACAATTCCGGGAATAAATGTTCGTACGCGGCGATCAGCGGATCTTCGTTATCGAAGATGTACAGGTGCACGTCGCCGTCGTATGCGTCGACCGTCGCCTTGATCGAATTGCGGATGTAATTGAACCGCCCGCCGTTGTCCATCCCGATCAAACGCGAATAAGGATGCGACTCGCTGGTCGTATATCCGTCCACAATCCAGACCAGACGCCCCGTTTCCGTAATCACCAGGTACGGGTCCTTATCCCAGGTGAGAAACCCCGCCAGCGCGCTGAGCCGCTCCGGCACGCGCCGCCGGATCATCATCCGGCTTTCCGGCGTCAGCGAGTTTGTCAATAAAATATTGCCGTCGCCTTCCGCAACCGCCGCAACCAGGCGCATGCCGAACGACGACATCGGGAATCCGCCGTGTCCTTCGTAGCGCGTATTGACCTCGGACGATCCGCCGTCGTTCTTCGTCGAAGGATAGTTGAACTCGCCCTGGGCCGTGCGCACGAATACAGGTTCCTGCGACGTCTCGCTGAAATAAATCTCCGGCTTCGCCACGTGCAGACTCGGCGTCAGCACCTCGATAGGCGCGCTCTTGACGAGAAGCTCCGGCAGACCCGTCGATGTAATCCGGCTCGCCTCGGCCAGCACCACCCCGTAGCCATGCGTGAACGTCAGCGCCGAATTTACCCACAAATGCCTCGCCTCTCCCAACTGATTCAAGTCGAGCTCGCGCGGGGCGAGCAGCACTTGCCGCAATTTTCCAGCGATGGTGTACCGGTCGATATCGGTAGCGGAATAAGTATAAGGACGCAGCGGCTGGCTCTGGCTCAGCGTATCGTGAAACGCCCGCAAGTCCCACAGGCGGACGTTATCGAGCATCGGACGATTTTTCGCGAAATCGATGCGCCCTTCTTTTTGCGCCAGAAACTCCGTCTCCTTCGCACGCCGATCCAGCCCGTATGCCGACCGCGTAGCCTCAATATGCCGCGCCAGATACGGTTTCTCAAGCGCCAGCTCATTCGGCTTCACATAGAGCGAGTTCACCATCGGAGGTAAAGCCCAATCGACGATCAGCACCGCCGCGCATGCCATCGCGAGTTTGCGACGCCCGGTGAGCACCAGCACCACTGCCAGCAGCGCCGCGAAAGCCTTCACCGCCTGCATCGGCAGCTCGATATTCTGCTGCACATAATCGACGCCCGACATCAGATTGCCGTGATCGGAGAAAAGATAATCGAACCGGCCGATCCAGAACTGGGCCGCCAGCGCAACTAAAAACAGCACCACCAGCCCTTTGAACATCGTCGATTCCAGTGTTCCCAAAGCGCGCAGGTCGCGTAGATCAATCTCGTTGCCCCCGCCGAAGCTCGGAAAATCGCGCTTCAACTGCCACCCGCGCGCCGTCGCATAGTGAACCACGCCCCCTGCCAGCGCGCACGCCGTCACGAAGTTGATCAGCATGGAATAAAACGGGAGCTGGAAAAAGTAAAACGAGAGACTGCGCCCGAAAACCGGATCGGTATAGCCCGAAGTCGTCGCGGCCCCGCCGAAAAATCGCGCCACAGTCCATCCATCCACCACCGACAGAGCCACGATCAGCGACAGCACCGCAAGCGCAAGCGTCGCGAGGCGCGCATAAATCCGATGCTCCCCGAGCCGCGTGCCTCCGTGCTTCAACCCACGCGCATGGGCGATCCACAGCACCACACAAAGGATGATCCACGCAGCCAACCCCGGCCCGTATTGATATGCCGACATGCGGATCCAGGTCGGCACCTGCCCCAATTCGCCCCACCACGCGTAATCCAGGATCAGCCCACAAATCGAGCGGCTAAACAGGAGGACAAGAACGACAATGCCGATCAGCAGCGCGATGCGTTGTTGCGGCAGACTGCGGTGGCGCGGGAATTGGCGCGGAAGTTCGAAAGCCATGTTTCCTCACTGTACACCCGCCACCGAACTATCGCAGCTTCTTCAGCATCATGGGCAGATCGTCCGGACCTCGCACTTGCTCGCCGATTTCGATGAAGCGACGCACGATCGCCTGCACCGTCCGTCGATCGATCCCCAACCCGGCCAGCGTTTCTCGCAGGCTGGTCGCCGGCACAAAGGTCGACCCCTTGCCGCCGAGCACGTCGGAAATGGCCTTCTCCAACGCCGCCGCGCGAATCGCAGTCACATCCCGGCCCCCTAGAGCGGTAGTCAAATCCTCGGAGAATCGTTCGACGGCCGCCCGCGAGGGACTCTGAGTCGACTTCGCCATCGCCATCATTTCATCCACAAGTTGATTGCTCAGCGCCTTCCGTGCGACGCCCGAATCCTTCAGCGCGAGCAGAGTCGATTGTATTGTTTCGGCGGATAGACTCATGCCCGCCAGCAGTGCGCAGCCGAGCAGACGTTTCATGACGAAACCTCTAAAAACGGTTAGAGCAGATGGAACGTGACTTCGATCGTCGCGTAGACGGACACCGGTTTGCCGTCCTTCATGCCAGGCTTAAAAAGCCACTTCTCCACCGCTTCGATGGCCTTCTGATCGAGCCCTAGCCCCAGCGATTTTTCGACCTTGATGTCGCGGGCATGCCCCGTCTCATCGACGATCACCGTCAACTTGACCGTGCCCTGCCACTTCGCTTTGCGGGCTTCTTCGGAATACTCCGGCTCGACTTTCTTGATAATCGACGGCATCGATACTCCACCGCCAATGCGATACACGCCGCCGCCAAATCCGCCGCCCGAACCAGGACCCGTACCCGGCCCTCTACCCGACCCGACGCCGCCGCCCGATCCCGAGCCAATGCCGCCGCCGAATCCGGTGCCGTTCGAAGGTGTGCCCATGTGGCTCAACGGATCGCCGTAAAACGGAGAGTTGATGTTTGGCGGAGGAGTGTCCGCAATAATGGTCGGAACCATAGGCAGTTTCGCGTCCACTTGATCCACACGCGGAGGAGTAAATTGCTTGTGCGAGATTTGCGGCAGCTTCCCCTTGCTCGCTTCGAGAGGAGACCGCGCGCCCCCGCCACCGCCGCCCGACGCGATCTTCTTCGCCGGCTCAAAGGGAGTGAGAGGAGTAAACGTCAAGGGGGTGTGATCCTTGATCAGTTGCTGCACAGGCTTCAGAGAACCCAGAAACAGAGCCAACGCCACGACGCCCACGTGAACCGCCAGCGATACAATCCCCGACTTGGTTTCGTTCCCATCGTAGATTCCGCCCAGCGACTTCAACTCGACTGGCTGCGAAGTCAATACCAGAGGCGGCAATTTAGGCGGGTTGATCGCTTCCTTCATGTCGCGGAGGAAAGTGACAATCCACTTCTCCTCGAGCTCAGGCGCGAGCAGCCGGTCTAAATGATGATCTGGATTGTTGAAGTCCGTCTTTTCGACGTCCTTCAGCTCCTGCTCCGGCACTACCGTACCCCCGCCTCGTGACACTGGCACATTTTACAGACGTTCATAATTGGCCGCAGGTTTCAGATTATAGGATCTTTTCCGCCGCACAATTCACCTTCACTCTATCACATAGCCCTAGTCTATGGACTTTGGAATCCGAGAAACGTCGCGGTCTCCGTCCACAATTCCGGCAGCACGTCGGTCAGCGCGTGTCCCGAATCGATCAGCCGCAGCGTCACGTTCCGATGACCCTCCGCAAACGCCTTAGATACCTGAGCCGGAACCACGTCATCCCCGCGCCCATGCAGCACCAGTGCCGGCTGCTCAAACGCCGGCTCGTCCTCGTATTTCACCGCATCCTCGACCATCTGGAATCCCAGCCCGCGCTCTTCGTTGAACCCGTAATGGAAAAATGGAATGGACCCCCGCAGACGCCAAAGTGCCAGTTCATCCGGCGAGTACCGGGCCTTCCATCGCGTCGGAAAATGAAACGCCGGCGCCAGCAGCACCAGTTTTTCTATCTCCCTGTGGCGCGCCGCATAGAGCGCGGCGATATACCCACCCAGGCTCGACCCCATCAACACCACCGCCTCGCCCGCCGCAGCTTTTTCCACCACCCGCAACTGCCCGCTGATGGTCAACCCCTCAAAATTCCCCTCATCGAGCTGAGGAGCCAGAAACGGCACGCCGATTTCCCCAAACCGTTCCGCAAAAAACCGCGCCTTGCTCGATTGCGGGCTGGAAGCAAACCCGTGCAGATAGACAATTCTCATGTCTGATTCCGCGTGGCGCGAGCTTTAGCTTCGAGCGTCGGCTTCAGCCGGCGTCTTTTCACTTCCCACTCTCAAACGTAATGTCGCTCGACGCCCCGAACTTCTTAAAATTCGCGTAGCTGAACTGATTCTCCGCCGCGATCTTCCCGCCCCGCGTCTCCCGATGCTCCGTCTTCAACGGCAACAGCGCGCCGTACGCGCTCATCGCGTAATCGATCGACGCCTCTTCCTTCACCCGATCCTCGTCCACGCCCTGGCTCGCCACCATCACGATCCGCACCGGCACAAAAGTATCGGTGTGCACCCACAGCTCGCCCTCAATCCGCAGATGCTTCACCTGGTCGTTCTTTTTTTCCTCGATCAGCGTCAGCGCCTCCGGCCCATCGATCTGCCGGTACCCGAATACGCGCACCTTTTGCCCATTCAGCAAGTTCTCGCCCTTCGTGGTGAACTCGTACCGCTCCATGTTGCGCCGCGTGAACAGCAGCAGAGCCTGCCCGTAATCCGTCACCGCGCCCAACAGTCCGTATTTCTCGAACTGTTTCAGCAGCGCTTTTTTCCGGGCATCGTCGTTGGCCGTGATCGCCTTGGCCAGCGCCGCCTGCGCTCTCTTCGCATCCTCGATCTTCTTGCCGTCGACCGTGGTTACTTGCCGGATCTCATGCAGATCCCCCGAGAACGAAGTAAATCCATACTCCGAAATAATCGTCCTCTCCTGATATTGAGGCTGCAAAGGAGTCGTCGCCGCGCTTCCCACCCGCGGATGAAAATGCGAAACAGGCTTCATCGACCGCTGATGCAGAGTCTCCTCGCCCAGCACCTCCGGCGCGAGCCTCTGAAACGCCTCGGCTTCTTCCGATACCCGAGCCGTCATCTTCTTAGTCAGCTTGTCGGCGCGCAGCAGCGTGGCGCGCGAGCGCGATAGAGGTACCACGTCGGTAGGCAGGTTGGCGGCGAGCGAAACCAGGTATGATGACGGAACGGCAAGGTTGAGGTTCTGGCCGCCTGTAACTATCGCAACAGCAATACCGATCACCTGGCCGCGATTGTTGAGAACCGGGCCCCCACTGCTTCCGGGGGAAATAGGCGAAGTTATCTGGAGAAAGGTACGGCCTTCCTGATCGCGAACCGCGCTAACAATACCTTGGGAGAAGGTGCCCTCGAGCCCTTTTGGATTCCCAATGGCGTATACGTCGTCACCTACGGCGACCCCACTACTATCACCGATCGGCAGGGCAGGGGCCTTGAGGCCGTCCACGGCTACGATTGCCAAATCGTGGGCGTAGTCCACCGCCACCGCGCCGGTAAGGCTGTACTTCGTGCTTCCGCCAACGATCCTGCCATAGCCGCTCGCTGCACCTTCGATTACGTGCCAGTTCGTAACAACAAGGCCGTCTCGGAGGACGAAGCCACTTCCAAGAAAGGTGGGCTGGCCGTGGCTGTCTTGCAAAAAAAGGATTACGACCGACGGAGATGCTTCCTGCGCAATCCTGCGGGGAGTCTTCGATTCTTGAAGGGGAGCTGGACTAGGCGGCGCAGTCTGGCGCTCTGGCTGGCCTAAGGCGAGCCGAAGCGACAAGCTGGTCAGCAAGCTGATCGCGATCAGGCGGCCAAACGAGCGGCTCATGTCCTAATTATATGACGCAGCTGGCGCTTAGCCGATTCGTCGCATGTCGGATACACGCGGGGAAAACCGGAAGACCAGGACAGCGCGTTTCGCCCCCGTCCCCTGGCCCCTTCTTCTAAGGCGTCACCGCCCGCGCCTGCAACCGCTCCACCCACTCGCGTTTTTTGTCCTTCAACAAATCCCTCCAAGCCATGGAGCCAGATCGTCGTCGAGTTTCTCGAGCACCCGACCGCCTTGAACCCCGACAACAGCATAGCTAACGCCCGAAGAGTGTCTCGATCTCCCGGCGGCCATGTGCGACGCGGAGAATGAGCACATCCTCTCCGTCCACGACGTACACGATAATGTACTCTCCGACGGGGAAACTGCGGCACCCAAAGCCGAAATCTTCATCGCGGGAACGGCCAAGATAAGGAAAACCGCCCAGCAAAAAGAAGCGATCGGTAATCGAGTCAATCAGACGGTTGGCGATCTCGACACTCCCGCTTTCCTTTGCAACGTAATACCAGATGTCATCAAGATCGCGTTCGGCGCGGGGCGCAACACGATGCGCCATCAGCGCGGTGTCGTCAGTTCGGCAAGCAGGCGGGCCCGTCCGCGCTCTTTCACTTCCGATGCGAGTTCGCGCATCGATTCCTGCGTGATGACCCGGCTTTCCCCGCCTGCAATGGATGCTCTGGCGTCATCCAGCGTCAGAAGGAACTCCGCTCGCTGGCGTTCCCGTTCCACCCACAACGCAAGCGCTTCCTCAACCGCCTCTTGTTCAGTCCGTAGGCGACCGCCCTCAATTGCGCGACGGGCAAACGCTTTTTGATCCGAGGTGAGTTCTACTTCCATGACTCTTAGAGTACCTCTGTCGTATCATAAAAGTTTCCCGACATGATTCGTAATTTCAGCGGCATCGCGCCACAGGTCGCGCCATCCGCATACATCGACCCCAGCGCCCAAGTCATCGGCGACGTCGTCATTGGCGAGCGCTCCAGCGTCTGGCCCTGCGCCTCCCTGCGTGGCGACACCGCGCCCATCCACATTGGCGACGAGGTCAGTATTCAGGACAACTCCGTGCTCCATGCCGACATCGGATTCCCTCTCACCATTGGCAATCGCGTGACCGTCGGCCATCTCGTCATGCTCCACGGCTGCACTATCGAAGACGACACGCTCATCGGTATCGGCTCCATCATTTTAAACGGCGCGAAGATCGGTAAAGGCTCCGTGGTCGCGGCGGGAGCGCTCGTCCCCGAAGGGATGGAAGTGCCTCCGTCGACCCTAGTAATGGGCGTCCCCGCGAAAGTGAAACGCGCGGTCACCGCCGAGGAACAACAAAGATTCGCGGAAGGCGTCCAGCACTACGTTGAGAAGGCAGCGGTGTATCGTGAATCCAATTAAGGCTGTCAAAGGGACACGCGATATCTTACCGCCGTCCAGCGCCGTCTGGAATCACGTCGAGTCTGTTGCGCGCGAAGTCTTTCGCACCTACAACTATCACGAGATTCGCACGCCCATCTTTGAAGAAACCGCCCTGTTCACCCGAGGCGTCGGCGAGGATACCGACATTGTCGGCAAGGAAATGTACACCTTTCCCGACCGCGACAATACCTCTCTAACTCTGCGCCCCGAAAACACCGCGTCGGTGATGCGCGCTTATATCGAACATCGCCTCGACCAGATTCCGGGCGTCAAAAAGTATTACTACATCGGCCCCATGTTTCGCCGCGAACGCCCGCAAAAGGGCCGTTTTCGCCAGTTTTATCAGATCGGAGCCGAGGCCATCGGTTCCGATTCCCCCATCGTCGACGCCGAAGTCATTGAGATGGTGGTCGAAGTCCTCAAGCGGTCTGGCATCGAAAAGTTTCACCTGATGATCAACTCAGTTGGAGACCATAAATGCCGTCCGGCGTACATGGCGTTGCTCAAAGAAAAGCTGAAGGACGCAGCGCCAAAAATGTGCGCCGATTGCCAGCGCCGCGCCGTGACGAATCCCCTGCGCGTGCTCGATTGCAAGGTTCCCGAAGACCAGCCGATCATCGATACCCTGCCCTCCATCCTCGATCATCTGTGCGAGGAGTGCACCGCGCACTTCGCGTCGGTGCGCGCCCACCTGGACGCGCGCGGCATCCCTTATGAGGTCCGCCCCAGAATGGTGCGAGGACTCGATTACTACATGCGCACGACCTTCGAGATCACGCATGGATCGCTCGGCGCGCAAAATTCGGTGCTCGGCGGAGGCCGTTACGATGGCCTCGCGGAGTCGCTCGGCTCGAAGGTCCCCGCGCCCGGAATTGGCTTCTCGATCGGCGAAGATCGCCTGGTGATGAGCGTCGAGGACGCGTATCCCGAGAAGCACAAGCCCGTCGTCGATGTATTTCTTGCGACACTCGGAGATGCGGCCGATCTGCACGCCGGCGCGCTCGCCGCGGACCTGCGCGAAGCCGGGCTTTCCGTCGAACGCAGCGTCGACAAGAAACTAAAGCGGGCTCTGGAAGTCGCGAACAAAATGGGCGCAAGATTTGCGTTGATTGTTGGAGACAACGAGATCGCCAACCAGACATACTTATTGAAGGATATGTCGTCCACCGTGCAGGAGTCGCTCACCCGCGACCAGCTCGTGGCACGAATTAAAAAATAATGGAATTCGTACCTCTAGATTTTTTGGGCGACCTGCGCCGCACGCATTCCTGCGGAGAGCTGCGGGCGTCAGATGCTGGCAAACGAGCCATCCTCATGGGCTGGGTGCACCGGCGCCGCGACTTGGGCGGATTAGTGTTCATTCATCTGCGCGACCGCGAAGGCGTGACGCAGCTCGTCTTCAATGAATCAATCGACGCCGAACTGCACAAGAAAGTAGAGCTGCTCGGCTCCGAATATGTGATCGCGGTCGAGGGCGTCGTCAAAGCTCGATCGGCCGAAACGATCAATCCTTCCATCCCGACGGGCGAAGTGGAAGTGGCCGCCGAAAGACTCTGGATTCTGAATGAATCGCGCACGCCTCCGTTCCCGATGGAAGAGTCTATCGACGTGAACGAAGAGTCGCGCCTCAAATATCGCTACGTCGACCTGCGCCGTCCGCATATGCAGCGCAATATTATTCTGCGCTCGAAAGTTTCCTTCGCGGTGCGCCAGACCATGGTCGAACGAGGCTTTTTGGAAATCGAAACCCCATTCATGACGCGCTCGACTCCCGAAGGCGCGCGCGATTATTTGGTACCGAGCCGCGTCAATCCCGGAACGTTCTACGCGCTCCCGCAATCGCCGCAAATTTTCAAGCAATTGTTAATGATCAGCGGGTTCGATAAATATTTCCAGATCGTCCGCTGCTTCCGCGACGAGGATCTCCGCGCCGACCGCCAGCCGGAGTTCACGCAGATCGATATCGAGATGTCGTTCCCGCAGCCGGAGCAGATTTTCGAAATGGTGGAACCGCTAGTGGTCGCGGCAACCAAAGCGGCCGGTTACGATCTAGCCATGCCATTTCCCAGGCTGACCTACGCGCAAGCGATGCGGTCGTATGGAAGCGATAAACCCGATCTGCGCATTCCTCCATTCCACTGCGTCGAAGATTTATTCCCAGGCGCAGGATTAACGCCCGAAGGCCTACCTCTGGTCGCGATCAGGATTCCAAAGGTCGGTCCCATCACGCGCAGTCAGAGCGACTTGCTGCGAGATTTCGGCAAAGAAAAAGGCCTGCGCGTTTTTGGCGACATGAAACGCTTAGACAAGGATTTTCCGGATGCAATGGTCGCGGTGCGAGCCAGAATCGGCGCCCAGGAAGACGATCTATTGATGCTGGCTGGCTGGGGCGGGGGCGCGGAGGGAAAAGCTCCCGAAGGCCATCTGCCCGAGTACACGGTATTGCAAGCCTGCGGACAACTGCGTCTTCACACCGCGCAAAAGTACAACGACAAGCACAAGCTCCTGGACCCTCTAAATTTCCAATTCCTATGGGTTCTGGATTTCCCCATGTTCGAATGGGATGCCGAAGAAAACCGCTGGAACGCAGCGCATCATCCGTTCACGTCGGTCTACGACGAGGATCTGGAAAAACTGACCACCGATCCAGCGCACTGCCGCTCCAAAGCCTACGATTTAGTCCTAAACGGCACCGAACTGGCGAGCGGCTCAATCCGTATTCACCGCCGCGATATTCAATCAAAAGTGTTTTCCGCGCTAGGATTCTCAGAAGAAGAAGCCAAAAAACGTTTCGGCTTTCTTCTCGAGGCTCTAGAGTACGGAGCTCCGCCACACGGAGGAATTGCGCTAGGTCTGGACAGACTGGTCGCGCTGCTAGCGGGGGAGACTTCGATTCGCGAAGTAATTCCCTTCCCGAAAACCGCTAAAGGCACCGACCTGATGTGCGATGCCCCCAGCGAAGTCCCGGAGAAGAACCTGCGCGACCTCGGAATCTCCCTCCGCAAGAAGTAAGCTCTATTGGAGCGCTCCCACCGTTTATTTGCCCGCAACGGCGTGGGTCATCGCACTGTAGCGTCACAAGAGGAGAGCTTCGAAGACTTCACCCTCGCGGTAGCGGATCGGGATACGACGAAATGACCGATCTCTTGACTGTATGATGAGGGGTGTTCGAGAAAATTAGTACGGGTGAAAGTTGGAAGCGGCTGAGGGCGTGGGAAATAGAGTGGCAATAACATACGTGGCTGACAGAGGGTATCATTGGAAGATCCCATTTTTTCTGTATTCGATTATTGTCCTGCTCAGGGTCAGGATAGATGGCGGGACAGAGAGGTCCCAATGTCAACGGCGATAGTGCGGATATGGACGTGTGAAGGTTTGGTGATTGCCTCTGACACTTTGGTTTCCAATGACTCTCTCGATTGCGCACAGTATACGGCGCAGAAAATATTCAAAATAGATCGGTCGCCAGTGCGAGCCGCTTATGCAATAGCGGGACAGGCTAAAATTATTCAGCCAGACGGGGAACTACTGTTAGATGTTCCCCTAGCAGTCCATGAGGCAGTAGAGGAAGCACTCGGGGAACAATTGCGAGACCTTCATTGGTTTTCAATGGTACTGGCTAACTTGATGAAGGACAAAATACGGAACGTCCAGCGAGCCTTAAGAGCGAATCCGAAGATTGATAAGGAATGGCCGATACACATTTTTGTCGATGGATACTATCGGAGTGAAGATCCTGAGCGTTTTCACATTACGATTAGCAAATTGGGCGCGTTACCAGATTGGGCTAAGAAACGGATTCTTCAAGATGAGTCCTTCGATAATTTCGGAGTCGGATCATGCAAGGTTCAAAAATCCTTGGACGAAGATGACAGTAGCTTCGATGAATTCAAACCATCGAAGATAACGGATAAACTATCGCTCCTGGAAGCCATAGAAGTTGCTGGCAATCGTGTCAGGGCGCAGTTCGGAAAATTCGCTCCATCCTTAGCGATAGACCCGCTTTGCCGTCATATCGGCGGACGAGTAATGATCGCGACCGTGACGCGCGCTCGCGGCTTTGAATGGGTTGCCGGATTCGCCTCTTAACGTATAAAACACGGGAAAATTTCAGAATTAATACTTGACTGACAAGGCTTCTCATGTTAAAGTTCTTGTATGAGCAAAGAACTCCACACACCAAAGACGCTCCAAACGGCAATCCTGTATTTCGCCGATCCGAAGAACTGCGCGGAGTACATGGTCACGTTGCGCTGGCCCGATGGCGTCATCAAATGCCCGCGTTGCGGTTCCGATAACGTCGAGTACCTGCCGAATGCGCGCATCTACAAGTGCTATGAAAAGCACACTCAGGTAAAGTTCTCGCTCAAGGTGGGAACCATCTTCGAGGATTCGCCGATCTCGTTAAGCAAGTGGCTCCCGGTCATGTGGATGCTATCGAACTGCAAAAACGGAATTAGCAGTTATGAAATTCACCGCGCTATGGGCGTGACGCAAAAAACCGCGTGGTTCATGTTGCAACGCGCACGGCTGGCAATGCGGGGCGACGGCGGCAAACTGGAAGGGCAAGTCGAAGCCGACGAGACCTTCGTCGGCGGCAAGACGACAAACATGCACCGTCGATCCAAGCGCAAGCTACAGGCCACCAATGACGGCAACTGGGGTAAGGCGGTAGTACTTGGATTGCTTGAACGCGAGGGACATGTCCGCGCCGCTGTTGCTCCCACGCGAAAGCATTACGAGATACAGAAGCATCTGACAGCCAATGTCGCGCCAGGATCGACGCTCTATACTGACGAATACGACGCCTACAAGAGCCTACCCAAAGAGTTTACGCACGAAGTCATCAACAAACTCAATGCCTACGTGAATGGCCGCATCCACGTTAACGGCATGGAAAATTTCTGGAGCTTGCTCAAGAGATCGCTCAAGGGAACCTACGTCAGCGTCGATCCGGTCCACTTGCAAGCCTACGTTGACGAGCAAGTATTCCGGTTCAACAATCGCAAGGATGAGAACGAGGACCCGTTGACCGATGGCGACCGCTTCGACGCGGTTATGAGCAAGATCGTCGGCAAGCGGATAACTTATGCGGAATTGATCGGCAAAGCGAATCCCGCGCTATTAGGGTCAACCGAAACGGCAGGGCCGGGGCAAGAGGCGTAATGCTAAAGATCCCTGAGGAAACGGACCGGGAGTTTATTGAACGGGACCTTCGAAGGAACGCAGAATTGACACATAGCGTTCTTCGTCTGTTTTCCCTCCCGATAGAATCTCCTTATGAAGATCGACGCAGTCGGAAATCAATTTTTGTACGGCTGCGGCCTCTATCAGCCCCGCTTTTTGCAGGGTTTGCTGGAGGGCTGTTATCCGGCATTCTTGTACAAGAAATCTTGCATATAGTCCATTGAGGTAGCGGATCATTGTGGCGTCTTCCATCGCAAGAGCATATCAAATCGCCTCATCTTTCACTGCCCAGCAGGAAGAACCCAGTTGATGTTTTCAAGAACGTCGAATGATGTGAACGCGGACCCATTGAAGCGCAATCCAAGTGCGCCAACGCCATAGCCACTCGTGAGGAAATTCGATTCCTCCCGCAATACCAGCAGTGGATGGCCACATCGAAGGAACGGCAAAGGCGGTGTGAGCCAGTGGTCCAAGTGCGATAAATTTTTGATCGATAATGGTCCCCGCTTCATTTCGAATGAACACGGGGATCGACACCGAACTAGATGTCGGGTTAGCGATAGCGATTCCGGTTATGAAGGCTGTATTGTCAAATAGCAAAACGAAATGCCCCGAGAACTGATTAACAATTGGAATCGTGGCTTCTTGATCTGGAATCCCGGAAACACGTTGGCGAAAGATGGCCAATCCGCCAATCGAGTCAGTGATTACGTTCCGCTGCATCAATGCCCAGCCTTGCACTACATTCGATCCAAGCGCAGCGCTTTCCACCGTCGTGCTCTGAGCAGCTAGCATCGTGAAGGTGATGGACGTATAAGTCCCCGCCGTAAGCAATCCATTGCTCAGGACTGGAAGCGCCAATGTACTTCCGTTGTCTTGAAAGAATGAAAGTTTAAAGGAAACCGTGTGATTTTCAAGATTGACGAACTTGAACGTGGTTTTCCATCCGCCACCGTCAACGACTTGTGGGATGACGTTATCGCCAGAAAAAACGACTACTTTGGGAGCAGTTTGACTGCCTTGGATATCAGCGCCAAGCATCGGTACGGAAATCCCAATTACCGTTACTAACGCTGCGATGGTTGATCGGAACTTCATTTTCATGCTCTCCTTTGTCGGTCGGTTGCTTTTAAGCAGGGTGCTTCAAAGCAGCATACACCAATAGCCTGATGTTTGCAGGATATCGAGGTGGAAGTCGGCAGGCGCATCAAGGCTATTCGGCAACGCAAGGGTATTACACAAGATCAGTTTGCCGAACTGACCGGACTGAACCGCGTCCATCTCTATCGGCTAGAAACGGGAAAGCAGAGCATGACGTTACGAACGTTGAAAATTATCGCGGAAACGCTTGAGGTTCGTCCACGCGATCTGTTTGGAAGAATTTGATTGCGCGGTGTCTTTAGGATACTTTGGGCTTAATCTTTGGCTTTGGTCCGCGTCGTTTCGGATTCTCTAGAGATTCCTTACGTGCTTTTTCGATGCGTTCTTTGATGACCGAGTGCGGCACTGCGATCACGGCTTTCATGGTCTTGTTGAATCGCTCGAACGCTTCCGGTCCTTCAATCATTTCCGCTGTGTGTTTTGACATCTTGCTCGCATCGTAACACGGAAGGACGTAAAATGATCGGCATGAGCGAAGAAGAAAAGGATCGTCTCACAGGGCAGGCATTTCGCGAACATCGCGATGTCAATGAGCGGATATTGCTGATCGACCAAGAACTTAACCGCTTTCGCGAGGGGCTTTCCGAACTTCTTGGGCATCACGACTTGAACATGCGTCCACTCGTAGTCTCAACCGAACCGAAGGAACTGCCTATCCCTGCGTCCGTCAGTAAATATGCCGATTTTTCTGGGCTGCTTGGATTGTTAGAGCAGAAGCGTGCGCTGATCCGCAAGCGTGATGACCTCGCGCTGGCGCTCAGGTAAACAATTTGCACCGGGGCGCGGTGTTAAGCCTTCGCCCCGGTACGGCCTGTTAGGGCTTACGCCCTGACGGGAATTCCAACGTGACAGACAGCAGCGAACCTATGCTCAGGCGCACAACTGTTCTCCCGTTGGCTTTGCGGTGGACTGTGATTCTCATGGTCACGGTCCTCCCATTTTTGAAAGGAGTGCGGCAATAACGGCACCGCCGACCGAAGATTGGACTGAGTTTGCGGCCCATTCGAGCACGGCAGCGGCAAAAAGCGGCTGCGGTTCTCGTTTGATTGCGGCTCTCAGTGATCTATCAACAGCTTAGCAGAAATCCTGTCAGCCAAGGATGTTATCGCCAATAGAGTTTCACGACCTGAAGGGAAGAGCCGCCTGACACCCAAAAATGGCCGCCCTACAAGAGGCTCAATGAGTACATTGGTATTGGTTACACTCGGGCTGCTCGCTGCGGATTGGGACAGTCTCAAGGCCATTACACGAGACCGCAGCTATACGGTCGCTCTTCGTGACGGTCGCTGCATGCGTGGGCGTCTGGTTTCGTTTGACGCCCAGCAGGTGGTCTTGGATTCCAGTGTGGCAAGTCGCGTTGAAGTCTTACGCATCGCCGACGATCACACGGCCGCCGTCCATAACCTAATCTTCAGTGGGAGAAGCTCTTGGGCGGACGTGAAAGCCTCAGGCCCTCGGGGAACTGAGTATTTGCTAATCGTTACGAAGCGTGGCGAGCAGTTGAAATGGAAACGACCGACGATCTCGGATGACTCGATCGCTTTTGAAGGCAAAACGCTTGCGAAGGTCGACGTGGCGAAGATTTCATATGTTCGGTTCAAGCCGCTGACGGATCGCGACCAATGGTTGATTCAGGAAAGCGGTGCTCTATTGGCGCCGAAACTTTGGTTCAATGGCCTGATGATGGGAAAGATCAGCGGGCTCTACGACTCCGCGATGACCGAGGACAACTCGGCTGTCGGCTGCCGATAACCTCGTCCGCATGGGAAACTACGCGACAGCCCGCGTGTTGATCGCCCCAACTCATAGGGGCTCCAGGCGGCCATTGACCACTTCTTTTTTCAATCGCGCAATCAGCGGCGACCCCGAGAACTTGATTCCCTTCTCCTGAGCCTCTCTCGACTTCTCCTCAGCGAAGGCACGCCCTTGAGTGCTAGCCCACCAGTCCGCCTCGTCGCTTTCGTTTTTGAACCTTGGCATTTCAATATTTGATATCCCCTCCCTGACGGTCAGGGTTCTGTTGGGGAACGGGAGCAAGCCCCCACCGAACCCTGACCGTCAGGGAGGGGATTGCTTAATTCCTACCGCACAGCCCCGGATTCTGGCACATCCCCGACGGGCACGATCCCATCGACGGCTCCTTCGCGACTCCATTCGCCCGCGCCGCGAAGGTCGAGTATTGCGTGGTGACGTGAGTGTCGCCGCATGACGGGCACAGCGTAGCGTCGTCCGCTCGGCGGACCAGTTTCTCGAACTTGGTTCCGCATCCGTCGCACAGGTATTCAAAAATGGGCATGTTGTTTTACTCCGTTAGCTCTAATGCTATTTTATCAATCCATTTGCGCACGTCCGACCCCGGCGCGGAAAAACTGTTTACGATGATCGAGAATGCCAGCCATCCGCGGGTCTTGCTCTGCGCATAACCGGAAAGCGCAATCGCCCGGCTCAGCGTACCCGTTTTAGCGTGAATATTCGCCGCGTCAACGGTGCAGCAGAGGCGGTTTTTCAGCGTGCCATCTTCGCCACCGACCGGGAACAGAGAAATCCACGCATCCTTGTATTTCGATTGGTACAGATACGCCAGAATCCTCGTCACTAGGCGCGGCGTCACCATCACGTTGCGCGCCAGGCCGCTGCCGTCTTCAACGCGCGCATCTCCCGCCGATGCACCCGCTTCCTTGAACAAAGTCGCCATCTCTTCGACCCCCGCTTCGCGTGTTCCCATGTAGCGAGTCGCGCGGCCGACCTCGCGCAGCATCAGCTCGGCGTGCAGATTCTGGCTGGTTTTATCCGTCACTTGCAGTAGTTCGACCAGAGGTGGCGAGACGCGGACAGCCAGTTCCATCGATGGTTCGGGGTTGTAGTCGTCGTTGACGGCGCGATGGCGCGCGACGGCTTTTCCAGTGATCGCGACGCCGCGGCGCGCCAGTGCGTCATATAAAGCCTGCGCCGTGAACAACGCGGGATCGTCCACCGAGAGCGTTTCCCCAATCGCGGCATGACCCATAGGAATGCTGCCCCAGAGCAGCAACTGGCGTGAGTTCTGGACTCGCGAAATTCGAATGTGCGGTTCACTCTTTTTTGCAACGGTTACGATGCGATTATCGATGGCGTAGTATTCGATCGCGGGTGAAAGGGAGAGCTGCGCAGCGTCGCCCTCCTCCGCGCCGGGATGAATGATAAGGGTGATGGTGTTGTCGTTGAGCGTGAGCGCGCTGACCGGCGCACCGTAATCGCGAAGGATGTCGTCCTGGGTCCAACTGGGTGGATACGGAGCCCATGGATAGAGGCGATCGTCGCCGACTACATCTCCTTCGACGCGCGTAAGCCCGGAGGCGACGGCGCGGTCGGCGAGTGCTTCCAAGGCCCGCAGAGGTGGACCGGAGCCGCTTTCCTTGTTATACGGATACACGCGCCCGGAAAGCGATGGATCGCCGCTGCCGACGAGCACCAAGTCTCCTGAAGATTCGCGCACCAAGCGCGTCGTGAAACGGTAATCGGGGCCGAGGCGCAGCAGTGCGAGCGCGGTGGTTAACACCTTCATGTTCGACGCCGGCATGAACAGATTATCTTCGTTGGATTTGAAGAGAATCTTCTTCGAATCGAGCGAAAACACCTCGATGCCGGCGAAGTACTTTCCCGGTCCGGCGTCCAGCAGTTTTTCCAGGCGTTGGGCCTGGCAGAATGCGGCAAAAAGGACAAAAAGCACGCTTCGCATGGTCGTAATGAATGATAACAGGCCTTAAACGACCTTAAAATGCATTGAACCATGCCTTGATGGAGGCTTAAATGACCATAATTGAGGGGTGACGAGAGACTGGAAGGTGGCGGCATGGCTGCTGGCGGGCGTGTATCTATTCTCGGGACTGAGCATCGTAGGCACGTCGTTCGATTCGCGCTGGACCGTCTATGTCGCGATGAGTTTGTGGAATCACGGCGACACGAATCTGGATGAATACTCGCAACTGATTCGCGAAAGCGATTTTTATGCGGCCGAATGCGTCAGCCCGGATGGGCGCGCGCGGCATGGCCCGCCTGAGGCTTGCGACGGGCATTGGTACAACTCGTATCCCATTGGCGGAACGATACTAACGGCTCCTCTGGTGCTCGCGGCGGTGGGAGTGATGAACCTGCTGAGTCCCGCGCTGCGGCATTTTCACGCCTCGGATTTTCGGCTCGACGGATTTTTTCATGCCGACTACGACGCGGCGCATCCAATTATCGAAATGGAGGTCGCGTCGCTTCTGCTGGCAGTGGCGACGGTAGTGATTTACTTCATCGCGCGGCGCTATCTGCCGGAAAAGAGGGCGATTTTTCTCGCGCTGCTGTACACGCTGGCGACTCCGGCGTATAGCGTCGGCGGGCGCGCGCTCTGGCAGCATTCTCCATCGATGCTGCTGCTGGCGATTATTATCTTAATGCTGCTGCGGGCGGAGGAAAATCCGTCGCTCGCGGGATGGGTCGGGCTTCCGGTGGCGTTGTCGTACACGGTGCGGCCGACCGACTCGCTATTTGTGATCGTGTTTACTGCCTACGTCGCGGTGCGGTATCGCCGATACCTGCTGCGCTACCTGTTGACTGCTTTGCCGGTAGCCTTGATCTTTCTGGCCTACAACTTTTCGATCTACCACGAGATCCTGTCGCCGTATTATCAAAACCGGCTCGAGGGGTTTTATCCGCGCAACTGGGGGAAGTTCGCGGAGGGGCTCGCCGGGAATCTGATCAGTCCATCTCGCGGATTGTTAATCTATACTCCGGTGTTTTTGTTCTCGATTTGGAGCATGGTGCGCGGGATGTGGGGAACTCGGTTGAACAAATGGCTGAGCGGGTTGACGCTGGCGCATTGGATCGTGGTGTCGTCTTACGTGGGAAGCTGGTGGGCGGGAATGTGTTACGGGCCGCGATTTTTCTCCGACCTGACGCCGGTGTTCGTGCTGTTTCTGATTCCTTATTTCGTGAGATGGGAAGAACTTTCGCGGGTGGTGCGAACGGCGTTCGTCTTATGCGCGCTGATCGGTCTGGCGATGCATTTGCGCGGGGGATGGTCCCAGGCGGTGTACCAGTGGAATGTCAAGCCAATGAGCGTCGACCTGCATCCGGAGAGAAATTGGGAGTGGTCGGACCCGCCGTTTTTGCGGTGGTGATAGGTGCTAAGAGCGGGTCCAGGGGGACCCGCGCGGACCGGGGGGTCCGCCCCACTAAACCACAAAACTTCAGAACTCTAAGGAGCTACGACGGGATTTTTGCGGCGGTGTTGAACCTCGCTTCGAGCCAGACCAGCATCAGAAGCAGAAACACCATGGCTGAGCCGAGAAGCGGCAATCCCATCACGACCCAGATGCCCCACAGCGACGCGAAGTAGCCCAGCATGCAGGGCGCCAGCATTCCTCCGGCAATCGCGAAGGAAAATAATCCGTTGTAAAAACCCGGATGGTAGGACGGAAAGCGGTGGCCGATGCGCTCGACCACAAGCGGGTAAATCGGGGCGAAGGATCCGCCCAACAGCAGCACTCCGGCGATGGCGCCGAAGCGATTGTCGGTGGCGATCAGGATGACCGATCCGAACATGGCACCGAGCACGCTGACGATCAGCAACCGGGTATGCTTCACCCGCGGCATCATCCACTGTGCGACGATGCGACCGATCAGGAGCGACAACCAGTACAGCGCCAGCATCCCGAGCGACGTCGCGGGGCTGATTCCAAGGCGCTGGCTGAGGAACAAAGGCAACCAGCCCGCGACGGCCCACTCATTTCCGAATTGAAAGAACAGCACCAGGCTGAAGAGAACGGCTCCAGGGCTGCGCAATTCCGCGAGCACCGCGTGCGGCGAGGGCGCGTGCGCCGCTGGTTGCACGGTGAAGCCCGTGCGCAGGTACATCCATCCGAACAGCGCTGGGATGATGGCGATCCAGACTTGAATCGTGGGTGCGCTGTAAATGTAAAACGTGCCGGAGACCAGCAGCGCGACGGTGAAGCATCCGAGGCCGAAGAGCATGCCGCCAAGGTTCACGGTGGCGCCGGGATCGTGCCGGTACATCGGAGAAATGGCGTTGAAAATCGCGGTGTGCAGAATGCCGGCCGAGCATCCGATCAAAACCATTCCAGCCACGCGCCACCACGGCGAAAACGGAGGCGAGACGAAGGCGAGATAGAGCAAAGCCGAAGCCGCCGCTCCGCACGCGAACGCGAGCGTCCAGCCGATGCCTTTTTTCTCGATCAGCGGCGGAGAGATCCAGACCGATGCGAGGATTCCGGCGATCAGTCCGACAAAATAGAGTCCCACGGTTCCGTATTCCGAGGAAAGATGATACTGCCAGGAGGGCAGGATCGCGCCGAGAAAGGCGATGAGGAGTCCGGAGACGAAGAATCCAGCGAGTGCGCGGCGTGAGCCTGAGGAAGCGAGAGTGCCTTCGTCTGACATGCGGCTCGGGGGAGCTTCCTGCGATCGCACTTGCATAGTATATACGCTTACCTGGTGCACTGACCGCTCCCGCAGGTCGCGGCTCCAAACGTCAGCCGCGCTCCGTGGTCGGATCGATGGTCTTGCGGATTTCCGTGATCTTCGTTGCTGGAAAACCGCTGATCTCGGCGTGACGCCGGATGATCTCCTCATCCTTGGCGAGATAGACGCAGAATGTTTTATCCGCTGCCACAAAGGACTCCACCCATTGGATATCCGGGCCGAGCTGGCGCAGTGCGCCGTTGGACGTCTTAGCGGCTTCGCGAAGCTGTTCGCGCTCCAGAGATCCAACCTTCGGAATGTCTCTTTCAATTAAAAATCGTTTCATAGTTGATCCTCCGATCCTTCGCCCAGTTTAACCTTCACATCCACGGTGCGGCCGGCGCGGTAGACGGTCAGATCCAGGATGTCGCCGGCATGCTTTTTCGCCAGAGTGCGCGTCACTGCGTCGACCTCTGTTACTTTTTTGCCGTCGATCGCGGTGATGAAGTCGCCGCCAATTCCGACCTCCTGATTGCCGATGAGCACGACACGCCGCGCGCCGCGCAGCCCCGCGACGTCCGCCGAGGAACGGGGCGAGACTTCCTGGATGAGCAATCCTCCCGCGGTGGGAAGTTCCAAGGCTTGTGCGATATCGCCCGCGATGTAATAAGTGGAAATGCCGAGGCGCGCCTGCTTCCGGCCGGCGCGGTAATCATCGAGCAAAGTTTTGGCGCGATTGATGGGCAGCGCGAATCCGATGCCGACGCTGCCGCCGTTGGGTCCGTAAATCGCGGTATTGATGCCGACGACACTGCCCTGCGAATCGAGCAAAGGACCGCCGCTGTTGCCGGAGTTGATCGACGCGTCGGTCTGAATCATGCCTTCCATTTTGTGATTATTCTCGGCATCGATATCGCGGCCGAGCGAGCTGACCACGCCGGTGGTGAGCGTGCCTTGAAATCCGAACGGATTGCCGATGGCGAGGACTTTTTGGCCCACTTGCAAACGGTCCGAATCGCCCAGACTGAGGTGAGAGAGCTTCTTCTTCGGCTCGATCTTGATCAGCGCCAGATCGTTCACGCGATCCCGCACCAGAATGGCTGCCTTATACTGGCTCTGATCGGGCAAGGTGACCTGCACCTGCTGACTGCCGCTGATGACGTGAAAATTCGTGAGAATCTCGCCGTTCGGGTTGATGATGAATCCGGAACCCAACTCCTTCTGCGCCTGCGGTCCATAGAAAAACGTCTGGCGGTAGACGGTGCTGGTGATGTAGGCTACGCTCGGACTGGCCATCTTATAAATATCGATACTGTTGACTTCGTCGGAGCCGAGTCCGGCGGATTGCGTTACGCCGGGGCCGCTCCAGATTGGTCTGGCGACGGGTTCGGAGGTCGCGTCGCGCCGCAGCGCGTACGGATGGTTGGTGAAATAGACGAATCCGCCGACGATCGCGGCGGCGAGGATCAGAGTTCGGAATCGCATGGTTGCTCCAGGCTCCTTAGGGACGCATAAACCATACGCGTCTGATCGAGAGTGTGTTCCTTGGTTTGAGAAGTATCGATGACGTAGTGAGCGTATTTCACCTTCTGCTCCAGAGGCATTTGCCGGCGTAACCGGTTGAGCACCTCTTCGCGTGTGAGATGGTCGCGCAGGACAGCACGCTCCACTTGCTGCTCCTCAGTGCAGGATGCAACGATGAGGCGGTCGTATTCGCGAAAGCTTCCCGTCTCCACCAGTATCGCAGCTTCGGTAACGCAGACGCCACAGGGCTCGCGCGCCGCGAAGGCTTCTTCGATGCGCCGTCCGCGCGCGCGGACACGTGGATGGACGATGGCGCTCAGCGTCTCTAGACGCTCCGGGTTCGCGAACACGATTGCGCCTAGCTTGTGCCGGTCAATCGAGCCGTCGGCCGAGAGAATGCCCGCGCCGAACTCAGCGACGATCGCGTCGTAAGCCTCGGCGCCTTTCGCCATCACTTTATGACCGAGCTCGTCGGCTTGAATCAGCAGGCAGCCCATTTCGCCGAGCGCGCGCCCGACGAAGCTTTTCCCGCTGGCATAACCGCCGGTGAGTCCTACGCGCAACATTTTTTAAGATGACTCTCGGCCAGCGCGACCGTATTCGCCATCAGCATCGCGACGGTGAGCGGACCCACTCCGCCCGGCACCGGCGTATACGCGGTGGCTTGACGCGCGACATCGATGGGGTTCAGGTCGCCGACCAGCGCCCATCCTTTGCGATCGAACTCCTCGGCTTTCCCGATGCGAACGGCCTCGCTTCGATCAACGATGCGAGAGGTGCCGACGTCGATCACGGTGGCTCCGGGCGCGATGTATTCGCTGGTCAGAAACGCGGGCTTGCCCATGGCGGCGACCAGGATATCGGCGCGGCGAGCCTCCTCAACCAGGTTGGACGTGCCGGAATGGCAGATGGTCACGGTAGCGTTTTCCTGAAGCAGCATTAGCGCCATCGGCTTGCCGACAATATCGCTCCGGCCCAGCACGACGGCGCGGCGGCCATCCATTTTAATGCGATAGAACTTCAGCAGCTCGATGATGCCGGCGGGGGTGCAGGCTCGCGGCGCGGGGCGTCCGGCGACGAGATGGCCGACGTTCAAAGGGTGAAATCCATCGGCATCTTTTCCCGGAGCCACGGATTCGAGCACGCGCCGGGAATCGACCTGTTTGGGCAAAGGCATCTGCACCAGGATGCCGTCGATCAAGGGGTTGGCGTTCAATTTATCGATGATCGCGAGCAGTTCGTCAGTTGAGACGGTGGAGGGCGGAGCGATTTTTTCGCTGTGGATGCCGAGCGTGGCACAGGCCTTGATTTTATTGCGGACGTAAATCTCCGAACCGGGATTGTCGCCCACCACAACAACGGCGAGGCCGGCCGGACGGCTGAGTCTTTGAATCCTCGGTTTTAGATCCTCGAAAATTTTGTCGCGAACGACGGCCCCGTCCAGGATTTGCGCCATGCCTATGACGAGTTTAGCAAGGGCTCGAACCTCCGCTCCCTGTGGTCGGCGGCTCGGTAGGCATCTGACAACGGGTAGCCTCGATACCGAGCCGCGACCATAGAGAGCGGTAAATGTTAGTTCGAGGCCGATTTTATCACTTCAAATGAAAATTAACCTCGATGGTGACGGCAACCGTGACCGGCTCGCCGTCCTTCATCCCCGGTTTGAAGCGCCAGTTCGATACCGCGCTGACCGCATTCGCATCGAGCCCGGGATCGAGAGATTTTGCCACGCGAATATTCCGGGCGACGCCCTCGGGGGTGACTTCCGCCGACAGCTTCACGGTACCCTCGATTCTGGCGTCCTGCGCTTCAGGAGTGTATTGCGGCTCCACCCTGGAGATCAGCGAAGGCGGCGTCATGCCCTTGGCCAATTTGTAGACCTTGCCTTGCGCGTAGACTCGCTCGCGCGTCACGGCGATCGGGAGGATTAACGCCACAGCCGCGAGCGCGATGGCGCATCGCACGAATAATCCGGCATTAGCGCGATGGCGCGAGGGATCGAGAATCGACCGCACGCGCGTTTCGAGCTCCGGTTTGCGGACCATGGAAAGCACCGCCACGGGTGCGGAGATACGGTTGAGCCTCCTGGCGACATCCACGAGCCGGTCCGCGTAATCGGATGGCGTCGCGCCATTCGACAGGACGAAATCGTCGACCGCGCCCTCGGCTTCGCGGCGCAGTTGGATGTTCGCCAGCCATACCAGAGGATGGAACCAGAACACGGCCGTCATCAGATTGGAGAGCATCTGCCAGAGCCAGTCGTGGCGCGCGATGTGCGCTTGCTCGTGACGGATTACCAAATCGCGTTGGGCGGCGGTCCACTCGGTTGCGTAGGCGGGCAGAATCACGACGGGCCGGAGGAATCCCCAGGTAAGCGGAGTCGCGGCGAGATCGCTATAAAGAACGCCGTCGATGATACGGGCGGATCGAGTGATGCGCGCGGCGGCGAGAAGACCGAAGATCAGACGGGTAAGCACGATGCTCGCGCCGATGGCCCAAAGCATCACAAGCCAAGGCAGCTTGCGCGCGGCTACTTGCGTACCTGCCACCATGACGGGGACGATAATCCGAGCCGCGGAGGGAATCGCGCTGCGAGGTATCGCGAGGGCGGCGGGCAGCATCGCCACCGCGAGCATCGCGACCAGCCAGATGGTGTGACGCACGTCGGCCGAGGCGCGGCGCAACAGGAGCGACGCGGTCCACGCCGCGAACAGGATCACCGTTGCTTTGAGAGCGGAATCGAGTAGCAGGTTCATGACTTCTGTTCCTTCCTTGCACGGGCGATGAGCTCTTCAATTTTGTCGAGCTCCTCGGGCTTCAATTTTCCGGCCGACAATCCAAGCAGGCTGGCTACAGCTTCGCCCGCCGAATCGTCGAAAAACGTTTGCAACAGATGCTTTACCGCGCTGCGGCGCGCCTTGGCTCGGGGGACGCTGGGCGTAAAAACGTAGCGCGGGCCGTCCTCCTGATGCTTGACGTGACCCTTGTCCTCCAGCACTTTGATGAGCGCACGGATCGCCGAATAACTGGGTGGGTCCGGGAGAGCGGCCAGAATTTCGGCGGCGGTGGCGCGGCTACGCTCGTAAAGCACGTCCATGATCTGGCGCTCGCGGCGGCTCAGTTTTTCCATATGCGTATGCTAAATTTTTAGCACACAATGGGAAGGATTGCAAGCCCCAGGTTGAATATTAATTCCCCGACGCAAGGCCGCGCAGGTTCCATCCACAGATGGTGCTGCCTTCGAGCTTGTTGCCGCCTGGACCCGGCCAGTGCGTTTCCAGACTCAGCCATCCTTTGTAGCCGTCTTCGAGCAGCGCTGCGATCTGCCCTTTCCAATCCACCGATCGAGTGCCCAGCGGACCCCATTCCGGCTTGTGATCCACGATGTGGCAATCCTTCGCGTGCACATGGGCGATGCGCTTTGGGTCGAGCACCCGGTAGCCTTCGGGAATCGGCGTCTCGCCCGCGACCAGAGCATTCGCCGGGTCCCACACCACTTTGAGATTCGGATGATCGAGGGCGGCCAGCACTCGCGCCGTCTCGCGGCCGGTTCCAATGTTGCAGGCGTGTTCGTTTTCCAGACCGATAATCAGGTTTTCTTTCTTCGCCTTCTCCGCCAGCGCGCGCAGAGCCTTCACGACGGCCTCGAAACACTCGTCCGGCTTCACCGTGCGCCAATAGGAGAACACGCGCACGATCGGCGCGCCCATTCGCTTAGCGATCAAGAATGCGTGCTCGGTTAAACGAGGTTGGTCCTCATAGGTGTGCTTCGACGCGAAGACATCGTGCTGAAATCTAGTGTCGATGGCGGGTGCCCCGGGCAGCACGCACTTCAGCAGCGGCGACGCGATGGAGATCACCTCGAATCCTTCGGCGTCGAGCAGAGCCTTGGCGCGCGAAAGTTCTTCGGGCGAAAGGTCCATAATGTTCTTTCCTCCGACCACGCGCAGTTCCGCACCGGTCATGCCGATCGGCTTCATGGCCTTCAGCGCGACACTTAAGTCGGGAGAAAACTCATCTGTAATTGCGGCGATTCTTAGTTTAGGAGTCATTATGCGGTTTCGATGCTAGCGGCTTTTTCAAGATGACGAGCCTCGATTTCCGTCTGGCGAATCACATATTTCTGAATTTTGCCGGTGACGGTCATCGGAAAGGAATCCACGAAACGGATGCAGCTCGGAATCTTGAAATGCGCGATTTTCCCTTTGCAGAACTCGCGAATTTCATCTTCCACCGCCGTTTCGCCTGCTTTCAGCTTAATCCAGGCGGCCACGGTTTCGCCCAGCCTCTCATCCGGCAGCCCCACCACCTGCACGTCGGCGACCTTGGGATGAGTGTAGAGAAACTCCTCGACCTCCCTTGGATAAATATTCTCGCCGCCCCGGATAATCATGTCCTTTAAGCGTCCCGTGATGCGGAAATAGCCGTCGGGACGCATGGTCGCCAGATCTCCGGTACGCAGCCAGCCCTCTTTATCGACGGCGCGCGCGGTAGCGTCGGGGTCCTGATCGTAGCCCTTCATGATGGCGTAGCCGCGCGCGCACAGCTCGCCCTGTTCGCCGACGGGGAGGATCGCGCCTTCGGGCGAAACAATTTTTATTTCGGTCTCCGGGCAAGCGGCGCCGACCGTGGATACGCGCCTCTCCACCGAATCGTCGACGCTCGCCATGGTGATGACGGGCGAGCATTCGGTTTGCCCGTACATGATCGTCATCTCGCTGCAGTGCATATCGCCGATCACGCGATTCATCACTTCAATCGGACACGGCGCGCCGGCCATGATGCCAGTGCGGAGGCTCGTAAAATCGAAGCGCGAGAATTCCGGATGCGTCAGCTGCGCGATGAACATAGTCGGCACGCCGTAGATGGCCGTCGCGCGCTCGTCGTGAATCGCTTGCATGGTGGCCAGAGGATCGAAACTGGGCGCGGGCAGGATCATCGTCGCACCGGTCGCGATTACCGCCATCGTACCCATGACGCAGCCGAAGCAGTGATACATGGGCACGGGCGAGCACAATCGGTCCTGTTCGGTGAAGCGCAGCCCATAAGCGGCGATGCGTCCGTTGTTGAGCAGATTGTGATGCGTCAGCAGCACGCCTTTCGGCGATCCTGTGGTGCCGGAAGTGTATTGAATGTTGAGCACGTCGTGGCAGTTTGCGTCTAAGGCTGAAATGTCGACTCCGTTCGCGATCATCTTGTCCCACGATTCTTCGCCTAAGTAGACGACGTGTTCGAGAGCGAGTGTTTCACCGTGAATCGCCTGTTCGAGAATCTCTCGATACTTCGATCGCGCATCGCCGCATCTCAGAAAGAGAGCCTTAATACCAGACCGCTTCAGCACATAAGTGAGTTCCAGCGCCCGGTACGCCGGATTGACGTTCACCAGCACCAACCCCGCCTGCGGGCACGCGAGTTGCAGATAGATCCACTCGGCGCAGTTCGTCGCCCAGACCCCGACGCGATCTCCGGGAGCAAGCCCAAGCCCAGCCAACCCGCGCGCGGTTTTCTCGACTTTGTCCGCGAGCTGTTTCCAGCTCAGGCGGAGCTGCTGATGAGGAACGACCAGGGCTTCGCGATCGGCAAATCGATGCGCGGTGTCTGAAAAAACCTGAGGCGTCGTTTTCGTCGTCAGCGCAAACGCGGGGCCGCGAGCGTAGGATTCCATCGGTCGATTCTATCGCAGTTATAAGTCACAAACCTGCTAGAAGCAGGCTGCCGGCTCAATAGCCCGCCCCACCCCGATTGCTGAACAGTGTCTTCTGGGGCGGCCAATTTTGGCGGCAGCCGCCCTTTTGAGGCGGCGCTCTTGAGAGCGATTCACGAGATCCGCATTGACCTTCTCGCCGCGGCGCGATTCAGAAATAAGGCCGTCCCAGAAGTCCTCCAGCATCGGCCCGTACTTCTTTAGGTCAATTTGAACAGCAACTCTGCGATCCTTCTCGTCGGTAACGAACTGGATTCCCTTCATATCTTGATTGTCCCTCACACCGCAGGCGGAACCGCCTGCGCCACCACAACAGAAAACCGTGCAAGCCACCAGGTGGGGCAGGCGGTTTCGCCTGCCGTAGGGGCGCCGAATTCATTTTGAGAGCGCGTACTCGAACTCGTAAGAGTGCTTTCCATCGGCAATGATGATCGTCATCTTGCCGGTGAGCCCGGCGAGATCTCCGGTGCCCGAATCCGGCACGACAGTGACGCTCAGTTCCGGCACTCCGCGATTCATCGTGCCTGTGTGTTGCAGCGCAAAGCTGCCGGTGTGACCAGCGAGAGTCCCGCTCACGCGCTCCATCGCGACGTAACCGGCCGATCCCTTGACGTCCCCTTGCACCGCGAGCATCTGCCCCTTGCTGATCGCTTCCAGGTCGCCGTGAAACTGCTTGTCGATGGACATGCGGCCGACAGTCGGATCGCCGACATTCTCATCGGTCTGAGGCTTCAACTTCACTTCGAACGTGCCCTTCGCATGCATGACCGGCTCCTTAGTCTGCGTCCGCGCCGAGGAGCCAAGACCTAGCAAAAGGCAAATCGCCGCAATGATTTTCATACGAGTCTCCATTCTCGACTGGCGCCCGAGGGCGCGTCAAACGCGGCGTACACCTATGGGTATTGGAGGATGAAGTGGCCGAGAGCTTCGGAAACGCTATGCGTGTCGCCCTCAGAGTCTTTAGCCTTCGGAATCGCGGAAAGGATATCCGCTAGAGAGTCCTTCATCTCCTTGAACTGGTCTCGTGCGTCGCCTTCGGTAGCGAAGAAACGAGTGTGAACCATCCAGCCGTAGACGCCACACGTAATCGTGAAAGGAGCTGTTGCACCGTCGCGTTCTAGGGTCATCCGGGCTCCACTCGAGTATTCCTCGTCAAGCAGGATCATGCCGCCCTCGGAGCCTTGCTTACCCATCGTGCTGCCGTCGTCGAAGAGTTCCCACCCGGTTGCGCCCTGATGCATTCTGACGAAGATTATCTCCCACGGCGAATCCCCTTGTGCGAAAATCTCGAAATATGAGATACGTCCTCTTCGCTCTGCCTCTCGCGCTTTGCGCCGCGACAATCGATCAATACCTCAACGCTCCCTTCTCATCCGCGCTGACCGCAGCGCCATCGGGCGGAAAAGTCGCCTGGCTCATGAAAGAACGCGGCGCGAACAATCTCTGGGTCGCCGCCGCGCCCGATTTCAAGGGCCGCCGGCTCACTGCGATTACCGAGGACGACGGGCAAGAGATCGGCGAGGTCGCCTGGACTGCCGACGGTAAATCCATCGTTTACGTCCGCGGAGGAGATCTGGAAACCAACGGCGATAATCCGAATCCCGAAAGCCTCGTAAAGACGCCGGAGCAGGACGTCTGGATCGTTCCGTTCGATGGCGGCTCGCCAAAGAAATTGAGTGAGGGCCGCATGCCCGCCGTTTCCAAGAACGGTGATGTCGCGTTCGTGCGCAACGGGCAAATCTGGCTGACCAATCTAAACGGCGATAAGCCGGTCGAGATCGTCCACACCAAAGGCCGCTCCACCGAGCTGCGTTGGTCGCCCGATGGCACCATGCTCGCATTCATGAATACGCGCACCGAGCACGCGTTCATCGGCGTGTTCAAAATCGGCGCGAAAACAGTGGGCTATCTCGATCCCAGCGTCGATCAGGACACCAGCCCCGTGTGGAGCTCCGACAGCCGCCGCATCGCATACATTCGTCAACCCACGTGGACACGCGCCGGAGGTGCGGGCCCTCAAAGAGACGCTCCGCAGCCGTGGTCGATTCGTATTGCCGACGCGACCACGCTCACCGGTCGCGAAGTGTGGCGCGCGCAAAGTGGCGCCGGCAGCGCGTTTCACGCCATGGTCGCATCGAATCAGATTCTGTGGACCGATGGAGACCGCCTGGTATTTCCCTGGGAGCGCGACGGCTGGTCGCATCTTTATTCCGTGTCGACCGAGGGCGGTCCCGCCAAGCTGCTGACGCCCGGCGCATTTGAGATCGAGCACGTTTCTCTCTCCCACGACCGACGCGAATTGCTGTTCTCGTCCAATCAGGACGACGTCGACCGCCGTCACATTTGGCGCGTTTCAGCGACCGGCGGCGGCGCGGCCACACCGATCGTCAAGTTGAGCGAAGGCATCGAATGGGAGCCGCAAGATGTGAGCGATGTCGCGGGCAACGGTGCCGTCGCCTATTTGCGCTCCAGCCCGAAAGAAATCGGTCGCGCGGCGGTAAAAGCCTCCACCACGCACGATCTCGCGCCCGAAGCCATCCCTGCCGACTTTCCTTTGAACGACCAAGTCGTCCCGCAACAGGTAATCTTCCCCGCCTCCGACGGCATGCAGATTCACGGCCAGCTTTTTTTGCCGAAGCGCTCGGGCAAACACCCCGCGATTGTGTTCTTCCACGGCGGATCGCGACGTCAGATGCTGCTCGGCTGGCACTACATGTATTACTACTCGAACACCTATGCGATGAATCAGTATCTGGCGAGCAAGGGATACGTGGTGCTGAGCGTGAACTACCGCAGCGGCATCGGCTACGGCTTGAATTTTCGCGAGGCGTTGAACTACGGCGCCTCCGGCGGCAGCGAATATAACGACGTCATGGGCGCGGGTCTCTACATGGCCGCGCGCGCCGATGTCGATCCCAAGCGCATCGGCGTGTGGGGAGGATCCTACGGCGGCTATCTCACCGCGATGGCGCTGTCGCGATCAAGCGACCTATTCGCCGCCGGCGTCGATCTGCACGGCGTACACGACTGGAGCGCGCGCGGAGGCAGCGTCGCGAATCCGAATCTCGATCCCGATAAACAGCGCGAGCAGGCGCGCATCGCCTTCGAGGCATCGCCCATGGCGACAGTGAAAGGGTGGCGGTCGCCTGTGCTGCTGATCCACGGCGACGACGACCGCAACGTGAATTTCAGCCAGACCATCAAGCTGGTGGAGGCTCTGCGGAATCAGAATACCGAGTTCGAGGAGCTGATCTTCCCCGACGAAATTCACGATTTTCTAAGGGTGCAGGACTGGTCGCGTGCGATGCACGCAGCGGAGGGTTTCTTCGATAGGAAATTGTCGAAGTAGCCGAAGCCTGCCTGAAAGCAGGCTGCAGGCTGAATAGCCCGCCCTACAACAAGACGCCTTGTAGGGCGGCCAATTTTGGCTGCAGCCGCTTTTTAAGCGGCCTAGACGTGAGAATCTTCCCATTCCAAAAGCACCAACAAATGGATGAAGCATTATGAAAGACGCCTGCCTCATTGGGACGTCGTAGGCCAGCCCATGTTCGTAACCTTTCGCCTGCACGGGACCCTGCCGGTCAACCGTGTGTTTGCCCCGGCAAGCCTGACCACAGGGAAAGCATTCGTGGTGATGGATCGTATCCTCGACCAGGCGGCGACTGGCCCGACGCACCTGCGCAACCCGGAAATTGCCGCGTTGGTCGTTGCCGCGCTACGCGCCGGCGAGAGCCGATTCAACCGCTATCAACTGCATTCTTTTGTGGTCATGCCAAACCACGTGCACCTTTTGGTGACACCCCAAGTTCCGGCTACAAAATGGCTGGGACCGCTCAAAGGATTTACGGCGCATGAGGCTAACGGGCTCCTGGACGTGAGAGGCAAGCCGTTCTGGCAGAATGAAAGCCACGATCACTTGGTGAGATCGGACGAGGAGTTTGCACGCATACGGAGATATATTGAAAACAATCCGGCGAAGGCCGGCCTCGTTGCCAGTCCCGAGGACTTCGAGTGGTCCAGTGCAAGAGCCTGCTCAAAGCAAGCTGCAGGCTAAATAGCCCGCCCTATTCCCGCGCTCGACGCCCGCCGCCGGCAGCCTCGCGCGAGGCCATTGGGCGGGCCTCATTCACCACAACAGTCCGCCCCATAAGATCCTTGCCGTGACAGTTTTCGATCGCGAGTTGCGCCGCCGCGTCGTCCTCGATCTCGACAAACCCGAACCCGCGGGCCTGTCCCGTAAACCGGTCCCGCATGACGGTCACGGTGTCGACGGTCACGCCATGGCTCGAAAAAAAATTCTGGACTTCTGTCTCAGTCGCCGCGTAGGGGAGGTTTCCCACAAAGAGTTTCTTCACTAGAGACTCCTCAAATACGGACAGTATTATGCCACGCACTTTCGGCGAAGTCAAAGGAAAAAACAGGCTTTATATGCTCTTATTGCTCGAAATAGCCGGTAGCGAGCTCGGGTTTCTGCTCCAGCGCCTGACGCCAGTAGTTGCGCGCCTCATCCACCTGTCCCTGAGCTTTCAGCGCGTGCCCCAGGTTTAGCAGTGCCTCGGCGAAATTCGGCCGCTCCGTCAGCGCTTCCTGATAGAGACGAATCGCGTCCTCGTGCTGCCCGGCTTTCTGTAGCAGCAAACCGGTGTTGTAGAACAGCTCCGGCGTCCGCTCCCCGGCTTCAATCAGCTTCGCTTGCAGATCCAGCGCCTTGTCCACATCCTCGCGTTCCACCGCCAGCGCCGCCAACCCGCGCAGCGCGTCAATCGAACCCGCATCCGATTCCAGCACGCTCTCAAACGCCTTCGCCGCGCTGTCGTGATCCCCGAGGTTCCAATAGGACAACCCGAGATTCAACTGCGCTTCCGGCCACGGAGACCGCTTGCGCACGCAGGACTGGAACGCTTCCGCCGCGCCGCGATGATCGGCTCTTTGCAGGCGCAGATAACCTAAGCGGAACCACGCGTCTTCCCAATCTGGATTGCGGCTCAGCAGCTTCACGTATAAGCGCTCCGCGTCTTCTTTCTCGCCCTGTTGTTCCAGCACGCTCGCCAGATTGTAGATCACGTCGGCCAGATCCGGCGCGATTTGCAGCGCCCTCTCATACGATTCCCGAGCCTGTTTCAACTCGCCCAGCTCCTGCCGCACGATGCCCAGATTCACATGCGCCTGCTTGGCGTCGGGCCGCACGCGAACCGCTTCCGAATACGCCTTGGCAGCCTGCTCCAGGCGTCCGCACTTCTGTTCGGCGACGCCCAGATTGAACCAGCGCTCGAAATGATCGGGCGTGTACTCCACCAGTTTGGTGCAATAGCGTCCCGCGGCTTCGAAATCGCTCGCGTGGAACGCGCACGTCGCCAGCCCTTCCAGAGCGGCCTGCGAGAACGGACGCATCACCAGCAGCCGCTCGGAATATTGCTGGATCAGCGCATGATCCTTCCGCGCCATGCCGATGGTGATCAGGTTCACCAGGCATTCCTCGGACTGCGGATTCTTTTCGAGGATCTTCAAATAAAGCGCCGTCGCCTCATCGAATTTCCATAACAGCTGCTGCGAAACCGCCTTGCCGAACATCGCCGTTTCATGACCCGGCTGGCGTGCCAGCACCTTGTCGAAGCATCCGATCGCCGGTTCCGGCTTCTCCTGATGCAGCAGGCAGATTCCGAGCCCCAGTTGCGCCTCTTCGCGCTGCGGATCCACTTCGAGAGCCTTCGTGAACGAGTCCGTCGCTTCCTGCCATCGCCCGAGCTTCTCGTAGCAGATGCCCAGATTGAAGTTCGCCGTCGCGTGCCGCGGAGCCACCGTCAGCAGCCTCTCGTAGGTCTTAATCGCGTCCTCGAACTGCTCCAGCTCAAACTGAATGTGTCCCTTGGCGGCAAACACTTCGGCCGTGTCCTCGCCGTTCTCGATGGCGGCGTTCAACTCGCGCAGCGCTTCCTTGCGCTTCCCTTCCAGGTGCAACGACACCGATTTCGCCAAAGCGGGTGACACCGCCTTGCCCGTGGTGCGTATCGCCGAGTCTACTCCGTTTTTCCGTCCGCTCATGGTTGCCACCCCCCCCCGTTAGTCGATGGAATATTGTAAGGCGCCAGGTACGCGCACAGCCGTCCCAGCATGTCGTATTGATGCGTAACCTGCACCCAACGCAAGCGCGAAGCTTCCCCGCGCGCCGTGAAAAACCCGACGCCGCCTTTCCGCAATCGCGGCTCAGACCAGCTATCGACCATTTGTCCCTGCACCGTAAGGGCGAAAGTATCGCCATGAACATCCATCTGCACCCGGTACAACATGTCTTCCCGGGCGTTGATCAGCGCCACCGTGTCGCCGCGATCCTGCGCCACGCCGTGGATCACCGCATAGCGGGTCACCCCGATCGTCGGCACCGGTCCCGGTTTGAGGACAACTATTTTCACGACATAGTAATCGTCAAAATCGGCCGCGCGCACTACCCAGCTCAGCGCTTTTTTATCGATCATTCCTAAAAATTGAAGTTGATAGTCGGTCAGATCGAGCGAAGGCCGGTACAAAGCCAGCGGTCCGGGCCTCACAAACCCCGTCGCGTCGAACTCCCAATCGGTCGTGCCGCCCCGGCTGGTCCAGTCATCCAGACCGGCGCGAAAATCCTCGTCCAGCGCAACCGCCGCGCGATTCATCATCGTTTGCCGGACATTCACCCACTTTTCAGTCAACTTACTTTGGAAATTTCGCTGAATCCCGGCTGTCTGAACCGGAGCGGTGTAGGGTACCTTCTTTAGCGACGGATGCAAAGCAAGTCCCAGCAGGATCGGGATGGCGAACGCCAGCAGCTTCAGATCGCGAGGCGCGTGTTGCCAGAACCCCGCGAGGTTGGCCCACACCGTCTGCCCTGTCTCATCTTTGACAGGCTGCGGAACAAATTCGGCGCCCGACAGTACCGCGTCTTTCTTGGCCGGCGCGGGAGCCATGAAATCCGCAACCGGTTTAGCGTCAATCGGCTCCAGACGCGATGCCGGACGCATAGGCTCGGTACGCAGCGGCTGCGGCAGGCCCTCGAATGCGGGCGGCCGGGAATCGGGCTCATTCGCTTGCGCGGAGGCCAGCGGCAGCAACCCCGCCGCGTTCGGTATGGGAATCCGAATCTGCGAGCGAGTGGAGGAAGATGCACTCGCCGCCGCGGCCGTGCTCGCCCGTTCCGGCATCGCGACTTCCTGGTCCGCCGGCCGCAAGCTCTCCGGCTCGATCGTCGCCACGGCAATGCCCGGGTCCCGAGTGGCCACCGCATAGCGGCTCCCCGCGGCGAGCCGCAGCCGGGGACGCATCGCCGGCGTCGACAGCTCGTAACGCGGCATTTCAGCGCCGGTTTCGGCTCCCATCGCGCGCAGGCTGTCGATCCAGGTTCCATGCACCAGCGGCACCTGATCTATGGAGAGCGGTCGCAACCCCGCCTGCTTCGGCGTTGCGACCGCCGGCGTCACCCCGCACTCCATCGTTCCCAGCGGCAGATACGCTCTTTCGGACCAGGCGAACTGCGTTGCCGGCCAAGGGTCCCTCAGCGCCCGACTCGAAGCACTGTCCTGCGCCGCGAATGCGGCCATCGGTAGAGCTTCGGCCCGCGGAATGTCGTCGTTCTCCGTCCCGATCGCGGCGGAATCGAACCCTTGGGGCGCGAGCGAAAGCGGCACGTCGTGCAAGGGCACACACGCCACCGGCAGTGGCTCCACGCGAGGCGCGGCTCGATAAACCCGCGGCGCAACGGGAACTTTCGCAAGTCCCGCGGCCGCTACATCCGCCGCCAGGGGAGCGACGGCGCGCAGCGGTATCCGCATCACTCCTGCGGGCAGAAGCGGCTTCGGCTCCGCCATTTCCAGTCGATCCGTCGGCCACCGCGGCTGCGGAATCGTTTGGATCGGAATCAGCCCGGCCAGCGGTGCTTCGTTGTCCGCCATGGGTTCCACGACAGGGTCCCCGAGAGGCTCCAGCACAGGCGGACCGAGGATCGCGTACACACCCTCCGGTGGACGAAACGCGCGGAGGGAATCCTGCGTCTGATGCAGACGCTCCACGCCCAGGCGCTCCTGCTCCTGCCAGTACAGTTTTCGGTGCGGCGCGGAGCAAAACTGCCCGTTCGTGATTTTTCGATAAAGCGGCAGTCGCCCGTCGCAATACAGGCATCGTACGTCACTAGACCACGACATCATATTAATGGTACGGCCGGTCGCCGCGAATGAACACTAAGCGAATGCCTTAATAAGGGGGTAGGGTTTTGCTTAAGGCCCGCCACATCCCCAGGGGATCCAGTGACCCGTGCGCTGGTAACCCAGGTCTGACCGCTGCCTACCGAGCCGTGACCGTAGGGAGCGGAGTCAACCATTCAAGGTCGCTCACGCAACATCGGCGCCCTTCACGCGCACCGGCCGGAATGCCCAACATAGAATCGCCGCCCCAGCCAGGTGCGCCAAAATAAACACCAAATTCGCCGACTCCCAAAGAGCGCCGCCTCGTACCGCCGCGCCATGGGCGACGATCAGCCGCCGCATCCCGAACGAAATCGCCACTCCGGTCGCGACAATACCGAACCCCGCGCTGACCGTCAGCAACTGAGTATCCTTCCGCCGCGATGCCACCAGCGCCCCCCACAGGCCCAGGTTCAGAATCGCCGCCCCGAAGTTCAGCAACTGGCTGGTGTGGTCGAACCAGGCCGTCTTGACTGCGGTCATCGATCCGAGGTCAAGTACGTTCGGCGCTCCCTTGTAGAGCACAAATGGCAGGACCATGACAATCAGTGTCACCGCACCCAGCATCCGCCCCATCTGCTTTTGTGCCGGGCTGCCCTCCATCGCCCGATACGTCAGCAGGATCAGGATGAAAAACAGCAGCAAGTCCAGTGCGATCTCGTCGGTCCAGAAAGCCGCGGCGTATAGCTTGCCCGTCCTCCCGAACTTGCGCTCGATCAGCATCTCGACCAGCGACGTGCCCACTTGCAACGAGCAGTATGCCAAAACGAATGCGTATTTCCGCACCGGTCCTCGCAGCAGCAGCAGGATCACGGTCCCTACCTGCAGCACTGCCAGCGAAACGGCCAAGACGTTCAGTACGTATTCCACTTATATGCACTTCGGCGAAATTGTGTTAAGTTTGGGAGCAATCATGAGACTTGCCCTGCTGTTGGGCGCAATAACGTTCCTTCGTGCCCAGGACCCTCCGAAAACCAAGGCTTCTGATTATCCCACCCGGGTACAAATGGGTACGGTAACGCTCGCTGCCGAGTATCTGGTCCATTCTCTGCCCACCACGAAGGGGACGCTAGTCGCCAACGACTACTTAGTGATCGAAACGACGTTTTTCGGCCCTCCCCTGAGCCGCCTCAAGATGTCCCCCGACCAGTTCACTCTGCGCATTAATGGCAGAGGGACGCCTCTCCTCACCCAGCTTCCCGGCATGGTTGCCGGATCCATCAAATTCCCCAGCTCCCGCCCGCATCTGGAAGCGACCGGCACTGCGGGCGTCGGCGATGGCACCGTAACCGTCGGCCCCCGTCCGCCCCCCAGCCGATTCCCCGGCGACGGCAACGAGCGAACCACTCAACCCGTCACAATCATTCAAAAGGAGCAGGAAGACTCCATCGACTCCCGCGTCCAAAACGCCTCGCTCCCCGAAGGCGAGCACACCCTCCCCCGCTCCGGCCTCATCTACTTCCCTCATCGAGGCAGCACCAGGAATATTCACTCGCTCGAATTATTCTACGACGGCCCGATGGGCAAAGCTACCCTCAAGCTTCTATAACCAGGGTCTTAATATATAAAATGACTCCGCGCTTCGCAATCCTGCTTCTTCCAGCGTGCCTCCTCGCCCAACCCGACCCGCGCGACCTACTCCTTCATTCGGCTGACGCCATCAAAAAATATAGCAGCTACCAGATCCACTCCCTCAGCCTGATCGAAACCCGAGGCGGCACCAACACCCGCATGCAGATGCCCGCCGTCATCAGCGTCCGCCGCCCGGACCGCATGCGCATCGAGTCTCAGAACGGCCCCGCCGCTATGACCGTCGTCAGCGATGGCGCTCACACCTTCGTCTATCTCGATCAGCAGAAAAAATACATCAAGCGAACTGCCACGAGCTCGCCCGAATCCATCCTCGGCGAAAACGGCGTCCTCAAGAACCTTCCCGACATCGCCAACTCCATTAAGTCGGTCGAAATCACCGGTGAAAAGACCATGGAGATCGACGACCAGTCCTACCAATGCTGGGTCGTCGAAGCCCACTACGATACCATCAAGCTCCCCGACCAGCAGTTGACTATCCAGGACGCCGTCCAAGTGAGCTGGATCTCGAAAACCCTCGGCCTGACTCTTCAGAACAGCTTCACCGCGCGCCTCATCGTCGGCACTCTGATCGAGCCCGTAATCATGACGCAAGCCACCACCACCATGGGCCTCGCGCTGAACACCGACCTTCCCGATTCACTCTTCGTCTTCACCCCTCCCCCCGGCGCGACCGAAACCGCCGATTGGACCCTCCCCGGCATCACCAAGCCCGACGTCGAAGGCAAACCCGCGCCCGTTCTCAAAGGCGCTCCGCCCACGCAGGGAAAAGTCGTATTACTAGACTTCTGGACATCCTGGTGCGGCCCCTGCAAAAGCGAATTCCCGATTTTGGAAAAGCTTCATAAGGAATTCCGCGCGAAAGGATTGGTTGTGCTAGGAGTCAACGTCGGCGAAGAAGCCATCGCAAAACTCCCGTTCACCTACCCGTCCCTTCGACTCCTCGCCGACGACGAGATTCTGAAATCTCTATCGATCAACGCCTACCCCACCCTGGTCCTGATCGACCGCGAAGGCAAGATAGCTCTCTATGAGGTAGGCGTCAAAAGCGAACCCGCTCTCCGAGCCGCTCTGGCAAAGATCGGCATGACATCCAAGTAAGGGTAACAACTTACTTGGCAACTCATGCCGTTTTAGGCAATATATGTTAACGCCCAAGTTAGCTCAGGGTGGGGCGGACCCCCTGGCCGGCTCAGCCAACGATCAAAATCCCGGCCGTGCTCCTTTTAAATTGATACACTGCTAATTGATGGTGTCGGGCGAAGTTCTGGGCAAAATAGCTACCTTCATCCTCTTTCCTGCCCTGGCGCTCTCCCAAGGTGGCCCGCCCTTCCGATCCGACGATCCCGACACTCCAGGAAACAAACATTGGGAGATTAATATGGGGTTCCTCGCCGACCGCAATCCCCGCGGGGGTTCCTATGAAACTCCCGATCTCGACATCAACTACGGGATCGGAAACCGGATTCAACTCAAGTACGAAGTCCCCGTCGGCATTCAGGAAGTGCGGGGCGACGAGAGCCATGTCGTCGCCGGTCTGGGAAACTCTCTGTTCGGAGTGAAATACCGCTTTTACGAGCATCACTATAAGAACCACATGAAGGACGAGAGCGCGAAATCAAGTTCAGCGCGTCGATCTATCCACAGCTTCTGTTAAATAATCCGACCCGCTCGGTAGCGCGCGGCATTGCGGAGCCCACCCCTCAATTCCTTCTCCCTTTGGAAGTAAGCGCTAAAATCCGCTGGATCCGTCTCAGCGGCGAAACGGGCTACTGGATCACCAGTAAAGATGCCCCGAGCTCGTGGATTCGCGGCGCAGTCGCCGGTCACGAATTCAAGAAGGATACAGAACTTTACCTGGAGCTTTACGACCAGCAAAACGTCTCCGCGGCTCCAGGAATGCGGAGGCTCCGTGAATCGACACTCGGCCTCGGCGGTCGCATCCCTATTGTGAAACAGCAATGGCTCCGGCTGATCGGGA